>NZ_JASLDS010000026.1 GCF_030151385.1 Soonwooa sp.
GTTAAACCTGAATATATTGGAGGCGGTTATGGGAAATTATTGTTAGATCATTTTCTGAGTCAGGTAAGTTTACTGACTGATATGGTAGTTTTGGATGCTGATCCTTGTGCCGAAAATTTTTATCAGAAATTTGGTTTTAAAACAATAAGAAATAAACCTACAAAAATAGAAGGAAGGTTTCTTCCGGTAATGTCAAAAATAATATAAAGTATTATGAAATTCACTTTTTTAGGACAAAACTGTTTTTTGTTCACTTACAAAGGAAAAAATATCCTTTCAGACCCTTTCTATAATTATCAGAAAGAACAGTCAGGATTTGATATTAAAGCACACAAAATTGACTATATTTTGTTAACGCATGCACACGGCGATCATATTGCGGATGTAGAAGAGGTATTGGCTCATTATCCGGAAGCAATTATTATTGGAGTACCGGAAGTATGCGGTTATTTTAAAAATGCGAAAAATACATGTGATATTAACCTGGGAGGATCTGCAAAAGTTGAAGATCTCAAGATTTCTATGGTGCCAGCTCATCATACAAGTTCTTTCCCGGATGGTACTTATGGTGGTGTACCTGTAGGTTATATCTTCAGACTTCCTGAAGGAAGAAATATGTACTTAGCAGGTGATACAGGAGTAATGGCTGATATGGAGTTGTTCCCGAGACTTTTTGGTAAAATAGATTTATCTATTCTTCCGGTAGGAAGTCACTATACAATGTGTCCAAGAAAAGCTGCTTTTGCTGCAGGTGAATTATTGAAATCTCCGAAAGTAATAGGATGTCATTTCGATACTTTTCCTCCAATTACAATTAATCACGACAGTGCAATGAAGCATTTTGAAGAGAAAAATGTGGAGTTGGTTTTACCGAAACTGGGTGAGGAATTTGAATTTTAAGAAATAAAAAATGGCAAGCTACCTACATCACACCGCTACGACCAATTACCTTTGCTGTGTTCCCACCCTGGAGGATTCTCAGGAGCTGGTTGTGTAGGACTTGCCAGTGCAAATATAGAAATTATTTATGAATTTGGAAGAGTCTTCTCAAGAAAATCAGAATTTATAGGCGTTAATTAGCCTAATAGCTTGATTTTTAATTTGAAAAAATCTTGAAAATTTTTTAAATTTTGTCATTTAACCTTAAAAAAAGAATTTTTAAATCGACAAAAATGAAGTTTGACAGAGATAATCTTCCCACATTTTAGAAAATTATGACGAAAAATCCAGTAGTTATTGGTTTAGTTTTATACGGAATAACGATGTTGTTGTTCTTTGGTGTTTATTATTTTTTTGCAGGCCCTAACTATTGGGATGTTAGTATGAAGGTTAATGCTTTTGGACTAACTTTTCTTTATGGTATTGCAGCTTTTCTTTCTGTTTTTTGGAAAAAAGGAAACGGATTTATTACTTTTCCTCAAGCTTTTAAACAATCCTTTTTGACATTATTTGTTGGCGGATTTTTGTCGATTATGACGATGTTTGCGTTCCTTAATTACGTTGATACAGATGCACGAGATATGCTCAATCATCAGCATTTTCAGTCTGAAATGCAAAAGCTAGATGAGTCTTATCAAAAGCAAATCAAGGAAATTAATCCAAAAGATACGGACAAGTTAAAGCCGCTAAACGAAGAATACGAAAAGTACAAAATCGGTATTAACAATGCAATAAAGAACAATACCAACTATTTTTCTTTCAATTTTTTATCTTCACTTTTTGGGGGTATTTTATTATTTTATTTACTTTTGTCAATCATTATTTCAGCCTTTTTGAAAAACAAAAAGCGTTACGAATAATCATTTTTACTTATATTTAATTAATGAATCTTTCTATAATTATTCCACTTCTCAACGAAGAAGAATCCATCGAAGAGCTTTTTAACCGTATTGATGTTGTATGCAAGCAACATCAGCTAAGTTATGATGTTTGGTTTGTCGATGATGGTAGCACGGATCTTTCTTGGAGCATTATAGAAAATCTAAAAGTGCAACATCCGCAAGTACATGGGATTAAATTTTCCAAAAATTATGGAAAATCTCAAGCTTTGCACGCGGCTTTTGAGAAAGCGCAAGGTAATGTTGTAATAACGATGGATGCGGACTTGCAGGATTTTCCGGAAGAAATTCCTGAACTTTATGATATGGTTGTCAAAGACGATTACGACATCGTATCAGGTTGGAAGAAGAAGCGTTTTGACAATGTCATGACCAAGAATCTTCCATCAAAACTCTTTAATGGTGCGGCTCGTAAGTTGTCGGGAGTTCATCTTCACGATTTTAATTGTGGACTAAAAGCCTACAAAAAACGTGTTGTAAAATCTATTGACGTGTATGGCGATATGCACAGGTATATTCCTGTTTTGGCAGCCAATGCAGGTTTCAAGAAAATTACAGAAAAACCTGTGCAGCACCAAGCGCGTCCTTACGGAACTTCAAAATTCGGAACCGAAAGATTTATTCGCGGTTTCCTAGATTTGGTAACATTGTGGTTTGTAAGTCGATTTGGTGGACGTCCAATGCACTTTTTTGGCGCTGCAGGAACTTTGATGTTCATCATCGGGTTTTTGTCGGCACTTTGGTTGGGAATCTCAAAATTAATTGATGTTTCCAAAGGCGTTTATGGTCATCTGATCGCGCTAAATCCTTGGTTCTACATTGCTTTGACGATGATGATTTTGGGAACTCTGTTGTTTGTTTCAGGATTTTTGGGCGAGATGATTGTCCGTTCCAAAAGAGATCACAAAAATTATAATGTGGAGGAAGTAATTTAACTCGATTAATAATACAAAAATGGAAGATAAAGTTTTCGGACAAATAGCATTGTCTTTTGTTTTACTAGTATTTATTAACGCGGTTAGTTACCAATTTTTATTCAAATATTTGGAGCTAGGTCGTATATCGGTGTTTTATTTTAACCCGATTATGACCTTGTTCTTTTTCTTGATTTTGTGGTTGTTGACGATGAAGTCAGATCCTGTTTACTCCAACTTTTTTAAAAAAGCTTTTAAGTTTTCGGCGATATTTTTCGTGTTTTACTTTTTTATACCCCAGTTTTTAATTGGCTTAGGAGCTGGAAATAAATAAGAATTATGTTGAAGAGTCGTGTCAATATCATCAATCTGGGACTATTTCTAATATTAGTCGGTTTTTGCGTGGCATTTTTTCTTCAACTAAAAAAGGATAATTTTTTTGATAAGAAAGTTTGGTATTGGTATTTGACGACAGAAAATGTTGATCAACATTACAAAATTATCGATTATCAGCTTATTTATAGTGACGAAGATTATGAAGGATTTAGCGAGGCACAATATCAAATTCTAAATTCTAATAACGCAACAAATTTTAATAACTTAGGCCATATATTTAGTCCAAGTTTATATTCTCAATCACCGACAAAAGCTTATCCTCACTCTTTAAACATAAAATGGTTTTGTTATGAAGACGAAACTTTTTATGAAGTTGAAACAAAACTACCATCGCAAAAAATTGATCAATTAACAGAAAATCTTAAGGCAGCTCCTTGTTTCGTTACTAAAATTCTTCCAAATGGCAAGTTAGAATTTGGAATGACAGAATCAGTAGGAAACTTCAAATCCGATAGTCGTTTTGAGAAGAACAGTAAAATAAACATAATTCCAATAGGGACTTTTCAAGGAAAAAAAATACCTGAAAATCTTGATTTATTAAGAAGTAATGGAGATCGATTCGAGGATGTAAAGACTTTTGAAGATTATATGTTTGTCAATAAAACCAAAGTCAATTGGGGAATAAAGGTTGATTATGTTAAATATCTAAAAGCTAATATTGTCTTTGGAAATGATTTTCTTCAAAATGATTTTAGAATTGAGGATTTCAAAAATAACCAAACTTCGCCTCAAATCAACTTGTTTCCCCAACGTCTACAATTGCAATATTATCTGGATGAGTCAGGATTTCGCTATGATTTTCTGTGCAATCAAATAGATATTATGGAGGCTTACAACACATTAAAACAAAAGTCGACATCCAAAGATTTTTATTTTGTTTTTAAAATAAATGAAGCGGATAATAATTTTGACGTTTACCTTGAAAATTCTGGCTCCGAAATTTTACTTAAAAATGATGTGTCAATTAATAAAATTCAAGAGCTATAGTTTTCAACTATTCTAAGTTAAAAATTTTGCGAAAACGCTATGATTTTTATCTTTATTTGTAACATTAATTTTTCTGATAATTTTTGCCCTTATTTCTGGGAAAAAAGCTAACTTGAAACTTCAAATTTTAAGAATGAAAAACCTAGTTTATTTATTGCTGATAATGACTTTATTTTCGTGTGGAAAGATAAGTCCAAAAGGTAATATCGAAGCTAAAGATGTAGAGCTTTCTGAGTTTACAAAACTCGATGCAAAAGGAAAATTTCGACTTTTTTATGTGGAAAGTCAGCACAATTTTGTGACTGTTGAGACAACTTCTAATCTCTTCAAAAACCTCGAAATTGGTGTTGATAATAAAGTCTTAAATATTAAAGAAAAAAGACCAACAGAAAATGCTGGATTTTATAATTTGACGATTTACGGAAAACATCCTTTTGATGATGTCAAATTAGCAGATTCAGTAGAATTAAATATTTCTAGTCAAATGAAAGTCAATGACTTCAAATTGACACTCAAAGACCAATCCAAATTTATTGGAGGCGTGGTTTCGGACAAAACTTGGCTCAATATGACGCAAAAAAGTCGCGCTAATCTTTTAGGGAAAACCGACCAAGCCTATGTTAAAATCTCGGACACCGCAAGTATTATTTCGCCATATTGGTTTATCAATAGTCTAGAATTGGATTCGAAAAACGGAAACTATACAGAAGTGAATGTCGACGAAGAAATTAAAGGTACAATCACCAATACAGGCAAATTAGTCTATTACGGCAATCCGTCGAAAAAGATAAAAGTTGAAGAAAAAGCAACAATGCAACAAAAGAATTTAAACTAAAAAACACACATAACATTCTATGACAACATTAGATAAAGCAAAGCTTTGGTTAAGCGAAACTTTCGATAAAGAGACAAGAGATACAGTACAAATGCTTATCGATAGCAATTCACCAGATTTAGAAGACTCTTTTTATAGAGAATTGGAGTTCGGAACTGGCGGAATGCGCGGCATAATGGGCGTTGGTACCAATCGTCTTAATAAATATACACTCGGACAAGCGACTCAAGGTCTTGCCAATTATCTTCATCAATCATTTCCAAATCAAGACATAAAAGTTGCGATTGCGTACGACGTTCGTAATAACTCTAAAGAATTTGGAAAATTGGTTGCTGATGTTTTAACAGCTAACGGAATTAAAGTTTTATTGTTCAAAAATCACCGTCCAACACCAGAATTGTCGTTTACGGTTCGTGATAAAAAGTGCAACGCAGGAATTGTGTTGACAGCTTCTCACAATCCGCCAGAATATAATGGTTATAAGGTTTATTGGAATGATGGAGCACAAGTAGTTCCGCCAGATGACGAAAACATTATCAAAGAAGTTTACGCAACGAAATTTGATGCAATAAAATTTGATGGAAATGATGATTTAATCGAGTGGGTAGGTGATGAGCAGGATGATGTGTACATCGATGCTTGCATGGAGAACTCTTTGTATCAAAATGTAGGAAGAGATAATTTGAATATTGTTTTCACGTCAATTCACGGTACAACTTACACGACGATTCCTAAAGCTTTGAAAAAAGCAGGTTTCACAAAAGTTGACTTGGTTACAGAACAGATGATTCCAAGCGGAAATTTTCCAACAGTTGAATCTCCAAATCCTGAAGAACCAGCAGCTTTGGAAATGGCGATGGATTTAGCGAGAATCACCAACGGCGATATCGTTATCGGAACCGACCCAGACGGCGATAGATTAGGAATTGCTGTTAGAAATTTAGAAGGTGAAATGCAATTGCTTAACGGTAACCAAACCAACACAATTTTAACTTATTATATCCTTGACCAATGGAAAAAACAAGGAAGAATTACGGGCAAAGAATTTATTGGTTCTACGATTGTAACTTCTGATGTTTTCTTCGATGTTGCCGCGAAATTCGGTGTTGACTGCAAAGTTGGGTTAACAGGATTCAAGTGGATTGGTAAAATGATTCGCGATTTTGAAGGCAAAGAAAAATTCATCTGTGGTGGCGAAGAAAGTTTCGGATTTATGACAGGAGATTTCGTTAGAGATAAAGATTCTTGCGGTTCTATTTTGTTGGCGTGCGAAATTGCTTCGTGGTGCAAAGCCAATGGCAAAACGATGTATCAATACATGATTGACATTTACAAAGAAGTCGGAATGTATTATGAAGGTTTGATAAATGTTGTTAAAAAAGGTCGTGAAGGAGCAGAAGAAATTCAGAATATGATGAAGAATTTCCGCGAAAATCCACCAAAAGAAATCGCAGGTTCATCAGTTGCAGAAGTTAAAGATTTCAAAGAGCAAACTTGCTTGGTGGTTGCAAACAATGAGAAAAAAGTAATGGATGATATTCCAAAATCCAATGTTTTGATTTATTACACAGAAGATGGAACAAAGGTTTGTGTACGTCCATCAGGCACCGAACCAAAAATTAAATTTTATGTTTCTGTGAAGGATAGCATCAATTCGGAAGCTGATTTTGTAGCAAAACTTCCGATTTTGGAAAAGAAAATTGAAGCCGTAAAAGAGAGTCTTAATCTCAATTAATATCTAAATTCGGGATGAATAAATCCCGAATTTTTTGTTTTTAAATTTTGAAAACGTCTCAATGCATTGTGCATTTTCGAGAACGCCACGAAGTGGCGAACTACAATAGCGGCGGGTAAAACCCCTTGAAAAAACGATTGCAAAATACGTTAAACACGAAGTGTTTAATTAAAGTAACAACGGGCGTAACCCGTTGGAACGGCCATAGAGGCACGACCGCCACGAAGTGGCGAACTACAGTAGCGATGGGTAAAACCCATCGAAAAAACGAATGCAAAATATGTTAAACACGAAGTGTTTAACTATAGTAATAACGGGTGAAGTCCGTTGGAACGGCGGTAGAGTCACGAACGCCACGAAGTGGCGAACTAACATAGCGACGGGTGCAACCCGTCGAAAAAACGATTGCAAAATATGTTAAACACGAAGTGTTTAATTATAGTAATAACGGGTGAAGCCCGTTGGAAAAGCGGTAGAGTCACGAACGCCACGAAGTGGCGAACTACAGTAGCGATGGGTAAAACCCATCGAAACTATAATAGCGACGGGTGAAACCCGTCGAAATCATAACAACGACGGACGTAGTCCGTTGTTTTGAAATAAATAATAATGATATAGCCTAACGAAAATAAATTAGTAAAAAAGAAAATGAAAGTTTCAAAATTAGCAGCCAACCTTATCGGTTCCGAAATTGTAAAAATCGGAAATGAAGTAAACGATATGAAGGCAAATGGAGCACAAATTGCCAACCTTACCATTGGTGATTTGAATTCTCAATTGTATCCAATTCCTGCATTATTAGAGCAGGAAATCGAAAAAGCATACAAAAATCATCAAACCAATTATCCGCCAGCAAACGGAATTTTATCGTTGAGAAAAGCCGTTTCTGAGGATTTAAAAAGCCGATGGAATCTCGATTATTCGCCTGCGGATATTTTGATTACTGCTGGAGCAAGACCTTTGATTTATGCCATTTACAAAACCATTGTAGATGAAGGAGACAAGGTGATTTATCCAGTTCCATCGTGGAATAACAACCATTATACCTATTTGACTTCGGCACAAGGAATTGAAGTGGAAACCAAGCCAGCAAACAACTTTTTACCGACAGCCGAAGAAATTGCTCCACATGTTTCGGATGCGGTTCTTATTTCGCTGTGTTCGCCGCTAAACCCGACTGGTACGATGTTTACAAAAGACCAACTTTATGGAATTTGTGAATTAATTTTAGAAGAAAACAAAAAACGTTCGGCAGATCAAAAACCTTTGTATTTGTTATATGATCAAATTTATTCTAATTTGACTTTTGGTGAGGAGCATTTCAATCCGGTTTCTTTGTTTCCAGAATTAAAAGAATACACGATTTTCGTCGATGGAATTTCAAAAAGTCTTGCTGCAACTGGCGTTAGGGTAGGCTGGAGTTTCGGACCGTCGGAGATTATCGAAAAAATGAAAGCTCTAAATACCCACATTGGAGCTTGGGCACCAAAACCAGAGCAGGAAGCGACAGCAAATTATTATCAAAATACGGCGGAATTAAATCGTTTTGTAAATCATTTTAAAGGTGAGTTAGAAAACAGCTTGAAGGTTTTGCATGATGGAATTCAAGGTTTAAAATCAAAAGGATTGAATGTTGACAGCATTCAGCCGATGGGAGCGATGTATCTAACAATCAAAATGGATTATATCGGCAAAAAAATGTCAAATGGAGATGTTATCGAGAAAACTTCAGATTTGGTATTCTATTTAATTCGTGAAGGAGGTGTTGCGTTTGTACCATTTTCAGCATTTGGATGTTCAGTTACTGATCCTTGGTTCCGTGCATCGGTTGGTGGACTTTCAGTTGATGAAATCAAAGAAATGCTTCCAAAATTAGAAAGAGCTTTAAACTTATTAAATTAATAATGATGAATTATGAGTTATGAATGAAAGCATTGTTGTTACAAAGAGTTTTGACTTTGCTATTAAGATTGTAAATTTCTACAAAAGATTTTCAATTGAGAAAAAAGAATATGTTTTATCAAAACAGTTTTTACGCTCTGGAACTTCGATTGGTCCAAATGTAAGAGAAGCTCAAAATGCACAAAGTAAAATGGATTTTATTCATAAATTGTCAATTGCTCAAAAAGAATGTGACGAAACTATATATTGGTTTCAACTATTAAGGGAAACTGATTTTATTAACTCTGATGAAGCGGATTTTTTAATAAATGATGCAACAGAACTGTTAAAAATTATTCGAAGTATTATTGTAACAACAAAAAAGAATCTCGATTCCAAATAATTCATAACTCATAATTTATAACTCATAACTAAAGTAAATGAAAATCATTGCAGTTATTCCCGCACGTTACAATTCGACCAGGTTTCCTGCGAAGTTAATGGAGACTTTGGGCGACAAAACCATAATTACAACAACATATCAGAACGTTTTGGCAACGGGACTTTTCGATGATGTTTTTGTAGCAACAGATTCCGAAATTATTTTCAACGAAATCGAAAAAAATGGCGGAAAAGCTGTTATGACGGGCGAACACGAAACGGGAAGCGACAGAATTGCAGAAGCTGTTCAGAATATCGATTGCGATATTGTAATTAATGTTCAAGGCGATGAACCTTTCCTTAAATTAGAGCCTTTGCAACAGTTGATAGACGTTTTCAAGACCGATAGCAATAAAGAAATATCTTTAGCATCTTTAAAAATTGAACTTAAAGAAAAGTCAGAAATCGAAAATCCTAATAATGTAAAAGTAATTACGGATAACAACGGATTTGCCCTGTATTTCAGTCGTTCGGTTATCCCTTTTCATCGCGAAATAAGTTTTGATGTTCAATATTACAAGCACATTGGTGTTTATGCTTTTAGAAAGGAAGCTTTGTTGCAGTTTTCAAAATTAGAGATGAAGCCATTAGAAATTTCCGAGAAAATTGAGTGTATTCGCTATTTGGAATATGGTATGAAAATCAAATTGATAGAAACCCATTTTGTAGGCGTTGGCATCGATACACCCGAAGATTTGGAAAAGGCAAAGTTGATAATTGGTCAGAATTAACATCTTTTATAATTTTCAAAAGAAAAAAGCATTTTAAAAAACTTATATTTGGAGTTTAATTGCAAAATGAAGAGATTACTATTAGTATTTGGGGTGGTTCTATCGTGTTTTATTCAAGCACAAACAGCAAAAGAAATTATCGATAAAAATATAGAACTTTCGGGCGGTTTGACCAACTGGAAGCTCTTGAATTCTGTATTGTTACAAGGTCGTGTGACTTTGGGAGTTAATGACGAATATCCGTTTAAAATCTATCAAAAACGTCCTAATTTGACAAAAACCGTGATTATGATTAATCAAAAAGAAACGGCTGTTGAAGGTTATGACGGCAGGAAAGGTTATGCGATGAATTATGCTCAAAACAAGATTCAAGAATATCCGAGTTATGTTCCAGAAAGTTTTGATAATGATTTTATTGATTGGGAAAACAAAGGTTTTGAAGCCAATTTAGTAGGTAAAGAACAAATCGGAAATAACAATTATTTTAAGGTTGAATTGACCAAAAATGTTAACAAAACGATTTATTATTTCGATGTTAAAACATATATGTTGTACAAAGAAATTAAAAAAGAAGAAACCATAACTTATGATGACTATAAGAAAGTTGGTAATCTTGTGATGGCACATCGTATCGAATCTTCTTCGCCTAAAAAAGATGGCGATTATGTTCTTTCTATTTTTAAAATCGAAGTGAATAAAGAATTCCCTGCAAATACTTTTAAGTTTTAATTAAATATAATTGATTATGAAAAAAGTATTTTATCTAAAAACTTGCGGAACTTGCAAAAAGATAATGGCGGAATTCGATTTGTCAGATTGGGAGCTTCGCGAAATAAAATCAGCGCCAGTCACAAAAGAAGAATTGGCAGAGATGTATAAATTGACAAAATCTTATGAAGTTTTGTTCAGTAAAAAATCAACGCAGATCAAGGCGCGAGAAATTGATGTAAAGACCTTGGGAGAAAATGATTTCAAAGATTTGATTCTCGAGCATTACAGTTTTTTGAAAAGACCAGTGTTTATCGCCGATAAAGAGATTTTTGCTGGTAGTGACAGAAAGAATTTAGAGAATCTGCGAGCTTTTTTAAAATAAGATCAAGAAAATATAATTAAATGACACTTACGATTGGAAGTGTCATTTTTTTTTTGAATACGAAATTCTTCACTAAATTTTCAACTTTTCGTAAACCTCATTTCTGTAGCTCAAACCAATTGGGATGTTTTGGGTTTCATCTAAATTATGAAGGAAAAGTAAGTGAAAGTAATGATAAATCATTTTAACAAAAAAAACTCGGCATTCATTAAATGCCGAGTTTCTTATTTTCTTAAGCTATCTAAAAATTGTTCTAGACCGTGTAAATCCGAGATCAAAACTTCTCTCGCTTTGGCGCCGTTAAAGCCACCAACAACGCCCGAAGCTTCCAACTGGTCCATAATTCTACCAGCGCGGTTGTAACCAAGTTTTAATTGACGTTGCAACATAGAAGTCGAACCTTGCTGCGTCGAAACGATGATTCTTGCAGCTTCTTCGAACAATTGATCTTTCTCGTTAGGGTCAAAACTTCCAACAGTAGAAGAAGCTTCTTCGCCGCTGTATTCTGGTAGGATATAAGCATCCGAATAACCTTTTTGCTCACCAATAAACTCTGCTAATTTTTCTACTTCTGGTGTGTCAACAAAAGCACATTGTAGACGCGTAATTTCGTTACCATTGAAGTATAGCATATCACCTTTTCCGATTAACTGTTCAGCACCAGGTGAGTCCAAAATCGTACGAGAGTCGGTGTTTTGGATAACACGGAAAGCGACACGGGCAGGGAAGTTTGCTTTAATCATACCTGTAATAACGTTAACAGACGGACGTTGCGTTGCTACAATCAAGTGGATACCAATCGCTCTCGCAAGCTGCGCAAGACGTGCAATTGGGATTTCAACTTCTTTGCCAGCGGTCATAATCAAATCTGCAAACTCGTCTACAACCAAAACAATATAAGGTAAATAGCGATGTCCGTTTTCAGGATTTAACTTTCGTTCCGTGAATTTTTTATTGTATTCTTTTAAGTTTTTACAAAATGCATTTTTTAGCAATTCGTAACGGTTATCCATTTCTATACAAAGCGAATTAAGAGTGTTAATTACCTTGTTATTGTCTGTGATAATCGCATCTTCCGCATCTGGAAGTTTGGCTAGATAATGTCTTTCGATTTTAGAATAAAGCGATAATTCTACTTTTTTCGGGTCTACCATCACGAATTTCAGTTCGCTAGGATGTTTTTTATAAAGTAGGGAAGTCAAGATCGCATTAATACCAACAGACTTACCTTGACCAGTCGCACCAGCCATCAATAAGTGTGGCATTTTTGCTAAATCCGCCATGAAAATCTCGTTAGAAATCGTCTTACCAAATACCACAGGAAGGTCCATATCCGAAGATTGGAATTTGTTGGAAGCAATCACAGAACGCATCGATACCATGGTTGGATTTTTTCTTGGAACTTCGATACCAATGGTTCCTTTTCCTGGCATTGGCGCGATAATACGGATTCCTAAAGCTGAAAGGTTAAGCGCAATATCGTCTTGTAGTTTTTTAATTTGTGCTACACGAATTCCCGCTTCTGGAACAATTTCGTAAAGTGTTACTGTTGGACCAATCGTTGCTTTAATTTCAGAAATTCCGACATTAAAGTTTTTAAGAAGACCAACAATTTTGTTCTTGTTTTCTTCTAGTTCGTCTTTATTGATTGTGATTTCTTCGCTACCATAATCTTTTAACAAATTAGTGCTAGGCATCTGGAATTTTGCCAAATCCAATCTATGGTCATACAACCCATGTTCTTTCACCAATTCTTGTGATTTAGCTTCATTTGGATCAAGTGGCTCTTCTTTTTTAACCTCGATATTAAAAGCGATATCTTCTGTGTTTGACGCAATATTTTGAGTTGGCGTAACTGGTTTTTCTACAACAGGCGGTGTGCGGAAATCGTTATCTAATTTAATAGAAACGGCTTCTAGCTCTTCTGCTGGTATTATTGGCGGTGTTTCAACACTTTCAAAAGTTGTTTTATTTGGTGTTGCAATTGGTTGAATATCTTCGGTAACTTTAATGTTTGGAAGTTCAGTTGATATTTCTGTTTTTTCAGATTTTACTTCTTCATGATGTTTTTCGAGTTCTTCTTCAAGCTCGGCATCCGCATCGAAGTTTTCTTCCGATTTTGGCATCATATCTTTTATTTTGCCAAAGGTGCTGTCATTAATCTTGTTGAATTTATTCTTGATGCTACTTGGTCTCAAATTAAATTCTAAAACAAAATAAAGCAATATACTTATTAATATGATAAGCCAAAGTCCAACTGAACCAACATAAGCCTTTAGGTAATCCATGATTTGGTAACCATATACGCCACTCCATACGCCATCACCTTTGGTAACTGCACCTAGGAAAATTGGCAACCAACAAATGAAAAATAAGCTATGCGAAATTGTTTTCCAAGGCTTGAAGTAATTTTTCTTAAGAATGATAAATCCGAAAACCATCAACAAGAAAGGAACAATAAAAGCCGTAACACCAATGCTATCGAAAATGAAAAGATTCCCCAGCCAATCACCGATTTTTCCTAAAACATTAGAAGATTTGATGTGTCGGTCACCCATTGTACCAGCTTGCGACTGGTCTGCTTTCCAATTCATTAGGTAAGACACGAAAGCTATGGTCATCATCCCAGCGATGCAAAATAGGATAATACCTGTAACGATGCGGGATTTGGGAAGGATTTTTGTTTGGTCGTTTGTGTTTGTAGTTTTGCTTTTTTCCATTGATAGATACGGTCAATTCCGTGCAAATTTAATCTTTTTTAAATGAATTTTGAAGTTAAATATAGGGCTTTCTTATGGATTTTGGCGTAAATATTTGAGGCTTTGGTGTTTTTCGATTTAAAATTATTTTGAAGCAATATTGTTATTTAGATTTAATAAAAATAATAAAAATAAAATTGTGTTAAAAAAGCGATTTTAAGATTGAATAACATAAAATAACGATTAATTTTTCAAGAAGTCTTAAGAAACCGAATTTTTGAATTTAATTATAGTGAAAACTAAAAGAGATTTCATTAATTAATAGCTAATATCGATTATGAGAATTGTCATTAATGCCTGATTTTATGTATTTAATCTAAATAACATCACTATTTTTGCAATCGACTAAATCTAGGTTGTTATAAGTGTGTTTTTCTGGATTTGGTTTCATCTTTAATAGAAAGAGTTATTATGAAAAAGATTCAGAATATTCTGATTAACACGCGAACAATGGCGGTTCTGATGCTGTTGTATGCCATTAGTATGGCAGTCGCAACTTTCGTGGAAAATGACTATGGAACTCCAACTGCAAAGGCGCTTATCTATGAGGCAAAATGGTTTGAAGCCATTATGTTTTTGCTGATTCTTAATTTTATTGGTAACATTGGACGATACAGACTTTTCCGTCGAGAAAAATGGCCAATTTTGGTATTTCACTTAGCTTTTATCTTAATTTTTATTGGAGGTGCTATTACGAGATACATCAGTTTTGAAGGTGTTATGCACATCCGCGAAGGCGAAAGCAGCAACGAGATTGTGACAGATAAAACATTTTTAAAAGTTAAAATCGAAGAGAAAGGAGACGAATTACATTATCCAGATATTCCATATCTAATGTCGCCGCTTCATTATGATTTGAATGCGAAATATAACTTCCACGATAAGCAATTGGAAGTAAAAGCGCTTAATTATTTGCAACGCAAAATGGATAGCCTTGTCGTTAATCCAAATGGAAAAGAGTATCTCCATCTTGTGTCGACTAATGAGAAAGGTGGTCGTCAAAATATATATCTTGCAGCAGGCGATGTCCAAAATATCAATGGAACTTTGGTGAGTTTTAACAGAACATCGATTGATGGCGCTGTAGAATTCCGTAAAGAGAATGATTCATTGTTTATCAAAACTCCTGTGGATGCACAATACATGACGATGGCAACCCAAGCGACAGGAACAACAACCAAGGATAAGTTGCAACCTTTAGCGCTAAGAAGTCTCTATTCTATCAACGATTTGAAATTGGTTGTGCCAGAAGGACTTAAGAAAGGAAGTTTGAAAGCTTATGAAGGTGACAAGCAAAAAGATAAAGATGTACCTGACCAATTGACAGTAGAAGTTAAAGGTCCAAAATCTAAAATGATGGTAGATCTTTCTGTGGAAAAAGGAAATCCAAATGCTTATAAGCAAGTGGAGTTGGACGGAATGAATGTGATGATTGGTTTTGGTCCAAAAATATACAACACGCCTTTTGCGCTAAGATTAGACAAATTTGTTATGGAAACATATCCAGGAAGTTCTTCGCCATCGGCTTACGAATCTCATGTACAGATTATTGATGAAGGAAAACAAACGCCTTATAAAATCTTTATGAACCACGTTCTTAATTATAAAGGATATCGTTTTTTCCAATCGAGTTTTGACCCAGACAGAAAAGGAACGATTCTATCAGTTAACCACGATTATTGGGGAACATTATTCAGTTACATTGGTTACGGATTTTTATTTGTTGGGATGTTTGTGACGATGTTCTGGAAAGGTTCGCGATTCTGGAATCTTAACAAAATGCTTCGTGATATCAGTCAGAAAAAAGCAAAAATGGCTAGTGTTCTTTTATTGTTTTTAAGTTTAGGACTTAACGCTCAAAAGATTGAAACACATTCTGCAACAGATGGAAGCAAAGATAATGTTGCAGCGCCAGCAACCTCTAATGTTGCGCCACCGACTAACAAAATGAAAGAAGTCTCTGCAGACGATTTCGTTAAGAATATTCAGATTGATAAAGATCACGCAGAGAAGTTTGGACATCTTTTGGTGCAAAGTTACGAAGGACGTATACAGCCTGCTAACACGCAAGCCATCGATATTTTACATAAATTAACGGATCGCGATTACTTCCAACAATTGGATGCTAACCAATGGTTTTTGGCGGCGACAATTGACCCAATGTTTTGGGCGCAGGTTAATATTATTAAAATTGAACACCGAGGAAAAGTTGGTAAAGATTTAGCAAAAATTACCAAAGCTAATGCGGATGGTTTTACAAGTTTGGTGAAGTTGTTCCCAGCAGATAAAAATGGAAATCTTCGTTTTGTTTTGGAAGATGAGTATAATGCCGCATTCCGTAAAAAGCCAATTGATAAAACGAAATTTGATGAAGCTGTTATCAAATTAAATGATAAAGTACAGGTTCTTAATGCTTTAATGTCTTATCAATATTTCCGTGCTGTTCCTGTTCAGAATGATGCTAACCACACTTGGAATTCGGTGATGACTGCCAATTTCGAAATGGACAAGAATGCACAAGATGTTTTAGGGCCTTATTTATCAAGCGTGCTTCTTGCAACACAAAATGGAAACTGGAAAAAAGCAGACGAAGAATTAGCAAAAGTTGAAGCTTATCAACACAAATGGGGAAAACAAGTGATTCCACCAGATTCTAAAGTTAATTTAGAAGTTTTATTAAATAAAATTGACATCAATTTCAAATTGTTGATTTTCTACACGATACTTGGAAGTATTTTATTAATTCTGGCATTTTTCGAAATTTTCAGACCGAACAAAATACTACATAATATTGTAAAAGGACTAATTTATATTGGCGCAGTTGGTTATTTGTTCCATTTTATGGGATTAATTGCAAGATGGTATATTTCTGGTCACGCACCTTGGAGTAACGGTTACGAGGCAATTATCTTTATCTCGTGGGTTGGTATTACAGCAGGTTTTGCACTTTATAGAAACTCCAATGCTTTGATTCCAGCAGCTGGATTCTTAGTTGCGGTTATTATGATGGGATTTGCGCACGGCGGATCGGCTTTGGATCCACAAGTGACACCATTGCAACCGGTTCTTAAATCGTATTGGTTGATTGTCCATGTTGCGATTATTGCATCCAGTTACGGTTTCTTCTCGTTGTCGATGATTATTGCTGTGATCTCATTATTCTTCTATATCATGGCATCGCCAACAATCTTTAAGAAACATAATGACACAACACTTAAAGAGCTTATCGTAGTCAGCGAAATGTCGTTAAGTATCGGATTGCTAGCACTTACCGTCGGTAACTTTATGGGTGGTATTTGGGCTAACGAAAGTTGGGGACGTTATTGGAGCTGGGATCCAAAAGAAACTTGGGCTTTCATCTCGATTATGGTTTATGCTTTTGTATTGCACATGAGATTGGTACCTGGACTTCGTAGTAGACATATTTTCCACGTGATGACGATGTTTGCGTTTTGTTCTATGGTGATGACTTATTTTGGAGTAAATTACTACTTAACAGGTCTGCATTCTTATGCTAAAGGAGATGCTATTCCAATTCCGCTTTGGGTTTGGTTAGGTTTAGCCTTTATGGGAACATTAACAGTCGTTTCTTACTTTAGATTTAAAAGCTTACAAAACAGTCTTCATCCTAAAAAGTAATGTTTTGAATTAAAAAGCTTTTTAGAATTTAAACTGGTTTTAAAAAGCTAAGACCACATCAAATGTTGGCGGAAAGTCTAAAACAACAATCTGTCAAAAAAGTGAATTATGTCAATATCAACAGAATCAGAATTATTAGGAATGCAAAAAGCAAGTCACGCAGTTGCATTTACATTAAGAGAAATGATAAAATATGCTCAGGCTGGAATGACTACAAAAGAACTGGATGAGTACGGAGCGAAAATTTTATCAGAGTTTGGAGCAAAATCTGCACCTCACTTAACCTATGGATTTCCAGGTTGGAACTGCATAAGCGTGGACAACGAATTTTGTCACGGCATTCCCTCCGAAAAAAGAATTTTGAAAGAAGGAGATTTAATAAATATTGACGTTTCGGCTGAATTAGATGGATTTTGGGCAGACAACGGAGCGTCATTTGTTATTGGAAAAGATATTAATCAACATCAAAAATTAGTTGACGCTTCAAAAGAAATTTTGCAGAAAGCTCTTGATAACATAAAAGGTGGAGTAAAAATAGCTGACATTGGTTATATAATGGAAACCGAAGCAAAAAAGCGAGGTTTAAAAGTTATAAAAAATCTTGGTGGACACGGAATCGGAAGAAGCCTACACGAACAGCCTGATGAAATAATGAATTACAGAAACCGTTTTGACCAAAGACGGTTTAAGAAAAATTCTGTTGTTGCTATTGAAACTTTTATTTCTACAACTTCAACTTATGCAACGGAATTAAATGACGGTTGGACAATGGTTGGTAATAAAGGTGGTTATATGGCTCAACATGAGCATACCATTATCGTAACAGACGGAAAACCTTTAATACTAACAGAAGCAAACGGAATTCTGAACTAAAAAACAAACAACACTTGCCGCTAACCTTGTATTGGCAAAATGCTTTTTTTAAAATTAAATTTAAAACTTTATTAGCTTGTAGGAAACTGACTAACTAAGGTATCAGCAAGCATTTTGGTGTTATTGTCATATTGGTGGTCGCCGTGGATGTGTAGCATTTTGTAATTGTTCCCGAGTTTAATTTTCTTAAAAGGAAAATACATATATTCCAAATCACTCATAATCAATAATATAGGTTTGTCAGTGATTTTATTAATCTCTGGAATTACCAAAAAGTGTCTTTTTTTGGTGACACCAACATATTCTGAAAGGTGAATTTCAAAATCATTGCTTTGTGAGGGGCCAATCACAATAATTTTTTCAATATTTTTCTTCATTTGGTCAGAAAAACGATTGTAGATAAAAGGTGTTACATCAGCACCAAATGAAAATCCCATCAAAATAACGTGCTGGTTATCGCGACCATCCAACTGATGATTAATATATCTTTCGACTTCGGAAGCGGCTTGTGTTGGTGTTTTTTTATTCCAAAAATAAGCTTTGGAGTTTAATGCAAAAACATCATAACCAGCTTCATGTAGATGTTCCGACAAGCTTTTTGAAAATGTGTTAAAACCAGCATCGCCACTTATGTACATTATAATTGGTTTCTTGCTTTCACTGTTCCAAGAAGTTACAGGAAAATCTTTCGTGATTTTGTATTGCCAATACTCGTAAAGACCGCCACAAATGACAGCAAGACCTAAACCCGCAATAAGCAATTTCTTTTTCATAATTAGGCTTTCATTACTTTGTTAAGCGCCATTGGAAGTTGGATCAGGTCAATGTCATTACTATAAATGAGGTAGGCATTTTCCCAAACATCAGCATATTTTTCTTTAAAACCACGCTGCGTTTGATAATGTCGGAAACTTCCCATTTTTTCGTAGGCGATTTTCATTAACTCTTCGGCAACATTGTTGGGGTCGTCATTTCCTGCCATTGGCGTCATTCCCATATTAATGAATTTCAAACCTTTACTTTTCGCGTATTCTACCAGTTTTACAATTAAGACATCCATACTTCCTCCAGCAGCGTTTTCGCTTCTTCTAATCATATCATAACTCGTCTCTTCGCGCGCGCAATCGGGGATAATGTTAAGAAAGGCAACACAAGTGCCATTCTCGTCAAAAAGAGAAATAACATCTTGATTTTTTATCGTCGCTTTGTCAAACAAGCCCTCTGCAAAGACAATTTCTTTTTTATCAAATTTTTGTAGCCATTCGTTGGAGAGTTTTTGCAATTCATCAATGAATTCGTCTGATTGCGGCGCGAGTTTTATTTCCGTTTTGTAGCCCGACTTTTCCGAAAGATTAATCGCGTTACGCAACGATTTTCGATCCTTTCCTGTCAAACTAAAAGCTTCCGCATTCAGTAAAGCTTCTTGACCGATGAAGAGTTTTTTCTTTTTTAAAACTTTAAAGTAATGTAAAGCATCTTCAGTTACGCGATAATAGGCGGTTTTTAGGGATTTTTGCTGACAATATTTATCAAATTCATCTATGAGGTCAATTTTATTTTCGACGGCGCAAACGGGCTCTTCTAGGACGATGGCAAATCCATTCGCAACACGATAGGACACAAAGCCTTCAATTTCCTTTGAAAAATAAAGCGATTTTTCTTTGGTAGTTTTAAAATAATCAAGTGACGAATCACCATATTGTTTAATAAGAGATTCCGCGGTTTCTTTAGCATTATCTTCGGCGGAGTCATGCTTTTTGGCAGTTCTATAAAATGAAATAATCAACAATGTCCATGATAGAACTCCAAGAATTTGATTTAAGATTTGGAAATCTCTAGCAAATCCTGTTAAAGGTTTTATGCCGTAATCATGGAATAATAGAAAAGATTGCAAGGTGTACGAAAAGGCTTGCTCTTTATTGAAGTTTGTTCCAAAATGATGAACATCAATAAAATACAGTGAAATACAATTGAAGATAAGCACCGAAATAAAAAAGGCTAAAAAGCGTCCAAAACCTTTATTAATAAAATGTTTTTCGTTTTTTAAAGTATATTCTTTTCTAGCATAGATTAAGAACAAAATTGTAAAAAACGAAAACAAAGCTTCTTCATAATCGAGCGCTTTTAAAAGGTTTAAAACTAAGGAACTTAAAGATAAAACGATGGCAAAATACCAAGCTCTTTTGGAACCTCGTAATAAGTTGGCAGAGGTTGCAAGCAGCAAAACACCAGCAATTAATGTTAAGATTTTGGAATAATGAACAAGTTCTACTGAGAAATAATTCTTTGCGAGTAAAAGACGTTCGGTGATGGCTGGCGTTATTACTGACAAAATATTAATAATTCCTAAAGAAAATATTAGCAAAGCAGGGAAGATTCGGGCAAACATTTTTCGACCATTCCATAAGAAAGAACAAATCCCGAGAACGAGTGGCAACCAGAATTCAAAAACACGATAAACTAAAGTAATTCCCAAAGCTTGCGAATGCGAATATCCGAAATTGGCTAGCAAAAATGTCAATGAAAATTCTACAGCGCCCAATCCTCGTAAGAACGGCGATACAATCATCAATAATACCGAAACAACATAACAAATGGCGGCCGCTGAAAAAGATTCGTTTAATCCAAGCGCTTTCATGGCAATAACCAAATGCAGAACGCCACATACCTCAATAAAAATAGAAACCCAAACGCTTTTCCAGAAATAAGAGCTGTTAACATCTCCAGCGAAAATATCTTCGGTGTTGTGTATCAATTTTGGAAACTTCTTTAAAAGGTATTGATACAGCGCATTTTGTTTTTTAAAACTTAAATAAATATAATAAAGCGCAAAAATAATAACCGCCAATACAACAAGCCACACCCACGAATTGGCAATGGATTTATTGATGAAAAGCGAATAGATAATCAACGGAATTCCGACAATTAATACCGTCAAAAATCCAACAAAGCCGTATATCGCGCTGGCTTGGTGAATTTGCGCTGTGTTGTGATATTTTTGTTTTTTAAGACTTCTTGGGAGGTATCCTAAAGAACTGACGCCGCCTGCAGGAAGAAAAACACTCAATAGGTTGCGTTTCAAAAACAAGTCTATCGCTGTCCAAAAGTTGAGATTAAGATTGACAGCACGAAAGCTCATCACATACATATAAGCTTGCAACGCAATATAGACGCCTGTTAGAAGGACGCCAATCAATAGCCAAAATCCATCAGAAAGCTTTAGCTGCGGGATAATTTGTGCCATTTCGTGTCTTTCGCTTCGGAAGAATACGAAAGCAAAAAGCAAAATAATAACGGCAAGTAATTCTTTCCAAGGGAGGTTTTTGAACCGAATCTGTTTTAAATAGGACTTCACGAGTAGTTTTTGAAAAATCTAATTTAACAATTGTATTGCAATAATCTGTCCACAAAATGCAAAAAAATAACTGAAGTTTTGCACAAGCATTATTGGCATTCTTTAATGTGTACTTTTCGATGAAAAATTTTACCAACCACTTTATTAGACGTATCTTTGCAAAACTTAGGTTAAAGCAGTTTTTGTTTTATTAAAAGGGAATCAGGTGAAATACCTGAGCTGTACCCGCAACTGTAAACTACAAAACTTGATGTCAAATAATGTCCACTGAAGTTAGCTTTGGGAAGGACGATGTCAAGATGTGAGCCAGGAGACCTGCCTAATGTTGATACTTTCGGGGACAAAAGTGATGGACGTTCTGTCTTTTCATAGCAACTCTTTATGAGTATAATCCCCAATAGTTTCGGGAGTTAAACTAATTTAATTTTATACTTATGAAGAAAATTTTTACAATTTTCGGCCTAGTAATGATGGGCGCAAGTGCTGTTAATGCACAAATTATTAATTTTCCAGATGCCAACTTCAAGGCGGCAATTATCAAGGCTTATCCAGCTGTTGATGCTAATAAAGATGGGCAAATTTCGGAGACCGAAGCTTTGACTTTGACGTCCATTCGTAACCTTTCCAATTATCCTAATATTTATGATGCTACAGGAATCGAGTATTTTACGAATTTGACAGAGCTTAATTTGGGAGACCTTATCAATCTTAACAAAATTGATGTTTCAAAAAATACGAAAGTTACAACGCTTAATCTTCGTAATAATAAACTGACAGGCGTTTTAGATGTTTCGGCACTTGATAAAATGACGAATATCGAACTTAATAAAAATCTGTTGACTGGTATTATTTTTCCTCAGAATTCCAAGTTAAAAATCGTCTATATCAATGAGAATGCCTTGACAACGATTGATTTGTCCGAGCTTAAAGATTTGCAACGTTTGTTTTTAGTAACCAACAAATTGACGAGTTTGGATGTTTCGCAAAATCCTAACCTCGAAAGAATCCATATCAACGACAACCAATTGACGACTTTGGACTTGTCAGGACTTACGAAACTAAATTGGTTTTCTGCCGAGTCTAACAAATTGACAGCTATCACTTTTAGCAATAATCCTTTGTTAAAAACGATTTTGACAAAGAATAATCAATTGACTTCATTTGATTTTATGGATGGTTTTGATAATAATATTACTTTAATTAATGTTGAGTCAAATCCTAACTTTAATTTGATTAAAAAAGATTGTAATGACATCATTGTCAATGTTCCCAATACGACAGTTGAAACCAATTGCAGTTTGGCGGTTGATAATCAAGCAGCAAATAATATTAAAATCTATCCAACTTTGGCAAAAGATTTTATCACAGTTGAAGGCGATGTTAAAAATATTAGTTTCCAAATTTTCAATTTGAGTGGACAATTGCTACAATCAGGCATTTTAAATACTTCAAAAATTGATGTTTCTAAACTTTCTAAAGCAACATATATTTTAGTTTTAAAAACCGACGAAAAGCTGATTAAACAAAGCTTTATTAAACAATAAGAAAATTAAAACGCTTTTTTTAAGCGTTTTTTCATGTTTTGTATTTTAAAAATCAATATCTTTATAATATCAAATTAATATCAAAATTTCAAACACTATGGAAAAAGTTTTAAAACCAATGTCTGGTTATTTAGCCTTACTAATTAGCATTGTGCTATTTTTTGGAGGCGTAGGATTGTTTATTTATTCTATTGATTACAGCGTAGGATTAGCAATTGTCGCGATTCTGATGATATTGTTGTCATTCTTTTTTATGAAAGGCTTAATGATTATCCAACCCAATCACTCACGTGTTCTTAACTTCTTTGGGAAGTATGTAGGTTCTGTTAAAGAAAATGGTTTGTTTTTTATCAATCCTTTTTATTCATCACAAAGAATGAGTCTTCGTTCCGAAAACTTACAAGGACAAACCCTTAAAGTAAACGATAAAATGGGAAATCCTATTGAGATTGCAGCGGTTATCGTTTGGAAAGTTGGTGATACTTACAAGGCAGCGTTCGATGTTGAGCGTTATTTGGAATATGTAAGAACGCAAAGTGAGGCAGCTGTTCGTCACTTGGCAGTTAGTTTTCCGTATGATAATTTGGAGGACGAAAGTGCGCCAATTACCTTGAGAGGCGGAGGGGATGATGTTAACCATATTTTGGAGAGAGAGTTGACAGAGCGTCTTGCTCCTGCAGGAATTGTTGTGCAAGAAGCAAGAATTTCGCACTTGGCTTACGCATCCGAAATTGCTGGTGCGATGCTACAAAGACAACAAGCAACGGCGATAGTTGCGGCAAGAACCAAAATCGTTGAAGGTGCTGTTGGGATGGTAGATTTAGCATTAAAAAAACTATCAGAGGAGAATATTGTAGAGTTGGATGACGAGCGCAAAGCAGCGATGGTAAGCAACCTAATGGTGGTATTATGCGGCGAAAAAGCAGCGCAACCAATCCTAAATGCTGGTACACTTTATAACTAATCTAACTAAAGCTTTTGGCTTTTAAATGAAACGAAATGAGTAAGAAGAGTTTTGTTTTGCGGATTGACGAAGACACCTACAAGCTTATTGAAAAGTGGGCGGCGGACGAATTCCGAAGTGTGAATGGGCAAATCGAATTTCTCATTCATCAAAGTCTCAGTAACGCAGGACGAAAGAAAAAGGAAACAAAAGAAAAGGAAACGGATAAATCATAATAAAAAGGCTCAGAAATTTCTGAGCTTTTTGCTTTATTCTAGTTAACGATGTTGGTCAATTAAAATCATATTACCATCTGGGTCTTGTAAAGTGATGCTTCCCGGACCAGCTTCGGAGTCGATTTGTTGATTGAATTTTATTCCTTTTTCGGCAAAGCTTTTAGCGATTTCGCGAACGTCTTGCCAATCGCTGAGTTCGTTGGCGTTTTGGTCCCAACCAGGATTAAAGGTCAAAAGATTACCATCGAACATCGCTTCAAAAAGACCGATAAGGCTGTCGCTATTTTTCATGATTAAATATTTGTGGTCTAATGCGCCAGCAAAAACCTCGAAACCCAAAGCTTCGTAAAAGTTTTTAGAAACTTCTAAATTTTTGACACTTAAGCTGATAGAAAATGCACCTAATTTCATTGGATAAAATTTAAAATTAAAAAAGCTCCAAAAATCTGGAGCCTTATATTTAGTTAGCTTTACGGACAGTTCTTTGTTCGATTCTCTTTTCGTATTTTTCGCCTTGGAAGATGCGTTGTACATAGATTCCAGGTGTGTGGATTTCGTCAGGATTTAGTTCGCCAACTTCTACCAATTCTTCAACTTCGGCAATTGTTATTTTACCAGCCATTGCCATTAATGGATTGAAATTACGTGACGTCGAACGGAAAATCAAATTACCTGCTGTATCGCCTTTCCAAGCTTTTACAATCGCAAAATCCGCATCAAAAGCATATTCTAGCAAATAATCTTTACCATTGAAATTTCGAGTTTCTTTGCCCTCCGCAACTTCGGTTCCAACACCTGCAGGTGTGTAGATAGCAGGCATTCCGTAACCCGTCGCCATACAACGTGTCGCCAAAGTCCCTTGTGGGATTAGGTCAACTTCCAATTCGCCGCTTAACAATTGACGTTCAAATTCGGCATTTTCGCCAACATAAGACGAAATCATTTTTTTGATTTGTTTTTGGTGGAGCAGTAATCCAAGTCCAAAATCGTCAACACCAGCATTATTAGAGATGCAAGTCAAGTTTTTGACATTCTTTTTTACCAATTCGGCAATACTATTTTCTGGAATTCCGCAAAGACCAAAACCGCCTAGCATAATGGTAGCGCCATCTTGGATGTCATGGCAAGCTTCTTCAACGTTTTTTACCGTTTTATTAATCATAATGAGATTCTGTTTCTGAGCTTTAAAAATACTAAAAATTACAGAATTCTACGACTTAATATTGATAAACAAATAAAAAAAGTGATTGTTAGAGTGAGAAATTACAAAAGTTTGCCTGTCAAGAATAATCCTGCAACAGTGAAATAAATAATTAAACCTGTTACGTCCACCAAAGTTGCAACAAATGGTGCTGAAGAAGTTGCAGGGTCTAGTTTTAATTTCTTTAAAACAAAAGGAATCATCGAGCCAGAAAGCGTTCCCCAAAGGACGATGGCAATCAATGAAACGGAAACACTTAACCCAACATAAGGCCAATATACGCCGTAGTTAAAGAGTCCTAGCTTTTGCCACATCATAATTCGTACAAAGCCGATAACACCAAGAATTAATCCCAAACATAGTCCAGAGATAATTTCTTTTTTCATAACATACCACCAATCTTTGAGGGTCAGCTCTTGTAGTGCCATTGCACGAATAATAAGCGTTGCTGCTTGAGAACCAGAATTACCACCACTCGAAATAATTAATGGAACGAATAATGCTAAAACAACGGCTTTTTCGATTTCTTTGTCAAAATAGCCCATCGCACTCGCAGTCAACATTTCGGACACAAAAAGAATAATAAGCCAAGTGGCTCTTTTCTTAATCATTTCTGTCCAAGGCGTTTGCGTATAAGGCAAGTCCAAAGCTTCCAAACCACCAAACTTTTGGATGTCCTCGGTGTTTTGTTGCTCGATTTGGTCTAGGATATCATCAATCGTTACGATACCTACCAAGACTCCTGAATCTGTAACAATAGGCATGGCACTTCGGTCATACTTTTCGAAATACGGAACAGCGTCTTCTTTGGTTGTTGTCGTTGTAATCGCAACAAAATGATTATCACATAGTTCTGATACAAATTGGTCTTCGTCAGCTAGCAATAAAGTCCCAATGGTGATATCGTCGATAAGTCGATTTTTCTCATCAACAACGAAAAGGTAGTTCATGGTTTCTACCTTGGCACCGACTTTTTTAATCTGTTGAAAACAACGTTTAACAGTCCATTCCTTGCGGATTTGGATATAATAAGGTGTCATCAATCGCGCAATGGAGTCAGAGTGATAACCTAAAAGTTTTAGGGCAACACGACGTTCTTGCGGATTAAGAAGATTGATAGAATATTTGATTAGCTCATCTGGAAAATCCTCAAACAACTGTGTACGGTCATCGGGCGTCATTTCGTTAAGGATGTAGGCAACCTCATTGCTACCAATACCACGAATTGTCTCCTCCTGAAAATCAGGATCTAGATGTGCAAAAACTTCAGCTTTGTAAGCTTTCGGAACTTTCAAAAACGCCAAGAGCCTGTCCTTAGCAGGTAGTTCGCTAAGAGATTCGGCAATATCGGCTGGATTTAAAATGATTTCCGTATTTTCCAAGGCTTTTTGTTTTAAAGTGCAAAAGTATTAAAAAGTCTATGAATAAAGAAATCAACTTTAGTCTTTGATTTCAAATGTTACGTAGATTTAACGAAGAAGATTTTGTTGTTTTGCAACTCTTTGTTCATATTTTGCAAAGCACCTTTGGTTCCGATTTTAACAGAATTGGCTGCAGATCCTAGCATACGACCACCACCTTTGAAGGTGTCGTAGCGCGTTTCCAACATAAAATTGCCATCTGCGTCAAAGAGTTTTAGGCTTACTTCAACCTGATTAGAAAAGACATATTTTCCCAATCCTACTTTAAAGTATTTAACGCGAGGCACGACTGCAACATCGGCATCATTATTTTTGCAAAATTCACGAAGCATATCAATGTTAACGCTGTCGTAAGAAATTGGAATATCTATTCTTAAATAATCTCTCGTTCCCAAGGACATCATTTTGTCACTTGCAGCAGTAAAGAAAACGTCGTAAGTCGGTTGTTTGATTTCTTCGATGTCAGGAATTACTTCTGGTACGAAATACAGAATTCTTTTAATATTGTTTTTCTGCGCCAATTGTGCAACCGCCATCTGGCTTCTTCCAGCACTGGAGCAGCTTATAACAATTAAAGAAACGGCAAAAATGCCAATACCAAAAAGTAGTTTTTTATTCATCGCGATTGTAATGCAAAAATACGACCAAATACTTTCATAAATGTCTTTTTTTTAAGAAAGTTTAACAATTATTTATTTTTGAATACTTTGCCTTATTGTGAATTAAACATTTCAAAATTAAAATCTAAAATATTAGCTTCAAAAGATGCTGCAATTTTCCTTACTTTTGTTGCTATGACAACAGACAAAAGACTTTTCTTAATTGATGCTTATGCGATGATTTTTCGCGGCTATTATGCATTTATAAAGAATCCTAGACTCTCGACAAAAGGTCTGGATACATCGGCAATTTTCGGATTTACCAACTCGCTTATTGAGCTTATCAAAAGAGAACGACCTAGCCACTTGGCAGTAGTTTTCG
Organism: Soonwooa sp.; assembly: GCF_030151385.1. GTDB lineage: Bacteria > Bacteroidota > Bacteroidia > Flavobacteriales > Weeksellaceae > Soonwooa. Next base: position 27,804 of record NZ_JASLDS010000026.1, read on the forward strand.
ATGTTGGTAGGACTAATGTTCGACATGAAGATTATAGTGATTATAAAGCCAATAGAGCCGAAACGCCCGAAGCGATTATTCTTGCAAAACCTTATATTCATCAGATTCTTGAAGCTATGCATATTCCGATTCTGGGAGTGGAAGGTTATGAAGCAGATGATGTAATCGGAACGCTGTCTTGCAAAGCATCGGCAAAAGATTACAATGTCTTTATGGTAACGCCTGACAAAGATTTTGCTCAGTTGGTGACCGATAAGGTTAAAATTTATAAACCTGGACTGAAAGGTGGTGACATCGAGATTTTGGGTGTTGAAGAAGTAAAAGCCAAGTATGAAGTTGATGATCCCAAACAGATTATCGATTATCTTGGGATGATGGGCGATGCTGTGGATAACATTCCAGGATTAGAAGGTGTTGGTGAGAAGACCGCTAAGAAATTCATTAAAGAATATGGCTCTATGGAGAATCTTTTAGCGCACACTAATGAATTAAAAGGAAAATTAAGAGAAAAAGTTGAAGCAAGTGCCGAGCGTGGTTTGTTGTCAAAAAAGCTTGCGACCATTCTTTGTGATGCTCCGATTGATTTTAAAGAAGAAGATTATGACCTCGAAACGCCTGACTTCGAAAAGCTTAAAGAGATTTTTGAAGAACTAGAGTTCCGCCGTTTATACGAGAATCTTTACAGAACTTTCTCAACCGAAACCGTTGCTCCAGCGGAAACTGCGACAGTTAAAACCTCGACTTCGGCAAAACCTCAAGTGACGCAACTTGACCTTTTTGCAAATTTTGAAGAGTTAAATGAAGCTACTTCTTCCAAATCGAATATTAAAGAAAACGATCATCTTTATCAATTTGTAGATCAGCCGAAAGCGATGCGAATGTTGCTTAACAATTTGTTGGCGCAACCAGCGGTTTGTTTTGATACAGAAACAACGTCGCTTAACGAGTTAGAAGCACAACTTATTGGGATGAGCTTCTCATACAAAGCAGGCTTGGCTTATTACATTCCGATTCCTGAGGATCAAGAAAAAGCACAGGAAACTGTTGAAATTTTTCGACCATTTTTTGAAGATGACAAAGTTTTAAAAATTGCCCATAATCTTAAATATGATTATAAAGTTTTAAAAAATTACAACATCGAAGTCAAAGGTCCAATGTACGACACGATGATTGCGCATTATTTGCTGAATCCTGATGGTCGTCATGGTATGGATTATTTATCCGAAATGTACCTTAATTATACGCCAATTTCGATTGAAAGTTTAATTGGTAAAAAAGGTAAAAATCAGCTGACTTTACGTGGCGTTAGTTTGGAAGAGCAGACGGCTTACGCAGCAGAAGACGCTGATATTACTTTCCAATTGTATCAACTTTTTGCACCGCAATTAATTAAAGAAAACTTAGAAGAGGTTTTTAATAATATCGAAATGCCGTTGATGTTGGTTCTTGCAAAAATGGAATTAATCGGTGTTAAACTCGATTCTGAATGGCTTAAAAAAGAAAGTGGCGACCTCGAAAATGATCTTCGAAATTTAGAAACTAAAATCTTTGAATTGTCTGGCGAAGAGTTTAATATGAATTCTCCAAGACAACTGGGAGAAGTTTTATTTGAAAAATTACAACTCGATCCAAAAGCTAAAAAAACAAAAACAGGACAATATGCAACCTCGGAAGATGTGTTGCAAAAGTTGGCTTCAAAACACGAAATTATTGCTTTAATTCTAGATTATCGCCAGCTTCAAAAACTGAAATCAACTTATGTAGATGCACTTCCTAACCAGATAGATCCAATTGATGATCGCGTGCATACGACTTATGCGCAAACCGTTGCGGCGACTGGACGTTTGGCGAGTGTTAATCCTAACTTGCAGAATATCCCAATTCGTACACTTCGTGGGCAGCAGATTCGTGGGGCTTTTGTGGCGGATAAAGGTTGCAAAATTATTTCTGCTGATTATTCACAAATCGAATTGCGCCTTATTGCAGAGATTTCTGATGAACTTAATATGATTGAAGCTTTCCAAAACGGTGAAGATATTCACGCTGCTACGGCTGCAAAATTGTTTAAAATTCCAATTGAAGAAGTTAGTAAAACACAACGTTCTCAGGCGAAAAGTGTTAACTTCGGAATTATCTATGGACAAGGTGCATTTGGTCTTGCTGACCAAACAGGAATGTCACGATCAGAAGCTAAAGCGATGATTGATGCCTATTTCCAAACTTATCCAAGACTTAAAGAATATATGTCTGAACAGGTCGAAAATGCAAGGAAAAATGGTTTTGTTGTAACAATGTTGGGAAGAAAGCGACATCTTAAAGACATCAACTCTAGCAATTTTGTGGTGAAAGGTCACGCCGAACGTAATGCTGTTAACGCACCAATCCAAGGAAGTGCTGCGGATATTATAAAATTAGCGATGATTAAAATTGATAAAATTTTAACCGAAAAACAACTGAAAACCAAAATGTTGCTTCAGGTTCATGACGAATTAATTTTTGAAGCACCATTGGATGAAGTTGATGAGGTTTCGACAATTATTAAAGATGCGATGGAGTCTGCTTATTCCACAAAAGTACCTTTAACCGTTGAGGTTGGTGTTGGCGATAACTGGCTAGAAGCGCATTAATAAAGTTTAAAAGCAAAAAAAAATTATATGAAGAATTTAAAGTATTTAGGACTTGTAGCTGTTGCAGCTTTTATGCAAAGTTGTGGTTCGACCGCTTATGTTGCTGGTGGTAAAGATTATTCGGTTTCTGGTAAAGGATTTAAGAATGCCTACAAAAGCATCAGCGTTGACGATCTTAAAAAGAATCTGTATATCATTGCAGGTGACAATATGGAAGGTCGTGATACTGGTTCTGCTGGACAGAAAAAAGCTGGCGAATATATGATTAGTCAATACAAAAGCTACGGAATTTCTTATCCTGCCGCTTTAGGTTCTTATTATCAAAAAGTGCCATCTGAGTTTATGAAAAGCCGTAAAGGCACACTTCCAGATTCGGAAAATATTCTTGCTTATATTGAAGGTAGCGAAAAGCCAAATGAGGTGCTTGTTGTGTCTGCACATTACGACCATATTGGTACAAAAAATGGTGTTGTGTACAATGGTGCCGATGACGATGGAAGTGGTACAGTTGCTGTAATGGAAATCGCTGAAGCTTTTCAAAAAGCTAAGAAAGCTGGTTATGGACCAAAACGTTCGATTTTGTTTTTGCATGTAACAGGTGAGGAGCATGGACTTTGGGGTTCTGATTATTACACGCAAAATCCAGTTTTCCCTTTAGAGAACACAGTTGCAGATCTTAATATTGATATGATTGGTCGCGATGATGCTGAAAACAGAGGTAAACAATATGTCTATGTTATTGGATCAGAAATGCTAAGTACAGAATTAAAAAAGATTAATGAGCAAGCCAACAAAGACTCTCATAATCTAATCCTGAATTACAAATACGACGATCCAAACGATCCAGATAGATTATATTACAGATCGGACCATTATAATTTTGCAAAACATAATGTGCCAATTGCATTTTACTTTGATGGGATTCACGAAGATTATCATAAGCCATCCGACACACCAGACAAAATTGACTATCCTTTGTTGCAAAAGAGAACACAATTGGTTTTCACAACGGCTTGGGAGTTGGCGAATCGTCCAGAACGTATTATTGTTGACGGAAAAAATACAAGATAAATTACAAAGCAGTTTCAGAGTTGGAACTGCTTTTTTTGTTTAAATTTTTATTTAATCCTGTTTTAAAATTTAATTCCCTTAATCAAAAATAAACGAAGTTTATTCTTCCTTAAACATTAAGAAATTAAGGAAGTCAAGTTGTAAATTTTTAAGAAATCAATAAATTGATTTTTGGTAAGGTTTTTAAGTTTTGTTCTATTAAATCTTAATTCCTTAATGTTAAAAATTATTTATAATAAAATTTAAACATGCACTTAAAAATGATTAATTTTAAAACACGTAAAATTTTGAAGATGAAAAAGATAATTGCAATTTTAAGTTTAGCTATGATGACAAATATTTCTGCACAAAGCCTCAAAAATCTTGCTTATAAAGATGGCTCTCAAAAGTTAAATGCTTTAATTACTGATAATAGCAATCAAAAACGTCCGGCTGTTCTTATTCTACCTGCTTGGAAAGGTATTGACAACGAGGCTAAACAAGCGGCTTTGGATCTTCAAAAAGAAGGTTATATTGCTTTGATCGCCGATATTTATGGTGAAGGCAATATTCCAAAGACCAACGAAGAAGCAGCAAAAATAGCAACCAATTATAAAACCGATTACAAAGCTTATCAACATCGTATTAATTTGGCTTTGGAAGCTTTGTTAAAACAAAATGCTGATCCCAAAAAGATTGCTGTTATCGGCTATTGTTTTGGTGGAACTGGCGCTTTGGAAGTTGCAAGAGCTGGCTTGCCTGTCGAAGCAGTTGTCAGCATTCATGGCGGTTTGGCTAAAGATAAAGCGCGTCCAAATTCAATTATTAAAACAAAGATTTTGGTCGAAAATCCTGCTGATGACAAAAGCGTGACCAAAGAAGATTATGATAATTTAATTAAAGAAATGAACGAGGGAAAAGCAGATTGGCAAATTATTACTTATGCCAATTCTGGTCATACTTTTACCAATCCAGAATCGCCAGAATATAATGAAACTATGGCAAAACGTGCTTGGAAACATACCTTGATGTTTTTAGCAGAAGTTCTTAAATAACGAAAAAGCCTTGATCGATCAAGGCTTTTTTTATTTCGCAATATTGAATTCTTTTAAGATACTTTTGAATTTCGGATTGTGAATATAGACATCAAAATTATGCGATTTTTGACCGCTAAAATCAGTTTTTTCCATGAAGTTATAATGTTCTTTCAATGCATCAAAAGCGTCTGATTTATAACCTAAATCCGTGGGTTTTAATTTGTCCGAAAGAAAGCCTAAATATTTCTTAAGTGTTGGATCTGTATTGTTAATCGTGATATGGATTTTCTTGAGTTGCGGACTAAACTCGCGATAGCTATCATCACCAGATTTAAGGTCTTCAGATTTGAAATCTTTAGTGCCAATTGCTGGCGCCAGCATAATGCAGTAGATATTATTGTTGTTTTCTTGCAAGGATTTGGAATCGTTATCGATATCAACATTATGAATATCTTTTCGATCCGCAATTTCTTGCTTGCTAAAGGGCGGATTGCTTAGTGAACTAAGAACCACCGAAGCGCCGCGACTGTGAGAAATAATATAAATGTCTTTGTTTTTGTAAGAATTCAACAATCGACGCAATCCAAATTCGCCTGCCATTTGGCTATTATTGGTTGCATTAAACCAAATTTTCCCAGCACCAAACATCGAGTTGGCAACCAATCCATCCCAATAAAAATTGATGATTTGGTCTTTGTTGGTGGTATTTAGTTGTTGTTTTATGGCTGCATAACTTTTGGTTACTTTTTCGGAACTAGCATTAAAACCATGCACGAAAATAAAAATCCTATTTTTATTTTTTCCACTGTTAGCAACTTGCGTAATTTTTGTTTTTTCGGAAGCCGAAAGTTCTACTTCTTTACCTTTTTCACTAGCTAATTTTTTAAGAGAAAAATCTTTGTTTTTAGCATTTTCGGGAGGTGCTCCATATTGCTTGCGCCAATTATCTGGATAGAAGTTTCCGTTTTGATCAACAAAGGAATAAGCCAAACTAGAGCTTTCTACCTTATTAGGTGTTTCCGTTTTTGGCGTATTATGTATCGCTCCACAGGATGTTAAAGCAAAGAGAAGGATTAATAAATAAACTGAGTTTTTCATGATTTCTCATTGTCAAATTTTATGCCTATTCAAAATCATAATTGCTAAGAGGCAGAAATATTAAAACGATTCCTAATAATTATTAGGCAACAAAAAATTGGATTTAATTTGAAAAAGGCAGATAAAGCTTTTCAAGTTTCATTAGGTTTTGCGTTTTTCGTTATGGTATTAAATAAAGGCTAAATGAAAAATTAATTTTCAAAAGCTTCGAAGGTTCCATCTTCAAAAAAAAGAATAACGCGCTTTACTTTTTTTGTTGTTTTTCCTTGTGGAATTGGAAAATTATCTAATGGCTGAGAATTGGATGTTTTTTTCTCTTCTTTGATAGGAGCAGAAACAATCGGTTCTGGACGATTAGGTTTTTCAGGTGTTGGCACTTCCAAATTTTCTTGCCCAAAATTATCATCTTCGATTATTGAGAAGAGGTCGGGTAGGGGAAGCTTCTTTGCTTCGGGTTTTTCTTCAATAATTTCGACTTTGGGTTTTATCATTGGCCCATTATTATTGATTAACCAGTCCCATTCGATGTCTGGGAAAGCACTTTTCACTTTCGTGATAAATTCCAAAGAAGGTTTGTTACGACCAGAGGTGATGTGTGAAATACTCGATCGCTGCACGTCAACTTTTTCCGCAAATTCTGATGGCGTAATATTATAATGCTCCATAATAATGGAGATTCTCTCATTAATTTCCATTTTACAAATGTAACAAATGTTTTAAAACTGTAAAACAACAAATGTAAACAATCTATTGTTTTTGTAATACACACTTGTAAACATGAATGTAATCTATTTAAAATCAATATAATACATTGTTAATAACTTCATCTGTGTGGAAATATTGTTTTAACTACAGCTAATTTAGTATTGTAAATTTCTCAGTGTTTAATATGAAAAATAGAAGCAGAAATCACATTTAAGCACTTTAATGTATTGTAAATCAATCAAATACAAATGTAAATGCTATTTTGGAGTTGCTTTTTTTATTTTTGATGCAGAATTTATAGATGTTTACTTTTGTATAAAGTGTTTAATATTAGATGCTTATCCACAAGGCAGTTGTTTAGCAAAATACTCCTTAAATGCCTTGAAATCGACTTATTAACACTTAAAGTAAAGTTAAATTTTAAATTCATATAAAATTTCTAAAATGCTGATATATAATTATATGTAAATTTTAATTTTCGATAATGTAATTAACAATAAAATCCACAGACAAAATGGCATTTAGAAATGTTTAATCAAATTACATTTGTAAACGATGTTTATTTAGTTTGATTTTATTAAATTTGACAAACTTAAATTGTTAATAAATGGCTGGAATCTTTCAATACGTTAAAAATCAAAATTTCCCAGAACGCTATATTTCCCCTGAAAAATTATTTTCTTACCTACAGGACAATCTCGGCGATTACATTTCTGAAATTGGAAAATCCTCTTTGGGGAAACCTATTTATAAATTAAGCTTAGGTAATGGCCCTGTGAAGGTATCGGCTTGGTCACAAATGCACGGAAACGAATCTACCGCGACTTTAGCAATGCTTGACTTGATTGAGATCTTAGAAACTGATGATGAGGTTAAAAAGCGTTTGTTTTCGGCGATTAGTCTGGACTTTATCTTTATGTTAAACCCAGATGGATCGGAAGTGTGGACGCGACGTAACGCTTTGGATATTGATATTAATCGAGATTTCCTAAAAGAATCCAGCATCGAAATGCGTCTTCTTAAAAAGTTTTTAAGCGAAAAGAAATATGATTATGCCCTTAATTTGCATGATCAACGCACGATTTTTTCGACCGATAAGGAGCATCCAGCAACTTTATCATTCTTGGCGCCATCGGAAGATGTGGAAAGAAGCTTGACTGAGAATCGCAAGAAAAGTATGGCAATTATTGCGGGTGTTTTTATGCAGATGCAAACGATGATTCCGAATCAAATTGCACGTTATAATGATGAGTTTTATCCGACATCATCTGGCGATAACTTAATGAAGTCTGGAATTCCTACAATCTTATTCGAAGGTGGTTTTTATCCTAATGATTATCAAAGAGAGAAAACAAGGATCTTTTATACCTATGCTCTTTTTTATGCTTTGAAATCTATGGCAGTCTTGAAAGGTGATAGTATTGGCTACGAAACTTATTTTAGCATTCCAGAAAATAAAGAAAGCCATTTTGATATTATCTATCGCAATGTCAAACTAAATACAGACTTTGATTGTATTTTGGATGTTGCGGTACAGTACAAGGAAATTTTCGACGAAAATGAAAAGAATATAAAGTTGGTGCCTTTTGTTGCTGAAGTTGGCGATTTGGGGCGTAAGAAAGGCTGGAAGGAGGTTGATTGTACAGGCAAGCAATTTATTTCTCAGAATAAGTTTCCAAAACTAGACGCCGAAGTTAATTTTAGTATCGAATAGGAAACCTTAAATACCTTATACAAATAGAAACGCCGCAAAATATTGCGGCGTTTTCTTGTGATATTATTAAAAGCTTATTCTCCTTTAATTTTTTCTTTAATTTTTGTTTCAAGCTCTTCAGCAAGCTCAGGGTTGTCTTTGATAACATCCTTAACTGCATCACGACCTTGACCAAGTTTTGTTCCTTCGTAGCTGAACCAAGATCCACTTTTTTGGATTACACCAAGTTCAACACCTTGATCTAGGATTTCGCCAACTTTAGAAACACCTTCACCATACATAATGTCGAATTCTGCCATTTTGAAAGGCGGTGCTACTTTATTTTTAACAATTTTTACTTTAACACGGCTACCAACCGCTTCGTCTCCGTTTTTGATTGGCGCACTTGCTTTTCTAATATCTACTCTCACAGAAGCATAGAATTTAAGAGCGTTACCACCAGTCGTTGTTTCAGGATTTCCGAACATAACACCAATTTTCTCTCTCAACTGGTTGATAAAGATAACTGTACATTTTGTTCTGTTAATTGTTGCTGTTAGTTTTCTAAGTGCTTGAGACATTAGTCTTGCATGTAATCCCATTTTGGAATCACCCATTTCTCCTTCGATTTCAGCTTTTGGTGTCAATGCAGCAACAGAGTCAATAACTACGATATCAATTGCGCCTGAACGGATCAAGTTATCTGCGATTTCTAAAGCTTGCTCACCGTTATCTGGTTGAGAAATGATAAGATTGTCTAGATCAATTCCTAGTTTGCCTGCATAGTTTCTATCAAAAGCATGCTCTGCATCGATGAAGGCTGCAATACCACCCGCTTTTTGAGCTTCTGCAATAGCGTGAAGTGTCAAAGTTGTTTTACCTGAAGATTCTGGTCCGTAGATTTCGATAATTCTACCACGAGGATAACCACCAACACCTAAGGCAAGGTCAAGACCCAAAGAGCCTGAAGGAATAACCTCAATTGTGTGGTCTACAGAATCTTCGCCAAGGGTCATTACGGTTCCTTTTCCGTACGTTTTATCTAATTTGTCCAGCACCAATTGTAGCGCTTTCTTTTTATCGTCAATATTACTCATCTTAATTTTTAATTAGTTCAAAAATACGAAAAAACTTTAGTTTTAGAATTTATTAATTGATACAAATTGTATCAAAAATGAAAATACCGAGAATTAGGTATTTTTTTTAGGCGTAATGTGTTTTATATTTGACAAAAAAATAAAAGTACAATATGAAAACTAAAATTTTACTTGCTTCTTTGCTTGCTACAAGCTTAGTCTATGCCCAGAATTCTGGTGGCGATTCTGAAAATAAAAACACGATTAAAACCAACCTTACAGCCTATGCTTTTCGTAATTTGAATATAACTTACGAAAGGTCGATTAATAAAAATATTGCTGTTAATGCTACTTTGGCTGTGATTCCACAGGGAGGTTTACCTTTTATGAATACCTTTTTTAATGAAAGAGATCGAGAGGATATTGGTACGATTAAAATGGGAAATACTTCCTTCACATTGGAGGGAAGATATTACTTTGGGAAGAAATATAATAGTGGATTTTATTTGGCCCCATATTATCGTTATACCAATATGAAGTTCGACGAATTTCATTACAACTATCTAGTATACAAAGATTCGAACAATAATGAAGTGGATAATCCATTGGATATGAACGGATCTATCTCTGCACATAGTTTTGGATTGATGATTGGTGCACAATGGCTTTTTGGAACTAGTCAAAACTGGGTTTTGGATTGGTGGATTGTTGGAGGACATTATGGTTTTGCGTCAGGTAATCTTGATGGTAAATCTCGATATACAATGACGCCTTCTCAACAAGCAGAATTACAGGATGAAATTAATACTTTGGATATTCCTATCATAAAGCATGAAGCGCATATCAATGCAACTGGTGGTAGCATTAAGCTGGATGGACCTTGGGCTGGTTTGCGTTCTGGTATTTCATTTGGCTACAGATTTTAGAAAAAGATATTTGATATCAACATAATTTTAGAAACTCTCAATCGCGAATTGGGAGTTTTTAATTTTTAAAATAAAAAAACTCTCCAAAGTAGGAGAGTTTCTATTTTTGATATTAATTCTTGACTTACAAAGAAGCTGAATGAACTAATAAATCTGTTAACTTGTTAGAGTAACCCATTTCGTTATCATACCAAGATACTAACTTAACAAAGTTCGGAGATAGCATAATACCAGCATCTTTATCAAAGATTGAAGTTCTCTTATCTCCAACGAAATCTTGAGAAACTACTAGATCTTCAGTGTAACCTAGGATACCTTTTAATTCTCCTTCAGAAGCAGCTTTGATAGCAGCAGCGATTTCATCATAAGAAGTAGCTTTTTCTAATCTTACTGTTAAATCTACTACAGAAACGTCTGCTGTTGGTACACGGAAAGACATACCTGTTAATTTACCATTAAGAGAAGGAATAACTTTTCCTACAGCTTTTGCAGCACCAGTAGAAGAAGGGATAATGTTGTTAAGTGCAGATCTACCACCTCTCCAATCTTTAGCAGATGGACCATCAACTGTTTTTTGAGTTGCAGTTGTAGCGTGTACAGTTGTCATAAGACCTTCAACGATTCCGAAGTTATCATGGATTACTTTTGCTAAAGGCGCAAGACAGTTAGTTGTACAAGAAGCGTTAGAGAAGATTTTGATATCGTCAGTAAGTTCTTTGTGGTTAACCCCCATTACGAACATTGGCGTATCATCTTTAGAAGGAGCAGAAAGAACAACTTTCTTAGCACCAGCGTTGATGTGTGCGTTAGCTGTATCAGCAGATAAGAATAGACCTGTAGATTCTACGATGTACTCAGCACCAACTTCGTTCCATTTTAGGTTGTTAGGATCTCTTTCAGCAGTGATACGGATTGTTTTTCCATTCACAACAAGGTTATTTCCTTGTACAGAAACTTCACCTTTGAAAGCACCGTGAACTGAATCGTATTTTAGCATGTAAGCCATATATTCAGCATCGATAAGGTCGTTAATACCTACTACTTCGATGTTGCTTCTTTCAGCCATTGCTCTGAAAACTAAACGTCCGATTCTCCCGAATCCATTAATTCCTACTTTAATTGTTGACATATTTTACTTTTTAAATTTGATAATATATTGTTTCTAAAATTACAAAATTTTTAACGAACTACATTGCTAATATTTCGGAAATCTTTAGCAAGTCTTTATCTATTTCGTTGTGTTTTTTAATCGCTTCTTCAATTGGCGTATATACCAGCTTGTTAGATTTGACACCAACCATTACTTTGCTTTTACCTTCGATAAGTCCAATCACGGCGCCATAACCCATTTTGCTTGCCAAAACACGATCTGCACAACTTGGTGATCCACCTCGTTGAATGTGTCCCAAAACAGCTACACGAATATCGAAAGTTGGGAATTCATCTTTAGTTGCTTTTGCTAAATCATAGATGTTACCCAGTTTTTCGCCTTCTGCAACAACAACAATACTTGAAGATTTTCCAACTTTTTCAGCTTTTCTAAATGTGCCAAAAAGTTCTTCCATACTGTCTTTTTGTTCAGGGATTAAAATATCTAATGCTCCCGTTGCAATCCCACTATTTAGCGCGATAAAACCAGCATCGCGACCCATAACTTCTACAAAGAATACTCTATTATGAGATGTTGCTGTATCACGGATTTTATCAATAGCATCCATTGCTGTATTAAGAGCTGTGTCGTAACCAATGGTATTGTCACTACCAAAAATATCATTATCAATCGTACCTGGTACACCAATTACAGGGATTCCGAATTCTTCGTTTAAGACTTTAGCGCCTGTGAAACTTCCGTCTCCACCAATACATACCAATGCGTCGATGTTGTGTTTTTTACAGTTTTCAAAAGCTTTTGCACGACCTTCAGGTGTTTTGAATTCAGAAGAACGAGCAGATTTTAGAATTGTACCACCTTCGTTGATGATGTTTTTAACAGAACGAGGTCCCATTTTGATAAACTCATCATGGATAAGACCGTTGTAACCCTCACGAACGCCGTAGCATTCTAGGCCAAGACTACAAGCCGTTCTTACAACAGCACGGATAGCGGCATTCATCCCAGGTGCGTCACCACCAGAAGTTAAAACAGCGATTGTTTTTATTTTTTGATTTGACATAGTCCACTTATTAGTACGCAAATCTACAAAAAAATAGACATTTCATTGAATAATAAATAATTAATAAATTTGATTTTAATCACATTTAGAAATACGAAGAAATGATAATTTTTAGGTTTTCAAATTGTTTTTATGTGGTCAATCTTTATTATATTTACAAGCATTAATTTTAACAATTATTAAATAGAAAAATAAATGAAAGTAACTGTTGTTGGCGCAGGTGCCGTAGGAGCAAGTTGTGCAGAGTACATCGCGATGAAAAATTTCGCATCAGAAGTAGTATTAGTTGACATTAAAGAAGGTTTTGCTGAAGGTAAAGCTATGGACTTAATGCAATGTGCATCTCTTAACGCTTTTGATACAAAAATTACTGGTACAACTGGTGATTATAGCAAAACTGCGGGTTCTAAAGTTGCGGTTATCACTTCTGGAATTCCAAGAAAACCAGGAATGACAAGAGAAGAACTTATCGGTATTAACGCTGGTATCGTTAAAGAAGTTACTGCTAACTTGGTAAAACATTCTCCAGATGTAATCATTATTGTGGTATCTAACCCAATGGATACAATGGCTTACTTGGTACACAAGACTTCTGGTCTTCCAAAAGAAAGAATCATCGGTATGGGAGGTGCATTAGATTCTGCACGTTTCAAATACAGATTGGCTGAAGCTCTAGAATGTCCAATTTCTGACGTTGATGGTATGGTTATCGCAGCACACTCAGATACAGGAATGCTTCCATTGGTTAGCAAAGCTACAAGAAATGGTGTGCCAGTTACTGAATTCCTTAACGATGAAAAAATCGCTTACGTTACAGAAGAAACTAAAGTTGGTGGTGCAACATTAACTAAATTATTAGGTACTTCTGCTTGGTATGCGCCAGGTGCGGCTGTATCAGTATTGGTACAATCTATCCTTTGCGACCAAAAGAAAATGATTCCTTGTTCATTAATGTTAGATGGTGAGTACGGACAATCTGACATTTGCTTAGGAGTTCCGGCAATTATCGGTGCTAATGGTGTTGAAAAAATTGTTGATATCAAATTAACAGATGCTGAAAAAGCAAAATTCGATGAAGCTGCACAAGCGGTAAGAGATGTTAATGGTGATTTGAAATTCTAAGATTTTCAATCTCTAAAATATTAAGGCGTGTCATTTTGATGCGCCTTTTTTTGTTTAATTGTAAAATTATTATCTTGATTGTCAGTGTTAAACTAAATAATTAGTGATGTTTTTTGATTCAGATGTAACAAGTTGCCTATTTCGGTTGTCTTATTAAAAAACGAAACATGAAATTATTTTTTACTAGTGCTGGATTACTGTGTAGCAGTTTTTTTTTCGCTCAAACCCAACAGGATACTATTAAGTCAAATTCAATAGAGGCTGTAACAATCATTGCGAAAAAACCTACTGTGGAAACGAAAGTTGACAGAACTGTTTTTAATGTTGCAGATAGTTCAATTCTTGCTGGTAACACAACTTGGGATGTTCTTCGGATGACACCGTTGGTAAGCATTGATAACAATGATGTTGTGAAATCTGAAGGCGAAAATGTGACGGTATATATTAATGATAGAAAATCGGTTTTCACAGGTAAGGAGCTTAAAGAGTATCTCAAATCTATTCCTGCTGATAATTTGATGAAAATCGAGGTCATCACCAATCCATCTTCTAGATACGAAACGACTGGACAAGTGATTAATATCGTTCTTAAAAAACGCGAAGACGAAGGTATCAAAGGAAGTGTGGCATTGACTAATACGCAGAATACCAAGAACAATCAATATTCTAGCCTTAATCTTAACTATCACAAAAAGAATTTTACGCAAACGATAACAGGAAGTTATAACGATAATACTAACGTTTCGACCATCAAAACCGAAAGCAATCTTTTCCAGGACAACGAAGAGCGTTACACTGATATGCGGTCTGTCAATAAAGGAAAAATGCCATCGGTATCTTCGACTTCAGAATTGGAGTTGAATGATAAAAACAACGTTGGGCTTATTGTAGAGTATTTTCAAAATAATGGAAACTCCGAAAATACGAGTACTGGAAATATCTTACGTGATGGAAATCCTTTTAACAGTTACAACATTAACCAAAATCAGACTTCAAAATATCTGATGCTGAATTCCAATTTATTTTATAAGTATTATGATAAAGTAAAAAATAGAATTTTCGATGTTAATCTAGGTGTTAATTATAACGGAGACGAAAGTGATAGAAGTTATGTTAGAAATCAAACGATTGCGCCAAACACAGAGTATACAAGAGTTACAGAGGACTCGCAAATGCGAAACTATTATCTTAAGTTAGATTATTCGCAAGCTTTGGGTTCTAAAAATACTAACTTGGAAGCAGGCGCGAAATTCGATTTCAATAACAACTTTATGCCAATCGATTATTATGGATATTCGGCGGATATTCTACGAAATAGATTTAGCTATAAAGATAATCTTAATGCCGTTTATGCCAATATTAGTACAAAACTATTTGAAAAATTGGATGTTAGAATTGGGCTTCGTTATGAGTATATGACTTTTAAATTGCATCAAGAAAATCAGGATTTAAAACGTGATGATTCTTATGGTAAGTTGATGCCAAATGCTTTACTAAAATATACGTTTAGTCCAAACTTTAATATATCAACTTCTTATAATTATAATATTTGGAGACCTTGGTATTCGGAGTATAATCCATTTGAGTTGCCAACAAGCGACGGAAATTATTACCGCGGAAATATGAACCTTAATCCAAACCCAAATCATAGATTTACGATGAAATTTGGGGTTTACAAAAAGTATTTCTTGTCTTTAGGCTACGGATTTACCAACCAAGATTATTGGACGGATTATGTGCCAGAAGGAGATAAGTTGGTATCAATGCCAAATAATTTTGACGGAAAATCGGCACGCTATTCTGCTAACTTTAACACCAATCAAACATTTTTTAAAAATAAATTAAATGTCAATGTAACCTTAGGTGTTAATTATCAAGACAACAGCGATTTTAACCACAGAAATAATCTTAATGCGAAAGATTATCTAACGAACTTCTCTGGTTCTGCTAACTTCTCATACACCAACTTGTTTAATAAAAATATTAATATTTCTGGTTGGATGGGCGTTTACAAAAATAATAATGGAAACTCTCTTAGCAATACAACCAATGTTTTCCACAATATTTCGGTGACCAAAATCTTTGATAAAATCGGTTTAGAAACAAGTGTGCAGTTTAATAATATATTCCTAAGACCAGTATTTGACAGAACAACTTATAGTCAAGCCGGAACCATCAGAAATATTAATACTTCCGATTGGTATGGTGCTTCGTTAACGATTACCAAACGTTTCGGAAATCAAAAGGTAAAAGAAAATACCAAAACCGATGTGGAGAAAAACCAAGGCGGCGGAAAATAATCAAAGAAACCTTTCAATTTTTGGAAGGTTTCTTTTTTTAAGATTAATTAATTTTCGTGTTTTGAAAATCTAGCTTAGCTTTGTAGTACTTAAAAATAAAAAACATGATAAAACGTATAGGGATTGCAGCTGCAATAACATTTTTAGGAGTTTTTCAGGCTTCGGCACAAACTAAAGTTGAACGTCCAAAACTGGTTGTAGGACTTGCAATAGACCAAATGCGTTGGGATTATCTGTACCGTTTTTATAATAAATTTGGGGAAGATGGTTTCAAAAGAATGTTGAAGGAAGGCTATTCTTTTAACAATGTTATGATTCCGTATTTGCCGACTGTTACAGCGATTGGCCATACAAGTATCTATACAGGCTCGGTACCATCGATCCACGGAATTGCAGGAAATGATTGGACGGACAAAGAAACTGGAAAAAATGTCTATTGTACGACAGATGATGCCTACAAAGGCGTTGGGACAACTGATAATAAGATTGGTGCACATTCGCCAAAAAATTTGTGGAGCACGACGATAACAGACCAACTGGGGCTTGCTACTAATTTTCAGGCAAAAGTCGTTGGAGTTTCATTAAAAGATAGAGCTTCGATTCTACCAGCAGGTCATAATCCAACTGGTGCTTTTTGGTTTGATGAGACGACAGGTAATTTTGTCACAAGTACTTATTACATGCAAGATTTGCCAAATTGGGTTAAAGATTTTAATTCAAAAAATTATGCAAAAGAATTGGTTTCTAAAGGATGGAATACCTTATTGCCAATCAATCAATATACTGAAAGTTCTCGCGATGACGCACCTTGGGAAAGTCTACTTGGTTCTGCTACAAAACCTGTTTTTCCTTATAACAATTTGGCGGCAGATTACGATAAAAAGAAAGGAATTCTCAGAACAACACCTTTTGGAAACTCATATACTTTAAAATTTGCTGAAGCAACAGTCGATGGTTATCAATTGGGTGCGGACGATATTACAGATTTCTTAGCAATTAATGTGGCGTCTACCGATTATGTAGGACATGCTTTTGGACCTAACTCTATCGAAGTTGAAGATACCTATTTGAGATTGGACAAAGATTTGGGTACTTTTTTCAAAATGCTGGACAAAAAAGTTGGGAAGGATAATTATTTGGTATTCTTGTCAGCGGATCACGGCGGTGCACATTCTGTAGGATTTTTAGAAGAAAACAAAATACCAACGGGTTTCTTTGGCGAAGGTTTAGAAAAATCGCTTAATGCTGATTTGGAGAAGAAATTTGGAGTTGCAAATTTAATATTAGCAATCGATAACTATCAAGTTTATACTAATGATAAATTAATTTCGGAAAAGAATTTAGATTCGGAAGATGTTAAAAAATACATTATTAAAAATTTAAAATCAAATCCAACAGTTTTGTATGCTTTTGATATGACCGAAGTAGGAGAGGTGCCTGTACCAGAACCTATTAAAAGCAGAGCAATCAATGGTTACAACTGGAAGAGAAGTGGTGATATCCAAATTGTTACTAAAGATTCTAACCTAGCTTACTATGCTAAAAAAGGTACAACACATTCGGTTTGGAATTCTTACGATGCACATATTCCATTAATTTTTATGGGTTGGAAAGTTAAAAATGGCGAAAGCAACAAACCTTATTATATGACCGATATTGCACCAACTTTAGCTCAATTTTTAAAGATTGAAAACCCAAGTGGAAACGTTGGACAACCTATCGTTGAAGTTTTAGGAAAATAGTTTTAAAATTTTTGTGTTTGGTATAATATTTTCTAATGAGTTGCAGTTAAATAACAATTAAACATAAAAAAACAATATCAAATTTTAAACCTATGAAAAAGATTTTATTCGCAGCGTCTGCTGTATTATTGACAGTAGTTGTATCTTGTAAAAAAGAAAACAGCACTGTAATTACGACTGATGGAAAAGATACAGTTGCAGTTGTGCATACTGAAGAAACAACTGGCGTTATTAGCGAAGCTGATGCAAAAGCTAAAGTTGACCAAGCACAAGCTGATTTAGATGCTGCTGTTAAAAAAGGTGATAAAGCTGCAGAAGAAAATGCTAGAAAAACATTAGCTGATGCTCAAACAGCTTGGGATAAAGCTAAAGCTGCAGTAGGTTCTGCTGCTCAAGATGTTAAAGATGGTGTTAGCAATGCTGCGGACAAAACAAACGCTGCTGCACAAGATGCTAAATCTGACCTAAAAACAGCTGCGCAAGATGTTAAAGCAGATGCTAAATCTGCTGCTCAAGATCTGAAGTCTGATGTTAAAACGGCAACACAGGATACAAAAGATGCAGCTAAAAAAGCAGGTAATGATGTAAAAGACGCCTATAATAAAACATTAGAAAGCGTAAAAGCTAAGTAGTCTCATCTACTAATAAAATAAATGAAACCGAAGATTTAATCTTCGGTTTTTTTATATCATAATAGATAACAAAAAAGGATGCCTAGGCATCCTTTTAATTTATGTTGAAAAATTTATAATTATTTAACTAATAGATTCTTCGTAAACGAAACACCATCTTTAGCAATGTTTACTAAATATTTTCCAGGAGTTAAATTATTAATCTGAAGTTTGATATTCTTAGAATTAGATTTCACTTCACCATAGTTTTTCACTTCTCTACCATTCATATCAAAAATAGTGATTTTGTAAGTAGCATCGTCAGTTAGCTTGATATTGAATTCTGAATGTGCAGGGTTAGGGAAGATAGTTGTGTTGGCTCCAATTTTTGAAACATCGTTTACAGCAAGTGTTTTATTTAGTTTTGCCGCTGATATAATTGTTCCATCCGCCCCATCAATTAGAAGTAACGCCAGCGAAATATTGTTTGATTTGTATTCTGCAGGGACTGTGTAATTAAAAGTATAGTTTGCAGAAGTACCAACACTTATTGCCGTTGGGACAGATCCTGCTTGTCCACTATAACCACCAAGTAGAGCTCTTCCAACATGGTCATAGACCATCTTGTCTGCTGGTACTGGATTTGGTAGGCTTTCAAAACCTCCCATTTCACCTTGCGCATTGTTTGCGTAATAGTTAGCTTGTTTGTAACCTGCTGCTGTTCCCACAACGCCATCCTCAATGACAACAACACTCATTTTATAATTTGTCGTAGGATTGTTTATGAAAAACTTTGCGCTAGCATTTGCTGTTAATTGGTCGCCAACTATACTAAAGTCTCCTGACAAATTAACTGGAGATGCCATTTGTTTTCTATTAGTGACATAGTTTCCGATAGAAGAAGGGCTAACGTCTACACCTTTTAGTTCTCTATCAACATTCATACCTGGGAAGCCAGAAAAGGCAGCACCACTATTATACGCCGCAACTACCATTGGGTCGCTGTTGTGTACACCAATACTAATTTGATCATCTGGAAAATCTTCATTAACTTGTTTAAGAGCAACCATTCCTCGTGGGCACCAACCGCACCATGTACCAGTACCTTCCTCAAAAACAACTTTCTTAGGAATAAACTGTGATACAACACTTGTCATAACATTGGCGCTGTTATTAGAGGGGTCTGCATCATCAGCATCATTTACTTTAGTTACAGATACTGTTATAGTTTTAGTGGAAACATCAGTATAGGAAGTTGGTATTGGGTGTGTAACTTCTTTTTGTTGGCCAGGACTGATGTAAGCGACTATTCTTTCTTTATGATCACCTGTACCATCATTCCAATTGATTTCAATGGATGAAATCGAGTTAGTGCCAACATTTTTTACAACTGCTTTAATATAGGTTTGCGCACCTGCAACAAGAAATTTATCAAGTTTTGCACTGACAACCTGTACGTCATTTGTGGCAAAAGCATTTTTTGAGGCTTTAATAGAAATTGGATTGTCGCCAGTTTTGATTGTACTAGCATTAGAAAAACCGCAGAAATATAAAGCTGCAGCTAATAGATAGAATTTTTTCATAATAACTTTAATTTTTTACGTTACAAAATGTTGTTTAATTAAAAAAAATAACACCGTGATATATTATTCCTTCATTTCCAAAAAAGTAATATATCAACGGTTGTTATTATTGTTATGATATCATAATAGTCGACATCATCTTTAATTTTTAATGTTTTATTTTACTAATAATTCTTTAGAGAATGAAACACCATCTCTAGAAATATTTACCATATACTTACCTGGTGCTAAGTTAATTGGTACATTAATATTTTTAGAAGACGTATTCACTGTTCCTAGGTTTTTAACCTCTCTTCCTGACATATCAAAGATGCTTACATTGTACTTACCATCATCAACAGTTTTGATGTTGAATTCTGTTTTTGCAGGGTTAGGGAAGATTAACGTATTAGCACCAATTTTAGAAATATCGCTAACAGCTAAAGAACCTGTGAGTTTTTCAGCATTCAAGATAGTTCCGTCGGAATCAATTAACATTGCGATAGCATGTAGGTTTTCTGCTTTGTACGCTGCTGGAATTGTATAGTTGAATGTATAATTAACTGTTTGTCCATCAGTGATTGCGGCAGGAACTGAGCCAGCTTGACCAGTATATCCACCTAGTAGAGCTCTACCTACGTGATCGTATACCATCTGTGCAGCTGGAACCGTTGACGGTAAGTTTTCAAAACCACCCATTGGACCATTACCACCACCTGCATAGTAGTTAGATTGTCCATAGTTAGCAGCTGTACCTTTAACACCATCTTCAGTAATGACCACAAGTAATTTAAATGCTGTATTTGGTTTGTTAATGAAGAATTTACTACTAACATTTGCTGTCAGTTGATTTCCTGCAATACTATAATCACCTGATACCTTAACAGGGGTAGGAAGATTTTTTCTAGATGTTACATAATTATTGATACCATTTGGCCCTGGATCAACACCTTTTAGTTCTCTGTCAACGTTCATACCAGGGAAACCGTTAAATGCTGCTCCTGAGTTGTATGCCGCAAGAACCATCGGATCTTGATTATGTACCGCAATACTAACTTGATCGTTAGGCAATTCGTTGTTAACTTTTTCTAGACCAACCATACCTCTTGGACACCATCCGCACCAAGTACCAGTACCTTCTTCTAAAACAATCTTTTTAGCAACTAATTGCGATGCTACCGAAGTCGAAGTTGTTCCTGTATTATCACTAGGATCCGCATCAGCTCCAGCATTAACTTTAGTAATTGTTAAGTTGATATTTTTTGTTGTAATGTCAGAGTAGCTTACTTTAGTTGGGTGTGTTACAGTAGCTGTTGCTCCAACAGCAATATTAACCGGAACCGTTGCTATATGATCTGTACCATCATTCCAATTTAGTTCAACCGAAGTTATTGGATTTGCACCTTGGTTTTTAATTGTGAATTTAAGGTCATTTTGAGAATTAACAGCAATGTATTTTGCAATATTTGATGATACGAGTTTTGCATTATTATTTTGAAGCGTTTCGATCGATATATTATCAAACAACACAAAATACATGTCTACGCAGTTAAAGTGTCTAAATGAAAGATAAACAGTCTTGCCTGCATAACTTGATACATCTATGGC
Organism: Soonwooa sp.; assembly: GCF_030151385.1. Classification (GTDB taxonomy): domain Bacteria; phylum Bacteroidota; class Bacteroidia; order Flavobacteriales; family Weeksellaceae; genus Soonwooa. The sequence continues at coordinate 49,135 of NZ_JASLDS010000026.1, forward strand.
TACTTCTTTCATCCCACCAGCCATTGGTAGAGTTTCTTCTTTTACTGGTGTTGTTGCAATAACTTCTGCGGGAACGTTTGTTGGTGACAGATAAATTGCATAATGCTCTGCTCCATAATCACCATTTTGCGAGCCCACTTGGTATTTAAGAACAAGATTTGCCATTCCAGATGGTAAAGTGATTGGTGTACTTGTTACCAGATTGTCAGGACTTAACGGTGTATTATTAGCATAAGAGTACGAACCTAGTGTTTTTAGGCCCAAGTTTGCGTTGGGATAAATACCACTAGCGTTAGCTACGAAAAACTTTTGACCATCTCCATCAAGATCCGAGTTTTTCCACGTGCTAAAATCTAAAGTTTCAAAATTTTCTGAGTAGTGTACTTGACCACTCATCGATGCAGCCAGCAAAAATGCTGCTGCAATGCTGTAGATGTTTTTCATAAATGTTGTGATTTGGTGTGTTGTGAGTGTTGTGTTAATTATTATTTTTTAATAATTTTTTGCGATTGCATTTTTCCATTTGCATTTTTTGCATTTAGAATATAAACTCCTGCTGCTAAATTGCTAACATTAATTGTGTTATCTCCGGCTTTTAATTCAGAATTCATTACTAGCTTCGAGTTCATATCATAAAGCTGAAAGCTTGTTTTATTTTTGGAAACGAGTTCTAAAGTATTTGTCACAATAGTATTTTTTAGAACAACATCTTTTGTTGTATTAACGTCACTTACGGCTAGGTTTTTATCATATTTGTAAGTCACGTGTACTGGAGTACCTATTGGATTTCCAAGGTCATCCATTTGATAGAATTTGAAAACCATGCTCATTGGGTCATCATAGCCTGTCATATTCTTAAAATGATCCGAAGTACCGGAATTACCATGCGCAGCGATTGGATAGCCTTGTCCACTCATAGGATAGTCTTGTCCTTCAATTACAAACGGCATACAATTTCCACCAAAGCAAAATTCAAAATCCATTCCATCTGTATTATTTAGTTTTTCGCAAAGTACAGATACTTTAATAGGGGAGGAAGAGGTATTTGCTACAGTGAATTTTAGAGAACTATTTTCTGTTCCTAATTCTGGATCATCAAAAACACCATAAGTGAAAACATCGCCATCGTGGATTGGTGTTCCGTCAAGTTTTTGAACTTGCATTTGCGAGTAAGCAAACGCACATGTTAACATTGAAGAAATTAAGAAAAACTTTTTCATAACAATTTTACTTTTAATTTTATTTTAAATAATTTACGTTCTATATTTTACAAAGTTTCCAAAGCATTAATCGTGTTGATGTCAGCTTCTCTAACATTTAACACATCATTATTTGCATCAGAAATAACAATCATAACTTTTACATTTTCTTTTGCAAAGTCAGCCGGGATTGTATAAGAGAAAGATTGTGTGTATACTGATCCGTCTTGGCTATCACTTGATGCAATTGGTGTTCCTGCAACTGGTGTTAATGCATCTCTTAGAACATTGTGGTGAACATAGTCATTAACAATTGCTTTTCCTCCAAATAAGACAGGTCGACCTCCAGAACCATCAAAGTAGTTGTGCTGCGGATATACTATTTTGTTTTCTACAATGTATACAGTAGTTTTAAGATTTGAATAGTTTTCTGCAAATGCAACTTTATATTCCCCAGAAAAAACATTGTTTTCCAGTTTTGTTGTGATAGCAATACCAATTTTGCTAAAAGGTTTAATTAATGGGATTGCAAAAGACATATCTTGGTAGTTATTGTCATTAGCTGTCCATTTTTTAGTGTTGTTTAAAAGGATTGTTGGATATTCACCAATCTTTAACAAGCTAACAAGATTCATAGCAGCTTGACTAGTGAAAGGGTCCGTTTTTACAGTAGGACCATGTACACCAAGGAATACTACTTTATCATTTTGCGCAACAAGATTTTCATATCTAACACTTGCAATTGGACAGTTACCGCACCAAGTACCTGTAATGTCTTCATACAAAATTCTATGAACGAAGTTAACGCCAGTAGGTTTAATAACAGCAACTTTGATTGGTTTGGTATTGAAATCCTTATACTTTGCTGTAATTGTGTAATCACCTAAGTGTTCTGGATTAAAAAGTGCACCCCCAGCATTCAATTGTCCATTGATATAAAAAGTACTTTCGCTAGTGACATCATTATTAAGGTTGTCAGTCGCTACAAGTTTAGCAGTTTGACCTAAGATAATATTACTGCCAGAAGAAAATACTTTAACATAAGTTACCACATCTTGACCTTCATCGCTTTCTGATCCAGTACAAGAGTTTAACGATAACGTAACTAACAATAGTAAATAGAATAGATTTTTCATTTCATTAATAGATTCATAACATTTATGTAAAATTACAATTTTTTTTAAATTGACCTAAAGAATATTTATTTTTTTCACTTATCCTAAAATTAAATGGATATTTTGAAAATTAATTTAACAAATATTTGGAAGTTGTGAAATTTTATTAATAGTTTAGTGTTTTGAAAAATCAGGAATAATTAATATAAAAAGTAACATGAAAAAGATCGTAGTTGGTTTGGCAATTATTTTTAGTGCTTCTATTAGTGCACAATCTATTGAAAGTATTGCTGCTAAAAACATCAAAGGTGAAAATATCGCTCTCAAAACACTTAATAATGAAAAGCCTCTGGTAATGAGTTTTTGGGCAACTTGGTGTTTGCCTTGTATGGAAGAGCTGAATGCTGTTAACGAAAAACTTGACAACTGGAAGAAAGAAAGAGATTTTGATTTTATTGCTGTTTCAACCGACGATCCTAGAACGGTTACTAAAGTTAAAACAGTTGTTAATGGTAAAAACTGGAATTTTGACCAAGTTTTACTAGATCCATCACAATCTATTAAAAGACAACTTAATGTTAACAATGTACCTACAACTTTAGTGTATTATAAAAACAAATTGGTTTATTCGCATGTTGGATATGCGCCAGGTGATGAAGATGAATTATTTGAGAAATTAAAGCAAATCCAATAAGTCAATAAAATATGAATAAAAAACTACTCCCTATATTTTTTGTATTCGGTGCAACATTACTGCATGCTCAGTTTAACGCAAGTTTAGAATCTAACAACCAATATTATGTTGATGATGCAAAAATCAAATTAGCAGAAAACGAAGCATCAGATAGGTTCAGATCAAATTCTTATTTGACAATGACCTACAAATACAAGCAGTTTACCGTTGGTGCACAAGTAGAATCTTATGCGCCAAAAGCGCTTCTTAACTACTCGCCGACTTTCAAAGATGTTAACCTTGGTACTTATTATGTTAATTATAATAATGATAAAGGTGTTGATGTTACTTTGGGGCATTTTTACGAGCAGTTTGGGTCGGGATTGGCATTAAGAACATGGGAAGACAGACAGTTAGGAATCGCCAATTCTTTAGTCGGTGGTCGTGTTAAGCTTTCTCTTGCTGATAACTTAGCAACCGTAAAAGCTTTATATGGTAAACAACGATTAGGGATGGGATTCGACTTGTCGAATACAGCTGTTGCTGGTGTTGATACAGAATTTCAGTTGGCAAAAGCTTTAGGCTCTGACAAATTTGATTCGAATATTGGATTTAGTTTTGTTAATAAACACGAGGCAAAAGATCCTCATTATGTTAATGCACCTGCTGATGTTAACATCTATGGTGTACGCTGGAATAACGAATACAAAGATTTCTATCTAAACGCCGAATATCTTTACAAAACCAAAGACGCCATTAAAATGGCTACCGCAGTAGATCCAGTTAATATCTATTCTGGAAATGCAATGAACTTGGTTTTAGGTTTTACTAAAAAAGGTTTAGGATTTAGTGGTACACTTAGAAGATTAGAAAACTTCAATATTTATTCTGATAGAGAGCAAATTGGTAACCAGTATAACCAAGCTTTGCTTAACTATACGCCAGCTTTAACAAAGCAGTATGACTATAGTTTAGCAAATATCTATGTCTACCAAGCACAGCCACAACTGACATTTTTCCCACAAAGAAAAGCTGGGGAAATTGGATCACAGTTTGACCTTTATTATCAATTTAAAAAAGGTACAGCACTTGGAGGAAAGTATGGTACAGATGTGGCGCTTAACTTCGCAAACTGGTATGGACTAAAAGGTAAATACAGAGTTTACGAAGATTACAATACCGTTGATACAAAGACTTTTGCTTTGGGAGAAAGATATTATTCTGACTTTAATGTTGATATCCGTAAGAGGTTATCGGAAAGTTGGAATACAGCTTTAGTCTATATCTATCAAGATTACAACACAAGTAGAATCCAAGAAACGGAAGGGCACGTATACGCTACCACAGCCGTTTGGGACAATATTTTCAAAATCAATAAAAATTCTTTAAAGCTAGAATTACAACATCAGTGGGCAGAATCTTCTTATAAGAACTGGGCTGCTGCCTTGTCGGAGTTCAATTTTAAAAAGAATTGGTCTATATTTGCAAGTGACATGTATAATTATGGTAATGATGATAAGGAAAAGCAGATGCACTATTATACGTTTGGCGCTGTTTTCAGAAAAAACTCTACCAGAGTCCAAGCTTCTTATGGAAGACAGAGAGGAGGACTTCTTTGCGTAGGAGGTGTTTGCCGTATGGTACCAGAGAATACTGGTTTTACGCTTAACATCAATACCACATTCTAGATCAATTTTTTTAAATAAATATTTAGCTAAAAATGAATTTAAAGAGAGTTTTATTATTTTTTTCCTTTATTTTTTCAGTTTTAGTCTTAGCACAAGTTCAGAATCCTGTAAAGTTTCAATTTGATGTTAAAGACTTAGGAAAAGGAGAGTATGAAGCAGTGTTGACTGCCAAAATGGAGGACAAATGGCACATCTATTCACAAGATTTGCCGCCAGATTCAGGTTTTCCAACAGAGTTCAAATTAACTTCCAAAGAAGGTATTACCACAACTGGCAAGGTCATCGAAGTTGGGAAAAAGCATGATGAATATTCGGAAGCTTTTGGAGCGCAGATTATTTATTATTCGAATCAGGTTTTATTTAAACAAAAATTTAAAGCAAAGAATCCTGATAAAGACTTTAAAGTTGCTGCGGAAATAACTTATCAAGTTTGTAACGATAGACTTTGTCTTGCACCAACGACTTTAGAATTCGAAAAAGCAGTAAAAAGTGCAACAGCTGTTGCTGCGCCAGAGGAAGTGAAACCTGATGCTACAACAACTGCACAAATTGATACAACCTCGGTTGCAGTACCAGAAAACAATGGTGAAGTTGCTGTCGTTTCGGAGGTAACAAATAACCACGAGAAAGAATTAAAAATCAATTCTTTGGATTTCAGAAATCCGTTAACTAATTGTGGTACAGTTCAGGAAAGTACAGGAGGAGACAACAATTGGTTAATCCTTGTTTTAGGATTTTTGGGAGGTTTAATCGCCTTGTTAACACCATGTGTGTTCCCAATGATTCCTTTGACGGTTTCGTTCTTTACAAAAGGTAGCAAAAATAAAGCAAAAGGAAAAAGAGATGCCTTTATCTATGGTTTCTTTATTCTAGTGATTTTTGTATTGTTGAGTGTACCTTTCCATATTATTGATGGCATTTCAGGGAATATTTTTAACCAAATTTCAACCAACATTTGGCTTAACTTATTCTTCTTTGTGATCTTTATTTTCTTTGCATTCAGCTTCTTTGGATATTACGAAATTACCTTACCAAGCTGGGTTGCAAACAAATCGTCAAAAGCAGAAGATGCAGGTGGTATTATCGGGATTTTCTTCATGGCGCTAACTTTGGTAATTGTATCATTCTCATGTACAGGACCAATTTTGGGAAGTTTACTAGGAGGCGTAGTTTCGGGATCATCTAATGTACCGACTTTATTGACATTTGCTTTAGCTGGTTTTGGTATCGCTTGGGCATTGGTGTTCGGATTGTTAGCATTATTCCCGCAAGCATTACAAAGTCTTCCAAAATCGGGAGGTTGGATGAACACCGTTAAAGTTGTACTTGGTTTTATAGAAGTTGCTTTAGCTCTAAAATTCCTTTCAAAAGCGGATTTGGTTTCAAAAACATTTATGCTAAAGAGAGAATTGTTCATTGTACTTTGGATCATTATCACAATAGGATTGGTGCTTTATTTATTTGGAAAAATCAGATTTCCTCATGACGATAAAGAGCCAAAAATCTCAATGGGAAGAAAGCTTTTAGGTGTTGTTGGTTTAGGATTTTTAGGTTATTTAATCTATGGTTTAATCCCAGCTGATAAACCAAAATTACAATTGCTAAGTGGTATTCTTCCTCCAATGAATGTTAGTTATTTCCACAAAGAAGAAGATGGTGTTTTAGGTTTAAAACTTTATCATAACTATTTCGAGGCTTTGGAAATTGCGAAGAAAGAAAACAAACCAGTCATGATTGACTTCACAGGTTATGGTTGCGAAAACTGCCGTAAGATGGAAGAGTTTGTTTGGAGTCAAGACGATATTCTGCCATTGTTGCAAAATGATGTTATTATTGCATCAGTATATGTTGATGACAAAGAAGAATTGCCAGAAGCTGAACAAATGAAAATCGATATGGGTGGTGGCCAAATGAAGAAGATCAAAACAATTGGTGACAAGTGGTCGATGTTCCAGCAAGTGAATTTCAACAACAACTCACAGCCACATTATGTGTTGGTAACGCCAGATCAAAAAGTGCTTAATACGCCAGTATCAGGTTATATGCCAAAAGATGATTTCAAAAAATTCTTAGAATGTGGAATCAATTATCATAAAAAGAATTAATTCTTGATATAAAGTTTAAGTTTAAGTGAAATCCGCGATTTAGGTCGCGGATTTTTTTTAGTTAGATGAAGATCTTAAATAAGTAATATAATGACCAAGCGCCCAAGTGAAATCTGTATCAATGTTAATGTGATCTCCATATTCCCGCGCTTTATTAATCAGGTCGTCAATAGATTCTCTGGAACTCGCTACGACAAAATAATAGCGTTTGCTAATGGTTTTGATGTACACATAATCCATCGTATTGCCATATCGCCCACGACCTTTGTAGATACCAATTTCTTTCATATCATAAAATGAAATTCTTTGCGCCCCAAATAGCTTTTGGACGATCAAAATATCACCATCAATAATGATTGGCGGCATATATTTATTAATATTTAGATCTCCCAATTTTGCATTGGCGTCATCAAGTTTTTGGAAGGACGTTTCTGACATGTCGTTAATTCTTCTTCGATGTGTATTAAAATAGAATCGCATAAAAAACCACGCAACCAAAGCAATTCCCGAGTTAATAGCAAAAATCTTTAAACTTAATTTGAGGCTATCATCCTCCCTTTCCTTGAATCTACTCTCACCCAAATGTTCGATACCAATTTTGACCGTATCTTGGTGTGTGGTCCAATACATAACTATAGCAGAAATAACAGGTATGGATATCAAAAAAATTGTAAAATATAGTTCTCGTCGGTTAATTTGTCGTAAGTAATTTTCTCTGCCTTGGCCCATTGTTTTATTTTTTTTGATTCAGAATATTATTGGTTTCGATAAGTCCTTTGTTGACATATTCAAGAATTTCTGACAGTCTTTTAGGATCTGTAAGTTTTGTGTTGCTGTCCGAAACATAGTCTCCAGAACAGTTATTTGTTTTTGTTAAGATTTGGATAACTTGTTTATTTTCATCATAATAAATTCGATATTCATCACTACAAGCTTCCGAATTAACCTCATAATAAACAAAAAATAATTTACCATTTTTAAAATAATAACTGTATTGTTCGTCCCATTCGTAACCGTTAAATTGTCCAGTCAAGATCTTTATTTCGTTTGGAAGATTGCACTCAGTAGCCTTGTTAACAAAATCCATGCTGAGCTCGTTGTCAAGTTTGTAAACCCATTTTTTTTCCGCTTTTTTACAATCTTTACTGGAAGATTTCATGCTATTTTGGGCTTCAGCGTACCAATTTTTAATATCCGAAATCCTTTGTTCTGGATTTGTTTTTGTTGGAGTTGAAGTCGAATTAACTTCAGTGGATTTAGCTTTATCTAGCTGAATCTCATTCGATTTTTTATCCTTACAAGCGCTAAGAATAAGCAATGAAGTGAGCAAATAAATTCTTGAATTTTTCATCATAAGTTATAGTCTGAATTTTAATTCAAAATACAAAAAATGAATTCAAGTTTGTTATTTTTTTGGAATTAAATGTTTTGCGTTAATAATTTTAATCAGTTGGACGTTTTTATTTTTCTTTCATAAATATTAAATGACGAAAATTTCGAGCGGAAACTTGAATAATAGAAAATTGGATATCAGGCTTTTATGTTAAAAAAAAGCATTCAACATTAAGCTGATAATATTATGGATGGAGTGCAATACAACAATCATCCAAAATCCATTTGGCGTTCTTTTCTGAAAATTAAGATAAGTTATAGCAAGGATTAATCCCGCAGGTAATGTCGCTAGAAAGTACCAAAAACTATATCCAAAATGGGCGCTTGCAAATAGAATTGTTGAAGTAAGAATGCAAATTAAATTGATCTTTTTCGAATCATTAAATTTTATTTTTTTTGCTAAAAACTGAATCACATTAATTACGAAATATTGAAAAATTAAGCTTTCTAAAATAGGTGCGAGAATTGCCACAAGAAAAATAGATTCTCCTAAGCCTCTGTTTTTTAACTTTGAAAATCCTATTTCATTTTCGGAAATATTAAATTGTTCAAATACAAAATTGAGTAAAAATTCAACACCGAAAATTAGAATTAAAGCCACTATCAAATAGAGGAGTGGAGGAAGCTTTTTCCATCGTTCGAAGTAGGTCAAGATTTCTATTTTAGTTTTCAAATTTTAATCAAATATACTACAACTTCCACTTCACCGAAAGATTGAAAACGCGTCCATCGATTGGTCCCCAAAGTGGATTGAATGTAGGATTCAAAATGCTTCCTGTATACAAAGCTTCTTTACGACTTTGTCTGTAATCGAAAAGGTTTTCGCAGTTAAGAACTACAGTAAAATGCTCGCCCAAATCTTTAGAAATCATTGCTGCTGCAAAAAGATAATCTGGCGTTTTGCTGTAATCCATTCTGTACTGACTGCCATTGTATGATGCTTCTACACCAAATTTCCAACCACCTTCAAAATCCTTGACAACCGTCATTGCTGCACGGTTTTTAGGTGTTAAAGGAATAAATTGGTTTCCATTTTGGAATTTGTATTTCGCAATTGTAAAGGTATAACCCAAATAAAGCTCCCAATCGTCAACTTTTCCTTTTATATAAGTATCAAAACCTTTTGAAACCACAGGTTTGTCTTGGTTTGCAAAATATACATTTTGGTTAGCGTCCACAGTCGCTATCACAGGATGATTAATATCCGTCAGGAAGAAAGCTTGATTGATGAAAATCGAGTTTCCGTTGTCAAATTTCTTTTTGTAATTAAATTCGAGATTATAACCAACAGATTTTTCGGCTTTCGTCGTTTGCATATTTATTGGCATCAAATTTTCCAAATGATAATCGATCATTTGAGGAGCCAATGCATTCGGAACTTTGTAACCTAAACCAACACCGCCACGCGCTGCCCAATGATCGTCAAAGTGATAAATCATCGCAATACTTGGCAAGAAGAAACTTCCATAATGATTGGTGAAATCGTTTCTAATTCCCGTTTCTATTGTTGCTTTATTGAATTTTAAAGTATTTTGTAAAAAGAGTCCAAAGCTGTTGTTCTCGAATCTTGGAATATTAAAGTTCTGAAAAGATTGCGGATTAAACCTACTTCCTTGGAAATCGGTTCCCAAAACCCAAATCATATTATTCATAGGTTTTACATAGGTAAGTTCCGAAAAATAATTGCTTTGGTTTGCATTGAGATAATTGTCGTTGCTTGTGAATTTTCTTTCGAAATCACTCAAACTGTTTTTAAATTCAAGCTTCGAATTGTCATTAAGCTTTTGCTCGTAAACCAATTCGTAAGTATTTCTTTGCAATCTGTTTTTCTCGAAATATTGATGGTCAGCCGTTTCGCCATGTTTGATAACTTGCATGTCACCACCCAGATTTTTGTCGAAGCTTTCGCTCCAACCCAAACTAATCGTTGAATTTTGAGAAGGATAAAAGAATAATTTTGGATGTACAACCAAAGAACGAATCTGTGGAACGTCCGAGAAACCATCTTTATTTACATCTTGAGCATTTTGATGCGTGTAACCACCGAAGAAAGTGTAGCCAAACCATTTGTACTTTTTGGAGGCAAACATATTTAGGTTTTTTTCGTCCAAAGTGGAGTAGTTGGCCAATGCAGTTAGTTCTTGCTTAGAAGTTGGTTTGCGCGAAATGACATTCACCAAACCGCCAATTGCACCACCACCGTACAACGTCGATGCTGAGCCTTTTATCAATTCGACTTGTTGCAGATCCAAAGGCGGAATATTTAAAACACCTAAACCACCACTAAATCCATCAAACAATGGCATTCCGTCACGAAGAATCTGCGTATAGCGCCCATCCAAACCTTGAATTCTAATATTGGAATTCCCCGAAATCGGTGAACTTTGTTGTATTTGTACGCCACTGATATCACCGAGGATACTTCCGATTCCAGCAGGTTTTATACCACTTTCCTCACTCATTTCTTCCTTGCCAAGGACTTCGACTTTCTGCGGAGAATTCTCAATTTTTTGTTGTGTTCTGGAGGAAGCAACAATCGTTACTTCTTGAATTTCGTTGTCTTTTCTCAACGTGTCGGCTTTTTGCTGTGCCAGTACAATCACAGAACAAAGTACAGCTGCGGAAGCTATTATTTTTTTCATTTAGAAAATATATAGTACAAAACTACAGCAAATGAAAAACCGATTTTATTTTTTTGGGCTTAAAAATTTCTTAAAATGGCTTTTTTAGAAGTGAAACTTATCCCAAATATTGAAAGCATGATTTGGTTTTAATCACAAATGTGAAGTACGAAATAGGATTACGAAAAGATTAAAATTTAGCAAAGCTCGTATTTAAGAGAGTCTTTCTAAAATTTTTAAATATGTCCTTAAATAAACAAATTAAACTTAAGAAAGTAATACAATTGTTGCCCAAAATAATAGCTAAAACCGATAACTACGACGTATGCAAGAACGTAAATAAAAAGATAGTTTTTAATGAAAAAGTCAATATTTAAATGGCTTTCTTTAATGTCGTTTTTGTTAAAAAATGTTCTGATATTTTCTTTAGCGGTTTCGGGAAGATAATACACAATTTGTTCCCCATTTTTCAAGTTGATTCGTAGGATAAAATACAAACGTAACGCATTCATAATTCGATAAGAACCAATATCGTGAGGATTTAGGTTTTTATTATTAATGCTTATTTCATCAAATGAAACTTCTAATGTTTCTTCATTTTTTTTAATTTTTTGAACAAAAAAACCATAAGGAATTCCGACAATGATGATGCCCGCAAATAATTCGCTTAAAAATCTTACAAAATTAGGAATAACGAAAATTAAACAACAGGAAACTAAAGCCGCAATGATACTATACTTGATTATAGGCTTAAAATTATAAGCTTCTACCTTGATTGGATTTTGCATTTTTAAATTTATTCATTTCTGAATTTGCTATCTAATTTATTTTGATGAATTTACCAAAGTTTCTCCCTCCACAAAACTCCTGTGCTTCTTCCCAAACTTCCGTAATTCCTTGAAAATTGAAGACAATTGAATTCCCAAATCCGTCAGTTGATATTCAACGTGCGGAGAAGCCGAATTGATGTGGTTTCGGGTGATAAGTTGCATTTCTTCCAATTCTTTTAAACGAAGAGAAAGCATGCGGTCGCTGATGCCATCAATAGATTTATAAATTTCGTTGAAACGCATTTTTCCGTTCTCGAGACGGCATAAAATGATGAGTGCCCAACGTTTTTCGAACAAACTAACGGAATACGCTAAGTCGCATGAAGTTTGGATTTGTGATTGATTAATTTGGTTGCTGGAATTGTCTTTTCTTGCCATACCTACAAAATTGTTAGCGGATTTTTACTTACAAAAGTATAGCATTATTTCTATTTTTACACTTTAATTACAAGCTTAAAAATTTGCGATGAAACAAATTGGTTTAATTGGCGGAATGTCTTGGGAAAGTTCAGCGGTGTATTATTCGATTATCAATAAACTTGTCAGCGAAAAATTGGGTGGACTTCATTCGGCGCGAATCATCATGGATAGCGTAGATTACGACCACTTTACCAGTTTGCAACACGACGATAATTGGCAACAAATTGGTGCTGACCTTTCGGAGATTGCACAGAAATTAGAACATTATGGCGCAAGTTGTGTGGCAATTAGCTGTAATACAATGCATCACGTTTCGCAAGATGTGGTAAAAAACCTGAATATTCCGTTTGTGCATATTGCGGAAGTTGCTGCAAAAGCGGTAGAGAAAGCAAAGTTGAATAAGGTTTTGCTTTTAGGAACGAAATTCACGATGGAGAAAGACTTTTTTACCGACGAGCTTTCAAAATATCAAATCGAAGCCGAAATTCCGAACGAAGTCGATAGACTTTATGTTCATAATGCTATTTACAATGAGTTTTGCAAGGGCATTTTTAAAGATGAAACCAAAACGGAAATCCTTAAGATAATTGCAAAACACCAAGATGTTCAAGGCGTTATTTTAGGTTGTACCGAGCTGCCGATGCTTATAAAACCTGAGGATTTGGACATTCCGAGTTTCGATACAACCTATTTGCATTGCGAAGCTTTGGTGGAAATTGCGTTGGGATAGATTTTCCTACGGAATTCCCCTTTACTTCAACTCCAACCAATCCTGATACGACAAAACGCCCAATTCTGGTTTTGCGTCGCCATCAAGCAGTGAAATAAATTCCAGATTGTTTCCATCAGGGTCTTTGAAATAGATGGCTAAAGCAGGCATCCATGCAAAAACCATTGGTTCGGTCGTTCCATTTTTCAAGAAATTGTAAGGCTCCAATTGGTTTTGATTCAGAAAGTTGACAGCATCATTTAGGATATATTCTTTTGTACTGCTGAATGCAAAATGGCGTGGAACAATTTCTTCATCCGTCTGCCAAAGTCCCAACATATAATCTTTGTTTTCGCCAATCCAAAGGAAAATAATGGGGCGAGTTTCGTCGCGGTGTGCAAATTTTAAACCTAAAACTTCGGTATAGAATTTTAATGATTTTTCTAAATCTCGTACTTGTATATGTGTTTCGTAAAGTCCCGTTATCATTGCTTTTTCTTTTTAAATTCAAGACAAATTTAAGAACGAAAATTCATTTTCTTATTTTAAAATCAATAGATGTTAGCAATTACTATCATTAAAGTTAATAGTTTTTATAAAATATTGTTCAAGCATATTTAATTCAAAAACAATAAAAAATAAAACAGCCTACTTTTAAATATTTGACTAAAAGTAGGCTGTTTGTAACAGAAATTAATCTTTGTATTTGATGTAAGTCGCTTCAATCTTTTTTACCTTAATATTCGTGGTAGACGAACTTCCCGAAAAGGTAGAATTGTTTTTCTTGCCTGCATTTACATTTCCAAAATCGCTTTGTTGCGTTCCCGTCACTTCTTCGGTCAACTTCATGATAACGCCGTCTGCTCCTTTGGTTTTTCCGAGTTCGATGACTTTTTTCTGAGTTTTTTCCAAAGACTTGAAACCCTGATTAACACTGGATGTTCCCATTACCTCGTACGGTTTTTTCACGTCTTCGCTGTTAAGGTACATGTCCACTTTTTCGGTAGGCGTGTAGGATTTTCCAAGATATGCTTGTGCGTTTGCTTTGTTGGCAGTTGCTAAAAATAAAGACATAGCAAGGGCTGCAATGAATGTTTTTTGTTTCATTGTATTTAATATTTGTTAAAATTTATTTTAAATTGATTTAAGACTTTTCGTCTGGTTGATCTTTCGTTTTATTTGTAATGATTTTGTCGGTCATTTGATTCATGAAAACCTCGCGATAGCTTTGCCCGATGGGAATTGCAGATTTTGTAAATTCTAAATGAATACTATTTCCTTGTATCATAATGATGTACGAAACCGCAACAATAAAAGATTTGTGAACTCTCGTAAATTGCTCTTTCGGAAGCTTTTCTTCCAGCGTTCCGATGTTGAGTAAAGTCATCGTTTGTTGTCCGTCTGTTGTGTGGATACTCACGTATTTTCCTTTGGATTCGATGAAAAGGATGTCTTTTATTTTAATTTTTAATAGTTTTCCTTTCAATTCGGTTTTTACCAAAATAAAATCTTCTGTTTCTGCTTTTACTTCTGATAAAGTATTCTGCACTCGTTGTACCGCCGTTAAAAATCTTGGGAAGAATATTGGTTTTAAAAGATAATCCACCACATTATGCTCAAAACCCTCCAAAGCATATTCCCGAAACGCCGTTGTCAGAATTACTTTTGTCCTGTCTTTCACGATGGGCAAAAACTCGATTCCAGACATTTGGGGCATTTGTATATCCAAAAATACCAAATCGACCTCTTTTGTATTGATTAATTCCAAAGCTTCCATCGGATTGCTGGCACTTCCCACCAATTGTAGAAAGGGAATTTGCTCTATATACGACGTTAGAAGCTCTATTGCGTGGGCTTCATCGTCCACAACTATACATTTAATCATAACTTAGAGATTAATGGTGATTTCGGTGATATAATAATTCTCGTCTTCTTTGGTCACAAAAGTATGTCGGACGCCGTAAAACTGCTGCAAACGTTGACGTACATTTTCCAGACCGATTCCTTTTGAAGGCTCTTTCGGACTTTTTTTCTTTTTGTTGCAAACGTAAAAATTGATTTTGCTGGCGCTCGCTTTCATCTCGATGGTCATTTTATTGTTTTCATCCGATAAATCACCGTGTTTAAAGGCATTTTCAATAATTGTTATCAACGTAAGAATAGGAATCTGCGTTGTACAATTGTTGATTTCTTCGTTAAAGAAAATAGGCAACTTTTTACTGAAACGGATTTGGTTCATCTCAATTACCTTTTTCATTTGCTCTACTTCCACATTCAGCGGAACCGTTCCTTGGTCGCCCCAATCTTCCAAGGCATAACTCATAATTTCCGACAGCAATTGTACAGCGTGCGCCGCTTCTGGGTTTTGTTTGTAGGTTTTGGTATAAATAAAACTCAAAGAGTTAAACAAAAAATGTGGATTGATTTGATATTTTACCGCTGCAAGTTCCGCTTGCAATTTTTGTTTTTCCAATAGCGCTTTGTGTTGCTGCATTTTATAGGAAGTAAGCAAAACCGCCACAAATATCGAAACCAAAATGCAAAGCACATCGAGCATTATCAAGGTCAAGAAAAAGGTTTTTACCGTTAAATGCCCACTTTCGGCTTGGGTTGGCGTACCGATGCTAAACGCCCACAGATATTCATAAACACTCAATAAAGCGAAGAAAATGATTATCTGAAAGCTTGCTTTTTTCCAATTTCGAGTTTGCAGTGAGGGAATCAAAAACACAAAAATCAATACATAATAAACAAGCGCTCCTTTGATAATCGAATGACCAAAATTGATGTAAATTCGGTCGCCGCCAAATTGCTCAATCGTAAGTTCTCTTCCCTGAAAAGCCACCAAAAAAATAAACGCCAATACCGACCAACAGGTATACGCCAGCAAGGTAAAGAGCATTTGTTTCCAATGTATTTTGAGGTAAGACATCATTTTTTACGTTGATTAAATTTACACTATTTTGATTTTCTGATGCAATATTAGTCGTTCTAAATGTATTCCTAAAAAATAATCCACCAACAGTCGTATTGTAGCAACAAACAATGGGATTCGAGCGGATTTCTTTCACTATATTCTATTAATTCCGATATTTGCATCGAATTTTTTCTGAAAAAAAACTAAAGAAGATAAAATCAAAATTTGATTAATTATGAAAAGGATTACAGTTTTTTGTGGTTCCAGCATGGGTTCGGAGCCGATTTATAAAGAGCAAGCTTACCAGTTGGGCAAATCACTTGCCGAACAAAATATAGGATTGGTGTACGGAGGTTCCAGTACAGGATTAATGGGAACTGTCGCAAATGGTGCCATCGAAAACAATGGAAATGTGATTGGCGTTTTACCAATTTTCTTAAAGAATTTGGAAGTTGCACATCCCAATTTATCCGAGCTTATTTTGGTGGAAACCATGCACGAGAGAAAAACCAAAATGAACGACCTTTCCGACGGAACCATTATGCTTCCTGGCGGTTTCGGGACTTTGGAAGAGTTTTTCGAAATGTTGACTTGGGGGCAACTTGGTTTGCACAAAAAGCCAGTAGCAGTGCTTAATGTCGATGGTTTTTACGACGACCTTTTTGCGCTAATTGACAAAATGGTAGACAAAAGATTTCTGAGTGAAGTCAACCAAAAAATGGTAATCGTTAGCGACAATATTGACGATTTATTAACCAAAATGAGAAATTATCAGCCACCAACCGAAGCAAAATGGATTGGTAAAAATTAAACTTTGTTTGAATTTTGAGTTTTCTTAGGCATTTTCAATAAAAAGTACAGAATGAAAACTGAGAGAATCAAATAAGAGATATTGACAATTTTAAACGCTGATTCGTATTTTACAATCAACGCACCAATGAGGAAAGCGCCGATGCCGATGCCCAATTCCATAAAGATATAAAGCGTCGAAATCGCCTTTCCGTCCTCGCCAGAATTGCTGTTAATTGTCCACAAATTAAGTGCTGGAACAAATATTCCCATTGCAAAACCATAAAGTAAAGAAGCGGAAATAAAACCTATTTTTTCTTGCCAAATTCCGAAAAATAAGGATGATAAAATCAACAAAAGACTTCCTATTTGTAGTAGTTTTGGCAGTTTTGATTGATGAAATTGATTGCTTAAAATAAGTCGGCTCACAATGGTGGAAATCGTAAAGAAAAAGAAGAAAGCTCCTTTGTTTTCGAATCCTATTTTTTCGGCGATTAATGGCGAAGCAATTAACAAAACCCCGAAACTTAGATAGACCCAAAACATGCAAACTGCGGGTTTCCAAATTTTAAAATCGATTAAAGATTTGCTTTTTCCTTGTGTTGAAATTGGTTGCTTTTCTCGATTTCGGATTTCCTTTAAAGGTAAAACCAAAATTATCGATAGCAATGCTAATGCGGAACCTACAAAGAACAAATATTCTATACCGAAATTTTCGGTAATATAACTGCTGAAAAGTGGTCCAATCGCCATTCCAGAAGCATAAAAAGCAGTTTGAATGCTGATCGCTTTGCCTTTGTCGCTAAAATTATTTTTTGCAAAATAGGTATATCCCGTCGGCGCAAATCCCGTCGAAAAACCGTGTACAAAACGAAGTAATAAAAAGCCAAATACATTTAGGAAAATTGGATACAAAAGATTAATTCCTAACGAAACCAAAACGCCGACAGCAATAACAAATTTGCCACCTTTTTGGTCGGATAAAAATCCGCTAAATGGCCGTGAAACCAATGCTGCAATCGTAAAAAGCAGAATAATAAATCCCAAATATTCTTTGCCACCGATATTGATTAGGTATTTTGGCAATTCGGGAAGTAAGATATTGTAACTCGCCGAAAAGAAGAGAGACGAAAGGCTTAATGCATATAATTTTTTGTACATTTAATCGATGTTTTTTGCAAATTTAATAGTGCGCACAATTTGAAGAAAGGACAAATGTCCAATTGAAAAATGATTAGAACAAATGACGACTTTTTGGACTTTTTCGAACACAAAATCAATTCGGATTTTGAAGAAAAAACCTTTGCTGCAGGCGATATTATCATCAAGCAAGATAGTTACATCAAAAATATTCTTCTTGTAAAATCTGGACTTTTAAAATGCAGTCGATTTGATAATGATGGAATCGAATTTGTGCAAGAATTTTTTAGCACTGGAGAAATATTAGGCGAAATAGAAACGATTATTTCCAATTCCGAAACCAAGACCATTGCCGAAGTTCAGGCGATTACAGAAGTGGTTTGTTATAAAATTTCATTGGCTACTTTTCAAAATTTAATTTTTGAAAATACCGAATTTAATGGACTTTTATTAAAAATGCTCGCGAATAAAATCAGGTACAAAGCTTTGCGGTATTCGTTTATGCAAACCCATACTTTAGCCCAAAACATCGCCGAAATCACAAAATCTTATCCTAATATTTTATCCGTGATTCATAAAAATGATTTGGCAAATTATTTCGGCGTTACTTTGAGAAGCTTGAATAGAAGTTTAAAGGATTTTGCAGAATAAACTATTTTTTTTGCATTTTTGATAAATGAATTTCTTGGAAATTAAATGGAAATAAAAAACGATTTAACAGCGAAAATACAATTTTTAAACCTTAATTTTAAACTAAATTTTGTCTCATCAACTTCAATATCAGTTTCGATTGCCAGATGCAGATTTGGCGGATTTCGTCTGTGCTTTTTCGTGTTTAAATGATGTTTCTAAGATTGAGAAAGGCATCATTATTCCGAATGGGAGAATTGATTTGATGTGGTGCAAAACCGAAAATCAAAATTGGGAAGTGCTGTTAATGGGCTTGGAAACGCAGGCGAAAGAAATGCGTCAAGGCAATATCGAAACCTTTTACAGCATTAGTTTTAATCCTTTGGCGTTGGAATATATTTTAAAAGAATCCATTGCCGATGTTTTGAATGTTGCTAAAAATTTACCTGCCGATTTTTGGAATTTTGAAGTGGATAAAGTAATCGATTTTGATGATTTTTGCGCCAAGGCAAGTGCCAAAATCAAGTCTTTAATTCCTACCAAAATTGATGAACGCAAACGCCAATTGTTCCGACTTATTTTTGAAAAAGACGGTAATATCAACGTAAAAGAACTTTCCGAAAAAGTGATTTGGAGCGAAAGACAAATCAATCGTTATTTCAACCAAAATTTAGGTGTTTCCTTGAAGTCGTATTGCAATATTTTGAGGTTTCAAGCATGTTTGCCATATATTCAAAAAGGTCAATTGGCACCACAATTTGATAATTTTACCGACCAATCGCATTTTATCAAAGAAATCAAAAAATTATCTGGCGTTTCGCCTAAAGAACTTTCCAAAAACGAAAACGACCGATTTTTACAATTCTTAGTCTACTCGGCGAAATAACTTTGTAGAAAATTAAATCAAATGTTATTATCAAATAAAAAAGTTGCAATCATTGGCGGCGGCCCCGCGGGATTAACTTTAGCCAAATTATTAGTGTTGAAAGGCGTTGACGGAGCTCAATTTTTTTTAAATTTTTATGTTTTTACCTAAAGGGATTTTTTAGATTAAAATTATATTACTTCTTCCTCCTTCCAAACCAAATCAGTACACCCGTTACAGGCATTGAAGCAATCATAAGACTTACGATAAAGGCAATAATTTTGGTCGGCAACCCTAAAATGGCACCAACGTGGATGTCGTAGTTGGCTGCAATAAATTTCTCGCCAAAGTTCTTGTCTTTTGGATCGTGGGTATGCAAAAGATCGCCGTTATTTTCATCAAATATTAGGCTACTACTTTTATAATACACCTGCTTTTTGTGCGCAACATAGACTTCGAAATTGGGATGTTGATGATCGTCCATGTGCGGATGTCCAAGGTCTAAACTAAAACCATAAGCTTTGGGATAATCATGTTTTACTTTGTTTGCAATAATATCTAAAGTACCTTCCGTTCGCATTTCGATAGGCGCTTTAGTGGTTATTGCAGTGAAATCAGGATAAGTTGTTTTACCACCAGAAAAAGCAAAGTACAACAAAGATTGCACGATGAGAAAAGCATAAAATAAGCCTGTAATGCTGAATACCAAAGCCAAAACGCAGGTATAAAAACCAAAGATATTATGGATGTCGTAATTCTTGCGTTTCCAGCGTGTTGTTTCTTTCCATTGAAATCGGAATCTCTGCTTTCGTGCTGCTTTATTTTTTGGCCACCATAATACGATTCCGGTTATTAGCATGATTAAGAAAATCGCTACCGGAATTCCGACCACATAAGTTCCCCAATCTTGTTTCAGCAAAAAACTCCAATGTATCATTTTAACGATTTGGAAAAAGTCCATTTTCTCGTCATAGACTTGCAAAACTTTGCCATTATAAGGATTTACATACGCCACTTTGTAGATAGGAAATTCGTCGAAATAATTCCACGCTGATGGATCATGCTCGTACCAATAGAATTGATAACTGGCATCGGCTTCAATTGGAACATTAACCCAATGTATTGGATATTTTTCCTTGACTTGTTCGTTAACATGGCGTTCCAAAACTCGTATCGGAAGTACTTCTTTATTGGCAATATCGCTTTGCTTTAGGTAGATATAGTCTTTTCTGAGGTAGTTTTGGACTTCATCTTTAAAAACGTAGATGGCGCCTGTTAAAGAAATAATGAAAATAGGAATGCCAATAGCTAAGCCAAACCACAAATGTAGTTTGGCTGACCATTTTTTGAAAAAACCTATTTTTTTCTTATGATGATGCGATTTCTTCATCCATTAAAGTTTGTATGTGAAGCTGCCTACAACATTTAACAACTGCTGTGGATTTGCGGTTGTGTAGCCATTCCAATAATGCTCGTTGGTGAAGTTATCGGCTTTAATTCCAATTCTGAATTTCTTGGTATCATAAAATGCATTTGCATTAAGCACAAAATATTTTGGTAAAGCAAAGTAGCCTTGTGGCGTATTAGAAATTCTGTTTTCACTTGCATAATTACCACCGATACCAAAACCTAATCCTTTGAGATTACCATCCACAAATTGATAACTTGCATTGAAATTAGCTAACCAAGGAGAAGATGCTGTATCTGGTCTTAAACCAATTAGACCTTGGCTATCTGCATCCATTTTAGTGTATTTCATATTATTATAGCTAATACCACCGATTAAAGAAAAACCTTTGATTAGGTAGGCATTCACTTCTAATTCGACACCTTTACTGGTTAAGGCTCCTGCTTGATTTTGAATCGCCATAGCGCCAACATATCCTGTTGTTAGCAAAGAGTTTTTAACATCGATATTGTAGTAACTAATTGTTGCATTTATTTTGTCTTTTACAATACTTGTTTTGAAACCTCCTTCCCATTGATTTGCCGTTTCGGGTTTAGAAAGTGCAGTGTTCAAAGCCGTATCTATATTGATGTAACCATTGCTTTTGAAACTGTTTTGATAATTTCCAAACACGGAAAATTTATCTTTAATAATTTCATAAACAACGCCTAATTTAGGAGACCATGAGCCTTGTGAATATGGTGCAACTTGTACCGTTCCTTGTAATCCGCCATCGTATTTATTATTTTCATAACGTACAGATGTCATGATGTTAAGCCCTGTTATGGGTGTAACAACATTGGCAACATAAGAACTATAAGTGTTAAGAGTTCCCGTTGCTGTATAAGTATTATTAGCAGTAAAATCGTAACCTGGCGTATTTTGTAAAGTGCTATACATTTGCGAAATTGCTGCAGATGTCATATTATCATACACGCCACCACGGAAAGGAACCCAATCGAAAGCGCTAAGGAATATAAAATGCTGGTCGTCTTTACGCGTCATATAATCTCCTCCAATTACCGTTCGGTTTCTAACATTCCCAATATTAAAATCCAAATTAAAATTTTGCTGAACTTGGAAATACTTTCGTACGCTATTATGCGTAGATTGGTCTGCTCTTACAACACCCAACTCGTTATCCAGTGCTGACTTTGGTGTAATGTAAAAATATGGATTTTGCCCATCGGAGTACGAATAAGATGTCGCTACATTGGTTGAAGATTTAATATGGTCATTAATCTTGGCATTAATTTGACCAAAAAGATTTCTAACTTTTGCGGTGGTATAAATACCCGAAGCGATATACGAGTTTTTGTAGTTCAGTCCCAGATTTTCTAAATCTTTAATTCCTGGCGCAATACTACTATTTAAATAAAAAATAACTTGCTCTGGCGTGGCGCGACTTTCAAAGTTTTCAAACTCTACGTTAATGTCCAATTTGTCGTCTATTTTGTATCGTAACGATGGTGCAAACGCGAAATAAGTGTTTTTGGCATGACTATCTTGGAAAGAACCTGATGTTGTGTAAGCCGAATTAACCCTAAACATCAAACGTTTATCATTTGTCACTGGTGTATTAATGTCTGCCTGCGCACGGTAATAATTGTAACTACCACCACTTAATGATATTTCACCTTTTAGGTAGTCAAAAGGTCTTTTTGTGACTCTATTAATCAAACCACCATAAGAAGTTACATTACTACCAAAAAGTGTTGCTGATGGACCTTTTAGCACCTCTATCTTTTCAATATTAATAGCATCCATTGCCGTGGAAACTGGTGCTATCATTCCATTTCTCATAGAGTTCTCACTAATAAACCCGCGCAAACTAACGTAGGAACCACCATCGCCAGCGCGTCCATTTGCGCTCCACATTTTTTGTACGCCTGTAAAGTTTCTAAAGGCATCATCAACAGTCGACAATAGTTGATTTTGTAATACGACGTTGCTTATTGAGGAATAAACTTGTGGGTCTTCGATAGCCTTCAAAGGCATTTTACTGGTAGATTCAGATTCTTTTTTGATGACCTTATTGATGATTACTTCATCTATCTTGTGCGAGTTTATCGTATCTTTTTCCTGTGCGAAAGTCAAAGTTGAACTTAATATCAATGCAGGAATTATAATTTTTTTCATATTGAATTAAATAATTGAATCGTTTATTTTTTGAAATAATAATTTTTGAGAAGAATGATAATGGGAATTAGCAAAATCGCGCAGGCAACAATGTCCAAAATGCCATCTTTAACCAATGCCAGAACTAAGCCGACAAGTGTAAGAACTCCCAAAATGCTTGGGAGTCCCCATACTTTTAAAAACCTATTTTTTTTCATCATTTAGTCTTTGTATTCTTGTCCATTGCTTTTTTTGTGATTTTCTGCGTATAATCCATAGGTACAATCCAGTGATGAGGACGATTATCGTAATGACATCAAAAATCGCCCACAAAACCTTTAGGAACAATCCTCCATAATCTCCGAAATGCAAAGGCTCGGAAACAAATAAAGTATTAACATACCAAGGCATATCTCTGGAATCCGTGAATTGGCCGTTGGCAGCATCTATGAGAACAGGCTTCAGAACTCTGGCGGTTAAAGGCGTATTTCCCTTCATGAAAACCGCATAATGATGCTTGCTACTAAAAGCCGTCCCAGGATATACCAACACCGAAACGTGCATATCGGGAATTTTTTGTTCGGCAAGTTTTTTTGCAGCGTCTATCGAACTAAGATTGCCCGTAAGCGGTTTGGCATTTTTATAAGGCGCGGTCATCTCGGCAAGTTGACCTTGCTGCCACAGACCAATAATTACATCGGACATCGCATTGATAACGCCCGTTAAGCCCACTACCAACATCCAAGCGGTTATAGCAATACCCAAAAAATTGTGCGTATCAAGCCATTTTAAACGCGCAGATTTGTCTTTGCGAACCATCCCAAAATCAAAATGCTTCATGATACGACCATAAAGCACAATTCCTGAGATAATCGAAATAACAAACAAAATGCCCATCAAACCTAAGAAAAGTTTTCCTGGAATCCCGACAAACATATCCGTATGCAAATGCAGCATAACACTCATGAAACCCTCATCTTTAGGCTCGTCGAGAATTTCGCCAGTATATTCGTTTATCAAAACATATTTGCTATCCTTGTAGGGCGCATCAGGTTTTTCGACAACATCAAAAAGGACTTGGTTTGGATTTTTCTCAGCATCCCAAAAGACGAATCTTGCATGTTTACCAGGATTTCTGGCTTCGGCGATTTCTTTGAGTTTGTCGAGGTTTATTTTTTGTGCACCTGCTGGAACTTGTGCGTTGAAATTCTGTGTAAGCTGTTCAATTTCTTCATGAAAAATGAGCGGTAAGCCCGTAACACAAAGCATTAATAGAAAGATGGTACAAATAAGACTTGTCCACTTATGCCAATTGAACCAACGTTTTGCGGTTTTAATCTTCACAAATAAAATTTCGTCAAATGTATTATTTTTAACTATTCTAAATAAAATATATTTAATGAAAATTTTCTATCGAAATAGAGATTATTTATAAACGTTATAAATAATAAATATGCACGACAAGCATTAAAATAAAATACAAACACTAAATAAACTCAATGTTTATCAGTGTTTTATATTCAAATTCAAGTTTTTCGCATTGCTAAAAATGTTGTCAGAATATCGAATTAATTTTTTTAAAAAATTGTGAATAATTATTATGCATTTCACAAAATGCAAATAAAGTAACTATTAAAGATGGATTATTAAAATCATTTTTCCTCAGTCCGAAAGTTTTTATAATGAATTTTATCCATTGAAAATTTAGAATTACTTTTCAAAAAATTATGAATTAAAGCCACTTCAGTGGCGTCACCAGCAATGTAGGCGACATTATTTTTACTAAGTTCTGGAAGATTTTCGTTTAAGAGTTTTGTGAGTTCGGCAGGGTTTTTAAAATCAAGAATATAAGAATCCAAAGGAAAACTATGGTCAATATCTTGGAAAATTTCCTTGGCATCATTTGCGAAAACAAGGCTGTGCACATTTTTACTAACTGCAATTGCTCTGTTCAGTTCATAAAGATAGGCTAAGGAGGTTACGTTCCCAATCAACAAATAATCTGTTGCGGCTTCGTTGATGAAAAATATGCGCAAGCAACCTTTTACCACGAAAAATGAACGCTGACTGGATTGTCCATGGTTTAGAAGCATTTCATTTTTCTTTACTTTCATGGGTTTGAAGTAAGTCAAAATCGTCGCAATATCTTCCTCCGTTACCGATATTTTGCTTTTGATGTAGGAGATTAATAATTCTTCCATGGTTTAGAAATCAGTGTTAGACAAATGTACCAAAAAACAGCAATGTTGTGTTTGCCTAACAGGATGATAATTTTACCTATCGGCTTCCATCGCGTCTTCGGATGCACCTGCTTTCCAATAACTGCTGGTGTAGATTAACTGCGAATCCCAAGCTAAGGTTTTGCGAAAATACTCACGCACTTCCTTTACCGTGCTATATTCGGCAGCACAATACACAAAATTTACGGAATCTTTATTTTGAAATTGGTGTGCCAAGGCTTTCACTGCCAAC
Source organism: Soonwooa sp. (assembly GCF_030151385.1). GTDB lineage: Bacteria > Bacteroidota > Bacteroidia > Flavobacteriales > Weeksellaceae > Soonwooa. Next base: position 74,265 of record NZ_JASLDS010000026.1, read on the forward strand.
CGACTTCCTTTTTCGGGATTGGGATTGTGCAACCATTCTACTTCGATATTTGCGGCGGAGAAAATTGGCATTTCATCTTCATGAGTCGGAACTTCTAAAATAACCTTTGCATGAGCATCTTTTGGTAAATTTTCCAGAATAGAAGCGATTACAGGCAAAGCCGTTGCATCGCCCACCAATAAAAAATCATCCGCTTCGCCAACCAAAGGACGCCCAGCTTCCTTCATTGCAATGCCTAACGGTGCACCAATATTTGCATTAATTGCCCATGCAGAGGCAGGTCCCGTTTCTCCATGAGCCACAAAATCGATGACTAATTCTTTCTGGATTAAATCAATTTTGCGATTGGTGTATGTTCTCATTACAGCAACCAATTCGGAGTTATTATTAAGCTCTTTCGTTGGAAAATAAGTGGGTAAAACCCCTTTAGGCGGAATAAAAATTTTGTTGTTGGAGCCTTCCTGGACGTTGGTAAGCATTTTACATTGTTCATCGGTTATTTCAAAAATAACACGTATAAAATTAGGTGTTAAAAACTCTTTTCTTTTTACCGTAAAAACGGAGCGTACTATTTTAGCTTTAATTGAATTTGTCATTGTTTTAAATTTTATAAAAGCATTTCATTTTTTTGTAATATCTCGGTTTGGTGATACTTTCTGTATTCTATAATATCTGCAATGGATAAAACCATTAAATCATTTTCATTGGCAAAAGCGATAATTTCTGGCAATCGAGACATTGTTCCGTCGTCATTCATCAACTCACACAAAACCGACATTGGTTGCAGACCTGCCAACTTCATCAAGTCGACGCTGCCTTCGGTATGTCCATTTCTCGCCAAAACGCCATTGTCATTAGCACGCAAAGGAAAAATATGTCCGGGACGCACCAAATCTGTTGGCACTGCATTTTCAGAGATTGCCGCTTTTATTGTTGCAATTCTGTCTGATGCAGAAAGTCCTGTTGTGGCATTTTCTTTGGCATCGATAGAAACCGTGAACGGCGTACCAAACAAACTGGAATTGTCGTTAACCATATAAGGCAAGTCCAATTGGTCGGCTTTTTCATTCGTAAGACAAAGGCAAACAACGCCACTGCAATATCTAATCATTTGCGCCATATTTTCGAGGGTCATTTTCTCGGCGGAGAAGATAAGGTCACCTTCATTTTCGCGGTCTTCATCGTCTATTAGCAATAAACCTTTTCCCATCTGCAATTCGGCGATGGCATTTTCTACTCTTTCTTTGGCTGTTTTGCCAAAATTCTTCAAACTATTTTCCATTATTTTTATTCTTATTTTTTAGGCTTAAAAAAAATACAATCAATTGAAAAATCAATCATATAATAAAAAGGCGCAAGGATTTTATCTTTAACAAAAAAATTACTTCCTATAAACTGAAAAATCAAAGATTTCCCTCACGCCTCAATTAGTTTTTCATCATTTTAAATTTCATATCGATAGTCAATAACTGAAAACCTTTAAGGTCAAAAGATGAGTCGGGTGCTACGATTTACTTTTGTTTAGCATCAAAATAATTATCGATAAAACACAACTAATACCACCAAATAAATAGACAGACTGATAATTGAACCAGCCAGCAACTAAACCTGCCAAAGGACCTGCCAACGCTAACGACAAATCGACAAAGGCAACGTAAGCGCCAAGAGCTGTACCACGCATTTGCGGACTTACTTTCTTTATTGCCAAAACACCTAATGCTGGAAAAACCAACGAGAATCCAATTCCTGTTAATCCACATCCTACAATAGCAATAGCTTTGCTGGCAGCTGTCCAGATTAAAACTTGTCCTACAATTTCGATAAGGAGCGATATAAAAGCTATTTTGTAACCTCCATATTTATCGGGAAACGACGCAAAAAATATTCTTGTCAAGACATAGCACGCTCCGAAAACCATGAAAGCCAATGAGGCATCACCCCAATTTTTTTCGGTAAAAAATAAAGCAATAAAAGAGGCGATACATCCAAAAGCAAGCGATGAAAATGCAAGACTTAAACCTTGTCCAGAGATTGCTCCGATTACTTTATAGAAAGGCGTTCGGATATGGTCTTTATCTACAGGCAATGCAGGCAATTTTGCGGTAGCAATCCAACTAACAAAAGGCATTAAAACGATTAATACAAAAGCTGGAAAAATACCATAACCGTGACTAAGCCAAATGCTTAATGGTGCGCCAATAGCGATTCCTGCATACATTGCGATGCCATTCCACGTCATGACTTTTCCCGAATTATTGTGCCCAACAAGGCCGATACCCCAAGTTAAAGCACCCGTTACTAAAAAACTTTCGCCAACGCCATGTATCACACGGGCAAGTAGTAACAAACCCAATGCAAGAGCTTTATTTTCCTGAGATAATGCCGCAAAAAGATAAGCAAGCCCAGCAACAACCGCCAGAATAACGCCCAAAAGATTACTTTTTTTGGCACCTTTGGTGTCGGTAATTTTGCCAGAATAGGCACGGGTAATTAATGTTGACAAGGATTGCAAACCGATGACCAATCCTACAATAAGACTATCGTAACCAAGATTATTTTGTACAAATGTTGGGAGCACTCCAAAGGCAATTCCGATGGTAAGATAAACGCCAAAAACTGAAATAATAATGGGAATTATAGCTTGATAAAAACTAAGTGTTTTTTGTGTTTGTAATGTTACACTCATAAATTTTATTTTAAAAATTATTTCCACTGCAAAATTGCAATTGCCCAAGCGCTAAAACTTTGACTCAGGTCAAAAAAGAAGAATTGCCGAAAAATAATTTAGTAGAATGAAGACAAATAACATTAATACTATTTGAGTTCATGTAAAACTGTAGTGGCCCAAAAATCCAGTTCCGACTCTTTTTTAGTTATGGTTTCCAATGAAAAATTTCCTTGCTGATAATTCCTTTCAAGCACTTTTCTTTGATAATCAATCAATTGTAACTCCAATGTGAGATAGGCTTTTTCCCAGTCTAATTGCGGATTGTTTTTGGAAAGATTTTCTTCCTCATGGCAAGGTATTTCTTCCTTTTGAAGTTTAGCAATCATTACTTCTCGTACATCTTGGGGAGCATGTTCTTGTGTTGGAAAATGATGCAAATAGGAAATCGATTGTTCTAACAGAATTTTATTTAAATCAAAATCATCATTAGAAGTCTGCGGTGTTGGTTTAATCAATTTTATTAATCTTGGCAATGTGATTCCTTGAATAATTAATGTCAATAAAATCACTACAAACGATAGGAATAATACGGTACTTTTTTGGTTGATATTTTCTCCTGATTGATTACTTATGGGAAGTGCAAATGCTGCTGCCAACGAAACAACGCCACGCATCCCTGACCAAGAAAGTATTAAATATTCTTTGTTTGTCTGATAAAAATCGCCTTTAGATTTTTCGGTTTTTTTATCATTGAAAATTGGAAATGAAAATAATACGATAAAGCGCACAATCACTAAAATTAAAAAAATCAAGAAACCATAAAAAACCAATATCAGTATTTGTGAGGATGGAATATTAGAAATAATGCTTGGTAGCTGCATCCCCAAAAGTAAAAACACCAATCCGTTGAGTATAAATATGATTACTTCCCAGAAATGTCCCATTTGGATTCGACTATTGGTCGTAAAAATAGAAAATGAGTTCCAAGAAAGATACATTCCTAAAATTACCACTGCCAATACGCCAGAGCAACCTAAATGCTCGGCAAGGCTATAAGCCGCAAATGGTAGTAATACGACTGCAAAAGTTTCTACGTTACTGTCATTATTTAAGAATCTATGTGCCTTTAAAAACAGAAAACCAATAAATAGCCCTATAGCAAGTCCACCAAAAACACCTAAGACAAAATGAAAACCAGCTTCCCATAATGAAAATGAACCGCTAACAATGGCGATTACTGCAAATTTATAGGTAATCAAAGCGGAGGCATCATTCAGTAAACTTTCACCTTCTAATATGGTGGTTAGCTTTCTGGGAATAGGGATGTTTTTTGTAATGCTTGTCGCGGCAACGGCGTCTGGAGGAGAAATAATAGCCCCCAAAACAAAAGCTAATGCCCAACTAAAATTAGGGATAAAAGTATGGACAAATACGGCTACGATTGTTGTTGTAAGAAATACCAACCCAAAGGCGAGTATGGAAATACGGGGTAATTCCTTTTTAAAATCCGGAATGGAAGTATTCCAAGCTGCATCGAATAAAATGGGAGGAAGAACGACGTAAAAAATCAGCTCTGGATTCAAATCCATTGAAGGTAATAAATGGGTAAGACTCAAAACTAAGCCAGCAATTACCAATAAAATTGGCAACACTATTTTCACCTTGTCTTTTACCGAGATGATGATAATGAATATAATTGAGAGCCATATTATTTTTTCTAATTCTTGCATAATTTCACAATTTTTCGCAAAATTATCGGTTGCAATTATCCAGAACTATGACTTACATCAAAAAATATTTGGCCATTTGCCGAGTCAGCTGCGGAGGTAAAATAATGGGATAATACTTGTTAAAAATATTATCCCAAATAGCTTTATTATTTCTAAACCATCACAACCAAGCGCTTTCCAGCTTCAATATTCATATCCCAAACTTTTTCAATATCCTTTAAATCTGTTTGATGGGTTTCTATTTTCAAAACACCATTGGCAGCCAGTTGAAACATTTCGGGCAAAATTTCGGTAATCAGCAATTGCATTTCATGGCGGCTCCAACTTCCCAATCCCGACCCAGAAATCTGAATATTAGTTCCTCTTAAAATAGAAGATGATAAATTGATGCTATCATTAATCATTCCGCCGACTGTCACATATCGTGTATGGTGCGAAAAGCTTCCATCTCCCTTCAACGCAGCCAAAATAGATTCGGCACTGTTGCCCCAAAGGTAATCAATAACGATGTCGATAGGTGTTTCTTTGTGAAGTGCTTTTACTTTTTTAATAAATTCCTCGTTACCGATATGCAAAGAGATTATTTCATCAGCGCCCAAAGCTAATAATTCTTGCAAAACTTTTTCATTTCTGCCCGTCGCAATAATCTTTTTTGCACCATAGTGTTTGGAAATTTGTACCGCAAGCTTACCTGTAACGCCGGTTGCACCGTTAATTATCACCGTTTCTCCCTTTTGCAACTGAGCTCTGAAGCGCAATGCCATCGCAGAACCCATCACTGCATTGGGAAGCGCAGAAGCGGTTGCATCATCTATATTTTTAGGCAAAATCACCATTTTATCTTTGGCTACAATGGCTTGCTCTGCCAGCATTCCGCTTATTCCTATTCCGTAAATTTTAGTACCGTCAGCCAAAATGCCAACGCCATCTCCGCCAACAACTTTTGGTTTTTGTTCTTCATTTATTGTTGAATAATGCTGACCACTTGCCCGCATTTTGTCTAAATTTTTAATAGCGCAAGCCTTAATAGAAACTAAAACATCGTTATCTCCACTAATATTTGGTTCTTCGAAATCTTCAACGAATTTTGGTAATTCACCTTTTTTAAATACTACTGCTGCTTTCATAATAGATTGTTTTAAAATTTTAAACAAAATTACAATCAGAGCTAAAAGCCAAGCGATAACATTTGTTACTAAAAACTATTTCTTTTTAATCAGTTTATTTTTAATCCTGCTAAGATGCACCGACGAAATGCCAAGATAGGAAGCGATATAATGCTGTGGTACACGTTTTATAATTTGAGGTCTTTCTTTCATTAAATTAAGGTAACGCTTCTCTGGTGTATCTTTTATCGTGGAGAAAAAGTAGTTCATATAATCGAAAGTCCGCTGAAATATTTTATCAATATACATATCCCTCAAATACGGGATTTCTTTTACTTCGGAAAGAATTCTATCCAAATCCTTATTGTGTATCCACCAAATCACACAAGGTTCTACCGTTTCTATATGAACCACACTCGGCATGTTTTTGAAAAAACTTTCCAAAGAGCCCACCGCCTCCTTTTCAAAGAAAAACTGCAACGTAACTTCTTTTCCATCGTTATTAAACCAAACCCGAATGCAACCTTTTTCGATGATAAACATCTTTTTGGCAATTTCATTTTCCTGCAAAAGAATTGTTCTCGGCGCTACCTCAATTTTATGGAAACATGAAAAATAATCATTCCATTGCTGGTCTGTTAGTTGTAATTTTTGTTTTAATTCTTCAAACATTCGCCAATTATTAGGTTTGAGTAAAATTACAATTTTAAATGAATGACAAATAAGAAAGATGATGTAGTTTAACAATCAAAAAATTATCTGGCGTTTCGCCCAAAGAACTTTCCAAAAACGAAAACGACCGATTTTTACAATTCTTAGTTTATTCGGCGAAATAACTTTGCAGAAAAATAAATCAAATGTTATTATCAAATAAAAAAGTTGCCATCATTGGTGGCGGTCCTGCGGGATTGACTTTAGCAAAATTATTAGTGTTGAAAGGCGTTGACGTGAAAGTCTACGAAAGAGATACCGACCGAAATGCTCGTGTGCAAGGTTCCCCTTTGGATTTACACGACGAATCGGGTTTGGCAGCGCTCCGAAAAGCGGGATTGCTGGAGGAATTCAAGAATAGTTTTATGGCTGGCGCCGACCGAATGCAGATTATGAACGAAAAAGCTGAGATTTTCTACAGCGACCACGATCATAAAGTTTTGGAGGATTTTGGAGCTGAACATTTTCGACCAGAAATTGACCGCGGTGTGCTGCGTCAGATTTTATTAAACGCTTTGCCAGAAGATGTTGTGGTTTGGGATAGTTATTTTATTTCAATGGAAAAAGATGGCGAAGGTTTGCTTTTAAAATTCAAAAATAGAAAACCTGAATATGCCGATTTGGTGATTGCTGCAGATGGAGCGAATTCTAAAATTCGTCCGTATGTAACGGATATCAAAGCTTTTTATTCGGGAATTACGATGCTGGAAGGTACTATTTACGATGCCGAAAATAAAGCACCAAATATTTTCAAACTTTTGAAAGGTGGTAAAATCATGGCTTTTGGCGATAATCAAAATATCTTGATGGGACAAAAAGGAAATGGCGAAATCGGTTTTTATGCCAGCATTCGAGTGGATGAAAATTGGTCTTTGGAAAATGGTTTAGATTATAAAAATAATGCACAATTGTTAAATTGGTTCCAAGCAACTTATCCCGATTGGTCAATTATTTGGGAAGAATTGTTTACGAGCGCTGAGTATTTTGTTCCGCGACCAATCTATTGTATGCCTTTCGACCAAAACTGGGAAAGTCGAGCTAATTTAACTTTGATGGGCGATGCTGCGCACGTGATGCCGCCATTTGCTGGCGAAGGTGTAAACATGGCGATGCTTGATGCTTTAGAATTAAGCGAAGCGTTGACTTCTGACGAATTTTCGAATACTAAAGATGCTATCAAACATTACGAAATCAATATGCGCAAAAGAGCTTCGGAAATTGCAAAAGAGTCTTTAGAAAATGGTGACAGAATGCATGCTTCAGATGCTTTGGAAACGATGCTTTCGTTTTTTCAAGGGCATTGATTTATTTGCAAATAATTGGGTTTAAATAAATTTGCTTGACTTAAAGGACAAAAAATTATCTTTGAATAATTGTTTTAAACATATCAAAAAATTAAGTCACTAAAACCGTGAAGTTAACTTTTCAAAGCTATCCTACAAAGGTCAAAATTTTGCTTTCCGCAATGCTATTCGGTTTTGCGATTGGTACAACGACGCATATTTTTGACTTATTAAATAACGGTTGGATATTAAATCCCGAAGTTCCAAAATGGAAAAATACCTTTTGGGTTTCGCTGACTTTTTTGGACTTTTTAGTTGTTGTTTTACTTTTAACAAAACTAAAATTGGGACTTTTGTTGGGCAATATCATTGTTATTACAGATGTTTTGATAAACACCAACTTTTTAAAATTCGACAGACTTGGCTACGATGACGATTACAAAATTTATCTACAAGTTGTTTTTGCGATTTATGTGATTGTTGCAAGCGTTTTTATTTTCCGAAATTATCTAAAATCTTAAAAACCAAAAAACCTACAAAGCGTCGTATTTTGTAGGTTTTTTTTAGGTTTATAAATTTCGAATTGAATGATTAATGATATTAAAAAACGCAAAGGCGCAAATCTTTGAATCATAACAAATCTTATTAAGGCGCAAGAAAATCAAAGATTTTCATTTTTTGCAAGTTCAATTTATCGACGATAAATTCTTTGCGCCTTAGAAAAAATATAGTTTTTACAAATCATTAGCGCCTTTGCGATGTTAAATATTTTACAAAAATTCAAATTCTAAAACTCGATATCCCAAATTCCGGTTTTGCGTTCGAGGTCGATAAGCGCTTTTGCGTTGTCGGCAAGAAGCTGGAAGTAGTTTTGGCGCGTTTCGTTGTAGGTACGTTGTGCGTTTAGAACTTCCAAAATCGAGCTTTCACCGCGTTTGTAACCGTAGGTAATTCCCTCCAAAATACTTTTAGCATCAGCCAACATTCCGTTGTGGTATTGCTTTAGTTGCTTTTGCGTCGCCTGATATTGTTGGTAGGCTTGGGTTACTTCGGCACGAATACTTTTTTCGGCTTGTTGGTATTCGATTTCGGCTTGCGAATTTGCCATTTCTGCAATTTTGAGGTCGGCATTTCTTTTATTCGAAAACTTTAGAGGAATACTAACACCCAACTGAGCAGCATTTACGGCAGGTGATGGCGCAATATCGTTGGTCGCTGTCGTGTTGTGAGACATCCCAGCGGTTAATCCCAAATCGATTTTGCGATTGGCTTTTTCCAAGTTGATTTGGCTTTGCGTCACTTTGGTATTTTGTTTTGCAGCCAAAAGGTCTGCACGAGTATTCAAAGCTTGTGTAATTAAATCATCAAGGTTAAAATCTCGGTTAAAACTTTCAAAATTTCCCTCCACATCTGCGGGAGCCGCGTCGCTTCCTAAGAAAACAGACAATCCTGTAATCGCTTGTTGGGCATCGCTTTCGGCTTGGTAAACATCGTTGAGTAGGGAAGAAGCTTCTAATTTACTTTGCTTCGACGTTACCAAAGAAATTGCACCAAATTTATAACGGATACTATCGGATTTTGCCAGCTGATTCATGTTTTTGTAAGAATCTTTTTGAACATCCAAAAGTGATTTTGCCTTTAGAGCATCAACATAACTGGAAGTCGCATCAGCACGAAGATTTCTGAAGAAATCCTCTAACTGAATTTTAGACAATTCCGAATTATTTCTTGCCAAATCGATTCTGGCTTTTCTTTTTCCACCCATTTCCAAAGTCCAGCCGATGTTTCCGCCGATGGTGTAACCCATTTGACGATTAATTCCGTTGTCGCTGCCGTCCAAACCCAATTGCGGGTCTGGGAACATACTTGCCGTTCGTATTGCGGCTTCGGACATGCTAACGTTGTATTTTTGTGCGGCGTAAGAAAGGTTTTTGCTGCCTACCTGATTCAGGAATTCCTGAAAAGTGAGGCTTTCGTTTTGTTGCCCTTTAACCCCAAAAATTGAGGTGGCAAAAAGGGCAATTCCTGCGATATAATGTTGAATATTAAGCTTCATGAGTTTCAATTTTTTTATTTCCGAATTTGCGCTCTATCATATAATACAAAGCTGGTAGAACAAATAAGGTTAAAACCGTCGAGAACATCAGTCCATACACGATTACGGTTGCCAAAGGACGTTGAACATCCGAGCCGATTCCTGTTGCCAATGACGCTGGAAACAATCCGATAACGGCAACGGTTGCAGTCATCAAAACTGGTCGGAAACGGTCGTGAGCACCTTTGGTAACGGCTTCTTTGAGGTCAACTCCTTTTTTGCGCAAATCGTTGATATGCGAAATCATAATCACTCCATTTTGGATGGCAACGCCGAAGAGTGCGATGAATCCTACTGCCGAAGAAACGTTGAGCGTCATTCCGCGGACATTAAGCGCTAACATTCCGCCAAATAATGCTAAAGGAACGATGGACATCAAAACGCTTGCTTGTTTTACATCCCCAAAAGCGCCATATAAAAGCAAGAACATAATTGCCAACGCCAGCGGCACGATGAATGCCAAGTGCGAATATGCACGGTTTTGGTTTTCAAATTGTCCACCCCATTTGATGTGGTACTTCTCGTGGTCGTACTTCACATCATTTTCGATTTTTGCTTGTGCTTCTTTTAGGAACGATGAAAGGTCGCGGTCTCTAAGGTTTAGTTTTACCGTTAAATGACGCTTGTTCATCTCTCTGGTAATCGTACTTTCACCAGTTGTTAATTTAACTTCGGCAACTTGCGAAAGCGGAATTTTTGCTCCCGAAGCAGACGTCAACATTAGACTTCCAATTTTGTCTGGCGTATCGCGGCTATCCTCGGTGTATCGGCAAGAAATGTCATAAACTTTGTTCCCGATAAAGATTTGAGAAATCGCTTTTCCTCCCAAGGCAACCTCGATAAGGTCTGCAACATCCGAAACATTTAATCCATATTGCGCCACTTTATCACGGTCAGCGATGATTTGCAACTGTGGCAATGGCGGTTCTTGGTCAATTGCTAAATCGGCAGAACCAGGCGTTTTCTCCAAGGTTTTCATCACGCTTTCCGCAATTCTACGGGTTTCTTTGAAATCGTCACCGTAAACTTTCACCACCAATTCACTGTGTGCACCAGAAATTTTATCCATTACACCATCAATCATCGGTTGCGAGAAACCTACCGTGAAACCTGGCATTTTCTTGTATTCGGCATCCAGTTCTTTAATTAAATCCGCTTTCTTTTTGCCTGCTGGCCATTCTTTATAAGGTTTTAAACCTACGGAAACTTCGAAGTGAGAAGCTGTCCAAGGGTCGGTTCCGTCGTCGTTTCGTCCCGCTTGTACCATCATGTAAGTGATTTCTTGATGCTTCATCGTCGTTTCGCGAAGTGCGTCACTCATTTCTTTTGCTTTTGCTAAAGAGATTCCTGGCGGCAACTGAACTTGAAGCCAGATAGAACCTTCATCCAATTCGGGCAAGAAGTCTTTTCCAACCGTGAATGACAGAATTCCAGCAGCAGCAAGAACTATACTTAAAGGAAGAATAATCTTCTTTGGGCGTTGCATGATTTTTTCAATGCGTTTTCCGTAAGAATTACTCAGCCTTTCAAGCCATTTGTTATGATATAATTTTTGAGGTTTTCGGTAAATAACATACGCGATACCTGGAATTAAAAGCAAAGCCACAGCCAACGCACCAAACAAAGCATAACCAACCGTGAAAGCCATTGGCGTGAAGAGTTTCTTTTCTACTCTTTCGAACGCGAATAACGGCATATAAGCGGTGATAATGATGATGGTTGAGAAGAAAACTGGTTTTGCCACTTCAATCACACGTTGGGTAATTGTTTTTTCTTCCAAAGCCTCTTCTGGATTGTCTTCACGTTTTTTAAGAATGGTTTCCAGCATTACAATTGAGCCGTCCACGATGATACCAAAATCGATAGCACCCAAGGATAGCAAGTTGGCAGGAATATTGGTAAAACGCATCAAAATAAATGCAAACAACAAGGATAGCGGAATGGTAATCGCCACCAAAAGCGCGCCTCTCCAGCTTCCTAAAAACACGATTAACACTACGATTACAAGAACAATGCCTTCTGTCAACGTATGCGAAACGGTGTTAAGAGTAGTCTTCACCAAATCGGTTCTGTCCAAATAAGCATGAATGCGAACGCCTGGCGGAAGTATATCTTTGTTAAGCTCGTCAATCGCTTCATGAACGCCTGTCAATACTTCGGACGGATTTTGTCCACGCAATAAAAGGACGATACCTTCAACACCTTCGGGAATATTTATTTTTCGGTCTGTGTAGCCTAAAATTCCCTTTCTTTCAAGGTTTCCATATTTTAGATTTCCAACATCATTTAAAAAAACGGGAACGCCATTTTGAGTTTTAACAACGATTTTTCCTAAATCATTTAAATCTTTAACCAAACCAATTCCACGGATAACGTAGGAAAGGTCGCCACGTGTCAGCATACTTCCGCCGGCGCTAAGGTTGTTTTTGGAAATGGTTTCGGTAACATCTGCAAGCGAAAGTCCGTATTGCTCCAATTTGTGCGGGTCTAATTCGATTTGAAACTGTGTGGTAATTCCACCAAAGTTGGTAACATCTGCAATCCCCGAAACTTGTTTAATCCTCGGAATAATCACGAAATTTTGTAAATCCGTTAATTCGCGGAGACTGTGGTTATCACTCTCGATAACGTAGCGATAAATCTCACCAATAGGCGATGTAAGCGGGTCTAAGCCTGGCTGAGCATTGTACGGAAGATTAACATCCGAAAGTCTTTCTTGGATACGTTGTCTCGCCCAATAATCGTCGATTCCATCATCAAAAACGATGGTAATAATTGAAAGACCAAACGTACTTTTGGAACGCATCACGTGCATCCCAGGAAGTCCATTTAGAGAGCGTTCCAACGGAATTGTGATTTGCTGTTCTACTTCTTCGGCGGCCAATCCAGGAACCTGCGTCACGACCTGCGAGGTAACGTCGGCAATGTCGGGATAGGCTTCCACCGATAATTTGGTCCAGGAGTAATAGCCGAAAAACGCGAGCAACACGAAGAGTGCCAGCATCAGCCATCTTTTCTGTATAGAGATTGTAAGTAATTTTTTCATTTAAAAAAGTTTTTGTCAATCGAACAAAGCTTGAACAAAATTTTATTGCGCATCCAAAAGATAAATTCCACCTTCGGACATAATCACGTCGCCGTTTTGAAGTCCCGACGTCACTTTCACCGTTTTTTCGGTAGATTCGCCAGTGGTAATTTTGCGTTTTGTGTATTTATTTTTACCTGATTTTAACCAAACATATTGCTCGGAATCTTTTTGCATAATTGCGGTAACAGGAATTAAAATCGCCGTTTCTGGCGTTGTAGCGTAACTTACGGTAGCAAACATCCCAGGTTTTAACTTGCGATTTGGATTGTCGCATTCGATAAGGACTTTAAGACTTCGTGTTGCCTCGTCCACCATTTCGTCGATGTGATAGACTTTTCCAGTGATCTTGTTGTCTGGATAAGCGCTCACTTTTACCGAAACTTGGTCGTTGACATTAATGAAGCGAATATCCTTTTCTTTAACCTCGCCTGTAATCCAAACTTTAGACAGCTCGGCAATGATTACAACAGGCTCTGCATCGTCTTTTAGGTATTGTCCGTTCACGATTTTGTTGGACACAATTTCGCCCCTAATCGGTGCTCTCACGATAAGTGGACTTCCCAAACCGCCGCCACGACTGTTGTAAACCTTCAAGGCAGAAGATGCGTTCGAAAGAGCTGTTTTTTTATTTTTAAAATCGGTTTCGGCTTCTTCCAATTCCTTCTGAATACCAACACCATGCTTCACCAAATCCTGCTGACGACGGTAGTTTTTCTCCGCCAACTGAACATCGTTAAGAGCATCCGTATAATCTTTTTGAACCGAAAAATAATCAGACGAAAGGATTTCGAAAATCGGACTTCCCTCGGAAACGGTCTGCCCCAATCTCACAAAAGATTTGGTAATTCGTCCCGAAAAAGGACTCGCAATTTCTGCGTAATGATTGGGAATTGCTTGTATAGTTCCAGCGGAAACGATGTCGTCGCTATGCGTCTGTTCGCCGATGGTTACGGTAGAAATTTTCTTCAAAATCGGGTTGTTGTCGGGAATGCTCACACTTCCGTCAACAAGTTTTAGGCTTTGCTCTTCCGTTGTTTCGGTTTTTTTGCCACCACAAGCGCACAAAATTGCCAGCAATGAAAGGCTGAATAGTGTTTTTTTCATAAAACATCTAATTGGTTAATAATTTATATTTAAAATATCTTCTCTATTGTTAATGAATTAACGTTTTTTAACAAAGTGTAAAAGTAATATGCTATATTTAGTTAAGGCATTAGAGATTCATTAGAAATTGACTGAAATACCTTATTTTAATAAGATTTAATATTGTCTAAACCTGAAATTCATTTTGAATTTTCCTCTTGAATAATCATAATTTCTTTTTTGGTTTTTCTTTCTATCGTAGGCAAATCCTTTGTGCTTTTTAGTAGTTTAATTTTTGTTTCTAAATAGCGTCTTTGTGTAATTAAAAGTAAAGCTGCGCAGCTCATTGTTATTCTATTTTAAATTAAAATCTTAATCATTCTCAGAAGCGATAATTTCCCAACTTACTTTTATCACTTTATCCTCGATGGTTAGTCTGCTGGCGATTTTTTCGATTAAAGCATCTTGAGGTTTGGAAGCATGAACTTCGGCGGTGATAATCGCATTTTCGGGAACGCCGTTGTCATCGCTGGTTAGCGACTTTAATAAAACAGAATCTGTCCCACTAAGGCTTTGCATCAACAAAACACGAATATGGTTTTCGACCTCGTTTTTGCATTTGATGTACAAAAGATATTCGGTGTATTCTTCGCGATTCGCCATTTTGGAACGAAGCCGATTGCTGACAGGACGTAAAAAGAAGTGAATAGCAACGATAAAAAGTGCGGTAATTGCCGCCTCGGGAAAAAGTCCTAAAGCCGCCAAAGAGCCTACAGAAGCCGAACACCAAATGGTTGCCGCTGTGTTGAGCCCGCGAACGGTAAAGCCGTCTTTCATAATGACGCCACCGCCCAAAAAGCCGATGCCGCTTACGATATACGAAGCGATTCTGCCAGTTGCGTCGCCGCCGATTCGGGTTGATAAAAGGATAAATGCTGCGGAACCCACGCAAACCAAAGTGTTGGTGCGAAGTCCTGCGCTTTTTTGATGCCATTGGCGCTCGAATCCGATGAATGCACCGAGCACAAATGCCGCAGATAGACGAAGTGTGAAATCTAATAAAGTCATTTTTTTACAGGTTTTTTGCAGCTTCGAAAGCACGCCTGTAAAAAGCCGTTTCTTAAGAAGCTAAGATTTGAAAATTGGTGATGGAGGAAAATCAGTTTCCATAATGTCTTTGTTTTTTAACGTTGCAAAAGTAGGACGAATGCGGTGGATGGGTCGTTAGAGAAGTATTAGGATTTTATTAGAAAAGTATTAGAGAAAAATCCTGTGAGAGTTCTCGATACGCTTCGCTACTCGAACTGACGAGGTGGTTAGGCTTGTTTTAAATTTTTCTTTAATTCAAAAGAAATTACGTCAAAGCAGGAAAGGGAATACTAAAAACCGCTATTTTATTTTCGGAGGAAGCGGACTATAAGCCTTGTCAAGGTTCAGAACCTTGACAAGGCTTGTTGCTCATACGAAGTTTTGGAAAAGTAATTTTGTCTCGGTTTCTATGAAACGTTTTACTTCATTATTTAAAAAAAAATCTTTCTCAGATTCAAAAGAAATCACGTCAAAGTCGCAAAGGAAATACTAAAAACCGTCGTTTGGTTTTCGGAGGAAACGGAAATATTGGCATGATGAAGTTTTACAATTTTTTCGGTTAAGAAAAGTCCGATGCCGTGACCTTTTTGTGCAGAAGTATTTTTACTGCGGTAAAAAACCTGAAAAAGATAAGGCAAATCTTCTCTTTGAATTTCGGTGCCGTGATTGAGGAAAGAGATTTTTAAACCTGATTTTTCTTTACTTAAATCCAAGAAACATTTCTTATCAAAGCTATATTTGCAAGCGTTTTCGATAAGATTGTTGAATGCTACTTTTAGCAGATATTCATTACCGCGAAGCATTAAATCTTCTTCCTCCAAATCGTCGCTGATGTTGATAGAAATATGATAAGAAGGATTTTCTTTTAAAACTTGAGCATAAGAATCCAAAAGAACTTCATCGGCACGAAGCTCGGTGAAGCTGATTTCATCGGCGTCGTAGCCTGCTTTGGCAAGGTCCATTAAACTTTGAGAAAGGCGATTCATATTTTGGGCATCTTCCAAAATGCTGCTTAAAGTTTGTTGATATTCCTCGGGCGTTCTTGCGCGTTGAAGTGAAATTTCGGTTTCGGAAATCATCGCTGCCAAAGGCGTTCGTAGCTCGTGAGAAATATTGCTGACAAACTGTTTTTGAGAATCAAAAGAGTTTTCTAAACGTTCTAACATTTGGTTGAAACTTTGCGCCAATTCCGATAATTCGTCTTTGTCTTTGCCGATATTTAGACGTGTTTGAAGTTTTCCAGCAGTGATGTCTTTAATTCGGGAAGCCATATCGCCAACGGGTTGCAAAGCTTTTTGAGAAAGAAAAATCCCCGCAAAATAAATAAAGGCACTGATGCTGGCGAATGCAATTAAAATAATCACCAACAAATTATTAATTGAATTTTTGCCATAAGTATCGTTGGCAGCTGCCGTTATCGCGTAGTTTTTGCCATCAATTGGATACAAAATTCCGATGCTTTGTATGTCGTGGTCGGTGTGACGAAATTTCTTTCCAGAGATTATCGACGCAATCATTTCGGGCGTTTCCTTCAGGTAATCGACTTTTGCATCGTCGTGATAAATCAAATGAAAATCACGGTCATAAATCGCAACCTGAACTTCATTTAAGGTTCGGTTATTAGTGCTGTACAATTTATGCATTTCCTTTTCGGAAAGGCTGCTGGTAAAGTACAAATCGGCTTTTGCGATGGCTTCGTTTTGAAGTTGTGTATAGAAAGAATTTTCGCGTTCTCGCTCGGATGAAAAATAAATAACCGCACCAAAAATTCCCGTTAAAAGCATGGCTATCAACGTGAAGAGTAGGGTTAGGCGCGTTCTTATTTTCATAATGGGAGAAAATTTAAGATTCTTTTTTTAGCATAAAACCCATTCCAGGTTTGGTGTGAATCAGCTTTACATCGAAGTTTTTATCGATTTTTTTTCTTAAATAATTAATGTAAACATCGATGAAATTGGTTCCTGTGTCAAAATGTGTTTCCCAAACATTTTCGGCAATTTCGGTGCGAGAAAGCACACGCTCGGGATTTTCCATCATGTATTGAAAAAGTTTGAACTCTTTGGGCGTTAATTTGATTTCGAGTTTATTTCTGAAAACCGTTTTTTCATCAAGATTTAGCAAAACATCCTCGTATTGCAAAATACTTTTAGGAGCAGAAATAATTCCTGAATTTCGTTTTAAAAGAACCTTTATCCTTGCGATTAATTCGCGCATTTCAAAAGGTTTCGTCAAATAATCATCAGCGCCAGCGTCAAAACCTTCCAACTTTTCGTCGGTCGTTCCCAAGGCGGTAAGCATGATAATCGGCAATTCAGGATTCGAAATTTTTAATTCTTGACATAATTCGAGACCATTTTTTTTAGGTAAAATAATGTCGGTAATCACCAAATCGACATCCGTTTGTCGAGCCAATTTTAGTCCCATTTCGCCATCGTAAGCGTTAAGAACTTCAAAACTAGCTTCGGTTAAACCTTTGCTGATAATCTTCGAAAGCTTGTCGTCGTCTTCTACGAGAAGGATTTTAATGTTTGTCATTTTCTGGATGCAAAGCTGGAATATTTCCGTTTTTATAAATTACTTGTAAGAAGGAGAAAACCATCGCCGTGGACCAACCCACTAACATAATACCATTAATAGCCTCCAAACCTGCTAAAATTCGCCATTCGGAATCGATAACCACGTCGCCATAGCCAATCGTGGTAAAGGTAATTAACGAAAAATAAATGGATTCCGAAAAACTCGCCAAACTCGATATATGGGGATTAAGGTAATAAACTGCCGCCCACAAAGTACATTGTCCACCATGAAGCAAAGTGAAAAACATCATCAAAAATACCAACATTACGAATGAACTAATAAGGTCACTTTTCTTGCGCCAACGCTTATATTGTGGAATGAAAATCCTTAGGAAATATAGGGTAGAAAGCGCCTGAACAATAACATTGCACGCGACCACCAAAATACCGACAAGTACGATTTTGAACATAGCGCAAAGGTAGCGAGATTATAAGAGAATTTGCTATTCTAATGGATAGAATTGATTTTTGTTAATCATGTTTAATCAAAATCCAACCGTTTTTTGTCTTGCCTTTTCCATCAGTGAAGATGTACCAGTAGGTTCCTGATTTGAAATTTTTATAATCTTGAAAAGTCGTATTTGAGTCGAATATTGCCATTAGCTTACCAAATCGATCAAAGATTGTCAATTTTGCAGATGGTACTTTGCTGAGGAAGTTGAGTTTAATTTGATCATTTTTGCCGTCACCATTTGGAGTAATAACATTGGTGATATTTAAATATAAATATTCGGTTTGGGAAACGCAATTTGTGCCAATGGTTCTCACCTGGACAATATATAAATCTGGTTTCTGAATATTAAATGAATTGCTCGTTTGCCAAGGAATTAATACATTTTCTTCACTGTCTAGAAGTTGATATTCATAAGTCGGTGTGCCAGCAATGACATTAATATTAATATAATTATTAGCTAATTCGTCAATATTAATATTTGAGTTGTTAATAAGTGGGATAGTGGTACTAAATATGTCAGCACATTGTCCCTTGTCTGGAGTAAAGGTATAGGTTATTTCCTTTTGATTATCAATATCCGGCGACCAAGTACCTTTAATTCCGTTATCTGACGTTGTAGGCAAAGGTGGATAAGTTTGATTAAAACAAATCTTGTCGAAGTTAGAAAATATAGGTTTGGTTTTAGGATTTACTAAAATTTTGGAAGTAATTGAAACTGATTTATCACAAATATTATTAGTAAAATGGGTTACTTTTAGTTCTTGCTCAGTTTTTACGCTCGGGATTTTAATTTCAAAATGACCTGTATTATCAATAGTAACTGACTGTGTTGACCCATTGTTTAAAGAGTATTCTACTTTATCATTTGGTGTACTTCTAATTGTGAAAATAGCCTCATCTTCTTCCTCGCAAACAGGACTATTATTTTCAATAGTTGGGTCATTACAGGTAACGCCACATACAGAAACTTCCGGTGTTATTACAAAGTTGTAAGCCATTTCTACACCATCACTTACGGTTCCGTCACCCATCGAGCCATCAATATGATGACCAGCATAACCATAATGCGAAGTACCTTTTTTAATAACTGCACTGCAATGGCTACCTATTTCGCAAAATGTAATAATGTCAGTTGATGAAATGCCATTTGAGATTCCCCAATAATGGAAATCTCCGTTTTTTTCTCTACCGATCATGTAAGATCCGTTACTACCAGCGGTGTAGTATTTCCCATCAGTTGTGATTATTCCAGTGTTGCTTCCCCAACTTTGATGTTCTCCCGTAGAAACCCAAACAATGTTATTAACAGGGCTGCCATCTGTGTATCTGGAAATAGCCCATGTCTTTTGTCTCTTTTTTATGTAGGGGAATGTTCCTAACTGTCCCCATTCATTATATCCAAGTACGAAAAGTTGTCCCAGATCATCTAACGCGAAATATGATGCCGTATCAGATTGGCCTGTTCCCATTTGGATCATCTTGATTTTAGAAATACCATCTGGCATGACCATTTTGGTTGCGTAATCTAAAGATACATTTGCTGCTGCTTGGTTTGCTCCTAATTGAACATTGTCACCCCAAGTCCATAGCGAGCCATCTTTTTTTAAGGCATATCCTTTTGCGCTTTGCCCACGACAGACGATGATATCTTTAAGTGGTGCAGTAGGATTTTCCATTACCTGATGCCACATATCATCACTTCCTTGTTTTCCATTAGCCCAAGCTTCTGGGCTTTTGCTAAGGACATATACCTCGCCTGTGCACGTTGTCAAGATTAATGTATAAGTTGAAGCGAAAAGCATTTTTACATCTTTAGGCATTACTCCTGCTGGCAGACCGTCGGACTTAGAGTTAACGGTTATCTTGTCAAATTCAGCGGTAGATTTAATACTTGATGGAATCACAGATTCCGGAGCACCGCCGACAAATAAACCTTCGGTAGTCAATACAATCAATTGAGCATTGCCTAAGTAGGAACCTACTGTAACTTTTAAAATATCACCGCGCAAGTTTGGGTAATTTTCTTGGTTTATAAATTGGGGAACACTTGCTGCTGTCATACCATCCGATTTTCCGTTCGCACCCCAGACCTTCCATTGGCCAAAAGCATCTTTAACTACTGACGTATGAAAGGCAACGGTGAAATTATCATATTCTATGAGATTTGGATCATTACCTGAATATAATCCACTATTAGGATTACAATCCGAAAAGGTATCACATTGAGAATAGAACAGGATTGAAATAAAATATGCTAAAACTAATAGAGATTTTTTCATATTTATAAAAAGATTTGTATTTAAACGTTTTGCGATTGTTAGTTTATATTGATAAATCTACAAAAAATAATAGATAATATTATGACTTAGATAAATGAAAATTCTAAATTTTTCCTATTAGTCGTAAAAGTTTTATTTTTAAATTCTAAAATATTATTGATGAAGAAAGATATCTTTGTTATCGCTGTGTTGCTTTTATGTTCGAGTTTTGTTTTCGCACAAAAAACCGAAACCAAGAAAATAGAAAGTGGGGAAGTTTATAAAAAATATAAAGGCGATAAACTCGATAGCCTCGTAGTTTCTATGTATGCCATGAATTACGGCAATCATTTGGTTTTCACAAAAACTGATAAAGAAATTATTGGGAAAAGTATCGACGATAAAAACTCTTTGCTAAAATTTGGCGTGAAAAATGGAAAGCAATACAAATCGTTTTTCTACAAAAATCAACAAACTATTTCGGTAGAGACAATAGATTTTGACATCAATAATTTGCCTAAAAATGCAAGAGTGACGGGAGGTTATTTTGCGAATTCATTTTTTTATGTTGTAGTAGTTTCCAATTATGAAAAACTTGGCGACGATAATCCAGACAAAAGTTTGAAGCTATTTCACCGATTAAATATTGACCCAAAATTAAATTCTTTGGATTCGATTTTTGATAATATTGCGCAATTCTTCTCACAGGAAGATGCTCTTTTGAAAATCTACTATGGAAAATATGCCGAGAAAGTCCAACCGCAAGGAACTGCTTGGTTAAAAACCAATAGCCAAGGGAAAATCACCAATGGAATCATTTGGAAAAGTGATTCTAAAGATTCTAAAACAGGAAAGTATGACATTTACAAATCAGGAAAAGTTATAAAATCCGGAAACGAAAGTTTAGAGAAATTTCAAGAAACTTTTGAAACTTACATGTCTTCTAATAATGAAATATAAAGCAAAAAACCTCGCCATAGCGAGGTTTTTTATTGTTTCGAGTTTCATGTTTAAAGTTATGTTCAAAAGCGAAACTTCCAACTTTAAACCTTAAACTTCCAACTCTTAATAATGTCCTTTCTCCACAAAATGTGCAGCAATTTTCTCTGTAAGTGCTACAACATTTGGAGTGTTGGTGTATTTCGTGAATCTTCTAAGACCAGACAACATCATTCTTTGCTCGTCGCCTTCTGCGAAAGAAACGATACCTTCTTTAGCTGCTGTGATGATTTTCTCAACCGCTTTGTAAAGGTTCAATTGAGCCATTGCTGCTTCTACTGAATCCGCTGAGAAGTGTTTTTCAGCTCTTAGGATTGCAGATTCTGCCATATAAATTTGGTTCAAAATCTCAGAAGCGTTTAACAATAGATGTTGTTGCTTTTCGATATCCATCATGTATTTCTGAAGCGCTGCACCAGAAACCATCAAGAATACTTTTTTCAAGTTTGCGATAATTGCTTTTTCTTCGCTCATGTAAGCCGAATAATCTGGAACTTCGAAAGATGGAATTCCCATCAACTCTTTAGAAATCGCCATTGCAGGAGTTAAAAGGTCTAATTGCCCTTTCATAGCACGCTTAATAAGCATTCCAACTGCAAGAAGTCTGTTGATTTCGTTGGTTCCCTCATAAATTCTTGAAATTCTTGAATCTCTCCAAGCTGCTTCCATTGGTGTGTCTTCTGAGAAGCCCATTCCACCGTAGATTTGGATACCTTCATCAGCTGTATGTTGTGCTAAATCCGAAACGAAAACTTTTAGAATTGAACATTCAACCGCGAATTCTTCAACACCTTTCAATTCTGCTTCTTGGTGATTCATTCCACCAGCTACCAATTCGTCGATTTTATCCTGAACATCTTTTGCAGCACGGTAAGCACCAGCTTCTGAAACGAAAGTTCCTGTTGCCATTTCAGCCAATTTCTTTCTGATAGCTCCGAAAGTTGAAATCGAAACACCAAATTGTTTTCTTTCGTTCGCGTATTGAATTGAATGATTTAAAATTCTTCTTTGAGCATCCAAACAAGCCGCTGCCAACTTGATACGACCAACGTTCAATGCATTTAAAGCTATTTTGAAACCGTTATTTCTTTCCCCCAACATATTTTCCACTGGAACCTTCATATCGTTGAAGAAAACTTGTCTCGTAGAAGACGCGCGGATTCCCAATTTGTGCTCTTCTTCACCTAAAGTAAGAGAATTTGGATCTTCCAATTCAGAGCGATTGATTACGAAACCAGTGATGTTTTTATCATCATCAATTTTTGCGAAAAGCGTGAAAGTATCTGCAAAACCTGCGTTAGAAATCCACATTTTTTGACCGTTGATGATGTAATGTTTTCCATCAGCCGAAAGTGTCGCTCTTGTTTTTCCTGAATTCGCATCCGAACCTGCATCAGGCTCTGTTAAACAGTAAGCTCCGAATTTTGCTCCCGCTGCTAAATCAGGAAGATATTTTGATTTTAAAGCTTCAGAACCGTACAAAAGGGTAGGGAGCGTTCCAATTCCCGTGTGCGCACCGAAAGCCGTAGCCAACGATCCCGTAGCACCAGAAAGGTAGTCGCAAGCCAACATCGTGTTGATGAAGCCCATTCCCATACCGCCATACTGCTCAGGAACGGTGATTCCCAACATTCCCATTTCGCCTAATTTTTTCATACATTCTTCCGTGAATGCATAATCTTTATGTTCGAATTTTTCTCTATTCGGAACTACTTCTCTGTCGATAAACTCTTTTGCAGAGTCGCGAAGCATTTTTTGTTCTTCATTCAGTTCCTCCAAAGAGAAGATTTCGTTTGCTGGGATTTCCTTAATTAGAAACTCACCGCCAGTTAAATTTGCCATTATTTATTGTGATTTTATTTTATTAAAGTAGTTCATAAATCGCTGCTGCACCTTGACCAGTTCCAACGCACATCGTTACCATTCCGTATTTTTGGTTACGTTTTTTCATTTCGTCGAATAACTGAACCGCCAATTTTGCTCCTGTACATCCAAGTGGGTGACCAAGTGCGATTGCGCCTCCGTTTACGTTTGTGATTTCTGGATTGATTCCTAACTCATTGATTACGGCAACCGATTGAGAAGCAAATGCTTCATTAAGTTCGATTAAGTCGATGTCATTTAGTTGAAGTCCAGCTTGTTTTAATGCTTTTGGTACTGCATAAACTGGTCCCATTCCCATAATTCTTGGCTCTAAACCTGCTGCAGTGTAAGAAACTAATCTTGCTTCTGGCTCTAAACCAAGTTCTTTTACCATTTCTTCGGACATTACGATTACGAAAGCCGCGCCGTCTGACATTTGAGAAGAGTTTCCTGCCGTTACGCTTCCGCCTTGTGCGAAAACTGGTTTTAATTTTGCCAAACCTTCCAAAGAAGTATCTGCTCTTGGACCTTCATCCATTGCAAATTCTACTTTTTTGGTTTGCAATTTTTGATTTTCGTCGATAAAAGTATATTCTACGGGCATTGGAACGATTTGGTCTTTGAATCTTCCTTCTGCAATCGCTTTCAAAGCTTTTTGATGAGATTTAAAAGCAAATTCGTCCTGAGCTTCTCTTGAAACATTGAATTCCTTAGCTACCGCTTCCGCCGTGTATCCCATTCCCCAATAATAATCGGGATTTGATTTTGCTAAAATAGGGTCTGGAACGGGTTTGTAACCACCCATTGGAATATAACTCATCGATTCTGTACCACCTGCGATGATACAATCAGCCATTCCAGATTGGATTTTTGCAGTCGCAATCGCAATCGCCTCCGAACCTGATGCGCAATATCTGTTGATGGTAACGCCTGGAACTTTGTCGGTGTTTAGTCCCATTAAAGAGATTAAACGCGCAACGTTCAAGCCTTGTTCTGCTTCTGGCATTGCATTTCCAACGATAAGGTCGTCGATTCTGTTTTTATCTAATTGCGGAACGTCAGCCATTAGTTTTTCGATAACTGTTGCTGCCATTTCGTCGGGTCTTGTAAAGCGTAGTGAGCCTTTTGGAGCTTTTCCAATCGCTGTACGGTAACCTTTTATAATGTATGCTGTTTTCATTTTTTGTTAATTAAAATTAATTTTTCTTTGCTTTTTGCCTCGTAGAGGTTTTCTGTTAATAGCCTAGGATTTGAGCGGTAAGCGGAGCTCCGTAGGAGCGACCTGTTAATCTTCTATCCAATCGAATAAATATTTAGAATCATATTCAATTTCAAATTTTTGCATGAAGTCTAAATATTCTTCTCGAAATGATTTATTTTTATGATGTTCTTCTTGATTTAAAATATATTTTACAACGGTATCTACACTGCTTTTCGAATATGAAAATGCACCATAACCTTCTTGCCAATGGAATTTTCCATTCATCCATTTTTTATCATTGATAAATTTTGATGAACCTGCTTTAATATCTCTAACTAAATCAGAAATAGAAATCGCTGGACTCATACTGACAAGCAGATGCACATGATCTGGCATTGCAAATACCGCAAATAATTTTTGTCCTCTGTTAGTAACAATCCCTGAAATAAATTTATGCAACTCCTCTCTGTTTTCTTTCGAAATCAAGTTTTGTCTTCCACTAACAGCGAAAACAATTTGGATATAAATTTGTGTGTACGTGTTTGCCATAACAATTATCAGGTCGCCTCTACGAGGTTCAACAAAATAAATTCACTTTCTGCTATTAACAGGTCGCTCCTACGGAGCTTCCCACTAATTACGCAACGGTTTCCCAGTTTGTAACATGTGCTGAATTCTCTCAAGAGTTTTTCTTTCGCCACAAAGGGAAAGGAAAGTTTCTCTTTCAAGATTCAATAAATATCTCTCGGAAACGGCAGTTGGCTCAGAAAGATTTCCGCCTACCATTACGTTTGCTAATTTATCTGCAATTTTCTTGTCGTATTCTGAAATATAATTTCCAGCAAGCATTTGGTCAGTACCTACGTAGAACATACCCAGAGCATCTTTACCAAGAACCGTCACTTTTTGCTCAATAGGTTGCGTGTAACCTTGCTCAGCCATAAGTTTAGCCACTTTTTTAGCCTCAGCAATTTGACGTTTTTTATCAACAACAACGATGTCTTTTCCGTGCTCCAAAATTCCCATGTCGTAAGCTTCGTAAGCCGAAGTCGCCACTTTAGCCGTTGCGATATTCATGAAAGCGTCGCGAAGTCTGTTGGTTTTAACATCGTCTTTCATAAACTCTCTGCAAGTTCTCAACGTCAATTCTTTGGTACCACCACCGCCAGGAATTACTCCAACGCCAAGCTCCACCAATCCGATATACGTTTCTGCAGCAGCAACAACGCGGTCAGCGTGAAGCGTCATTTCGCAACCACCACCCAAAGTCATTGTGTGAGGAGCAACTACAACAGGAATCGACGAGTAACGAATTCTCATCATCGAGTTTTGGAAATATGCAATCGCCATATTCAAGTCGTCCCAATCTTGGTCAACCGCCATCATCATAATCATCGCCAAATTAGCACCAACCGAGAAGTTAGCACCTTGGTTTCCGATTACCAATCCGTCGTATTCTTTTTCTGCAAGGTCGATTGCTCGGTTTAGTCCATCAAGAACTTCACCACCCAAAGAATTCATTTTAGAATGAACTTCGAAGTTGATAATTCCGTCTCCTAAATCTAAAATCGAAGAACCAGAATTGCTCCAAAGTGTTTTGTTTTTTCTGATATTATCAAGGATGATAAAGGCTTCCTGACCTGGGATTTGGTCGTAGTTACCTGTGTTTTTATCGTAGAAAATACTTTGACCTTCATCATTAACTTTATAGAAAGTTTCATTTTTAGAAGCCAATTCTTTAGCCCAATCCGAAACTTCGTAACCCGCTTCTTTAGCCAATTCGATACCTTTTTGAACGCCTACAGCATCCCAAATTTCGAAAGGACCATTTTCCCAACCGAAACCAGCTTTCATCGCATCGTCGATTTTGTAGATGTCGTCAGAAATTTCAGGAACTTTGTGAGAAACGTATGCGAACATCGCTCCCAAGGTCAATCTGTAGAATTCGCCAGCTTTATCTTTACCACCGATTAAAACTTTGAAACGGTCCAAAGGTTTTTCTATCGTTTTTGTTAATTCTAAAGTTGGGAAACTTACTTTTCCTTGCGTTTCGTATTCTAAAGTATCAAGATTTAATCTTAAAATATCTGAGCTTCCATCGGCGTTTTTAACTTTTTTGAAGAAACCTTGACCCGATTTTGAGCCCAAGAAATTGTTATTCATCAAAAAGTCGATGTAGCTCGGCATTGCAAATTGGTCCTTGAACATATCTTGCTCAACACCACTTTCGCGAACGCCGTTAGCCACGTGTACCAACGTATCCAAACCTACAACATCCGCCGTACGGAAAGTCGCTGATTTTGGACGACCGATAACTGGTCCAGTTAATTTATCAACATCAGAAATGTTTAAACCTAATTTCTGAATCGTATTAAAGATGTTCATAATCCCGAAAACACCGATTCTGTTAGCGATAAAAGCTGGCGTATCTTTTGCCAAAACAGTGGTTTTTCCAAGGAATTTCGCTCCGTAAGACATGTAGAAATCTACAACTTCTGGAAGCGTGTGCGGCGTTGGAATAATCTCCAACAACGGCAAATAACGAACAGGGTTGAAGAAGTGTGTACCTGCGAAATAATCTTTGAAATCATCGCTTCTGCCTTCTGTCAAAAGATGAATCGGAATCCCCGAAGTGTTCGACGAAACCAAAGTTCCTGGCTTGCGGAATTGCTCGATTTTTTCGTAAACCGATTTTTTGATGTCCAATCTTTCTACAACAACTTCGATAATCCAATCGGTATTCGCGATTTTCTTCATATCGTCGTCGAAGTTTCCTACTTTAATTCTGTCCGCAAATTTTGGAGAATAGAGTAGCGCAGGGCTTGATTTCTGAAGTTTTGCTAAATTTTCGGCGGCAATTCTGTTGCGAACCGCTTTGTCTTCTTTAGTCAAACCTTTTTTTTGTTCAGCTTCAGTAAGTTCGAAAGGAACAATGTCCAAAAGCAATACTTCCACGCCAATGTTTGCAAAGTGCGCAGCAATACCGCTTCCCATGATTCCGGAACCTAATACTGTAACGTGTTTGATTCGTCTTTTCATTATTTTTTATTATTTAATTTTATTGGAATAATGGAATCTTGCGATTTCATTATGATTTTGTATTTAATTTTATTTGAATAATGTTTTATAAAAACACTATGTTATTTCTTGTTATTAAGATCGTTGGCGATTTTTAGAATTTGAGTCATCACTTCCTTGAAAACTTCAAATTTTTCTTGAGGAATGGTTTCAACAACTTTGGTGTTAAAATCAAGAACAACCTTTTTAGATAGATTACGCGATTCGATGCCTTTATCCGTTAACTTAATAATAACTTCGCGTTTGTCAGTCGTCGTTTTTTCTTTATAGATATAACCATTGTCTTCCAAAAGTTTGATAATTCTTGTCAATGACGTTGGTTCGATTGCCATTTTAGGACCAAGATTCGTACTTCTAGTACCTTCTTTTGGGTCAATTTTTAGCAATGTCAATGCTTGTACTGCTGTAGAATTGTATAGCGATGCTTTGTCCGAATACATTTTGGATACAGCTAACCACGCAGATTTAAGTAATAAATCTACACTTTCAACTTTATCAGAATTTTTCTTTTCCATAATAACCATTAAAGTGATTACTCAAAATTAGGAAAATATATTATGCATGCATAGTATATCTAAGTTAAATAAATGTTAAATATTGAGAATCAGTGGGTTAATTGCTATGCTATTCGCAATAAATAGAAAATAAAATTATCTAAAATGTAGATTTTAAGCGAGTTTGTAGCGAATTTTTTATTTCTGAAAGGTTTTTGTGATAACTTAATGAAGAATTTTCGTTAATTGACCACAAATTGTCATTGTAAGTTATTGAAAACGAGGATAAATCTTCATCGAAATTCTTTTGAAGAAATGAAAATAACAATTCTTTTTCGAGTTGTGGCGCGAAAATTTTAGGAGAAACAAATTTAGAATTTATGTCAAAAATATGAGGGTCGAGGAAGTTTTTGTACTCTAGAAGAATTTCTTCCGTTATTCCAGAGCTTAATTTTTGGTCGCGAATCCACCAAATTTTATCAGCAAACTCACGTGCAAGACGCCAATCATGCGACGAAAATAAAATTAATTTGTTTTGCGTTTTTGCCAGTGAACGGAGCAATTTTAAAATAATTAATTTGTTTTCTTCGTCCAAATGCGTTGTTGGCTCATCCAAAATAATAATCGGAGAGTTTTGTGCTAAAGCTCGACCAATAAAAGCTTTTTGAAGATTTCCGTCAGATAAGTGTTGCAGTTGCGTTTGTCGATATTGCTCTAGATTGAGTTTAGAAATAATCTCAGAGATTTCCTTTTTATCTTTTTCATTAATTTTAAAATAATAAGGATAATGAATATACTTTCCAAAGTTGATAAGTTCCTCAACGCTGTAATTGGTTGGGATTTCTGCTTTGGAAAAAACAATTGCAACATCTTCGGCAATAGCTTGTTGAGAAATGGATTTTAAAGATTTTCCATCAATTAAAATATCACCTTTTAAAATTTGATTTTGTTTAAGTAAGGTTTTTATCAATGTTGTTTTACCAACGCCGTTATTTCCCATCAATAGGATGATTTCGCCAAGATTTGCTTCTGTATTAATATCTGAAACCAAATTTTTGTTGTAGCCAATACTTAAGTCTTTCAATTCTAAAAACGCACTCATAATTAAATATTTTTAGATTGTTTAAGAAGCATCAAAAGTATAACTGGAATACCAATAACCGAAGTGATGATATTGATTGGGAACTGCGTCAACTCTGATAAAATTGAAAAACTTAACATAATAAAAATTCCCATTATCATGTTGAGAATCCATTGATGCCAAAGTTTTGATGGATTAAATAACAAACGACAAAAATGTGGCACGACAATTCCGACGAATAATATCGGTCCTAAAAACGCAGTAACAGACGCTGATAGTAGGGATGTGGCAATAATTATGAAATACTTTAAAGTCTCAAGATTAACACCAATACTTCGTGCATAAGAAGTTCCGAAAGCGCTTCCCATTAATGGTTTTATAGATTTGAAGCTGAAAAATAGTCCTATTAGTACGATTAAAAATAATATTAAAAGTTGCTCACGACTTACATTATTATTGGCACCAAATGACCACAGAATGTAGTTTTTGAGACTTTGACTTTCGACATAAAATTGCAAAATGCTGACAATTGCACCTGCCAAGGCAGATATTAAAAAACCAAAAATTATAATAAAAGACGCATTTTGAAAACGCTTTGAAAACAAAATCAAAACCAGCATTAATACCAAGCTTCCGCCAATTGCCGAGATGCTGATAAAACTATTTTGTAGGAAATCTGGCAAAATCCAAGATTGCGAAAAGAAGATGAAACATGCAACAGCCAAACTCGAAACCGAAGTGATTCCCAAAACGTCTGGCCCAGCCAAAGGATTTTTAAAATATTCTTGTAACAAAAAACCACTACTCGGAATCGAAATGCCTGCCAAAATCATCGCTAATACGCGATTAATTCTGATGTCGGCAATCGCAGCGTTGACAGAATTTTCATCAAAAAAATCTTGAAAACGTAATTGGATAAAACCGATATTCAGGTTGATAGCAACAGCGACAAGAATGCCGATGCCTAATGCAAAACCAAGAATTCGGAAGCTTTTAGCCATAGTTTATTTTGTCTGCCAAAAGTACAATTATTAAAAAGAAAAAAGACATCCAAGTGGATGTCTTTTTGATTATTTTTTGCCTGTAATCTTACTCTTTTCTTTCTGTTGGTCTAAGTTTGGAGCAAAATTAGCAGCCATCATTTTATCGATTTTGCTATTTATTTCCTCTTTTTGCATCGACCCCATATATTCGTCGACCATATTTCCGCGACGCATTAATGTGAAAGGAATTGCTTCGCCATTCCAAGTGTCAAAATTTTCTTTAAAAAATTCTGGTGTCAAATTGCTACCATCAAGCAATACGATATTATTGCGAAGTCCATATTCATCAGCGAAATCGCTAACCGAAGTTTTCCAATCCGATTTGTTATCAAGACTTACAAACGTGAATTTTACAGGTTGCCCTTTTAAAGCTTCCATTTTTTCTTTGAAATGTGGAATTTCTATCATACAAGGTTGGCACCAAGTTGCAAAAAAGTTGGTTACATATAAGGTATCGTTTGTTTTTGCAGCCAAAATATTTGGCATTTGTGCTGGCTGGAATTCTACTAAATCTTTATGGATAATTGCAGAATCTTCTTCTACTTTGGCACCGATTGTTGTTGAATCAGTTTCTTTATTTTTCTCTTCGAATTTTAGTTCTTTATCGTTTTTACATGCAATTAAAGACGCCCCCAAAACAAGGCTTAAGACTAATTTTCTCATTTATTTTATTTTGATTATTAAAAGCTTGAAATTGTTTTTACGAAATTATACTTTGATAATTTTTGATTAATTTTGAGGCTATGACAGAACAAATTTTTGCAGTTGGAAATCAACCTCAGTTTTATCGGTTAAAATTAGTTAAAAAAATAGACTTAACCAAAGATAGTTTCTTATTGGGTTTCGAAATTCCTCAAGAATTAAAATCTGTTTTCGCTTATAAATCAGGACAATACGTTGGCTTAAAGTTCAATATTAATGAATTAGAAAAAATTAACGATTACTCGATAACGACTGCTCCCGAGGAAGAAAACTTCGAAGTTGCTATTAAAATCAGTTCTCCAGAGAGTTCTGCAAATGCGATTTATCAAAACTATAATGTTGGTGACGAGATGTCTGTCAGTACGCCGCAAGGTCGTTTTTCTTTGATTTTGAAACCCGACGAAAAAAGAAGCATTCTTGCTTTTGCTGCAGGAATTGGAATTACGCCTATTTTTAGCCAAATCAAAAATCTTTTGCATCATGAACCTAGCACAAGGATTTTCTTATTTTATAGTAATAAAACTCAGCAAGATGTTATTTTTAAATCTGAGTTAGATAAATTAGAACAAGATTATTCTGACCGATTTTTTGTTCATTATTTTTTCTCGCGGGAGCGGATTAATAATTTGCTTTTCGAAGGCCGATTCGATGACAAAAAGGTTGGGCTTATTATCAATCAGATTTTGCATTTGGACGTAGAAGACGAGGAGTCAACGATTTGGGATGCAACCGATAAAGTCGTGATTTGTGGTCCGGGAGAAATGATAAAAAGCGTTGCCAATGCTTGTTATAATCGCGGAATTCCGAAGCGTGATATTCATTTTGAATTGTTTCAATCTTTTAACGAAGATATTTATCCGCAAGAAAAAGCTTTTCCTTTGGTTGAAAATATCAAGGTTAAAATTAAATACAATCATCTGATAGAGGAAGATATTATTCTTAAAAATAACAAGGGAAAAATTCTGCAACAATTGTTGGGACTGGGAATTAATGTTCCATATTCTTGTAAGTCTGGCGTTTGCGGTAGTTGTCTTTGCAAACTTAAAAATGGTGAAGTGGAAATGGAAGAGAATGAGTATCTTACGGATAGAGAACTTGCAGAATCCAAGATTTTGCCTTGTTCGGCAATTGCGATGAGTCAAGATTTATTTTTGGATTTTGATATTATTGATTAATAGTTTTTAGTCTGTTTTTAAAAAATTATAGTTAAATTCACTGTCTCAAAAATATAGTTAGCGAACCAGTTTGTATGTGGAAGTTTATAAAATCTTTTTTCAAGACCATCTTTGTCAGCCTTGAATTGATTTTTTTGCTAATGCTTTTAGCGAATTTCTGGGTTTTCGCTTTGACAAGTGGTAGGACTTATACCAAAATTAGTAAAGTTCCGCCTCGCGAATGTGCTTTGGTTTTGGGAACTTCTCCCAAAATGAAATCGGGCTTTGCCAATCCTTATTTTACTGCAAGAATGGCTGCTGTCGGCACCTTGTATCATCATGGAAAAATCAAAAAAATTATCGTGAGTGGCGAAAAATCAAAGAATTATGATGAGCCTGCTGCGATGAAGAAATTCCTTGTTTATACAGAAGGTGTTCCTGCAAATATTATTATAGAAGATCCTAAAGGTTTTAACACGCACAAAAGCATTATGCGTTGTAAGGACGTCTACAAGGAGAAAAATGTCATCATCGTGTCTCAAGGTTTTCATAATCTTCGTGCTTTGTTTTTTGCAAGAAATAATAATATGAATGCTTTAGGTTTTGACGCTCAAGATGTTACGAAGAATGAAAGTTACTACCGAAATCATACTCGAGAATTTTTGGCAAGAACTTTAGCGGTTTTCTATTATATATTAGGAATCTCGCCAACAGAAGATTAGTTATTTTACTTTTTATACATATAAAATTCAAAAAATATATTTCATGTGATTTCTATTGTGCTGAATGTTATTTTTAAATTAAATTTGTAAAAAATCAAAGTATGCTTGTAATTGGTATTGCCGGAGGAACGGGCTCTGGAAAAACCACTGTTGTTAACAAAATTCTTCAACAGCTTAATGTAGAAGGTGTTAACGTTCTCTCGCAGGACAATTATTATCACGATAACCCACATCTGACGTTGGCGGAGCGCGAAGCGCTCAACTACGATCATCCAAAGTCTATCGATTTCGAATTGTTGACGCAACATGTTAAAGCCTTAAAAAATAATCAACCAATAGAGCAGCCTGTTTATTCGTTTGTTACACATTCGAGAACTGGAGATCATGTTTTGGTTGAACCCAAAAATGTATTAATTGTTGAAGGAATTCTAGTTTTAACAAACAAAGAATTGCTTAAAGAATACGACCTTAAAGTCTTTGTACACACAGATTCTGATGAAAGATTGATCCGAAGAATTCGCCGTGATACACAAGAGCGTGGAAGAGACTTGCAAGAAGTGCTTCACCGTTACCAAACGACGCTTAAGCCGATGCACCAAGAGTTTATCGAACCATCAAAAAATGAAGCCGATCTTATTGTTCCGAATATGAAAAACAATACGGTGGCTATTGATTTTTTAACTACAGTTATTAACAATTCATTGAAAAAATAATGAAAGAGCTAATCAAAGATATCAAGAAAAAATCACCGATTCTTAAGTTTGTGACCAGTTATATTTTTAACAAATATACCATCACTTTGGTGGCTTTTTTTGCATGGATGATATTCTTTGACAACACCTCTTTTTTAGTTGTTAATGAGCTAAATGGTGATATTACAAAATACGAACACCAATTGGCTTATTACAAAGCCGAATACGAGAAAAACGATGCTTTCTACAAAAAACTAATGAATAATAAAGACGAGAAAGAAAAATATGCTCGCGAAAATTATTTCATGAAAAAGCCTAATGAAGAAATCTTTATTCTCGTTGCCGATAGTACAAAAATTGATAAAAAGTAAAAATGGAATTTCCAAAAGTTAGTCTTCAAGATTGGGAACAATTGGTGAAAAAGCAATTGAAAACCGATGATATTGATTCAATTTTAATTAAAGAAAATCTTGAAAATATTGTTGTTAAAGCTTATTACAACAACAATACGCCAAAAGCTGAAAAGCTTCCAAGAATTGAAGAAAGTACACATCTTGTTGCGAAATACAACGACTTTTTGGAAGAAGATGCTTATGCTTTTTTAATCGATAAAGATGTTAAAGTTGCTGAGAAAACGCTGTTTTTTACGAATCCAGAATTAGCGAATCTTGCAACGGTAGAGACCAATCAATATGTTAGTTTGGTTGATGTTTTTTCTAAAGATGCCAATATTGATGAAGCTTTAGCACAATCATTACTTAATAATAATTTCAAAAGAAATATCGGTGTAGATGTTTCGGTTTATCAAAATGCTGGTGCTTCGTTGGTTCAGCAATTGGCGATTGCATTAGCAAAAGCTAAAGATTTGGTGGAGAAGTTTGGATCGGAAATTTTAGAAAAACTGAGTTTCAGATTTGCAATTGGACACCAATATTTTTTAGAAATTGCGAAGATTAGAGCTTTTAAATATTTGTTCAATCAGCTTTCTAAAGAATATGGATTGAATTTGTTTCCCTACATTTTTGCTGAGACAAGTTTTAGAAATAAAGCCAACAACGACGAAGAAAATAATTTGATTCGTTCGACGCTAGAATTGTCTGCAGCTATGATTGGTGGTGCTGATGCTGTTTTCGCCAACGATTTCAAAATTAAAAATCAAACCAAACTTTCCGAAGAATTGTCTTTTAAACAGATGATTGTTTTGGCTTACGAAAGTATCATCAATGTTTTTGAAGATGCAACGTCTGGAAGTTATATGATCGAAGATGTGACGCGTCAGTTGTCAGAGCAAGCTTGGACTTTGTTTTTGGATTTCGAAAACAAAGGTGGATTTGCAGAAAATATCAAAAATGGAGCAATTCAAAAAATGATTTTTGAGCAAGCAACTAAAGAACAAACTTGGGTAGAAGAGGGCAAAATCAAATTGATTGGTGTTAATCTTTATCCAAAATTGGAGCTTACAAAACAAGTTTCTGATCTTTACAACGATAACGAAATAAAAGCTGTTCGTTGGGCAGAAATGTTTGAGTAGTTTTTTTTAATCGTCAATTTGAGTGATTTTTCGAATGCTAAATGAGAAAAATTGTATCGAAAATAGATTAAAAAAAATTAAAGTTCTCGATACTTTTCCTTGCAGGAAAAACTCGAACTGACGTCGTTTCAGATATTTTAAAAATGGAAAAACTTCTAAGTACAGAAATTCAAAATTATATTAATGCAAATCTCGACGCAGATTTGCATTCTTTGTTATTGAAAAAATCGCCTTTTGATGGCGTTTCCATGCCGGAAATTGTGCAACAGATTAAAGGTCGAAAAGTTGCCGAAAAGAAATTTCCGTTTTTGAAGAAAGACAACATTATATTTCCTCCAAATCTCAATCTAGAACAAGCTTCGTCAGAAGTTACCGCCGTTTATAAAGCTGAATTTTTAAAAGGTGAAAACTTCCTCGATTTGACTTGCGGTTTTGGGATTGACGCTTATTTTCTTTCAAAAAATTTCGAGGAAATTGATTTGGTCGAGCAGAATCCAGAACTTATCAAAATTGTTGAACACAACTGGAACATCCTTGGCAGAAAAGCGAATTTCCACAATCTTGATTTAGAAGATTTTTTAAGTCAAAACAAAAAGCATTTTGATGTCATTTATCTCGATCCAGCACGCCGTGATCAAAATTTTAAAAAGAAATTTTTGCTTGAAGATTTATCACCCAACATTTTAGAAATTCAAAATAAATTATTAGAAATTGGCGATAAAGTTATTATTAAATTGTCGCCGTTGATTGATATTAGTTATTTGGTGTCGGAGGTTAAGCATCTTTCCAAAATCGAAATTATTGCTTGGCGAAATGATGTTAAGGAATTGGTTTTGACTTTAGAAAAGAATTCTAATTCAGGGAATCCATTGATTTCTTGTGTTAATTTGGAAAGTCAAGATTCTAATTTTGAATTTTATTTTGAAGATGAAAAGTCGATAAAAGCTGACTTTGGCGAAGTCGAAGATTATCTTTATATACCTAATAATGCCGTTCTAAAGTCGGGTGGATTTAATAGTGTTTCGAAATTATTTAAACTGAAGAAATTACATCCAAATACGCATCTTTACACGTCTTCGGAATTGTTAAATGCTTTCTCGGGAAGAATTTTAAAAGTAGAAAATATTGATCCTAAGAAGTTAATTAAAAACGAAAAGTTTAATATCATTTCTAAAAATCATCCATTGACGCCAGACGAGATTAAAAAGAAATACAAAATAAAAGACGGCGGACAAGATTATTTAGTTTTTACACAAAGTCAAAAAGCCAAATTAGTCCTCCGAAGTTTGGAGCTTGTTTAAATATTATTGCGATTTTTTTTTAACATTAAGGAATTAAGATTTAACAGAAATGCGCTTAAAAACCTTTAAAAAAATCGATTTATTGATTTCTTAACTAAATAAACAAATCGATTTATTAAATTTCTTAATGTTTAATTAAGAATAAACTTCGTTTATTTTGATTAAACAAATTAGACTTAAGAATTTTGAAAAGGCTCTTAGATTAAAAACAATTATCAAGAATCGGAATAAATTTCTGATATTTATTTTGTTGTACGAGCGAGTTTTAGTAATTTTGAGCTTTAAAATTTTAAGAATGAAAAAATCTCTTTTATTATTGGCTTCAGCTTTATTTGTAGTATCATGTAGTTTACCAGAAGGAGGTAACAAAGGTCGTCTTAAGAAAACTGACGATGTTGTTAGATACGATGATCCTAACGCACCACATGGAACTTACGAAGCAAAAGCAGACACAACAAAAGCTGCTCCAGTACAGACTGCGGTTGCTGCGCCTGTTGAAGCTGCAAAAGTTGATAGCGTTAAAGTTAAGTAATAATAGATTCTCACAATATATAATGTCTTACTCAGGTGAGACATTTTTTATATCATTTAATTCCAAATAGTTTTAGATATGAACGAAACTCAAAATTATATTCAGGAAAACAAACAACGTTTTTTAGACGAATTGTTTGATGTATTAAGAATTGCGTCAATTAGTGCTGACCCAGCTTACAAAGACGAAGTTCTGAAATGTGCTGACACTGTTGCTGATCACTTGAAGAAAGCTGGTGCTGACAATGTGGAAGTTATCAAAACGAAAGGTTATCCAGTTGCTTATGGCGAAAAGATGATTGATCCAGCTTTGCCAACGGTTTTGGTGTACGGACATTACGATGTTCAGCCAGCTGATCCATTAGAATTGTGGACAAGCGATCCTTTCGAGCCGGTTGTTAAGAAAACAGAATTACATCCAGAAGGTGCAATTTTCGCACGTGGTTCTGCGGATGATAAAGGACAATTCTTCATGCATGTTAAAGCTTTCGAAGCGATGATGAAGACAAATTCTTTACCTTGTAATGTTAAATTTATCATCGAAGGTGAAGAAGAAGTTGGTTCTGCAAGTTTAGCTGATTTCTTAGAAGAAAATAAAGAAAAACTAAAATGTGATGTTATCCTAATTTCGGATACGCATATTTATTCGGTTGAGCAGCCAACTGTTACAACAGGACTTAGAGGTCTTAGTTATGTAGAAGTAGAAGTGGAAGGTCCTAACAGAGATTTACACTCTGGACTTTATGGAGGAGCAGTTCCGAATCCAATTAATGTTTTGGCTAAAATGATTGGTGATCTTATCGACGATAAAGGACACATAACAATTGATGGTTTCTACGATAATGTATTGGTAGTTTCTGACGAAGATCGTAAAGAAATGAACAAACTAAAGGATGATCCAGAAAGCTACAAAAAATCAATTGGACTAAACGATATCCAAGGTGAAGAAGGCTATACAACTTTGGAAAGAGCTTCTATCCGCCCAACATTAGATGTTAATGGTATTTGGGGAGGTTATACTGGCGAAGGTGCGAAAACAGTTATCGCTTCTAAAGCTTTTGCTAAAATCTCTATGCGTTTGGTTCCGAATCAAACACCTGAAGAAATTACAGAGAAGTTCACAAAATATTTTGAGAAGATCGCTCCTAAAAGTGTTAAGGTTAAAGTTACGCCGCACCACGGTGGAATGCCTTATGTTTTGGAAAGCGACACTAAAGAATTCCAAGCAGCTAAAAAAGCAATGGAACAAGCTTTCGGTAGAGAAGTTCTTCCTTATAGAAGTGGCGGAAGTATTCCGATTACCTCTTTATTCGAAAAAGTATTGGGTGCAAAATCAGTTTTAATGGGCTTCGGTCTGGACACTGACGCCATCCATTCGCCAAACGAACATTACGGATTGTACAATTACTACAAAGGTATTGAGAGTATTCCTTACTTCTTTGAGTATTATACAAAAGGTTAAAATGTATTAAAAGACAATTCGAAAGGATTGTCTTTTTTTATTTTTGTAAAACTAAAGAATCAATATGTCAGAAAATAAAGTGGCCTATATAACAGGTGGAACAAAAGGTGTAGGTTTTGGGATTGCAGAAGTCTTGTTGGAGAATGGTTTCCGAATCGCTTTCTCGGGGCGTAAAGCAGAAGATGTAGAAAAAGCTTCAAAACAATTGGACGCCTCTGGTGAACGTGTTTTAGGAATTGTTTCCGATGTTAAAAAATTTGAAGATGAGCAAAAAGCGATTTCGAAAGTTGTGGAGAAATTCGGAAGATTAGATTTGGTGATTGCTAATGCAGGTTTGGGACATTTTGCTTCCATTGAAGATTTGAGTGTCGATGATTGGCAAGATATGATTGATACCAATTTGACAGGTGTTTTTTATACTTTAAAATCGAGCATTGAAGCTTTAAAGAAAACCGAAGGTTACTTTATTTCAATCGCGAGTTTGGCAGGCGAATACTTTTTTGAAAAGGGAAGTGGCTACAATGCTTCTAAGTTTGGTGTTGTTGGTTTTACCCAAGCTGCAATGTTGGATCTTAGAAAGTATAATATTAAATGTTCTGTCATTTTGCCAGGATCGATTAATACTTATTTTAATAATTCGGAACCGTCAGAAGAAGAGTCTTGGAAAATACAACCACGAGATATTGGCGATTTGGTGCTGAATATGGTGAAAATGGATCCTCGCGTTTTACCTGCGAAAGTTGAACTTCGAGCATCACAAGTCAAAAAATAATGAGAGGAAATAAGATTTCGGATTTAGAAATGATTTTTGGGAATTATGATTCTTGTCAAAACTTTGGATTTGTTTTAAAATTTAATTCAAAACTTTTTGAAGAATCTTATGATATTGCTCGGAATCAATTGTTCGGCGATTCTTATTCATAAAATAACAAAATATTATGCGTGCATAGTATTATTTAGTATATTTACAAAGCTTAATTTCAAAAAAATTATCCAAATGAAAATATTAGTTTGCATCAGCAGTGTGCCTGATACGACAAGTAAAATTAACTTTACCGCAGACAAATCTGCGTTCGACAAAAACGGAATCCAATGGGTAATTAATCCTTTGGACGAATTTGCTTTAACAAAAGCTATAAAATTACAAGAAAGCCAAGGTGCTACAGTTACTGTGGTTAACGTTGGTGATGCTGCAACAGAACCTGTTATCAGAAAAGCATTAGCTATCGGAGCAAATGATGCGATCAGAATTAACATGGAAGCTAAAGACAGCTATTCTACAGCTAAAGAAATTGCGAAAGTTGCAAAAGATGGCGCTTATGATTTAATTATCGCTGGTAAAGAATCTATCGATTATAACGGTGGAGCAGTACCAGGGATGTTAGCTCAATTGCTAGAGCAACCTTTCGTTAACGCTTGTGTTGGTCTAGAAGTTAGTGGTCCAGAAGCTAACGCTGTTAGAGAAATTGAAGGTGGTAAAGAGACTATCTCTGTTAAGTTACCTGCAGTTATCGCTGGTCAAAAAGGTATGGTTGAGGAGAAAGACCTTATCATCCCGAACATGAGAGGTATTATGTCTGCAAGAACGAAGCCTTTACAAGTTGTAGAGCCTTCAGCGGTTGAAGTAAAAGTAGAAGCTACAGCTTTTGATAGCGTACCTGCTAGAGCAGCTGTTAAATTGGTTTCTCCTGACAACTTAGACGAATTGGTAAGATTGCTTCACGAAGAAGCTAAAGTTATCTAATTAGGATTTGAAATTGAAGATTTGAAATTTGAAATTTTGCAGTCTTAATCTCAAAAATCGAATGTCAAATCTCAAATAAATCATTTAAAATTTATAATCCAAAATTTAAAATTTAAGAAAATGGCAATATTCGTATATGCAGAAAATATAAATGGCGTTTACAAGAAAGCAGCTTTCGAAGCAGTTTCTTACGCTAGAGCAATTGCTACACAAGCTGGTGATACAGTTACAGCAATCGCTATCAACCCAACAGATTCTTCAGATTTATTATTCAAATATGGTGCAGAAGAAGTAATCCATATCGTAGATGGAGGTCTTAAGTCTTTTGGCGCAAAAGCTTATGCACAAGCAATTGCAGAAGTATTCACAGGAGATATCATCGTATTCCCACATACAACAGATGCTTCATCAATCGCGCCAATGCTATCTATTATCAAAGGATCTTCTTTAATTACCAATGTAATTGCAGCCCCAGATTCACTTTCTCCTTTCGAAGTGAAGAGAAAAGCTTTCTCAGGAAAAGGTTATATGCATGCAAAAGCAGACGCGAAAAATGTAATCCTTACAGTATCTCAAAATGCTTTCGGTGTTAAAGAGAATCAAACTGAAGGTAGAGAAATCATCAAAGAACTTAGCATCGCAAACGAAGATACAAAAGTGGTTAGCCACGAGCAATCTTCTGGTAAGCTAGACCTTAAAGAAGCCGAAATCGTTGTTTCTGCAGGTCGTGGTCTTAAAGGTCCAGAAAACTGGGGAATGATCGAAGATTTGGCAAACGTACTAGGTGCTGCAACAGCGTCATCTAAGCCAGTTGCTGACATCGGTTGGAGACCTCATTCTGAGCACGTGGGACAGACTGGTAAAGCGATTTCGCCTAACTTATACATCGCAATTGGTATTTCTGGAGCAATCCAACACCTTGCGGGCGTTAACGGTTCCAAAACAATTGTTGTTATCAACAACGATCCAGAAGCGCCGTTCTTCAAGTCTGCAGATTATGGTGTAGTTGGTGACGCATTCCAAGTTGTACCTGCTTTAACAGAAAAATTAAAAGCCTTCAAATCTTAACCGATTTTTAGACTCGATATAAAGCCTGAGAATCTTCTCGGGCTTTTTTATTTGGGCGCCATTTCCGCCTTCCGTTCCCACTCTTTTTTTGCCAACCCTTTTAGGCCAAGCAAAAAAAAGGAGTTCCACTCAAGTCGGGGCGCAACAGGGGATAATTAGGAAATGCCAAATTCACAAAATTTAGGATTTTTCAAGCATAGACAATTACAAATCAATTAATTATACTTGTTAGAAAAACAAAGCCTTGAATACCTAAAAAACTTTATATTTGCTAGATGGATTATAAAAGACTTATCATCAGAGGAATTTCCTATAGCCAGACACAATCTGGTGCTTATGCATTACTTTTGGAACATGAAGAGACAGGTGTCAAGTTGCCTGTGGTTATTGGTAATTTCGAAGCACAATCCATATCTCTTGGTTTAGAAAAAGACATACAACCTCCTAGACCATTAACCCATGATTTGTTTACAAGCTTTGTAAAGTCTACGCAGTACAAGCTTGGTTCTGTTGTCATCTATCAAATTTTAGATGGCGTTTTCTTCTCGAATTTGGTGTTTATTAATAACATTTCGGACGAAGAGTTAATCTTGGATGCGCGTACATCAGACGCTGTTGCGATGGCTGTACGATTTGATGCACCAATTTTCACAACCGAGCAAGTCCTTAGCGAAGCAGGTATTCTTTTAGAAATTAGCGAACCCGAAGAATTTTCTGCGGAAGTGCAAGAAGAAAAAGAAGAACAAACCGAAACCAATAATCTATCCAGTTTGTCATCACAAGACTTATCACAACTCTTGGACGATGCTGTTAAAGAAGAAGATTTTGACACCGCTTTAAAGATTCAAGAAGAAATCAAAAAGCGTAACCGAAAAATTGAATAATTCTATTTACTTTCAACTACTATGAACATAAAATTACGTTTAACCATCATGAACTTTTTAGAGTTCGCTGTGTGGGGTGCTTACCTGACCTCAATGGGGAATTATCTTGGTTCTGTCGGTTTAGGTCCTAAAATAGGACTTTTTTACGCTA
This sequence comes from Soonwooa sp., assembly GCF_030151385.1. GTDB lineage: Bacteria > Bacteroidota > Bacteroidia > Flavobacteriales > Weeksellaceae > Soonwooa. The sequence goes on from NZ_JASLDS010000026.1 coordinate 116,107, forward strand.
TGCAAGGGATTGTTTCAATCTTTATGCCTGCGATTATGGGGATTATTGCTGACCGTTGGATTCCTGTTCAAAAATTATTAGGGATTAATCACCTCTTGGCAGCAATCTTCATCATCAGTGCCGGATATTACGGACAATCAGCAGGTGCTAATGTTGATTTTACAACGATTTTTACCTTGTATTCTTTAAGTGTTGCCTTTTTTATGCCGACAATTGCATTGTCGAATTCCACGGCTTACACCATTCTGAAACAAAATAATCTCAATACGATTAAGGCTTTCCCACCGATTAGAACATTCGGTACTGTTGGTTTTATCGTTGCAATGCTTTTTGTGAATTTCTTCGGTGTCGAAAACGGAAGCTACACTTTCAATTTCTCGGGAGACCCTAGTTTCAAAAGTTTTCAGTCAGACTACAATCAGTTTTATGTTTCTGGAGTTTTAGGAATTTTGTTATTCTTATATAGTTTCACACTACCGAATTGCGCTGTCGACAAATCCGTTGAAAAGAAATCGATGAGTGATGCATTAGGTTTAAAAGCTTTCTCATTATTCAAGGATAAGAAAATGGCAATTTTCTTTATTTTCTCAATGTTATTGGGCGTTTCGTTGCAAATTACAAATGGATATGCAAATCCATTTATTACAACATTTAAAGAAATCCCAGAATACGCAAATACTTGGGGAGCACACAATGCAAATGCTTTGATATCTTTATCACAAGTTTCTGAAACGCTTTGTATTCTTTTGATTCCATTTTTCCTAAGAAGATTTGGTATCAAAACAGTAATGCTAATGGCAATGACAGCTTGGGTTTTACGTTTTGGCTTGTTTGGTCTAGGGAATCCAGGATCGGGCGTTTGGATGTTTGTTATTTCGATGATTGTGTACGGTATTGCATTTGACTTTTTCAATGTATCAGGTTCACTTTATGTTGATAATGAAACCAACAAAGAAATTCGTTCGTCTGCACAAGGTGTATTTATGATGATGACCAATGGTTTTGGTGCAACAATAGGTATGCTTGGTGCTCAAGAAATTGTAAATCATTTTGTGTTTAGCAAAACAGATCTTTTAGAACAATTGGATGGTTGGAAAACATCGTGGTACATCTTTGCATCTTATGCGTTGGTAGTAACAGTGTTGTTTGCTTTGATTTTTAAACACAAGCACAAACCAGAAGATACAAGTAATATTTCTCATTAAGAGAGAATATTTAACTTATATAAAACTCCGAATGTCATTGGCTTCGGAGTTTTTTTATTGTAAATTTGAATTTAAACTTTTATAGAAATGAGTACAATTTTAGAACAAATAAAAAACGGAGAAACGAATTTCGATTTTAATAATGTTATCGCTGATATTGACAAACATTATGATTTCTTTCCAACCAAATTTACCAACGGTGACCAAATTAATATAGCCAATCAAAATAATGGTTCGTGCAAGATTTTTTATTTTGCCAAAATGAATAATCTTAATAAAGAGCAGACTTTAGATTTGTTTGGAGATTACTATAAAAAAGAAGTATTACAAGATCCAGAGGGCAATGACCATCAAAATATTCGCAACTTTATGAAGTATGGTTGGGATGATGTGAAATTCGATGGTGAAGCTTTAGTCGAAAAATAAAGAAAAGTAAATTGGCTTAAATCTTGTTTCTAATGTCTTAAATATTAACATTATGAAATCGAGATTACTTAGAACACTTCTGACTATTTTGGCACCAATCGTGATTGATTATGTTGTTAAAAAAGTTACCAAGAAGAAAACGCAACCGACCGATAAAGAGTTGCAACAATCTTAACATAAAAAAAGCTATTCGAAATCCGAATAGCTTTTTTGTTATGTTTAAGTTTGGTTTAGAATTTCCAACCCAATGTAAATACCAAATTGTTCATTTGATTTTTAACTTTCGAAACTGCATAAGCAGGAGAGTTAACATCAAAGTTATTACTGTAATAGCCTGTACCATTAGCTGCTGATCCATATAGGAATGGATTGTTATATTCCGAAGATACATTTTGATAAGCAGCATCTATATAAAATGCTTTGAAATCATAACCTAGACCAACTCCCAATGTATTTCTTTTAGAAAGCATAAGGTTAGAGTAGTTGCTATCTTGCATTGCACCTGCATCATTATAACTCAACAACATCATATTGTTAAACGGATTGTTCGCAAAGGCATAACCAGCTCTTAGACGGAAACCTTCGTAACGGTATTCTGCACCCAATCTAACTTCGGATGAGTTATTATAATTTTGGTTATAAAAAGCATTTAAGTCTGTATTAACTGCACTTGTTGTTGTGTATTTTGGCTTGCTAAGTCCTTGGATATAATCCACGTTGAAAGCAAAATTTTTGCTTGGTACAAAAGCAGCACTCAAAGTCGCTTTAAATGGCGTTCTCAAATCTCTAGATTCCGAAAAATCTGACGAATTAATGTAACCATCATTAGCCGTACCATATTCTCTGAAAACGCGATCGATATTCCACCAAGTTGGTGTTTCGATTGCAGCGCCCAAACGGAATTGATTACTAATTTTACCAATAATACCAAAATTAGCTGAGAAACCTTTTGCTTGTTCTAGATATGGCGTGTATTGTTTTTCAAAAGAGTCGGTCACATTGTTCGCATCCAAATGAAAGAACGAATAATCATCCTGAGAATAACTAATATTACTCATATTAACACCAGCTCCTAGATAGATTTTGTTATCATAGTTGGCACCAATTGTAAAATTAGTTTTGTCTGACCTACCATCTCTATTGTAGACATGACCTTGATAAGATAGATTACCAACTAAAGGATTGTTGTTAGCATCGATCAAATCTTTCTGAATAACAATATTGCTATTACCAGGTGTGCCAATTGCTTCATTCAAAAATGATGAATTGTAGCTTACACCGACATTAACAAATTTCCATTTAGAATTAAGATTGCTCAAGTCAAATGAAATAATAGCCGATGCGTTTCCTAAGTCTGTTTTATTAGTGGTGTTCGATGCCGATTTGCCAGCAATTGTACTTGTATTTTTGTTAGAGAAAGTCGAAAGACTCAAACTAAGGTCACTCGCAATATTAACACCTAAACCAGCTGGGTTGGTACTAACACTCGATATATCTCCTCCAAGTGCACCCATCGATCCAGCCATACCAACATATTTTGCAGTTCCATTGATGCTGTTGTTGTTATAGACATCAGTCGTATTTCTAATTTCTGATATATCTTGCGCTTGTAGATAGAAAGCAGCAGGTAAAGTCAGTATCAGTAATGTTCTTTTTAACATATTAAAGTTCTTTGTATAAAGACTATTTTTTTGAATTTATAATTTTAAATAGATTAACGGCCACCAGATCTCATGCCGCCTCCGCCACCAGAGCGCATTCCTCCGCCAGTGCTGCCACCCATACTGCCTCCGCCAGATCGCATACCACCTCCAGAGTTGAATCCACCACTGTTAGAGCTACCACTACGGAAACCACCAGAGTTTTGCATAGGACTAGTATTTCTCATACCACCGTCATTTCTCATGCCTCCACTATTTTGGAATCCTCCATTGTTAGAGCGAATGCTACCAGTATTGTTACCTTGATTTTGATAGCCTTGTGGATTTCTGAAACCTCCAGTATTATTTGGATTTCTACTTCCTCCGTTATTATTAATCATTCCTTGGTTACGGCTACCTCCATTAGAGTTTCTGATTCCAGAATTGTCATAGTTGCTAATATTTCTAGCACTAGTTTCTCTTAACATTCCAGATAATCGATTACCATTGGTGTTTCTTGTTCCTCTTGGTACATAGTAAGATGATCCATAATATGGATAATATCCGCCACCATACCCGTAATAAGAGTAAGGAGAGTAGTAGTTGCCCCAATAGCCACCATATCCGTATCCATAACCCCAATAAGGATTATAGAAACTATTATAGTACCAAGGGCTTCCCCAACCCCAGTTAAATCCTACGTTCCAACCGAATCCCCAGTTAGATCCGTAGTAAGGAGCACCCCAACCATAATAGCTAGGTCCCCATCCCCAATTGTTATTGGTTATGTAAGTGTCAGTTCCTGTATAATTTCCCCAATCAGAATCATAAGTACCATATCTTCCATTACTAAGTTGTTGATTTTTCATATTTTGTTCAACAAGACCAGTGTCAGAAGAACTGTAATCATAATATTGATCAACTTGGTTACCATAGTTTCCAGAATATCCTTGTGGAAGGCTATCTCTATTAGGGTCATAATATACACCATCAGTTTCGGAATAGCCTCCAGTGTACACAACACAAGAAGTTAGCAAGAAGCTGCTGGAAATCATTATTAAGGCTTTTGACTTAATAAGATTAAAAATGTTATAATTGTTAAAAGTTTTCATTTTCAACAGAGTATTAAGTTTATTATATTTGCATTTCTTTATACCAATTTTGTACCAAAAAGTACGATAAATAGGACAGTAAAATTACTGTTTTTATTTTAGATTAGGAAAATAAAGAAAAGTTAAAAGAAATATTTAAAAAATTATGGCAAAGTTAACAACAAGGGCAGAAGACTACAGCAAATGGTACAACGAATTGGTTGTAAAAGCTGACTTAGCAGAAAACTCTGGCGTGCGTGGCTGTATGGTTATCAAGCCTTACGGATACGCTATCTGGGAAAAAATGCGCGACGAGATGGATCGCAAATTCAAAGAAACAGGACACGTTAATGCTTATTTCCCCTTGTTTGTCCCGAAAAGCTTGTTCGAAGCTGAAGAAAAAAACGCAGAAGGTTTTGCCAAAGAATGTGCAGTTGTAACGCATTATCGTCTTAAAAATGATCCAGACAATCCAGGAAAACTAATCGTAGATCCGAATGCTAAATTGGAAGAAGAGCTTATTGTTCGCCCAACTTCGGAAGCAATTATTTGGAACACTTATAAAAGTTGGATTCAATCTTATAGAGATTTACCAATCCTTATCAACCAATGGGCTAATGTTGTACGTTGGGAGATGAGAACACGTCTTTTCTTAAGAACAGCAGAATTCCTTTGGCAGGAAGGACATACGGCGCATGCAACAGAAACTGAAGCGGTAGAAGAAGCAACTAAAATGAATGCTGTGTATGCTGATTTCGCAGAAAACTTCATGGCGATTCCAGTTATCCAAGGGGTTAAAACGCCATCGGAACGTTTTGCTGGAGCTGTAGAAACTTACTGTATTGAAGCATTAATGCAAGACGGAAAAGCATTACAAGCAGGAACGTCTCACTTTTTAGGACAGAATTTCGCTAAAGCTTTTGATGTTAAATTTACCAATAAAGAAGGGAAAATTGAACATGCTTGGGCAACATCTTGGGGAACTTCAACAAGATTAATGGGTGCTTTAATTATGACGCATTCGGATGATTTTGGTTTGGTATTACCTCCGAGTTTAGCACCAATCCAAGTTGTTATTGTTCCTATTTTTAAAGGAGAAGAACAGTTGGAAGCTATCAGTAAAGTTGCTTTGGATATTCAAGATAAACTAAAAGCAAAAGGTATCTCTGTTAAATTTGATAATGATACGCAAAACAAACCAGGTTGGAAATTTGCTGAATATGAATTAAAAGGTGTACCTGTAAGAGTTGCAATTGGTCCAAAAGATTTAGAAAACGGAACAGTAGAAATTGCGCGTAGAGATAATTTAACAAAAGAAGTACAAGCTATTGACAATGTCGATGTCTATATTGAAACTTTGTTGAAAACGATTCAGGAAGATATTTATAACAAAGCAAAAACATACAGAGATTCTCATATTACAAAAGTAGATTCTTATGAAGAATTTAAAAAAGTCTTAGAAGAGAAAGGTGGTTTTGTTGCTGCACACTGGGACGGAACTGAAGAAGAAGAAGCTCAAATTAAAGAAGAAACCAAAGCAACCATTAGATGTATTCCTTTAGAAAACGAAATGGAAGAGGGAGTGTCTTTAATTACGGGTAAAGCATCAAAACAACGTGTTCTATTTGCGAAAGCATATTAAAATTGATGATATTTTGAGAAAAAGTTAATTTTTGGTGTGGATTTTGATTACATTAGTACTATCAAAAAAATAAACACTTATGGCAATTAACTTAATCGATCTTATCAAGGGTCAACTTACCCCTGAAATTGTATCACAAGTATCAACACATTTAGGTGAAAACAATTCGAATGTGTCCAATGCAATCAGCGCATTTTTACCTGCAATTGTAGGTGGTATGGCTAATAATTCGGGAGATGGAGGTATTTTCAACAGTTTGAAAAGTCTTGCATCTTCCGATTTTGTTTCACAGATGACCAGTGGTTCTGACAGTGTTGCTGCAACCATTAAGTCAGTCATTTCAACAATCTTTGGTAGCAAGACAGATACTGTTGTTAATACAGTTTCTAATTTTGCAGGTGTAAGTCCAGCTTCAGGTCATCAACTATTAGACTTGGTTGGAGGTAGTACTTTTGGTTTTTTAGGTAAGTATATTTCTGATAACAACCTTGACCATAATGCATTTACAAATCTATTAAATGATCAAAAAGGAATCGTTTCTAGTTTGTTACCAGCAGGTCTTAGTTTAGCAGGTTTAGGTCTTGGAGGTGCAGCAGCTGCGGCAAGCACAGCTACGCCAACAGTAGAAGTTCCGAAGCCAGTTGTTAATACAGAAACTGAGTATGTTGAATCTGGTGCACATGTAACAAGAAGTGGCGATGTGCATACACCGACTTCTAAACCAACACCAACACCACCTCCATCAAATAATAATGATAATGGTGGCGGAGGTTCAATCCTTAAGTGGTTACTTCCATTATTACTTTTGTTATTGGTAGGTTTCTTCTTATGGAAACAATGTGGCAAAAAAGCAGATACAGCACCAACAGGTACATCGGATAGTGCTTCTGTCCATACTGATACAGTAAGTACGGCGAGTCCGAGTGATACTGCGAAGGCTGCAACTGTGCCAGCACAAAGAGAAAGTGTTGTTGTGACATTGCCAAGCGGTAAAACACTTAACGCTTACAAAGGTGGTATCGAAGATCAAATTGTAACTTTCTTAAAATCTGATGAGTACAAAAATGATACTGAAGCGCAACTTAAAGACAAATGGTTTAATTTCGATAACTTAAACTTCGAATTTAATTCGACTAAGTTGACACCAGAATCTCAAGTTCAGTTAGATAATTTGAAAGCGATTCTTAAAGAATTCCCAGATGCTAACATCAAAGTAGGTGCTTACACTGACAAAAAAGGTGACGAAGCTGCTAACCTTAAACTTTCTCAAGAGCGTGCTTTAGCTGTTAAAACAGCTCTAGGTACACCGCAAGTTAAAGAAGCTGCTGGTTACGGTTCGCAATTCGCAACAGTTCCTGCAACTGCTTCTGACAAAGAAAGAGAAGCTGACAGAAAAACAGCGATTCGTTTCGTAAAATAATATAGATCCATATTTTAAAGAAAGCTGCTCAATTGAGCAGCTTTTTTTTGTGGTAATGAATTAATTATGTAATTTTGTTAGATTATTCTAACAAAACATTTTGAATGTTCAAAAAATCTAAAGAAGCTTGGCGAAGAGAAAAACACCAACATTCTCTTCAAGAAGTTTATTCAACAATAAAAGTTCCGAAAGACGCAGGCTTTTGGCGCAAGCTCTTTGCCTTTACTGGACCAGGATTAATGATTGCAGTAGGCTATATGGATCCAGGAAACTGGGCAACCGATATCGAAGGAGGTGCAAAATTTGGTTATACGCTTTTGTCTGTCATTTTGATATCAAACCTTTTCGCAATTGTTTTGCAACACTTGTCACTTAAGTTAGGTATTGTTGCAGAACGAGATTTGGCGCAAGCTTGTCGTGATCATTACAAACCTGGTGTCAATTTTATGCTCTGGATTTTGTGCGAAATTGCTATTGCTGCCTGTGATCTAGCAGAAGTTATTGGTACCGCTATTGCGCTTAATTTATTATTTGGGATTCCTTTGACTTGGGGAGTTGCGATTACAGTTGTGGATGTATTCTTGATCTTATTTTTGCAGTCCAAAGGCTTCAGAATTATCGAGAGTATTGTTGGTGGATTAATATTTATAATTCTGGGTTGTTTCGTTTACGAACTTATTGTCAGCAAACCCGAACTTTTCCCAGTGTTGCAAGGTCTCGTTCCTCAAAAAGAAATTGTGATGGATCGACACATGTTGTATATCGCGATAGGTATTTTGGGTGCTACGGTGATGCCACATAATTTGTATTTGCATAGTAGTATTATCCAAACGCGCGATTACGAACGTACTACCGAAGGGAAAAAAGAAGCGATTAAATTCGCGACTATTGATAGTAGTTTTTCATTAATGTTGGCATTTTTTATTAATGCTTCTATTTTAATTCTTTCGGCAGCGGCTTTCCATACTTCTGGCAATCACGATGTTGCTGATATTACCGATGCTTACAAACTTTTAACACCACTTTTAGGAACAACTTTAGCGAGTATTTTCTTTGGTGTTGCCTTGTTGGCATCTGGTCAAAACTCAACATTAACAGGAACTTTGGCTGGTCAAATTGTTATGGAAGGTTTCCTTAATATTAAATTAAAACCTTGGGTGCGACGCCTTATTACAAGACTTATCGCTGTAGTGCCAGCGATGATTGTTGCTATACTTTATGGTGAAAGAGGCGCTGCCAAATTGCTTGTATTTAGCCAAATTATTTTATCCATGCAGTTAAGTTTTGCTGTAATTCCGTTGGTTCAGTTTACAAATTCTAAATTGAAAATGGGCGTTTTTGCTAACAAGTCTTGGCTAAAAGTTTTGGTAATTATCATCAGTGCGATTATCCTTTGTCTTAACTTATATCTTCTTTATTTAACGATAGAAGAACTTTAGGCTCTTAAAAAAAAACGCAAGTTAGTGTAAGAGAAGTTTGTATTTTTCTTTAGGAAAATTTAGGATTTTTATAAGATTTGAAAATTGGTCTAGTCCTGAATATTGACTAATTTTAGGTTTTGAAAATTTTCAAACTTATTATGACAACAAAAGATAAATTAGCAAAGCTTCGTGAAGCAATGCAAGCACAAAACGTCGATGCGTACATCATTTTTTCTGCAGATCCACACATGAGTGAATATCTTCCTAATGAGTGGAAGGAAAGAAGCTGGTTAACTGGCTTTACTGGTTCGGCAGGTTTTGCTGTAGTTACTAAGGACAAAGCAGGTGTTTGGACCGATGGTCGATATTTTGTTCAGGCTAATGCGGAGTTAAGAGATTCGACAATTGATTTGATGAAGGAAGGTGTAGAAGGAACACCACAATTTGTAGATTGGATTATTTCTGAAATTCCAAAATCTGGAAAAGTTGCTGTTAATGCAATCGCAACTTCTAATGCCAATTGGGAATTGGTTGAAAATCAATTGAAGAAAGCTGATATTAGTTTAGTTGATTTAGCTTTGTTAAATAACATTTGGACAGATAGAGGAACGCCTTCTAAAAACGAAGTATTTGTACATCCAGTAGAACGTGCTGGCAAGTCTGTTGGTCAAAAGCTTTCTGATATTCGTCAAAAAATGGACGAGATGGGAGCGACAGCGCATATCATTTCTAGTTTGGATGATGTTGCTTGGACGCTTAATCTTCGTGGAAGTGACGTACAATCCAATCCAGTATTTTTAGGTTACATTTATTTGTCCTTAACAGAAGCTATTTTGTTTGTGGACTTGGACAAACTTAACAATGAAGCAAAATCTCTATTGGATGCCTCTAATGTTAAAATGATGCCTTATGCTGATTTTTATTCTTTTTTAAAATCGATAAAAAATCAAAAAGTTTTGGTTTCTCCAAATACGAATCAAGCTATTATTAATACTTTGGTTAGTGATAATAGTCTGTTAAAAGCTGCAGTTCCTGGTAATCTTATGAAAGCTCAAAAGAACGAAGCGGAATTGGCGGGTTTCAGAACGGTTATGGAGCGCGACGGTGTTGGAATGGTGAAATTCCTATATTGGTTAACACATAATGTTGGCAAAGAGCCAATGACCGAATATTCGATTGGACTTAAATTAAAAGATTTCCGTGCGAGTCTTGATAATTTTGTGGGTGAAAGTTTTGGAAGTATTGTTGGATACGAAGGCAATGCTGCGCTACCACATTATTCTGCGAAGAAAGATGGAAGTTCTGAAGTCACTAACAAAGGAATTATCTTGGTAGATTCGGGAGGTCAATATTTGGAAGGAACGACGGATATTACAAGAACTTTGGCAATTGGTGAAGTTTCGGAAGAGTTCAAAAGAGATTCGACTTTGGTGTTGCAAGGTATGATTCGATTATCGATGGTGAAATTCCCGAAAGGCACGCGAGGTGTACAATTGGATGCTATTGCGAGACTTCCATTATGGATGGCTGGTAAAGATTATGCGCATGGCACTGGTCATGGCGTTGGCAGTTTCATGAACGTACACGAAGGACCTCAAAATATACGTAAAGACCTTAATCCTCAAGAATTGCTTCCAGGAATGGTAGTTTCTAACGAGCCAGGTTTTTATCTTGAAAATAAATATGGAATTCGTCACGAAAACCTTGTGGTTGTAAAAGAAGTTGAGACGACTGATTTCGGGACTTTCTATGATTTTGAAACCTTGACGTTCTGCCCATTCTTCAAGGATATTATTGTGAAAGATATGCTTTCTGAAGATGAAATAGATTGGTTAAATGCTTATCACAAGCAATGTGAAGAAAAAATTGGACCGCATTTGGATGGCGAAATCAGAACTTGGTTCTTGGATTTAGTAAGTCCTTTGTAAATTTTAAAATATTATTAAATAAGAATCCTCGTAAGTTAACTTGCGAGGATTCTTATTTGGTTTTAGACTTTGTTAAAAAATTTCTGTATTAAAACTAAAACAAGCTCTAAAACTATTTTAAGAAATCTTTATCGGCATAAGCTGGATTTGGATATTTGTAAAAACCTTCGCCAGTTGATACACCAAGTTTATTTTTATCTATGAAATTTGTTTTGAAATAATCAGCAGCTTTTTGTTTTTCAGGGTCTGTTGATGCAGCCATTTTGTTAATGTTGTAAGCTGTTGTAATACCAACCACATCCAAAATTGCAAAAGGTCCTAAAGGCGCACCAGTTGCCAACATCCAAGTTTTGTCAATTGTTGGTGCATCTGCAACTTGGTTAACCAAAAGCTCTGTGGCAGCGCTCAAAAATGGAACCAAAAGTGAGTTAAGAATATAACCAGGTTGTTCTTTGTAAACAGGCAAGGCAATCATCCCGATTTGTTTTGCAAAAGCAATAATATCGTCAAAGTTTTCTTTTGAAGTTTCAGGATGTCCCATAACTTCGGCGGTATTATGTTTCCAAATTTCGTTTGCGAAATGTAGTGCCAAAAATTTGCTTGGACGACCAGTCGCTTTTGCCAATTGACTTGGTAGGAGGGTTGAAGAATTGGTTACGAAAACTGTTTTTTCGGGTGCAACTTCAGCAAGTTGATGGTAGAATTCCATCTTTATTTTTGGATTCTCCGGCACTGCTTCAATTACCAAATCTGCATCTTTAACAGCTTCGGCAAGATTGGAAGTATAATGTAGATTCTCTTTCGCTTTCTCTAGGTCGGTATCAGAAGCAGCCATATCTTGTCGAAAATGATTTGCCATAATATCAAACTTCTTTTTGGCTTCTTCTAAAACCTCATCATTAATATCATATACAGTCACATTAAAACCGTGATATGCACATTGAAAAGCTATTTGATAACCTAAAACACCGCTACCAGCAACACAAATATTTTTATAATTCATAAGTCTGAAATTTTAAGAATTTGAAATTAATTTTAATACTTAAATAGACTCATAAATCGTTCCAAATAGGGGATTTAGAAATTAAAAAATCTTAATCTTTGTGATAACTTGTGTATCTCACTCATTAAGTTGGGATTGCGATTTTCTGACTTTTATCAGCAGAAAATAATTCTCTGAAAAGTAAAGTTAGGGTAGTAGTAAACTACCATCACCATAACTTAAGAATCTAAAATCATTCTTCAAAGCATAGTCGTAAAGCTCTTGCCATTTTTCACCAATTAATGCCGAAACCAATAATAATAGAGTAGATTGTGGTTGATGGAAGTTGGTAATAAGACCTTTGGCGATTCGGAAGCTGTAGCTTGGCGCAATAATAATTTCTGTCTCTACAGAAATATGGCTTTGCTCATGTTTTTTAATCCAAGTTATTAAAGCAGAAATTGCTTCTTCCGCAGAATGAATCGTTGCGGTTTCGTAAGGTTCCCATTGTGTAACTTTTAGGCTTTCAAAAGAAATGTTGGGATTGTTTGCAACTTTGTTTCCCATCCAAAAAATGCTTTCGACAGTTCGCATGGATGTTGTCCCAACAGGAATAATTGGACGACTGATATTTTCTAAAAGATGTTCTAAAAAATCTACTGTGATGTTCATACATTCGGAATGCATGATGTGCTCGTCCATTGTTTCGGATTTCACAGGTTTGAAGGTTCCTGCGCCGACATGCAAAGTTGTGAAAAGCGTTTTGATTCCTTTGTTATGAAGGTCATCTAAAATTCTGTTGGTAAAATGCAATCCAGCTGTTGGTGCCGCAACTGACCCATCGTGCTCGGAGTAAACGGTTTGATAAGTTTCTTCATCGGTTTTGTCTGCAAGCCGTTTGATATAAGGAGGAAGTGGGGTAACACCAGCGGCATTAACCACATCAGCAAACGGAATTTCTTCTGGAGACCAAGCTAGCTTTACCACATAAGAGTCGGGAAGTTTTTCGATAATCTCAGCTGTTAATTCTACTTTTTGATTATCAATTTCTAAAACTTTAGAAAGCTTTGGTGTTCTCCATTTTGCAACTTTCCCAATAAGGCAAGTCCAAAGCACGCTTCCTTGTTTCTGAAAGTAATCTTCGTAATTGATATTTTCGCCATAAGGTTCTAGACAGAATACCTCGATGGTAGCACCTGTTTCGTTTTGAAAAAACAATCGAGATTTGATAACCTTGGTATCATTAAAAACTAAAACGGCATCACTTGGCAAATATTCCGAGATATGTTGATAAATGTCGGTTGAGATTTCGTGGTTTTTGTAAACCAAAAGCTTGGACGAATCTCTAGGATTTGCAGGATTGTAAGCGATATTTTCGTTGGGTAAATCGTAAGTGAAGTTTTCGATTTTCAGTTCTCGTGGATGCATCGTGCAAATTTCTGAAAAGTTTTAAAAATACACAAGGTAGCAGGTTTTAGTTGTTGGGTTTTAGCTTCTAGCTATTAGTGTTTAGTGTTTAGTGTTTAGTTTTTGGTGTTTCGTTATTGGCAGATAAATCTTTTCAATTCGTATTCGTAGCCCTGATGGAGCGGCATGTTGGAGCTCGTTATGTAAGCGATGGAATAGGCTAGGGCACATAACAGCGACTAGCGACAGCAGGTTCTTGGCTCCTAAAAATAACATTGCACCAAAATAGATGATGCAATGTTTTTTAGTTGATTGTTATTCTTTCTAGTTGCAATACTCTGGTCCATGCTGTATTGTCTAAGTTTTCATTTGTTTTGAAATCGTATAAGAAAAGAGAATAGATTTTGTCTCTGTCTTGCAACAAATTGAGGCCAAAATTATCCCATCGAAAATATGATTTTGGAATTATCCTTTTTGGACAAGGTGTAGTCACACATTGCATTTGCTGTGTGAAATTGGTTGTCTCCGGAATTAATTTGTATTGTGATATTTTTTTTCCGTTTCGGGTAATGGTCAGTCCGTCCGATGACGAAATTGTGAGGATGTCTTGGAGTTGTATTTTTAAAGGATTGGTTTTTTGGAGACTTTTTTTTACTGTAAATTTCACTGGATTTTTAAACTGTTCTAAAAAGCGAGCTTCCGAATCCTTTGCCGAAGTAGTTTCGGGAGGTTTGTTATTGGAATCGCGAGGGAGAAACCAACTGATTTCGTAGCCATCTTCGACTTTTTTATTAGGTGCATTGGCTATCGTAAAATTTACTATTGTTTTGCAAAGGCTATCTTTGTAAATGGTTCCTGATGGGCAATCCATGCACTTTTCTGGTCTTTTGATGGAAAATTTGTATACGGTTTCTCCATTAGGAAGTTTTAATTCGCCCTTGTAGGTTTCTATAGGTTGGGGAATGAGAATTTTTTTTGTTTCTTTTTCAGGAACTTTTTTCTCTGTCAATCGTTCTTTGATGCATTTCGGTAAAGCACTATTTTGACCAGCGCAATACTGAAATATAAAGAATACTAAAACTATAAATTGAGTTTTCATACTAACAACTATTTAGATTTTGCTAATTGATAGGATTTCCAATTGTTGCCTTCATACCAATATTTCCCTTGAATGGAGTTATTAGCTCCAATATACCATACTTCCATCGTTTTTGGGTTACGAGATAATGAAGTAATCCCTCCACTTGTACTTGCACTTTTTTCTGAAGCAAGCTGGTATCGACTCCAGTTTTTACCTTCATACCAAAAAGAGCTTTCAACAGAGCCATTTTGCCCAATCCACCATACTTCCATTGTATTTGGATTTCTTGATACTGAAGAAATTCCTGTATGTATAGAAGCACTATTTGCTGGCGCAAGTTCATATAGGTTCCAGTTTTTACCTTCATAAAAATAAGCACCTTGTACAGATCCGTTTTTTCCTAACCAAAAGAGCTCCATAGCATCTGGTTTTCTAGATACAGCAGAAATACCTCCTAGCAAAGAAGCACTGTTAGCTGGTGCAACTTGGTAACGTGTCCAATTCTTGTCAGGGAGCCAAAAAGCACCTTGTACAGATCCATTTGCTCCCACCCACCATATTTCCATATAATTTTTCTTTCTGGACAATGCAGTAATCGAACTTGTGGTAGAAGCACTGTTAGCAGGAGCCAACTCGTAGCGACTCCATTTTTCTCCTTCTGTTTTGTAAGCGCCTTGTACAGAACCATCACTTCCAATCCACCATACTTCCATATTGATATCTTTCCTAGAAACTGAAGCCATCCCACTTGTAGTTGCCGCAGAATTTGCAGGTGCTAACTCATAGTTAAACCAATCTTTGTCTTCGCTCCAAGCAGCACCTTGTACAGAACCATTTTTACCAATGTACCAGTACTCTAAATACGGTGATTTTCGCGATATAGCTGTTATGCCTCCTAGAGGCGAAGCTTCTGCATAGCCTTTACGTTGATACTGATTCCAGTTAAGCCCTTCGTACCAAAACCCAGCATGAATCTGCCCATCTCTATCTACCCACCAATTTTCCATTGCATTTGGTTTTCTAGAAACGCTGCAAATCGATTTCATTGCAAAGGTTGGTGGGTCAAAAACATAATTTGATGGTTCACGCTTCACTTCATTATAAAAGTTGGAAATACCGCTAATGTCCTCATTTGATAAGCTGCTTCGTTGACCCATCATTGGATCGCATGGGACTATTTTTCCGTTATTTTTGCAGTCGATGGTTGTTTCACCATTCTTAGAAAAAGCAGTAGAAGGGTAATGCATAATAGAGACATAATCATAGGAACCTTGCGGATTACCTGGTTCAATCTGAAAATTATGTTTTTCATTTTCTGAAATATTGGATGTGTTTATCCTAACAAAATCATCTCTATCTTTTCGACTTTGCTCGTGCCAAAAACCTGCAGCATGTAATATTTCGTGGATTACAGTTCCAACACTGGCTTTGGAAGCCTTAATGGATAATTCTTGTTCACCTCCCTGTCTTCCAACTCTCGAAAGTCCAGCGCCTGCGATGCTATCGTCATTTTTTATTAGAATGAAATCCTTTTGATTAGTTTTAGGTACTATTGATAGCTTTGTAGTTTGATTTATAATATTTATAGCTTTATAAACCATATCTTGCTTATTCTTTAAGAATAATGATTCACTAAGCAAAACAGGAATCTCTGCATTAGGCCATTTGAAATTTTTTTCATCAGATGAGTAGCTCTTTGTTGTCATAAGGTCAGTCGCCACGATAATGTCCCCATTGAGAATATAATTATGATTTTCCTTTTTGACAAGATATTCTTGTTCTTTGTCAGACATAGGTAATGTCAATTTTATCTTAATGTAACCATTATTAAAAGCAGCATGTACTTTACTGGTGTCAATCTTTTTTACTTTATCTATTTGTCCCTGTAGTGACACTACATATAACAAAAAAAAGCAACATAAAATTCTATTGTTTTTCATCTTGTTTTATTTTAATAGTTAATATTCATTGAATGAAACCACTTAGTTTCCATAGTATAATTGTTTTTTTATAATATTTTTTTGATTTAACTCGAGTTTATTGTTGCGGAACGATTATAATTTTGCCTGCTACCGCATAAAAGTTTCCGTTGGTAAGATTTGTTGGTTTTCCGTTTTTCCAAAGTTTTGCATATCCTTTATTATTGATATATTCTGTACCAACCACATACACGTCATTTCTATCTATTGCAATGGAAGTTCCATAGCTTCTGTTTTCTGATAATTTTGTCACCATTCCGTTTTTCCATACACTTGCAATAGCGTCATCATTCGCATTTTTTTCAAAACCAGAAATAAAGACATCTGCGCCAGAAGTTGTAACATGATAACCAGCAGCGTCAAAGGCACCATCTGTTAAGTTGGTCTCTACACCATTTTTCCAAAGTTTTGCTTTACCATTTCTATTGGCATAAAATTCTCTTCCCGTGGCGTAAACATCATTGCCTGAAACATAGATATCACCAAGATATACATCTCGAGTACCATCGGTCAATTGCGTTTTTACGCCATTTTTCCAAATATAAGCAGCCATTTGATTCGTTGGAACGTAGTATTCTGATAGACCGATATACACTTCAGGTCCATTTACGAATAATCCTGCACAAGTAGAATTAGAATGCACATAGTCTGTAAGATTTGTAATGGTACCATCTTTCCACAGTCGGAAGGCTTTATTTCTAGGTATGTCATCTGCCAACTTTTCATAGTATGTGAAGTACACCGAATTATTAGCTGCAAAAATTTGCAAACCAATCGTGTTGACTGCAGAAGGACTGGAATAAACAAGCGTGCCATTTTTCCAAAGTTTTACAGTAGATTTTTGATTTAGGGTTTCTGTACCTACGGCATAAAGATCTTTTCCAGAAACAAAAATGTCGTTGATGTAAGTCGTGGCAAGATTAATCTTTAAATCGAAAAGTTGGCCGTTTTTCCAAAGTCTGCTTTCTGATCGATTATCCGCATTGCCTTCATATCCGAGGATGTAGATATCTTTTCCTTTGATCGTTGTATTATCTTGGTTAGGATTGTCTTCGTTAAGATTGTTGTTGTGTCGGCAAGAGGTAAAAGCCAATAGGCATATTACAAATACCAATGCTGTTTTAAAAAATGTTGTTTTCATACTGTTGGATTTTTATTTTAAAAGCATAAGCGTTATACCTTCTGGAACACGGAATTGCGCTTTGATTTGATCTACTATATTATTCATCTGAAGTGCTAAGGTCGCATAGCAGACTTCTGGTGACAAATACAAAAACAATTGTTTCTGCTCAAAAGTATTAAACAAAGGTTGTTATAAAAATGATTGTATTGGTGTGAGAATGTTTGAATGGTGTGTTTGAGTTGTTGAATGGTGAGAAATTGCCCACCAATAACATTTTATCATTTTTGAAAACATTAGCCCTGATTGAAGCGACATCCTTTTTTTGCTTTGGGCATGGTGTGGTGAAAAAAGATATAGCGGAAAGCAGGTTCTTGGCTCCTAAAAATATTGAACAAAAAGCTGTAAATTTGCAGTATGAATCATGACACTATCTGCGCATTAGCCACGGCGAACGGCGTTGGCGCCATCGGGATTATTAGAGTTTCGGGCGCTGAATCTTTTGAAATTGTGAACAAAGTTTTTGAAGGTAAAAACCTTGAAAAAGTAAAGTCACATACGGTGCATTATGGATTTATCATAGATGGAAGTCAAGAGACAGGAAACAATGAAAAAGAAACAGGAGATGCTTCGACTGCGCTCAGCATGACATCCAACAATTACGAAGTTATCGATGAGGTGATGGTTTCGGTGTTTCATGCGCCGAAGACTTTTACGACGGAGAATTCGGTGGAGATTTCGTTTCATGGTTCGCCGCATATTGGTGCGAAGATTTTGGAGGTTTTGATTAAAAACGGAGCCAGAATGGCGAAAGCCGGGGAGTTTACGATGCGTGCTTTTATGAATGGACGTATCGACCTTTCGCAAGCCGAATCTATTGCAGACTTGATTGCTGCCGAAAATGAAGCTTCAAGAAAAGTGGCATTGAACCAATTAAAAGGTGGTATTTCCCAAGAGATTTCTGTTTTGAGAGGCGATTTGTTGAATTTTACTTCGCTTATCGAATTGGAATTGGATTTTGCTGAGGAAGATGTGGAATTTGCAGATAGAACGGCTTTGGTAGCTTTGATTAAGCGCATACAAGCTAAATTAAAATCTTTAATCGACAGTTTCCAATACGGGAATGCCATTAAGAACGGAACGGCGGTTGCGATTATTGGGAAACCCAACGCGGGAAAATCGACTTTGCTAAATACTTTGCTGAAAGAAGAGCGCGCGATTGTGAGCAACATCGCTGGAACGACGCGTGATACCATCGAAGAAATATTACATATTAAAGGTCATGCTTTCCGATTGATTGATACAGCGGGATTGCGCGATACCGAAGATGAGATTGAAGCTATCGGTGTGCAAAAAGCTCGTGAAAAGGTTAGTCAGGCTGAGATTTTGGTATATTTGGCTGCGGCGAACTCCACTGATTTTAGTGAGGATTTCGAAATGCTAAACTCTTTAGTTCGTGAAGATTTGGAATTGATTATTTGCCTTACTAAGATCGATGAGGTGATTCCAACTGAGTTTGACACTATTGAAAATCAGTTCCGCGATACAATTGATTCTCCATTTGACTTTATTAAGATTTCGGCGGTTGAAAACCGCAACATTCAAGAGCTTAAGAATGAATTGTCTTCTTATGTTGAAAATCTAAAAGCTCAAGAAGGAGGCGTCGTGATCACCAATCAGCGTCATTATGAAGCTTTGCAAAAATCCTTGTATTCGGTAACTCGTGTTGAAGAGGCTGTTTCGCATAACATCACAACGGAACTTTTGGCGTATGAACTTCGAAATGCTTTGGAGCATCTTGGTGAGATATCTGGGGAGTTCACGAATGATGAGGTTTTGGGTAATATCTTCTCGAAATTCTGTATCGGCAAATAAATTCAGTTCTTTTATTTGTTTTATTTATTTGATTATCAATTGTTTAAATCGAGTTGTTTTTGTTTACAAAAGCAGGGTCAAATGATTTAGGTTTGGTGTTAGTTTCCTTATTACAAAACGAATTTTACTAAGTAACATTATCAATAGTTTTGTTTATTATAATAATCAATTAAATGTAAATTCAGTATATTTGTTTATTATAATACTCATGTTATGCTTGATTTTGTAACGATAAAAGATGTTAAATCGAATGTAGGCGCTTGGTGCAGATCAATGCGCAAGGCAGAAAGATTGACTAAGCAGGAACTAGCAGAAGAGATTGGTCTGTCTCGATTTACTATTGCTAAATTAGAAAACGGAGAGAATCCAACACTCGAAACATTACTGAAAGTCTTACAATATTTTGACAAGCTAAAATCATTTAATCAATTTGTTTTGGAGGAAAATGAAGGTTTGACTAATTCTCAATCAATGTATTAATTATGGCTAAGAATCAAATCATATCCGTTTTCTTCAATAATATAGAAATAGGAAAGATTGGTTACGACGAGAACCAACGTAAATCGTCCTTTCAATACCATCCTGATTTTTTGGAAAAAGACATCAACAAAAGGCTTTTTCCGTATGTTATTAGAAGAAGTCCAAATGTGCAAGTCTATTCAGAATTTGAGGGTGAAACATTTAGAGGTTTGCCTCCAATGATTGCTGATTCGTTGCCAGATTATTTTGGGAATATCATTTTTAAAGAATGGCTAGAGGCTACAAATAAAGATTTTACAAATATTTCCCCATTAGAACAATTAACCTATGTTGGTCAACGTGGGATGGGTGCATTAGAGTTTTATCCAGCAAAAGAAATTTTTGCAAATAGTTCTATAAATATCGATGAAATAACCGAGGTTGTAAAAAAAGTTCTATATGTCAAAACTTCAGTAGAAGAAAAAGGTCTAAGCGATACTTCGTTACTAAATATTTTTAAAATTGGAACATCGGCAGGAGGTGCAAGGCCAAAAATTCTTGTTTCTGAACATAAAGAAACAGGACAGTTAAAAGCGGGAGATTTAGAAGTTTCGGAAGACTATAATCATTACCTTGTTAAACTTTCTATTGATGAAGATGAGGGTTATTCTAAAGAAAAAGTAGAGTATATCTATTATCAGATTGCAAAATCGGTAGGTATTTGGATGATGGAGTCTAAGTTGATAGATGACAAACATTTTGCTACCTTACGTTTTGATAGACAGAATGGGAAGAAAGCTCATATTCTAACAGCATCTGGAATGACAGGTTGGGATTTTAAAAAACCTGAAAATTCGTCTTATGAAAACCTCTTCAAACTAGCTGTTGATTTAAGATTACCTCATAAAGATATAGAACAGCTTTACAGAAGGATGGTTTTTAATATTGTCTTTGCCAATACGGATGATCATCTAAAGAACTTTTCGTTTATTTATAATCAAGAAAAAGACCGCTGGAACTTGTCTCCGGCTTATGATTTGACTTATCCTTTGGATGCTTTAAAAAACTACTTACGTGTTTCTAGAGCGATGTCTATTAATGGAAAAAGGACAGCTATTACGAAGGCAGATCTTTTATATATTGCAGAACAATTTACGATTAAGAATCCACAGGCTATTATTGATGAGATTGTTTCTTCAACAAAGCAATTCAGAGTTTTAGCTGAGGATTATAAACTTCCTCCTAAAGTAATTGATAAAATAGAATCAGAGTTTCTATTGGTTTGAATTGTATGTATTTAGATGTAAATCCTTTTATTTTCACATAAGTTATCTGTCAAAAAATTCATTATATTTGTAATACAATAATGTTATTTAAAATCAAATATTCTCATTAAATAATACCATTATGTTATTTAATTCTTTGTCTAAAATACAAAAAAAACTAGTGGTTCATCTCCGTCAAAGGCGATTGCAAATGAATCTAACGCAGGAAGGGTTGGCAGAAAGATCGGGGGTTCCGTTACCTACTTTAAGGAAATTTGAACAGAAAGGAGTGATTTCTTTAGAATCATTTTTAAAAATTCTTTCCGTAATTGGTGGATTGGAAGAAGTGGTTGATGTTTTAAAACCGAAGGAACAAAGTTTTAAATCTATTGATGATGTACTAAAATCAGAGGAAAAACCAATTAAAAAACGAGGAAGCAGAAAATGAGAATAGGCATTAAAGAAATAAAAGTAGGACTGAACTTTGGTTCAGGGATTCAACACGTTGGTCGTCTGGCAATTAGTGATGGTGTTATCTATTTTCAATACGATGAAGAATTTCTGCAAGCCAATATCGAAATTTCACCTATAAAACTTCCTTTGCAACGAGACCTAATAGCGCTTCCAAGAGATCCTTTTGAAGGTTTGGCAGGTGTTTTCAATGATAGTTTGCCCGACGGTTGGGGAAGATTACTTTTTGATCGTATGTTACGGTCAGAAGGGATTTTACCATCGGATATTTCACCACTTGACCGTTTAGCATGCGTTGGATTGCAAGGTATGGGCGCATTGGTTTATGAACCAGATCAAAGTCCAGATACTAGTAATGAGATGATTGATTTAGATATCTTGGCAACACAGACCGAGGAGGTTTTGGAAGGTGATTCAGAAGACGTAATTGCCGAACTTTTGGCTTTGAATGGATCTTCTGCAGGAGCACGACCAAAAGCATTGATTGGTGTTAACACTGATCGAACAAAAATAACGTATCGCAAAGATCAATTGAGCGATGGTTTAGAACATTGGATGGTAAAATTCCCTAATTCTCAAGATGGAAAAGATGCGGGAGCAATAGAATATGTTTATGCTTTAATGGCTGCAGACGCAGGAATTAATATGCCTGAAGTACATTTGTTTCCATCACAGAAAGGTAATGGCTATTTTGCCGTAAAGCGTTTTGATACAGATGGAAATAAGCGCCTCCATATGCATACAGTGAGCGGGCTTGTTCACAGTAATTTTAGATTGCCAAATCTTGATTATGAGGACTTGTTAGCATTGACGGGTGCTTTAACAAAAGATATTCGTGAGGTAGAAAAAATGTTTCGGTTAGCCGTTTTCAATGTGATGGCGCACAATCGAGACGATCATGCTAAGAATTTTTCTTTTCTGATGAATGAATTTGGAGAATGGAAATTATCACCTGCTTACGATCTTACCTTTTCATCTGGACCAGGAGGAGAACAAAGCACAATGGTAATGGGAGCGGGTAAGAATATTACCGCAAAACATCTAAAAAAACTGGGATTAGAAGCTAAATTATCAAAAGAATTCATTGAGAATGTGATGGAGCAAACTGTTTCTGCGCTTTCTAAGTGGTCAGAATTATCAAAAGAATTTGGCGTTAGTCAATCTAACAGAGCATTAATTCAAAAGTCTCTGCTAATATTCAAATAGTATTCTATTACAGTCACATGATTAAATATCTTGAAAACCCTATTAATAAAGATTTTTTTAGCTTCCGCATTGGTAAATAGGTTAGAATTGTCGAATTAAACATATTCAAGGCGAAGAATTGGTTTTCTTCGCTTTTTTAATTAATAGTGTCTTCATGCATTAATCATACAGTAAGCGTGCTTTATCCATACTTTATCCGTGTCGTATCTACTATGTACATGGACTTCTTTTTTTGCTTGTTGAGATTCCTCGTTCCTCGGAAATCGAAGATTCGGCGAAGCCAATGACAATACTTGATGAGATTCCTCGTGCCTCGGAATGACAAATTTCCTCGGAATGATAATAGTTGTTGTCGTAATTGGCATTAGTTGTCGTTTTCGGCAAAAAGCGCTCGTTTTGGCTTAGTTGATTGTAAATCAGTGGATTAAAGTTAATCTTTGTGCTGTGATCACGAAGGTTTGAGCAGATGTACCTAACATCTGAGGATTCATTTAAAAACAAATAATTAAGATTATGGCAAGACAAAAGAGTATCATCAAATTGCATGGTACAATATCGGCGATTACAAAATCTTTGTTTAGACCAGTAATAGCACTTAATTTTTCAATAATTTCCGCTGGATAGCTTGGTCTGTACTTTATATAATCTGAGACTCTATCCGAAAACCGTGTTGTATTTAATTTATTGATATTCATATTTTAAAATTGTTAAATATTCTATCACAACTATTATTTGTATAAACTTGTGATTTGTTTAGCAAAATTAAGGTTTAAACCCCCAATATTTCCTTTACAAATGCAAGGGAAAATTGTACAAATCAAAGTTTTTTTGATTATCCGTTTGTATACCTAAAATTAAAAGTATTTGTCATTCTGAACGGAGTGAAGAATCTAAATCTTTGATTTTTAGAGATTCCTCCTTCGTCGGAATGACATACATAACTGAAAAATTCAATTCAGATACAAGGGTCGACAATCAGTAAGTTTTTGGCTTAGGATTTCAAAATTTCATTAATCTTCAAAAGCATGTCTTTCGCATCTTGATTGTAAGGAACTAAATGCAACACTTTTAAATAGTCATTTTGGGCAGATGAGTATTCTTTTTTTGAGAAACATGCTTCACCACGTCCTTCGTATGCGTTTGGAGAAGTAGGAAAATTGGAAATATTGAGTTCAAATATTCTTATTGCAGCATCAAAGTTTTTCATATTCAAAAGCTCATAACCAAGCGAATTAAGCTCATCCTCATCTGAGAAATTATAGATTTCTGATTGATTTCTTTTTAAGTCTTTGTAAAGTTCAATTCCTTTATCAACATCCTGAACCGCAGTTTTTCTGATTGCCAAAGCGATAGATTCTTTTATTGGCTCCAAAGGAAAATTTTCCCATTGGTTAAGATTGGCAATACTCTTTACAATTTCGTCTATTAATTGTCCACTCATGCCGTTTGTCATCACCACAATAGCATCGCCATTTAGGCGACTTCCAGTGTAATAACTCACAAAACCTTCGTTGCCACCGCTATGTTCGAAGTATGCTTCGCCAACAAATTTACTTTCAAAAACGCCCCAGTTATTGTTTAAAATTTGATTCGTCAATTCTTTGGACAGAACTTTGTTCGATTTCCCAAGTAATGAACATTGAATTTCAATAACAAACTTCGCCAAATCTGTCGGGGTCGTCCACAAACCAGCTGCTGCTTTTTCAGGATAAACATGGTATTTTCCTTTTATTTCATTTTCGTAAATGTATCCAGTTGCCAACTCACTTTCTTGCTCAATTTTCGGAGGTTGATTAAACGAACTGCTCAACATTTCCAGTGTATTCAATACATTTTTTTGTAAAAAATTTTCGTATTTTTCCCTAGTTACATCTTCTAAAATCAACTGTGAAACTGTTGTTCCACCTCCAGAATATTCATATTTTAAATTAGGTTCAAAAATCGATTTTACAGGTTTCGAATTGGCAGGCGATTCACCATTGAGAATTTGTTGTATTGTTGGCAAGTTATCGCCTTTTTCATATCCCATAAAACCACCAACAGATAAGCCCGCAGTATGGTTTAACAAATTGGAAAGAGTTATTTTTTGTCCTTTTGAAATAGTGTTGTAATGGAATTTCCAAGTTTTAAGATAGTTATTAATATCTTCGTTTAATCTGATTTTTCCATCCTGAACAAGTTTCAGCAAAGCCAAACTATTAAGAGATTTGCTAATTGACGCGGCCTGAAAAAGAGTTTCGGAAGTTGCCAATCTTTTTTCAGCCAAATCTGCATAACCATAAGCTTTTGCCCATTCTATTTTAAAATCTTTAACAACCGCGATACTTACCGCATTAACGCCAAAATGAGCCATTCTTTCTTGCAAAGACCACTGTTTATTTTTGGATTTATCCCAATGAAACAAATCGTTTTCTAATTTACTAATCTTGTTTTGTAGGTTTTGCATAAATTCAAATGTAAGGAAAATGATATTCAGGACAAATTCCATTTGCTCTGATAATCCAAAAATGATTTAGTCCTTTCTTCAAACGATTCTATAAAAGCTATTTTTCTTTAATAACAGATTGTTTAAGTTTTAGATTCTGGATAATAAAGTAAATAATTATTAGCTTTGGTTGCGAGGATATCTTCATAGAAAGAATTATAAATGGAATAGGGCCGCTTTTAACTACTAATAATAGATTCTGCATTGGGAAATAGTTCTTTAGGATTCTGGAACGCAAAGGTGATTTTTTTAAACTTTGTAAAATAACTGCGCTTTCGTATCTTCGATATTAGTTTTGCGACTTTCGCAAAGCTGTCAAACACTATCTGCAATGCTAAAAAAGACAAAGTGATAAATATTAAACTGCACGAAATAGAAAATGCTGAAAAACTTGCTTTATTGTTAGAAAATGAAGATGTAACTATTTCAGTAGAAAAAGCTTTTGACATTTCATTTTTGGAGACAATAAATAACGCAAATAGTGATAAAGAAGTTTCTCTAAATGTTTCTCTGAATGAACATACTCCAATTGAGATTTGGAAAAACATTTTTAATGTAAAAAGACTACTTATTCATCCCTCATTTGAAGTGCAGTTAGAAAATATTGACTTTCTAAAAAACTTCAAGAATTTAATCTCATTAGAACTTTCGGGAGATTATACTAAAAAAAGTTTATCATTTAAGCCTATTGAACATGTTGACACATTAGTACAATTTACTTTTGTTAGAGGCTTAGTAAACTCGAATCAATATAAATTTCTTAACCAACAGAAGAAATTAGAAAAATTAAGAATTGCTAATATTGATTTAGACTTAGTAACTACAAACGAGAATCTAGAAACATTGAGAGTGGAAAGTGTACTAAAATCTGAAAATTTGATTTCTGAAAAATTTCCTAGTTTAGAAAATCTACACTTGCATAGCTGTAGTCGTTTAACAAATCATAATTTCTTAGAAAGTTTTGAAAAAATTGAACGAATAAATATCAGTTACAATAGCCATATTACTGAATTCCCGAAAATGCTAAATCCCGAATTGGTAAAAACTATTGAAATGTTTACTTGTCCAAATTTTTCATCAATCGACAGCCTTTTACAATTCAAAAATCTTGAACGACTTGTGTTAACAAGTTATGACAAACCTTTGCAAGTTGCAATACAAGATTTTGAAAAACTTATGCAATTAAAAAAACTTACAACAGTCTATACAGCTTGGGGCAAACGCCCTGCGAAAGATTTAGAATTCATTTCGGAGGTTTATAAAAAAACTAAATGGAAAAATGCACAGTAGCACTTCATATAACATCAATAAAGTCGCACAAAGCCAAAGATTTCCAGAAAACTAAAATATTCAAGTTCGTTTAAGCCTTTTTAAACGAACTTTGTTTTTTGAGAGTGAATTTTGTAAATTCACAATACCAAGCAGTTATACAGTATGTTAATACAATGCACGGCACTTCAAAAATTAAACGTAAATAGAAACATCAAAAAAAAATAAAGAAATATGGGAAGCTGGGGATACAAAGCATTAGAAAGTGACAATGGATTGGACGTTGTTGATTTTTTGACAGATTACATTTCAGAATCTAAAGATCAAGTAGATTTAAGTTTATCAAAATTAATCGCAAAAATGAAAGAGGATGGTTTTTTGGGAGAAACATTTGAAGATATAGACTATTTGTATGACAATTCTGCAATGGCTTTAACAGAACTATATCTCATGTTCAAAGAAAATGGAGAATTAGATTATGACCACGAAGAAGAAAATCTAAATTTAAGAAAAAGAGTAGAGTCATTTTCGGGAGATAAAAACGCTTTGGAATTTTTGTTACGATATTTGACCGATATCCAAAATGAAGTTCCAGATGAAGATGGAGAAAGAGAATTCGTAGAATTATGGAAAGATGCACCAAAATATGAACAATGGAAAGAGCATCTTAATTATTTAATAAATGGACTAAAATCAGAACTATAATTATCATTTAACTTGACAAAAAAAATTGTAAAAAAATAAATATTAAAAGTAGCATTGCTTCACATTTGTCTTGCCGATCAACAAGTGCAAGTTAAGTCTAAATGTTAGGAGAAATGTATAATAGAACGTTCTGTAATGCTATGATACTGTAGATATTAAGTCCATGTTAATTTTTTATGTTTCGATGAAAATTTTAGTTTCATGTTGTTTTTTTCTTAATTTAGACAACATGAAAAAGTGTTGGGATCGATTGATTACTTTTGAATTTTTAGTTGTTTGAAAGCGCTTACTATGCTAGTACTTTTTCTATTGTGTGCAATGCTAAAAATAAAATGACCATTTATGAAAGTTTGCCTTTTATTGCTATTTTTTCCAATCATATTATTTTCACAAACAGCAAATGATAATTTAGATAAAGAATTATCTGCAATCTATAAAAATTCTACTTTTCCAGGTTTTGCAGTTGGCATCATCAAAAACGATTCAGTTTATTTTTCTAAAGGATATGGATGGGCAAATGTGCAATCAAAAACGCCTTTCACAGAAAATACGATTATTCCCTTAGCTTCAGTAAGCAAAACATTTATTGCATTTTCTATTGCGAAAGCAATCGAATTAGGTTATTTCACAGAAGAAACGCCAATTAATGACATTTTACCTTTTTCAGTAAAAAATCCATATTTTTCTGACGATATTATTAGAGTAAAACATTTATATACACATACTTCCACTATTTTGGATGATGAGAAAACTTATTTAAAAACTTATGAAGTCACAAAAAGGCCAACAATATCTCTTGACAATTTTTTAAAGAATTATCTCAATGAAGATGGAAATCTTTATTCTAAGTCAAACTTTAGCAAAGCTAATATTGGTACACAAAGGAATTATTCAAATATCGCCTCAGCACTTGCAGCCTATCTTATCGAAATAAAATCTGGTTTGTCATTTGATGAGTTTACAAAAAAATATATTTTCCAACCTTTAAAAATGGAAAACACGCATTGGTTTTATGATGAAAACGCCTCAAAAAATTATGCCACATTGTACGAAGTTAATCCACCAAAAGAATCTTACTATAAAAAACTTTTAAATAAGGATAGTAGCTTAAAAACTTATAGCTCAATTACATATCCAGATGGAAGTTTGAAATCTTCTTTAAAGGATTTATCTAAATATGTAAAAGAGCTGATAAAAGGGAATAATCACTCATCGCAACTGTTGGCTGATAATTCTTATCAATTACTTTATAAGAAACAATATTCAGATGGAAAGTTTCCACAAAATATGAGTAAAAGTCAAACGAATCAAGCTGTTTTTTGGGAATATAATAGAAAAGATAGGTTGAATCATACAGGTAGTGATCCAGGTGTCTATACTGTTATCTCAATCGATTTAAAATCCAATATTGGTCGAATTATATTACTGAATACAAATATTGATACTGAAAATAATAAAGAGATATTAGAAAATTTAAAGAAAATAGCAAATGTTCTTGATACTGTAGAGTAAGATAAGCCTTGCATAGAGCATTATTTTAGCAAAATGTGGCGTTAAATGTATAATAGAACATTTTGTAAAATTTACCCGCCGCTGCTTTTTTCCTCTCGCTAATTTGTTTTTTACGGAATCAGCGAACTTTCAGTTTCATATTGTTTTTTCTTAATTTAGACAAAGTGAAAAAGTGTTGGAATCGATTGATTACTTTTGAACTTTTAGCTTTTTGAGAGCCTGTACTTTGCCATGCTGCTTTCATCACTCACAATGTTGAAGTAGCAATAACATAAATTCATTTTGTAAAATGACTAAGCCAAAAAAAGAGAATAATATTTCACATTTTACAATTGATTCTTACAGGTCGTTGATATCATCACCTGATTCTAATTCAAATAAAAAGTCGGACGAGAATTTTTTTGAATTATACCAACTAAAACAAATCACAGAAAATATTAAAAAGGACGAAATGCAGCCTTATAGGATGAAATTTAATATGGTTGCATTATATACGGCCGGAAAAATGAAGAATAAAATTGGATTTGATGATTTTGATTGTTCCAAATACTCTTTAAAATTTCTTCCTTATGAACAAATACAATCTTGGAAAATTGAACAAAAAATTGATGGCTATACCTGTTATTTTGATGATTTGTTTTTCAATAGTTATTTAAATGCTGATTTTCAACTAAATCAATCTCCATTATTTCAAATAGAAACGCCAGTTGTTTTACAATTAAATAGAAATAATTATCAGGAAATACTTTCTTTGTTTACAAAAATTGAACAACTCTTCTTGGAAGATTATTTAGTTAATCAAAAAATAATAAGGAATTATTTATTGATAATTTTTGAAATAGCTGAGCAAGCTTTTTACAAACATGATGCTATTCGATTATCAAAAAAATCAATAAGTGGCGAAACAGTAACGAAATACAAACAACTATTACAGAATCATTATAAAACGATTATCAAATATAATTCTATAGAACGTAAACCAGTTTCATACTTTGCTGAAAAACTTAATATTCATGCTAATTATTTAAATGAATGTGTAAAAAAAGAATACGGTAAAACAGCAAATGATTTGTTACTTGAAAAAATCTTGACCGAGGCAAAAATTTTGCTAATCACAACTTCCTACACGGTAGACCAAATTTCTGATATATTGGACTTTTCAAGTGCTTCGTACTTTAATCAATTTTTCAAAAAATTCACAAACTCTACACCTTTACAATTTAGAAAGGAGAAAAGTATTTGATTTTCTAAATTTCTCCTTTAATAATCTAAATTATTCTCGTCTATATTTTTTCATTTTTATGAAATGAAAAAAGCAGATACGCCTCAACAAATTACAAATCCTGAATTAGAAAATAAACTTCATCAGAAAATTATTCTTATTTCGGGAGCAGGAATGTTTTTGTCCACTTTGGATTCTGGAATAATAAATATTGCTTTGCCAAAATTTGTACAATATTTCCATACTAGCATTAGTATTGTTTCTTGGACGGTAACATTATATTTGATATTATTAGGTGTCTTTATATTAGCCTTTGGACAATTAGGAGATAAAATCGGTAAGTTAAAGATATATCAAATAGGTCTAGCTGTATTTTGTTTAGGTTCTATATTTTGTGCCATTTCTCCTTCTATTTTTTGGCTTATTATTGCACGTGGGATTCAAGGTATAGGGGCGTCCATGTTACAAGCAACTAGTGTCGCTATCCGGCAAGGAAAGTTTATAATGCCTCCATCGAAAAGTTTAATCCTAGTTGATCTCAGTATTAACAATGGCAAAATCACAAAAATAATGGCTGGCGGAAAAGGAATTAGCATGTTGTCTAAAACGATAGAGATTTAGGCATTCATGAAATTGTAAAAAAGAATAAAAATCTTGCCATTCACACTTAAAAAAAATCAAACATGAACTAAACCATGAATAATACATCCATTGAAAAAGCTATTGCAATTAAGTCAAAATTTTGATAACGGGTCATCATCCAATGAAGTGAATAAGTAGTTTTGTGCGTGAAATGTACTGTGTTTTTCATTAAATTGGCTTATCTTAAAGCAGATACTACAATATTATAGATGAATAAACTGATTGAGAAATATGTTCCACTTTCTCAAGAAGAGAAAGTGCTAATCATTGAGTTGTTTACAGAAATACATGTGAGTAAAAACGGCAAAGCTGTAAAAAACTAAATATTTCCAAACACAAAGAATTGGTGTGATTATTTTTGTAAATTACTGATTATCAATTTAATATTTCCAAAATTATATCAAGAAGATAGTCTTTGCATTTATTTCAATTGAACACACTGAAAATTTTTTTATTACTAAAACTTCAAAAAATAGCAAATTTCGGGTTTTACAATAAAGGTGTAGTTTTGACATTTGCAAGATAAAATTCAGAACGATGAACGAGCAACAACATATCAATTACAAAAGAATTGCTGAGGCAATTGATTATATCAAAGAAAACTTCAAAGACCAACCCAATCTTGATGAATTGGCGGAGCAAGTGCATTTGAGTCCGTTTCATTTTCAACGTTTGTTTAGCGAATGGGCAGGTACAACGCCCAAAAAATTCTTGCAATACATTAGCATCGAACACGCAAAAAAACTATTAACTGACAAACAAACGACACTTTTTGACGCTGCTTTGGAAACTGGGCTTTCTGGCACAGGACGTTTGCATGATTTATTTGTAAATATAGAGGGAATGACACCTGCTGAATACAAAAACGGTGGTAAAAATTTAAACATCAATTATAGCTTTTCGGACAGTTTATTTGGTTTTATTATCGTTGCTTCTACTTCAAAAGGTGTTTGTTATATGGCTTTTGAGGAGGATGAAGAAAAAGCATTCAATAAGCTTGAAGCAAAATTCCCGAATGCTGTATTTCAACAAAAAACCGATCTTTTTCAACAAAATGCGTTGTCCGTTTTTCAAAATGATTGGACTAAACCAAATGAAATAAAACTGCACTTAAAAGGAACTGATTTTCAATTAAAAGTATGGGAGATGCTTTTGAAAATTCCGATGGGGCAGCTTTCTACGTATGGTAGTATTGCAGATCAAATCGGTAATTCAAATGCTTTTCGAGCCGTTGGCACAGCGATTGGAAGCAATCCTGTTGCATTTATCATTCCTTGTCACAGAGTTATTCAATCTACGGGTAATTTGGGCGGTTATATGTGGGGAACTACTCGAAAAAGCGCTATTATTGGCTGGGAAAGTGCAAAAGTTGATATTTTGTAAACATAGCAAGTTTCGGGTTTCTTTTCACCTATAGCATTCCAATCTTTGTAATAGATTTTAAAACAAAAAACAATGCAACGATTTAAAGACAAATACGCACTTATTACGGGGGGAACTAACGGAATGGGATTTGCCACAGCACAGAAATTCATCGATGAAGGTGGTAAAGTAATCATTACAGGACGAAGTAATGAAACGGTAAGCAAAGCCGTAGAAAAATTAGATGAAAATTCTCATGGTATTGTGTCCAATGCAGGTAGCATGAATGACATTTTTAATTTGCAAGAACAAGTAAAACAATTCACAGACACGATTGATTTCTTATTTGTGAATGCGGGTTACGGAAGATTTTCCTCTATTGAAGCTGCAGACGAAAAGCATTTTGACGAGTTATTCAATATGTTAGTAAAAGGAAGTTTTTTTACGGTTCAGCAAATTTTACCTTTAATGAAAAATGGAAGTTCAATTGTCTTAAACACATCTTTTGTAACTGAAATTGGAACCCCAAATTTTTCGGTTTATTCCGCAGCAAAGTCAGCTGTGAAGTCTTTTATTAAAACATTTGCTTCCGAACTTACTGAAAAAGGTATTCGTGTCAACGGAATCAGTTCAGGGCATATCAAAACTAATATTTTCAATAATACAGGGTTAAATACGGAACAAATTGAGGGTGCAATTAAAAGCATTATTCCTACAATTCCATTCAAAAGATTGGGCGAGCCAACAGAAATTGCCAATGCGGTTTTTTTTCTTGCTTCGGATCAGGCTTCATACATTCATGGAACAGAATTAACAGTAGACGCAGGTATTTCGGTGATAAGATGATAACACAAAAATTACAAAATGCAGATTGGCAAAATATAACCGAAAAAATGCATGCAAACGGTTACGCCATTATTCAAAATCTGTTATCAGACGAACAATGCGAAACGCTGAAATCGGAATACAACAACTCAAAAGCTTACAGGAAAACGGTAGTTATGGAACGCTACCGTTTTGGTTTGGGCGAATACAAATATTTCAATTATCCTTTACCTGATATCATTCAACAAATCAGAACAAACGTTTATCCATACCTTGCCCCTATTGCAAACGCATGGTTTAATGCTTTGAATACCGAACCCTCTTAAATTCTAATTTAGATTGCGGCGTATATAACGTCATAATGCTGTCTTTCAAAACATATTTCGCTTTTAGGAAAGTTTGTTTTTTATTATCATTGTCGTCGGAAGTCGCTAATGTTACACTATCTTTTGTGAAAGTATATTTGCCATTAACATAATTGTTTTGCTCATTTTTTTTAATGATTTGAAAAGTTTGCATTGCTTCAAAATACAATTTATCTTCGTTTTCGACATTTTTCCAAGCCCCATAAAAAGGCGTTTTTCCCATGTATTTGTTTTTCAAAGTAATGGCTAAGCAAGCGAAGCCAATAAATACCAAAGGAATGTAAACAAATTTAGCCTTGCTTATTTTGTTTAACCAATTTGGAAAATCTTCCTTGTCAAATAATGGTGGTTCTTGTACAAAATATTTGAGTAATGTTTTGTAATCGGAGAAAAAGACAAAAAGCGCCATAAGGGTCAATGTAACTGCCATTCCCTTTGCTCCTTCAATGTCGTATGCGAAATCCATTAACAAAATATTGATCATAAAGGTCAGATACAACACAATTCCGATTCGGGTTGTCTTTTTGAAGAATAAAAGTAACGCACTAATGATTTGCGTAAAAGCGATAACCACACCGTACCAATAAGAATATCCAAAGTAAAACCACGTCAATTGAAAGCCTGTCAATGTTCCAACAGGTTTGTCGTAAACGCTTGGTTGAGCGGTAAATTGCGTTTCGAATATTTTAGCTGAGGCATAAGAGATAATAATTGTCGCTAAAAAATATCTGCAAAAAGTATAGAGTAACGCATGGATTTTCTTCCAATTCATAATGTAGAGGCTTTAATTAATAATTACTTTACAAAGCTAAAACATCGATTAATACTAGAATTGTATAAATGGAAACCTCTTAGAACTTGTTTAAAAATTTATTGATAAAATATTAAACATGTTCTTAAAAAAATAACCAAATATTTTCTTTTTCGGTATCTACGTTTTTAAAGAATGTATTGGGCTTTATAGCCGTCAAATCTTTAAAGCTTCTTATAAAATGTGATTGATCATAAAAGCTATTTTGCGAAAGTTCTGTGAAGTTTTTGCTTTCCTTTTGTTGAATAATTGACTGACGAAATTTGTGTATTTTTCGGTATTCAGACAAAGATTTACCAACATGATTTTTAAAAACTTTGTTCAAATATTGTCTGCTAATCTCGTGCTGTTCGGCAATTTCTTGAATGCTAAAATCATCTTCGATAGATAAAAGAATGCTTTCGACAAGTTTGAAATCTTTATTTTGAAGTTTTGAAACGAGATAGTTTTCTAGAATTTCAATTTTATCTTCTAAAGAAGAATTAAAAATATTGAGTAAAACCTCATCAAAATCAGGAAACAACTTAAAATCAACATTTATCTCTTTTGAAAAAATAATGTCCGTTTCATTTGTAAAATAATTGATTCCTAAAGGTTTAAAGTAAATCGTTAACTCATTGATTAATTGCTTATAATGAATCAGAATTGGCTTCGTATACTTCGGAACAAGGCTCGTCAAAAGGTTTTCGGTTTCCGATAATTGTATGCTAACATGATTGTCATTAACTTGAACATCAATATTTTGATTGCACGTAAAAACTACGTAGTTATTAGGAAACGTCCAATACTTGATATCATTGATGTTTTCGTCTTCCGAAATAAAATAATATCCCTCGATATATTTGGCTAGAATTGGATTTTGGGTTTTATAAAAATGAATATTCATGATTTGACTATCAACATTGAAAAACTTCTTCTACATTCGAAAAACGCGCACTCCGTTTTGATTGATTAAAACTAAATTGGCTTTCTAAAATTAGGCTTTGCAAAAATACAAAATAACCAATTCTTAATTTTCATCACTTCTTTTCCTCTTCAATATCCTTTTTTATTCTTTCCGTAATATCAATTTTCGCGTTGGTAAAGGAGAAAATGGAGGTTTTATACTCTCGAGAATATGGATTTGTAATAGAATCTGCAATAACAGAATGCTGAAAAAATGGCGATGTTTCTTTTAATTCATCTTCGCGTTCGGAGGCATTTTTTACACGAATTAAATTCTCATATTTTTTACTCAAATCAATCCAATTAATATAATCAGCACTAAATGAAACGGCGTGCAACTGCTTTTTTGTATAAAAATTAATTGCACCAGCTTGTCCATAATTATCACATAAAATCAAGGTGTTTTTATGATTTGGAATTGTTGCATAAACGCTATCAACTTTTCTAGCAAGCTCTTTCCAACCCAGCATATCGGCAAAATCTTGTGGCAATTGATGTTCTTTGCCGTCTTCCCAAGTTAACATTCCGAATTTTCGATATTTTTCTTGGTGATTTACGATGTATTCTGGACTCTTATTCGGAAAAGCGATAAGATAAGTAGGAATAAAACAAGCGATTGACAAAATGATGACGATTGGTTTTAAAACCTTTCCAGCCTTATTTTCCAAAAGATTGGCAATATACACAGAACCAAAAGCAAAATAAATAGGATAAACTCCGATGGCATAGTAATCTTTGGCTTTCAGAAATAAGAAAATACCAATAGTAATAATGAATGACCAAAAGAATAAACGATATTTTTTAAATTCTTGATATTTTAATAACGCAAAAAGCCCAATAAAAATCACCACGAAAGTTCCGAGAAAAAATACAAACTGTGATCGTACAAAACTCCAACGATTAACGTTGATCAATTGTGTATCCGAAAGTTCCTTCATATGTCGAAGCACAGGAAAGTCGTTATTAACCTGCCAAATAAGGTTGGGCAAAATAAGGAAAAATGCCAAAGCAGCTGCTAAATAAAGATTCTTGTTGGTGAAGATTTTTCTTTCCTTTGTTAGAAGTATCGCAGGAAGAATTCCTAAAATCAGAAAAATAATATTGTATTTATTCAAAAAGCCAAATGCAAAGCTTAAGCCTATTAAATACAAGTATTTTGACTTATTGCTGTTCAAATATTTAATGACGAAATAATACAACAACGTCCAACAAAGAACATCCAAAGAATTGGGTTGATACAAAATATTGAGCCTAAATAAAACCGAAAACGTAACGCAACTAGCACCCAAAATAAGTGCGAAAAGATTACCTTTCAGTTCTTCAATAGTTTTCCAAACACCCACAATGGTAAGAGCACCAAAAAGGCAAGGAAAAAATTTAATCCAAAAAACAGAGTTTCCAAAAAGTTGAATAATGTACGAAATCCAAGATGTTACAGGTGGCACCGACAAATATCCAAAAGCTAAGTGATTGGCTTGGTCTAAGTGAAGATATTCATCTCTTTGCAGTTCATAATCAGGACTAATCAGCGAATATTGAATGAGAAATTTGATTAGGATAAAGCATAATAAGATAATCTTGTTCTTCATGGCGCTTGTTTATCATTTAGACAACATTTTATCTCAATTTGTTACAAATATTTGAAATAAAAAATCGCTCTTTAATCCAAATCTTTAGCTTTTACAAAATTAGTAAAAAGACGAATTCAAAGTATTTTAAAGAATTAAAAGAGCTAAAATAACCTGTCATTTATTTTACCAAATTTTAAGTTAAAGCTAATTTACAAAAGCAAAGCAGCCCAATTTAATGTATAAAAAAAGAAATCCCTTTCGTAAATTTGCAAAAACATTACAGCTCTTTTCCTTTTAAATCGAATGTTTGGAATCAAATTGTATTAGAGAAGCAACCTTAAAATCAAAAATCACATGACAACATTACAATATAGAAATGCTAATATATCGGATTTGCCCCGAATTGTAGAAATTTACAACACTACTGTTTCTTCAGGGATGGTAACTGCTGATACAACGCCAGTTTCGGTTGAGAGCAGACAAAAATGGTTTCACGAGCACAACTCTAGCAATCGTCCACTTTGGGTTATCGAAAACGACGCGCAGGAAATCATTGGATGGGTCAGTTTTCAGTCTTTTTATGGGCGTCCTGCTTATGATGCAACCGTCGAGATAAGCATTTATATGGACGAAAACCAAAGAGGCAAAGGACTTGGCAAACAAGTTTTACAATATTGCATTGATGCGGCTCCCAATTTAGGTATAAAAACCTTGCTGGGTTTTATTTTCTCACATAATGAACCAAGCTTAAAACTATTCAGATATTTTGGATTCGAAGATTGGGCAACTCTTCCAAACATAGCATTACTCAAGGGAGAAGAATATGGCTTGAAAATATTAGGCAAACGCGTTGCTTTATAAAATTGAATTTAAAAACCAACCCAAATATTAAATTATAAACAGTTTGGTTATATTTCGAAACTCGTTATAGACCAAAATCCGTTTGAAATTATAACTTAACCAAATGACTCCTAGAAAGTTATTAATCACTAATCTTGTCTTGTAGGTTTGGCTTTGATTAAGATTTTCGAGAGAAACAATTACTGTATCTTCAAAATTATTTAATTGAAGCAGAAGATTTAAAAACAGGTTTCGATAGACAAATGGATTTTGTTGTAAAGGAGATTGGAAAAGGCTAGAAGTAGTTTTGTAATGTGTTTTTTTGACTTGAAAAATAGAATATAATTTTTTAAAAAATGAAAATTTTAGCCTTTATTGGGAGTGCGACCCAAAATTCTTCAAATCTAAAGTTGGTAGAATCTATCAAAGCGCTAATGCCACATTTTGAAATCGAGGTTATTAATAATCTTTCGGATTTACCGCATTTTGACACCGAACTTACCACCGAAAATACACCAGAAATAGTAGAAGTTTTCCGTGAGAAAATTGAAAATGCCGATGGAATAATTTTTTCGACGCCAGAATATATTTTTAGTATTCCGAGTCGTTTAAAAAACCTTTTGGAATGGTGTGTTTCGACGACAATTTTTGACGAAAAACCAGTTTCAATTATTACTGCTTCGGCTAGTGGCGAAAAAGGTCATGAAGAACTAAATTTAATTCTTAAAACCCTTGGCGCAAATATTAATGACAATGATTGTCTTTTAATAAAAGGAATTAAAGGTCGTTTTGATGAAAATGGATTGATGAATGCCGATTTGGAAAAACAGATTAAACAAATCATGTTTAACTTTAATAATAGTCTTGAAAATTGCTTGAGGAAGTAAAATATTTTTTATCTTAACTATCAGAAAATATAATAAGTTATGTCAAAAGTTTTTTCAACTTTTATTTGTTTAGCAGTATGTTTCAGCTGTGATAGCAAAGACAAAAAGCCGCTGCCGACAACTGAGGAGGCTACAATCACAACAATTAAAGAATCGGAGGATACGAAAGTTAATACTAATGAGATTACGGCAATACTTAATCTCCCGACAACCAGATATACACAGGTATTAGATGATTATAAATTCAATCTTCCATTCAATTATAGAGTCAATGAACTATCCACAGAGAATACTCCAAATCATTATTTTAAAATGTGCTGGAAAGTAAAACCTGACTTCGAAATTGACAGTCAATCTGAGGGTTTTAGAAGATTCCAAGTCTATAATTTTATAGACATAATACCGTTTTCGTCTGACCAAGGCGAGTTTTATATCTTCAAGAAAAACAATTCTTCTGACGTTAAGATTGAGGATTTCATCAAACCTGCTGACAAAGTAATTTACAAAGACAACAACAGCGCAATCTATATAATTGATGGTAAATACAAGGCAATATATTTTGACTATTTAGCTGATAAGAAAGAATATATCTTGTTTTCTAGCGATTCTCCTTTTTGGAATATTCGGCCTGAGCTAAGTCCAGATTTAGAAGTTAATCAATTAATTTATCATTTAAGAATGGCTAAAAATGTGCTTAAACCAATTACTTCTCAAACGCAAAATTGGTCAATGTACAAATCTCAATTGTCAAAATTAGAAAATAGTTTTTTTGAAAAATTGAATACCGAAGTTGTTAACGCTTATAAATCTGACCCAAATCGAGAGAGTTTTTCTCCTGCTGACGCAGGGAATACGAAATATTATAGTGTTTTCAAAACTAATCAAAAAATGGAGGACGTTTGGAAAAAGCTTAGCACAATCTCTCCAAATACAAAGCTTAAGATTAATGAAAACGATTTTAAGTATCTGTTTGATAATGATTTTAGATTTTTCTACTCCGAAAATTGCAAACTTGTTTCTAAGACTGACAAAAGTCTAATCTATCAGAGAGGCGACGCACAAGCTTTTTGTTTGATTAGTAAATCAAAGTCGGGCAACTATTTTATTTTTAAGGAATTTCCGGAACTTCAGCAAATGCCTGCTAATTATTATCAAAACGAAATTAATTTTTACAAAGAATTGTTTGAAAATAGTTTTTAATATATTAAAAAAAGTATGGGAAACCGCAGCTATTTGTATTTGAAAAATCCAAAAAGGGAAAACTATCTTTTTGAAGCTAACAATGCTTTACCATTTTTTTGGGTGACATTTTTGGATAAAAATATCATTGAACAAAATAAGCAAGATTGGAAAAAACTTGTTGAATTTGAGAAAAATCACAGCGAAGAAGAAGCCGAAGACTATTTAGAAAAAAAATCGCCCAGTTTTAAAATTGATTTGCCAACTTTTGAAAAGAATGTGAATAGGAGTCGGGTTTTTCTCCGAAAGAATTATCCCAGCGTTTTTCCGCTCTATAGTGATTTTGTAGATTTTATAAAATCAAAATTCGAAACGGACGATTATTTGGAGCTTAATATTTGGGAATTTTTCGGTTTTTATAATTCTGAGGATGAGCTTTTTCAAGAACTTGAAAATGAGATTAACGCCATTGAAACAGATAAAGCTGGTGAACTCAGATTTCTTATTGTTGAAGATTTAATCGGACAAGGAACTGGTTTTGACATGACTACTGATGGAGAATTTTCAAAACTTGAATCCTATCAAAAAACGCTTGACAAAAGGTATATTCCAAAGATAAAAGAGGAACAAAAATTTAGTAAAAAATCGCTCATCATTAGTATTGTTATTTTATTAATCTGTCCACTTTTTTCGATTTATGTTATTAAAACTTTTCCCAAAGATGGATTTAGCGCACAGCTTGTAGTAACAGCCATCGCAAATATTGGTTTTTATATTTTTGCAATCTGGTCAATTTTTGGGGAGATTAAAGCCTATAAAATTTCAAAATAATGTAATATCATAATATTTTTTGCCCTTCATGCTGCAGGTTTTCAAATTAATTTTGAGAATAATCGGAATATGAAATTGTCAACTTGTTAGATGAAAACGAACATTATATTGACTTTGAGAAAATCTTCTTTAAAACAAACGATGCTGTTACTTAACGCAAACAAGAAGTTTTGGAAACAACTTCGAATAATGAATAAAAGAGCACTTAAAACTATTAAATAAAAACACATGAAAAAATTAGCCTATATATTCGGATCCTTTTTAATTCTCCATTCTTGTGATAAAAAAGCTGAGAATCAAGTGTCAAATTCCGAACATAAGAATATTGAAAAAATCAGCAATGAAGATGATCTTGCTAATATTGAAAAAAACGGAAAGTCTTTCTACGATTGGTATTTTAAGAACGAGTTTCCCAATTGTGATGTTATCAAAGATAAAGATGGAATGTCCAAACTTGACACACTTTCTTATTTTACCGAATTGAGAAAATTGGGTACGGTTTCCGAAAAACTAATAATAAAAGAGCGAAAAAGATTATCTGGTTGTGCTGCTTTTATTTCCACTCTTAAGTATTCGGATTATGAAAATTCCGAAGCTTATGATTATGACAAGGAATGTCCAGATATGTATTATATGTACTGGCTAAAAAGTCAAGAGACGCCAGATGGATTTGTTACTAAAAATGTAAAAAAGATTAATGACAATTCTGCATCCGTTGATATCTATGAAACTTATAAACAGAACAATTCGCAATCACCTTTGTCAACTGTAATTTTAGAAAAAGAAAACAATACTTGGAAAATCGTCGATATTAAATTTATTGACAGGGAATGAGTTTAAAGTATAAATCTCAAGACTATATTTTGTTTTCTATTTTTGCAAAAATACTTCAATCAAGACCATGAATAATCAAAACATTTTTCGAACCTTTAAACCTCAAGATTTGCAGGTTCAGAAGTATGTTGACTATTATTATTTGGACATAAAACCAGAAAATATCATCACCGAATACGAGTGTTTTCCGCATTATAATAATACAATTTCGTTGTACAAATCACATAATCGGCTTGATATTGCTGATATGAAATTTCTCGAAATCGCGAAGCCAATTCAAATATTTACGCCAGTTCGCGAGAAAGTTTTGAATGTAAAACAAACGGGAAAAGTCCATCGGATTGTTATTGTTTTTAAAGCTTTCGGGATTAATCAATTTTATAAAAACATTGATTTTAGCACAATTATTCATTATTATAGTTTTTTTACGGATTCAGAAATTCAGGATTTGTTATCATCTGAAGATGTGGAGATTATTACAAAATATTTGGACCGTTTTCTTCTTTTGAGATTTCAAGAAATTAGCAATCCTATTATCGAAAAAAGTCTTATTTCCATTTTCGAGAATACTGAAAATTTCAATGTAGAAAAGCTTTCTAAAGAACTTGGGATTAGTAGAAAACATATTAATCGTGTTTTTAAACAAAATATAGGCGTTCCTATTAAGAAGTTTCATCAGATTGTAGCATTTCGAAAAACAGTGGAGAAAAAGTTACATCAAAATTCGGTGGAGAATTTCACACAAATTGCGCACGAATTTCAATTTTTTGATCAATCACATTTTAATAAAGTTTACAAAAATTTCACCAACAATTCGCCGAAAGCCTTTTTCAATAAAGCTTCATTGCTGGGACAAGAAGACATCGTTTGGCATTTGAAAGACTAAGATGTCCCATTTTTACAATTACTGGTTATTCATTTTATCTATTTTCGAATAAAATTTTAAAATGAAAAATCTCTTTATATCGACACTTTTATTAAGTTCTGTTTTTTGCTTATCTCAATCTTATGAAAGTGAAATGTCAGCGGCTGACAATTTTATAAAAAATAAAGATTATTGCAGTGCTGTTAAAGTTTTCGAGAAAAATCTAAAGCAGGATAAAAGCTCTAATTTCGAATATTATTATGCCTCGGTTTCCGCAATTAATTGTAATAATGATAAACTCGCTTTGACTTGGCTGGAAGAAGCCGTAAATAAAGGACTTGGCATGAAAGAAGGTGAGGTGGACTATTTGGAAAAAGATCCAAATTTTGAAAAAGTCCATGATACCGAAGCGTGGAAGCAAATTATATCTTCCATTAAAGCTAATCTTGCAAAGAAAAAAGACGATTGGATAAAATTAATTTCTCAAAATGCGCTTCCGGCAAACAAAACGTCAAAGCATTTTCAAAAAGCAAATGCTGGTTATGCCTTATATTTATCAAAAGCTGGCACCGAAAATGTTCCTTACTTGGTTTTTGTTCCCAAAACCTATGATGAAAAAAAGGCAAGTCGAGCAGTGGTTTTTCTCCATGGTGGTGTTGTAAGCATTTCTGACTATTATTATGATAAACCAGATGTGGTTACGGAACCGATTTTTAAATTTGGTGAGGACGAAAATACCATCATTATTTATCCTTTTGCGAAAAAAGATTTTGGTTGGGTCAATCAAATCGAAGCTTTTAAGAATGTTGTGGCGATTACCAAAGAGGTTGAAAAAAAATATAATATCGACAAAAACAAAATTGTACTTGGTGGAATGTCAAATGGTGGAACGGCGACATTTTGGTTTGCGACACAGCCCAATATGCCTTACAGTGGCTACTTTGCAGTTTCGGCAACACCGAAGTTAAAAGTTGAAAATGTAGATTTTAAAAAGATTTCAAAATCCTTTTATTCCATTAATGCCAAAGATGATGATATTTTTAAGTATGATGAAGTTCACCAAATTTATGAACAAAACAAAAATAAAAATTGGCATTTCGAAACTCAGGAAACTGGCGGT
This sequence comes from Soonwooa sp., assembly GCF_030151385.1. Classification (GTDB taxonomy): domain Bacteria; phylum Bacteroidota; class Bacteroidia; order Flavobacteriales; family Weeksellaceae; genus Soonwooa. Next base: position 158,995 of record NZ_JASLDS010000026.1, read on the forward strand.
CACGGCTTAATTTATAACGAAAATGGTGGAGAAATTTTGACTGACATTATTCGTAAAACAATGAAGTAGAAAAAATATTTAAATTTTAGAAAAATAGAACCTCAGTAAACCGAAATTTATTGAGGTTTTTATATTTTTGAAAAGTTTTTAAATGACCTCATTCAATATATCAAAAAGTTACAATGCAAAGGACGATAAAACTAAAAACGGTTTTAGAATATGATCAAGACCTTGTTTGGAAGGCGGTTACAGACTCAAAACTTTTGGGAACTTGGTTTATGGAAAATGATTTTGAACCTGTTTTGGGACGTGAGTTTACATTTAGAATGAAACCTCAAAAAGGTTGGGATGGCATCACGCATTGTCAAGTTCTTAAAATTCAGCCACAAGCGTTTTTATCTTACACGTATCGTGGCGAAGCTACAGGCGAAAAAGCTTTAGCCTGCGCAGGTGTACATTCTGATGCTGCTGATAAATTAACAAAGGGGATTTTTGCTAAATTGGATACTATTTTAAGTTTTAGTCTTGAACCCACTTGTGGTGGAACAATTTTAACAATGAAACAATCGGGTTACAAAGGTTTAAAATTCGTGTTGATAAGCTATATTATGCAAATGGGTTGGAAAAAGCAGTTACGCATAAAATTACCAAAACTATTGGCGCAATTGTCAGAAAACAAATAATAATGAATTTGTTATCCCAATTTTATCTTGTTGTTTTCAGCGTCTTTTAGTATTAAAACATTTTATTCTTTTATTTAAATATGAAAATTTTAAGCATCTTTTTTCTTTTTGTTTCTGTGTTTTTTTTCTCACAGAGTCAAAGGTTTATGTACGAATATAGTTACCGTTTAGACTCGCTTCATAAAGACAAAGTCGAAAAAGAAATTATGAATCTTGATATTACAAAAAGCGGCTCTAACTTTTATAGTGCTCTTCTCGTATCTCGCGATTCTCTTTTGCATGCGCAAATAGAAAGAGGTCGTGCCTCAAAATCGATCGTTTTGGATGCCACAAGCCTTAGAAGATCGAAAGCGAATTTTAGAATTTCTAAGATGTATCCTTCTTTTGAAACTTTTTATCATACTTCCATTAATGCTGATAATTTCTCAATAAAAGAATTGAACAAAATTTCTTGGAAAATTCTTCCAGACACGATGAGTATTGAGGGATTTAAGTCTCAAAAAGCGACCACAGAATTTGGAGGAAGAAAATGGACAGCTTGGTTTACATCTGTGATTCCGATTCAGGATGGTCCTTATAAATTTGCTAATCTTCCAGGTCTTATTTTAAATGTTGCAGATGATAAAGGTGATCATAATTTTAAGTTCGTAGGAAGTCAAAAAATTAGCGAAGAACCAGCCATTATGGAATTGAAAAGACAAGAAATATCGATTAGCAAAGAAAAGTTTAATCAGTATTGGAACGAGTATAAAAAAGATCCAGCCAAAGTCATAAAGCTTCTCCATGGAAATTCTGAAATGTCGGAAACCATTTTTATGGGACCAAATGGAAGTCCATTAACAAAGCAAGATTTGATAAAGCGAAAAGAAGAGGGTGCGAAGGCTTATTTCAAAAATTACAACAACTTTATTGAGTTAGATTATTATAAGTAAGTTTGAGGAAAATCGCTGATTCACTATTGTAAGAAGTCCTCAATAAGGGATTTAAAGTTCCCCTGTTACATCATAAAAATAAACTACTATTTCCAATCAAAAAAATCATAACATTTTAATATTACAAATCATTTGTTGATTTTATATTTGTCTTTTAAGCACCTGCCTTTTTACGCGATAAATGATGTGAAATTAAGATTAAGAAAAAAACTTAAAAAATAATTTGGTCAATATCTAAAAGCTTTATATATTTGCACCACTCAAAACAACGACACAATCGCTGTTTTGGAGAGATGGCAGAGTGGTCGATTGCGGTAGTCTTGAAAACTATTGACTGTAACAGGTCCGGGGGTTCGAATCCCTCTCTCTCCGCAGAATTACAAGAAACCTAGAACAAAAGTTCTAGGTTTTTTTTGTGATTAAAAAGTAGGAGCTTTAACAGATAGAATTATACTGTAACTTTTCACTTAAATAATTAAATCGGATCAAGAACAAAACCTGGGGACTAAGCAAAAAGATTGGATAATCTAAATAGAAAAAAGGATCTATCTTTTACGCCGCGAAGTTGTAATCTGAAGTTTTTGATTTTGGCATTGAAACTTTCTGCTGAAGCATTTGTGCT
>NZ_JASLDS010000001.1 GCF_030151385.1 Soonwooa sp.
CATCAACATCCAACTTAACGAAATGGTAGCTGCTGGTGTATACTGTAACTTAGCATTAGTTAACCACTCTCCATCAGAGTTCGTAATGGATTTCATCCAATTGATGCCAGGTGTACAACAAGCTAACGTAAGATCAAGAGTTATCCTTGCTCCACTTCATGCAAAGAGAGTATTGGCTGCGTTACAACAAAACATCGCTAACTACGAGCAACAATACGGAGAAATCAAAGAAGTTGAACCTTTCGTATTAGGAGGTAACAACGTACAAGCTTAAGATTTTTCTTAACATACAAGAAATCCCGATTCTACCAAGAGTCGGGATTTTTTTATTTTGGGCGTGCCACATGACGGCTCTTTCGGCGCTCGCTGCGCTCGCGCCTCCCTCGCCGCCAGTGTCGGTCTGCGCGCAGTCGCTGTGATGCTCGGACGGCTCCGCTACGCTCCGCCGCCTCACATCACGAGCTCCAACAATGCGCTTCGCCCTCACGCAGATTCGGGATAATTAGAAAAATTGACCACTATTTAACCCAAGTTTCAAAAATCAAAACTAAATTTGTTATCTATTTTTACCACAATGAAAAAATTCCTATTTTTCCTTAATGTGCTGCTGTGTGCTTTTGCGAGTGCACAGACTGATACAGCACAAATTGTCGTTCCTAATCGAGCTAATACAGTAGCGGATTTTCAGGATAAACCTTATGTTATTATGATTTCGGTGGACGGTTTTAGGTATGATTATCCAAAAAAATATGCGACACCAAATATTGACAGATTGTCAAAGCAAGGTGTAGCAGCCGATTACATGAATCCGAGTTTTCCTTCCATAACATTTCCCAATCATTACACCTTGGTAACAGGTTTGTATCCTGCGCATCACGGTTTGGTAGATAATTTCTTCTACGATTATAAGCGTAACGAAGCCTACAAAATGAATGATGCAAAAGTGGTAAGTGACGGAACTTGGTACGGCGGAAAACCACTTTGGAGTTTAGCGGAAGAGCAAGGACTTTTGTCAGCATCATTGTTTTGGGTAAGTTCTCAGTCCGATGCGGGGAAAACGCGACCAACTTATTATTACAACTACCACGAAAAGTTTAATAATAATCAAAAAGTAAACATCGTTCTTAATTGGCTAAAACTTCCCGAAGCGCAACGACCGCATTTTATCACGATGTATTTTCCAGAAGTTGACAGCAATGGACACCATCACGGGCCAGACTCAAAAGAAACGGAAGAGGCTGTAAAATCTGTCGATGCAGCAATCGGCGAATTGGTTGCTAAGGTTAATAATCTTGGACTCAAAAATGTGAGTTTTGTTTTCGTGTCTGACCACGGTATGATAAAGGTTGATAAAGAAAATGCCATCGACATTCCCGAAATTCTAAAAGATAAATCGCGTTTCGATTATTTTAATAGCAATACGTTGTTGCGTGTAAAAGTTAAAAATCCTGACGATGTGAAAACGGCTTATCGTGAATTAAAAAAGTCTAAAACCTCAGATTATAAAGTTTACAAAGAATCTTGTTTTCCACGACGCTTGCATTTTGGTAAAAAAGATGATGTCTATAACCGAATTGGCGATATCCTTCTGGTTCCTAATGCACCAAAAGTTTTCCTCGAAAAAGGTAAAACAACAAGCATCGGAAAACATGGTTTTGATCCTAAAAAAGTTCCCGAAATGCGTGCGATTTTTAGAGCTTGGGGACCAGCTTTCAAATCAGATTTGGAGATTTCGCATTTTGACAATATTAATGTCTATCCAATTGTAACGAAGATTTTAGGTCTCAAAATCACTTCACCTATTGACGGAAACGAAAAAGTTGCAGACAAGATTTTGAAATAATTTTTCATTAAATAAATGTAATTTAGATCTACGAAAAAAAATAAAAAAAACGCCTTTCAGAAACTCTGAAAGGCGTTTTTATATTCTATTTAGCGCAAATCACTTTGAATTCCGTTCTTCGATTATGTTGATGTTGCTCTTCAGTACAATTGACACCGTTGCTACACTCGTTTAACAATTTCGTTTCGCCATAACCTTTTGCGATGACGCGACTTCGACTAAGTCCTTTCGAAACTAAATAATTAACAGCCGAATCGGCACGACCTTGTGATAGCTTAAGGTTATAATCGTCAGAACCACGAGAGTCTGTATGTGACGATAATTCTAGCTTTATCGTTGGATTTTCTGCCAAGAACTGATAAAGTTTGTCAAGTTCTGGTTTTGCATCATCACGAATCGTGGTTTTATCAAAATCGTAATTAATGTTTTTTAAGTTGATGGCTTTGTCACAAGTCGCTTCTTCCATACAAACTTGAAGATTGATAAACATCTTTTTAGTTCGGTCATTATTTTTCCCATCAAGATTTTCGGTCTGTGAAAAGTAGTTTCCTTTTTTGCCATAGATGCTGTACAACTCATCTTTTGACGCCATAAAACTAAATGTTCCGTTCGCCGAAGTTTTTAGGTTTTTAACTTCCGAAGTTTTTTCATTTTTAAGACTAACACTAGCATAAGGCAATGCTTTTTGTGTATTACAATCTGTCACTTTTCCTTCGATAAAGAATCTTTCGTCTTCATTTTCAAGCTCGAAATATAATGGCGAAAGCGTCAGAATTGTTTTTTTCTCAATCTTTTTTGTAACTAAATTAATGTCGCGGAATTTTCCTTTAAGCTCGTAATCATCAGGTTTAACATTCGTGAAAATAACTTTTCCATCTTTGTTGGATGTTCCGTAATAAGAACGTTGACCTTGGCTGTTAAATAATACAACTTCCGAGTTTGGAAGCACCTCACCAGAATATTTATCCTTTACTAAAACTTCCATTTTGTAAGAAGTGGTCGCAACTTTGGACTTTTTGTTTTTGTAAGAGTTCCCAAAACGATAGATCAAACCTGCAAAAGCCCCAACAGAATGTGCTTCGTGCTCCAGCGAGCTGCGACCTTGGAAGCCTTGTTGTGTGTTGAGGTTAATTTGTCCATTGGCTTCCGAATAAGGATAATAGCCAGCAATTGTGCCTGTACCGTTTTCTTTAACTTGGAAATGTTGCAAATAGTAAGCGCCGAAATTTAACCCAAGATTTTCGGTGAAGAAATAATTAAATTCCAGTTGTGCTTTGGCACTCGCAACACTTGACACATCATAACTATTATGTTCGTTAAGTGCAATGTTTTGATTGTTTGCAATTCCTGTCAGTTGAATATCCCCATTCTTCAAAGTGCTGATTCCGCCACGAAGTTTGAAAATCATAGAAAGCTCGTCCGAAAAATCATGTTTGAAGTTCGGACCAATTCCGATAAACATTCTATTAATCGATTTTTCTGAAAGCTGAACATTATTTAATTTAACATTATTAAAAAATAAATTGTCGCTTGGATAAGTGCTTTTTGTGGTATTGCTTAGGTAATTAAAATCTGCTCCCAAACCAAACCAAGTCCAAAAATAATCAACATTAAGCCCTGCATTAAAACCAGTTTTATAATTGATGAAAGGTGTTTTGTTATCCAAAGAGGCAACGTCGATTCCACCATGGATTCCCAGTCGAAAGTTATTATCAAAGTCGCCGTAATATTGTGCCTTTGTTGCACCAAATGAACAAGCTAAAAGCAAAAAAGCATAGATTTTTTTCACAGAAAAATTTTTGTAAAAATAGGGATTTTAAGTTTTTCATTTACAATAATAAAAGTGAGATTAAAATATTAGTTTTGTAACAGAAAATATTTAACTTCTTCAAAACTTTTACTATGAAATGGATTTCTCCTTTCTTATTAATTTTTCTTTATGCATGCGATGTTGGCTATAATGAAAAGTCTAATGCTAGTGGTACTTTGCCATCCGTTGTGCAGTCTGCGCCTCCAAAAATAATGTACCTCTTTTTTGAAATTGAAAAAGGAAATTCTTCGCCAATTGTTAAATTGCATGATAAAAAATTAACCGATGGTGTCATTAAACTGGAGGTTTTGGACAATAGAAGAGAACAAATGCCGAATTATCTTAAGATTGATTTGCTAACAGCTGATCAAAAGGTTGCTAAAACATTTTTACTAGATGATCCGCTTGCGCCAGTCATGGAAAGTTATACACCTAGTGGAATGGAGAAAGAACAAGCCAGTTTCGAAAAAGCGGATTTTTCAATAAGATTTAATCAAGATCCAGCAGCGAAGGTGACGCAAATTAACATTTATGAAATTAATGGACAGAATAGTAAATTAATACACAATCAAAACTTATAAATATGAAAAAACTCTCCTTATTATTTGGGATGTTAGGTGGCCTTATGTGCGCACAGACATTCGAAGTTGTACCAGTTATCCAAAATGGTCCACGCGACAAACGCATCAACCTTGTTATCATGGGAGATGGTTATACAAGCAGCCAGCAAGCGACTTTTACGCAAGATGTTGCAAATATTGCAAACTATTTGTTTAGTAAGGCGCCTTATACCAATTACAAAAATTATTTTAATGTTTATGCGATTAAGGTAATCTCTGCAGAATCTGGCGTTAAGCATCCTGGAACCGCGACAGATGTTACAGAACCTGTTATCCCGATTTCTAACCCTAATAATTATTTAGGAACTGCTTATGATGTTGGTGGTACACACCGCTGTGTCTATGGAAATGCAACCAAAACAGCGCAAACTTTAGCGACCAATTTTCCAGATTATGATATGGCGCTAATTGTTGGTAACGATACCGAATATGGTGGTTGCGGTGGTGCCTACGCGTTTTTGTCAAGACACGCCCAAGCGCCAGATGTTGCAGTACACGAGCTAGGGCATTCGTTCGGGAAACTAGCAGATGAGTATTGGTTCTCGGGTAGTGGAGAATCTCCTAATAAGACTCTAAATAATAATTCTGCAACGATTAAATGGAAAAACTGGCTTGGTACTAACAATGTTGGGATCTATCCTTACACAGAAAGTCCAACTTGGTTCCGACCGCACCAAAATTGTGAAATGCGTTATCTCAACCAACAGTTTTGTGCTGTTTGTAAGGAAACTTTAATTGAAAAAATCCATGCAACCAAAAATCCAGTTGAATCTTATACACCAACAAATGTTGGGACAATGGATGCTGCGGAGCAAATGAATTTTAATGTTAATTTGATTTTACCAATTCCAAATACGTTAGATGCAAGCTGGAAGTTAAATGGAGCAGCCGTTGGTACTAATTCTGGAGCTTTGACGATTAACAAAACAGATCTGCAAACGGGGGATAATCAGCTAACTTTTAATGTGGTAGATAATACTTCGGATGTTAGAATTGACAACCATTCGGCGACGCATTTAACGAGTATTACTTGGACAATCAATCGTTCTAATTTGGGTGTATCAAATGTTGGAAGTCAAATCTATGATTTCGTGGTTTATCCTAATCCAACAAATGATTATTTACAAATTGGATCTAAGCAAAAGAATCTAGGCGAATTGTCAGCTGTGATTAGCGATATGTCTGGTCGTGTGATTTCTAAACTTAAATTAAAAGAATCTGACAATTATAAAGTTGATATGAAGTATTTAGCAAGAGCAACTTATGTTGTAAGCGTTTACAAAGATGCTTCGCTCTTATTTACTAAACAAGTTATTAAAGAATAATCTTCAAGCACTGTTAACCAGCGGTGCTTTTTGTTTCTGCTTTTGTCCAAAGCATTTGTAAAGAATCCATTTTTGCTCTTATTTCGCGATGACTTTTATAAATGGCTTTTTTACCTAATTTTTCGTTGGCGATATTGGATAGAATAACAACTGAGGTTTTGGTTTCTGGATAGTAAATGACCAAAGATGGAGCGCCTTTAACATAGCCTGTATGGAGATAGGTTTTTGGGTTTTCATCATGAATCATAATACCACAACCATATTTCACTTTTCCTAAAATATAGTGATCAAAAGTTTTGGCAGGCTTTACAAAAATTTGAAACGCCGAATCGCTCAATACTTTTTCATTGTACAAAGATTTGTTCCAAAGATGTAAATCATCAACATTGGATAGGATACCACCAGCCGCAATAGAAATATGATTTTTATCCAAACGTTTCGGCATGTTTGGGACTTCTTCGTTTTGTGTAAGACTTCCAATATGTGCGCTAGCAAAATTGTTTCCGTTATAGAGATTTCCTGTTGAAGAATGTGTCATTCCTAACTTTTGGAAGAGTGCCATTGCATTATCATCATAAGATTTGCCTGTTACTTTTTCGACAATGTCACCAAGACTTTTGTAACCGTCGTTGGAATAATGCATTTCGGCGCCAGGTTGGAAGAGAAGTTTTTCACCAATAAAGTTGATGCCAGAAGTGTGATGCAGCAATTGTGCAATCGTGATGTCTTGATAAGATTTTATTTTGTAATCGGGAAGATATTGCGAAACTTTGTCATTGATATTTAACAGATGCTGCTCCTGAAGTTGTAGGATTAAAACACCAGCAAACTGCTTACTATTTGATGCAATTGGGAAAAGGCTTTGATTGTCGATTTTGGATTTGGTTTTAAAATTTGAAAAACCATTGGCGCGCTCATATATTTTTTTTCCATCCCAATCTACAGAAACGATTGCATTAAATTTATTTTTTAAAATAATTGAATCTAAAAGAGGTGCTATTTCAGCGTTTTTTTTGGCAACCGCTATACTATCTTCAATACGTTTTTGATCAATGATTTTTTGAGCTTTAACTTCTTCAGCTTTTTTGCAAGATTGAAAGCCAATTAGAAAAATGAACAAAAAATAAAAGGGAAAATGATTCTTCAAAATGTGTTTTTGTTTTAAAAGTAGGGAAAATATAGAATTCTGAAAAGTAATTTGATTTTTATCAGATTTAGACTTGGGATTTGTATGCTTTCTAGTCTTAAAAATTCCAAAAATACTTTCTTATGCAAATCTCAATAAGTTGTAACTTTCGGTATTAAATCCAAGTTAATGTTGAGGTATTTGTTAGTCATATTAATGTTCTTTAGCAATTTGTTGTTTTCGCAAAATGGAAGTCAGGAGTCGAAAGATCCTAAAGTCATCGAAATCAACAATTACCTTAAGAAATCGGACGATTTTATTAAATCCAATTTAGACTCTGCACTGTATTATAGTAAGCGGGCAGATATTTTAATTAGCAAACTGCCAGAAGGTATTGAGAAGATTGGGGTCTACAGAACTTTGGGAAATATTTATCTAGCTAAAGGGAATTATGCTAGCTCGCTAGACTATTATATGAAAGCGAATTCTATTAATGACAAACTTTTGCAAAAATCGTCCAAAGATCCATTATTAAATAGAAACAAAATCGAGATTATTTCGCTTTATGGCAACCTAGAGCAGTTACAAAGTGATTACGCAAAGGCGCTACAACATTATGCGGAAGCAGATAAACTTTTAAAGGAACAAAAGGTAATAGCTCCAAAAGATGTCAGTTTCTTGGAATTAAAAATCATTAATAATACGGCAAGTGTTTATATCAAGCAAAAAAACTTTAAGAAAGGGATAAGTCTTTTCGAATCTGCGTTAAAAATCAACGAAACTTATAATGACAAAACGCTGAATGCGACATTGTACAATAATATTGGCATTTGCCATGTGGAGGAAAAGGAGTATGCCCTGGCAATTTATTATTATGAGCAAGCTCTTAAAATTCGTCAAGACCTAAACGACAAGCGCGGCATTGCCCAATGTTATAACAATCTTGGAAAATGTTATGCGCTTAGCAAAGATTTTGGACGAGCCGAAACTTATTTTAGTAATGCCTTGACACTAGGAAAAGAGATTGGTAGTCCAGAATCTATGGTTAATAGCCTTGAATCTCTAACGGCGCTTTATGATGAGACAGGTAAATACAAAGAAGCCTATCGCAATTTTTCGGATATGGTGAAAATTAAAGATAGCCTCTTTAATGAACAGAGTTTGAGAAATGTCGCGCAAGTCGAAATGAAGTATGCTCTGGACAAACAAAAGGAAAATTATGAATCAGACTTGGCAATCAAAGAAGCTCAAAATACCAAGCAACGTTTTCGCGCTTACATGATTGCAGCTTTATTAATTGGCATTTTGGGGATTCTTATATTGTGGATTTACCTGCAAAAGTCGAAAATCAAAAATATAAATCTTGAGAATGAAAAGCTAGAGCTAGAGCGAAAGAATTTGTCTTTAGAACGGAATAAACTCAAAGAAGATATTGCTTATCAAGATCGAGAAATGACGAGTAAGGTGATGTTTTTACTTAAAAAGAATGAACTTATTAATTCTATTGCAGATCAATTAATTGAACTTAAAAAATCGGCAGCAGCTCAAAACCAAAATCGCATCCAAGAGATGATTATGGAAATGCGCCAGAAAAAAGACAACGATGTCTGGACAGAATTCGAGACCCATTTTACAAAAGTTAATCCTGAGTTTTATTCTAAACTTCAAAAAATGTTTCCTGATTTAACACCCAACGAAAAAAAATTGTGTGCTTTTCTCAAGCTCAATTTGTCGACTAAGGAGATTTCAGCAATTACCTACCAGTCTGTTAATTCGATTATGGTTTCGAGGACTCGACTTCGAAAAAAACTTAACATCCAAGGTGAAGATACCAATCTTACCAATTTTTTGATGGAGTTGTAATGTAATATAGTTAAGTGTTTGAAAATAAACGCTTTGCGTTCCGTTGTATTAAAAATGTAATATAGAATTTTGGGAGTGTATTAGTATTGTACTAGCATTTTGTTGTGAAATTAATTGGTGAATAATAATCTTTGTTCAAGAAAATTTTCGAAAACCAAACAAACATCACAACTAACAAAATTCTATTTTTATGAAAATTAAATTACTTTTTACAAGTGCATTATTTGCAATAACAGCTAATCAAATTTCGGCACAATATATAAGAACTCAATTTTCTCCTAACGCAATTGGCGTATCCAACCAAGGCTTAGTTTCTCTTTACAATTCTCCTGGTTCATATTACATTTGGAATCCAGACACGCAGGATATTGAAAACATCGGCGGAATTGCGCCAGGAAATGGTTATGGTGGAATTGCAGTTTTTTCTGCTGATGGAAGATATTTATCTGGAACAGCGTCAGACGAAAATCCAAACGGAACAGGGCTAAAAGCACAAATGTCTCGATACGATAGAGAAACTAAAACTTGGAAAGTATTAGGTTTTACAGGAATGGGTTCTGACCCTAACTCGATGAGTTCTGGTTATTATATTTCTGCTGATGGAAAAACTGTTGGTGGCTTGTCTTACAACTCTAATGGAAACAAAAAATCGGTAGGTTTTGTTTGGAATGAAGATAAAGGACCAATTGAATTGACATCTTCTAATCCATTAAAAAATGCCAGAATTAACGCGATTAGCGGTGATGGTTCTATTGTAGCTGGTTATCAAGATATTGGTGGACCTTGGAAGTCTTCGGTTTGGAAAAGAAAAGCAGATGGAACTTATGAAACTAATAAAATGCTGTTAGTCAATCCAAATGGCAGTGCGACTGATAATTATAATCAATTGGGAGAAGTTCGCGCAATCTCGCCAGATGGAAAATGGATTGGGGGCAAAAGCGATTTTGCATTTCCTAATGCTTGGATTTGGAGCGAAGCGACTGGTGTTAAAGATTTAGGAACTTTAACTAACGAGGAAGGTCGAACAGGTTGGGTAACTGCTTTTAATAATGATGCAAGTATTGTTATGGGTTATTATATTGCTAAAAAAGATGTTGATTCGCCTGCGATTTATTATCCATTTATTTGGACACAAAAAGACGGTATTAAAGATCTAAATGATTTTGTACAAAATACGCTTGGTTACGATATGGGTGGTGACAAAATCTATGTGCCATTAATGATTTCTCAAAATGGAAAATATATTTCTGGTTGGGCATTTCCATCTAATCTTAGCGAGCAATTAAGAAGTTTCCGTATTCAATTACCTGATAGTTATTTAGCATCACAAAATATTGAGGTTAAAAACAATGTTAAACTTTATCCAAATCCAGTAACAGATGTTTTGAATATCGAAACCAAAGACAAAGTAGAATCTGTCAAAATCTACAATGCAGCAGGACAATTGGTTAACCAATCCAAAGTGGATGCTGATAAAAAAGTAAATGTTACAAACTTAACAGCTGGTGTTTACAATGTTAATGTGACAACCGACAAAGGATCACAAACTCATAAAATCATCAAGAAATAAAAGATTATGAAAATTAAATTACTTTTGGCAAGTGCATTATTCGCAATAAATGCTAATCAAATTTCAGCACAATATCTTTCAACTTCAGTTTTTCCTGGTGCTACTGGTGTCTCAAATAGTGGAAAAGTAGTTGGTTATAATGCATTTGCTGGACCAATATTCTTTTGGAATCCAGAAGAGAAAACCGTTGAAAATATTGGAGGCGTTGCACCTGGAAATGGATATGGTGGTGTCTATGTTTTTTCTGGAGATGGTAACTATATTTCTGGTTCTGCATTTAATGGTCAAGGAAATGGCAAACTTGCTGAAATGTCGAGATACAATGTTTCTACAAAAACCTGGCAGAATTTAGGTAGTACTGGTGTTGCCTTAGATCCGAATTCGCTAAGTTCGGGCTATTATATTTCTGAAGATGGTAAAAATGTTGTTGGTCTTTCTTTTAATTCTAATGGAAATAAGAAAGCAATCGGATTTCTTTGGAATGAAGAAAAAGGACCTATCGAGCTGAAGTCAAATAATATCAGTAAGGATGCAAGAGCTAATGCGGTTAGTGGTGATGGAGCAATCATTGTAGGGTGGCAAGATATTGGTGGACCATGGAAATCTTCTGTTTGGAAGAGAAATGCAGATGGAAGCTATGATGCTAATAAAATGCTCTTAGTTAATCCTAATGGAAGTCCAACAGATTATTATAATCAGTTAGGTGAAATTCGGGCTATTTCTGAAAATGGAAAATGGCTTGGTGGTAAAAGTGATCCAGCATTTCCAGCGGCGTGGATTTGGAGTGAAGAGACCGGTGTTATTAATTTAGGTAGTCTTTTTCCTGAACCAGCTTACACTTCTATGGTGAGCGCAATCAATAATGATGGCTCTATTGTTTTAGGTTTTCAAATGAAGCAAAATGGTACTTCACTACCGTTTATTTGGACGAAGACTGGTGGAATAAAAAATCTTAATGATTTTGTGCAAAACGATTTAGGCTTTAATTTAAATGGGGACAAAATTGCAGCGCCTACTATGATGTCTTCAAATGGAAAATATATTGTTGGATGGTCATTCCCAAGTATCAATACGGATCCAAATAAAAGTTTCCGTATTCAATTACCTGATAGCTTCCTAGCTGCTCAAAACATTGCAGTTAAAAACGATGTTAAACTTTATCCAAATCCAGTAACAGAGGTTTTGAGTATCGAAACCAAAGACAAAGTAGAGTCTGTCAAAATTTACAATGGAGCAGGACAATTGGTTAACCAATCCAAAGTGGATGCTAATAAAAAAATAAATGTTACAAGCTTAACAACTGGCGTTTACAATGTTAATGTGACAACTGACAAAGGCTCACAAACCTATAAAGTGATTAAAAAGTAAATTATTTTTCATATATTTATTGAGTTAGTTAAAACCCAGTTTTAATGGAAAACCTCGCAATTGCGAGGTTTTTTTATTTTAAATTTTTGCAGATTTAATTCTTGCTTCCGACATATTGAACGCCAGCCAATGCACCTTTAACATCGACATCAACACCGTTTTTGCCAACTTTCGTTCCTCCTGCGGAGATTTCGCCGTTACTGCCAACCTTTACGCCACCAGCTTTCACGCCTTTTTTACTAACCGAAACGTTATCATAATCTGACTGCGAAATGCCAAAACATTGAGATTTGTTATTTAATGCAATAGCAACTTGGTTTTCTTCCTTGTCAAAAATAACGCAACCTAATTTTACTGCGTAGCCACCAACTGTTTGCGCAGGAACACTGTAGACAGCTTTGTCCTCGTTGCTGGCATTTGCTAAAGCATAAAAAGTTGAACCACCAATAAGATTCGCAACCCAAATTTTATTTTTCTGAGTTTTGTCCTGTGTAATCTTGACATCAGTTTTCGCAGCATCACGGATTTGGTCAGGTGCAATAAAAGCCGATTGTGTGTAAGAGCCAATCACTGATTGCGCAAATGTCATACTAAAAGCTCCAACTACCGAAGCTAACAAAATAAGTTTTTTCATCTTTTAATATTTTAGTCTTATAATATTACGATGAAAAGTGGTTTTTATTTTTAAACAAAAGTTAAGCTTAGGTTAAATTCTTTAATTTTTAGAATATGCCACATATATTCCAGTTTGTATTTGCTTTGGCTTAGGCAAAACAGAGAACCTAACAGGAATGTAAAAATATTCTACTTTGTCAGTATCGGTAATTATATCGGTAAAATCGGCATAAGAAACTTCTTCGCCATCAAAAAAATAGGACTCTTTTTTTGCGATTTTTTTTGGATTTAACAAATAGCTATGTTCTTCACTTAAGGTCAAACGAATATTTTCGATATCGCCATTTGGAAATTCATTAAAGTAAATACGATTAGGCTCGTCTTTTCGCTTTGAGATAAATAGCAATCTCTTTTTGTATTCGTCTTTTGTGATTTCTAAATTGAAGTTGCCTTGGTTGTTCGTGTTGACGCGGTATAGATTTGACAAACCAACAAGGTTGACTTCGGCTTGTTTTTCTCTTTCAGAAGATTTGCTGTTGACCCAGCCGTTGATTTTTTTGTATTCCGTTTTTTGAAATGGACTATCGTCGGAATCATTGATAGGAATGCTTATACCAACAACAATAACTTCGGTGATTTCTTGTACTGTCGCAGTGTCTTTTGAGATTTGCGCGCTAACATTAGGTGCAAGAGTAGCGAGTAAAAGCATACTGCTGACAGATTTTGCAAGAGAAAAACTATTGGTGTTATGTTTTGTGTGCTTCGTTATTAATCTGCTTTTCTGAATTCTGGTGCAGATATGATTATCCTTGTTGGAGTTGAATATTTCGTTAACTTCTTGATCAGTTTTATCAGTCAAATCAAAAACTTTTTTCGAACAAGAATCGCAAAAGCGACCTCCTGAAACAGATTTCATATTGTCCCAGTTTTCGTGACAAGGATTTTCAATTTTAATTTTTGACATCATTTTGCTTTTTACTAAGGTAGTAAAAGTGAGCGTTTTTCAATGCTTAGTCTTAATATATTTTAAAATAATAAAACCGCAGTATATTCTGCGGTTTTGAGTTTATTTCTTAATAAATTTTGAAGTGAAATTATTGTTATCAGTGCTTATTCTGATGTAGTAAATTCCGTTGATGAGTTTCCGAACATCAACCTGATTATTTGAATTGATCGTGCTAATCATTATTTTTCCAGTGGCATCATAAATCTCAATAGTTTTGATTTTTTCTTTTGAATTAATATTGATGACATCAGAAGTAGGATTGGGATAAATGTTAAAAATGTTTTGTGAAATATTTTGAGTCGCCAATTCTTCTTTTTCTAAAAATAAAATATAGCTGTTACTTCCACCAAGATCATTAAGTGCTTTGTCTAATAAAAAATTCTTACTGCTGTTAGAAGCCACAGCGATTTTATCCTTTCCATAAACGCTGATATACGGGTTACTTTCAGAATTGTCAATAGCTTTATAATATTTTAAATTGGCATCTGCATCAAGTTTAAACAATTTTGTTTTTAAATCCGATGTCGCTGCAATTTCAGTGTTTCTGTAATTCATAGAACCTCGCCAGATATCAGTAACGTAAATATTTTTGTCTTCATCAAAATCAATATTATTAGAATTATAATTTTGTGTTGAAGTTATCGGCGCATTGGAATTACTTGAGGAGTAAAAAGGATATGACCAAATAATATCTCCAATAACCGAAATTTTGGAAATCAAAGAGGTAGAGAAGCTATATGTATTTGGGTATGGGTTTGCAAAAGTCTCATGTTGTAAATTCATCCCATTGCTTGTATGGCCGTAGAGGACAAAATCTTTACCATCGAACTTTGCGAAAGTACTTATATACTCCACATTGTTTGCGTCGTTAGAAAGATAATTTTTTCCAAGTAATACATTGCCTTGTGGGTTCATTTTTAGCATTACAAATTTGTTAGGACTTTGCCCATTTTGTGGAATTGTTACAGAATCAAAATGCATATCACTCGTCTGATTTTCTATATTTAAAAACATATAGATATTATTCTGTTGGTCAAATCTTGTAAATAATTCTGAACTTGCATTGTATGGAAATGACTTGAAAAGCATCTTATTACCATTGCTATCAAGCTTTAAAATGAAAAAACTGTTTCCAGTAATTTTGAATTGTTCGTCATTGTAATATAGATTGGTAGCCCTACTTTTGCCCACAACAATAACATTTCCTGCATTATCGTAGTAAGTAGAAAGGTCTTTTACTGATGGTCCACCAGGCCAACTTACGTTAAAGCCTAAATCTTTAGACCATTTAAAAGAACCATCATCATTGAATTTTGATATTTTAGCGCCCGAATAAAATTCTTCAGAATTGCCTTGACTATCTATTAATTTGCAAGATGAAAGATCATCGTGATAGCAATTAAATACAGAAACGACCTCTTTGTTATTGTTGATATCGATACGGTGACCTTCTATCCAATAACCAGTATAATTATCAATAACGCCTTCTGCCTTTATCTTCCATTGTAAAGTGCCATTAGCTGATAATCTCGATATAATATTATTGTTGGCTGTTGTTTCGTTTTCCTGCCCAAAAAAGTTGAATAATTTCCCTTTAGTAACATAAGAATTAAAGACATCGCCATTGTCATCGACTTTAAATAATTCTCGAGCTCGTAAGTAACCAAACTTAGTCTTCGGTTGATAAGTTTTGGACAATGACAAATCTGTATCCTGATTTCCTTTTTTTAAGATATCTGTACTATAAAAGCTGTCCATATTTGAAAAATCAAATCTCGGAACTGAGACATATAAATTCTCAGAATCATGTTTGATATCAACATTATAATTACCGTTGTAATTATCAAATGGAATTCCATTAATAATTTGACGAAGATTGCCGTCTTTTCTGACATTAAGCAAACCTCTTCCTGTGAAACTATAGAAAATATTACTATTGAAATAGCCGCTCAAATTTGCTTGTCCAAAAATGATGTCGATGTCATTATCATTGCCTTGATAAAGTTTGGGACCTGAAAAAGAAGAAATACTAGTATTGACTAAATGACCGTACATCCACTCCGAATTATTAAAATCTAAACTGAATTTTGATAACCAAAAATTACTAGTATAGCCCGCTTGATTGGCGTTTCTTAAACCTGTTTTAATATATCCCGAACTACTTTCTGCAATTAGATTTCCACTTGATGATAATGATGACATAATATAAAGATTATTATCATCAGAAATCAAAATATCAAAAATTCTTGCGTTTTGATTAGAGTTGCCATAGAATTTTATAAAAGATTTTGGCTCCAAGTTTAAATCTGTTTTTAAAATAAATCCAGCATTCGAATTGAAATTACTACCTAAAATCTGGATATTATTATTTGCGGAACATGCTAAAAATAGTTCGCTATTCTTAATTTGAATTGCTGATATAGAAAAATATGTAAAAGTTTTCTGATTAATGATATCTCCACTATCGGCATTTAATGTCACTAGATTTTGATCCTTGAGATAAAATAATAGATTTCCGTCCTTTACAATTTTTGTATTGTATATGTTAATTGTGGGAATTGCATCAATTTTAGAACCCCATAACAGTTTTCCATTATTATCGTATTTTAAAATAATAGCTTTTCCAAGTTCATTAGAAGTATAGGAATTACTATTAATTTTTATAGTGCCTTCAAATGTTGCCGCAACATATATGTTACTATTGTTATCAACCGAAATATAGTAAGGCTGTATTTTACCACCAACTCCAGAATTGAGCGTTTTTAGCCAGATTTTTTCGTCTGAGTTTCTGTCAGTTTTTGCAAGGTAAAGATCATTGATGCCAATGCTTGTGATGTTTTCATTTAAAAACGTATAGGGACCGTTTGCGTATCCTACAGACAAATGATTCCCATCATTGTCAAAAATTGTTTTAAAAAGTTGACCACCATTATATGTGTTGACCTGAAATAACTTTTTTGCGCTTAAAGAAGTTTCTTGAGCATTAAAGAGAATCCCCAAAATTAATAATGTAAGCAAATAAATTTTTTTCATAGAAAAATGAGTTTTTTTCAAATATAACAAAAAAACCTCACCGATTTCGATGAGGTTTTTAATTATAAATAACTTTTACAGTTAGTAGTATTTATTGTCTGTGCGACACGCACTACATGTTTCGGCGGTATTTTCCACCCACTTCGAAAAGAGCGTTGGTAATTTGACCAAGAGAACAGAATTTCACAGCATCCATCATCACTTCAAATAAGTTTTGTTGGTTGATAGCTGCATGCTGAAGCGTTTTTAGTGCTTCTGCAGATTTGTCATCGTTGGCATTTTGGAAGTTGTGCAAATTCTCGATTTGAGCTTGCTTTTCCTCCTCAGTCGAACGAATAACCTCACCTGGACGAACTGTTGGCGAACCATCTTTACCAAGGAACGTATTTACACCAATAATTGGATATTCACCGGTATGTTTTAGCCATTCGTAATGCATCGATTCTTCTTGAATTTTCGAACGTTGATACATTGTTTCCATAGCACCAAGAACGCCACCTCTTTCCGTAATTCTGTCGAATTCTGCATAAACAGCTTCTTCAACTAAATCCGTTAATTCTTCAATAATGAAAGAACCTTGAAGTGGATTTTCGTTTTTCGCCAAACCTAATTCTTTGTTGATAATCAACTGAATCGCCATCGCACGTCTTACAGACTCCTCCGTTGGCGTGGTAATCGCCTCGTCGTATGCATTCGTGTGAAGCGAGTTACAGTTATCGTAAATCGCATACAAAGCTTGAAGTGTGGTTCTGATATCGTTAAAATCGATTTCTTGCGCGTGAAGCGAACGACCCGATGTTTGAATGTGGTATTTCAACATTTGAGAACGTTCGTCAGCTCCGTATTTAAACTTCATCGCTTTTGCCCAAAGTCTTCTTGCCACGCGACCAATCACCGAATATTCTGGGTCGATACCATTGGAGAAGAAGAACGAAAGGTTCGGTGCAAAATCGTTGATATCCATTCCACGAGACAAATAATATTCAACATAAGTGAAACCATTTGCTAATGTAAATGCCAACTGCGAAATAGGATTTGCACCAGCTTCTGCAATGTGATAACCAGAAATCGAAACCGAGTAGAAGTTTCTTACTTTATTTTTAATAAAATATTCCTGAACGTCGCCCATTAATCTCAATGCAAATTCTGTCGAGAAAATACACGTATTTTGAGCTTGATCTTCCTTCAAAATGTCCGCTTGAACTGTTCCACGAACTGTCGCAATTGTTTCGGCTTTTATTTTTGCATAAACATCTGCAGGAACCACTTCATCACCTGTTAAACCTAATAATTTCAGTCCAAGACCGTTGTTAGAGGGTGGCAATTCGCCGTTGTATTCTGGACGTTTCAGACCTTTAGCATCAAATTTTGCTTTTAAAGCTTCTTCAATTTTACCTTCAAGACCGTTTTGTTCCAAATATTTCTCCACATTTTGATCGATGGCAGCATTCATGAAAAACGCCAACAACATTGGAGCAGGACCATTAATTGTCATTGAAACTGAAGTCAAAGCATTAATCAAATCAAATCCTGAATATAATTTTTTAGCATCATCCAAAGTTGCAATCGAAACCCCAGCGTTACCAATTTTACCATAAATATCTGGTGGCAAAGCAGGATCTTGACCATAAAGCGTCACCGAGTCAAACGCCGTCGACAAACGTTTTGCAGGCATTTCCGCAGAAACATAATGGAAACGTCTGTTGGTTCTTTCGGGACCACCTTCACCTGCGAACATTCTCGTTGGATCTTCCCCCGTTCTTTTAAAAGGATAAATTCCCGCCGTGTAAGGGAAACTTCCTGGAAGGTTTTCTTGACCTTTCCAAGCAATTAAATCGCCCCAATCGTGGTATTTTGGAAGTGCAATTTTCGGGATTTTAAGATGTGATAAAGATTCTGTCGAGGTTTCAACTTTAATTTCTTTTCCTCTTACGAAATACGAATAAAACTCCTCGTGGAAAGCCTTTTTGGTATCATCCCAAGTTTTTAAGAAGTCTATATTTTCTTGTTGAAGTTCTTTTTCTGCTTTTTGGAATTCAGCGTCTAAAACTTCATTTTGAATTAAATTTTTAACACCATCAATATGGTACATTTTACGCGCCAAATCAGCTTGTTTCAAAACTTGTTGGTCGTAGTGTGTGTTGTTTTCAACGATTTCAGAAAGATAACGAACTCTTTTCCCAGGAATAATCGTCGTATCACTCGTAATTTCCTGCTCTAAAAACTCTTGAAGACCTGTTGAACTAAATTTTTCGTTTACTTTTTTAACCAAAGTATTGAATAATTCTGTTGTCCCGTGATCGTTGAATTGAGACGCTTTTGTAGCGAAAACTGGCATTTCGTCCAATTGATTTTCCCAAAGCAAATGGTTTCTTTGGAACTGCTTTCTTACTGCTTGTAAGGCATCCAATGCACCACGCTTATCGGATTTGTTTAAAGCAATTAAATCGGCATAATCCAACATGTCGATTTTCTCCAATTGCGTTGAAGCACCGTATTCAGGCGTCATTACATACATTGAAACATCAGCAATATCCGATACTTCCGAACCTGATTGACCAATACCCGAAGTTTCCAAAATAATAACATCAGGATGAGCCAATTTTAAAACATTCAAAGCAGTATGAACGAAAGGCGAAACCGAAACGTTGTTTTCACGCGTTGCCATCGAACGCATGAATACACGCGGATCGTTGATGGAATTCATACGAATTCTGTCGCCCAAAAGTGCTCCACCTGTCTTCTTTTTAGAAGGGTCGATTGAGATAATAGCGATTTTTTTATCTGGATTCGAGCGCAAGAAACGTCTCACCAATTCGTCTGTTAATGAAGATTTACCAGCACCACCAGTACCTGTAATCCCAACAATCGGAATATTTAAATCTTTAGCTTTATCGTTAATTGCTACAACCAATTCTGGCTTTTCATCAGAGAAATTTTCAACCGCAGAAATGATTTGCGCCAACTTCGCCGAATCTTCAAATTTTAAATCTTCAACATCAGCAGCCGTAATTTTTTCACCTGTTGCAAAGTCCGATCTTTTGATAAGGTCATTGATCATCCCTTGAAGACCAAGCTCGCGACCATCGTCTGGAGAATAAATTCTGTCCACACCGTAATCCATCAAATCCTTGATTTCTTCGGGAAGAATTACACCGCCACCGCCACCAAAAATCTTGATTTGTGGTGAGTTTTTCTCTCTCAAAAGATCATAAATGTACTTGAAATACTCGTTGTGACCACCTTGATAAGACGTCAACGCAATTGCATTGGCATCTTCCTGAATCGCAGTATTTACCACTTCCTCAGCAGATTTGTCGTGTCCGAGGTGGATTACTTCGCATCCCGAACCTTGGATTACACGACGCATAATATTAATCGCTGCATCGTGCCCGTCGAAAAGCGCCGCCGCAGTTACAATTCTAACCTTATTGTTAGGGGTATATTTTTGGTTTTCCATATAAAACTTATAACCATCAAATATAATCATTTACAAGGATTCCTTCAAATATTCAAAAGCTTTTGGGAATTGTTAAAATTTAAAATTTACTTTAGGAATCGATGTTTAATCAGTATTTTTAAAGGCTTAAAAATAAATTATGAAAAAATTATTGATGTCAGCATTTTTTGCGATCAGTTTTGGGATGTCGGTTTTTGGTCAACAGATTACTTATTTCGATGAGGATTGGCAGCCTACAAAGAAGGAAAATATGAGCTATTATCGAGAAGCTTATAAGCAAGGTCAAGAAACTTTAATCAAAGATTTTTACAAAAATGGAACTTTGCAAATGGAAGGTGTGGCATCGGATGCGACACCTGGCAAAGAAGTCTATAATGGTAAGGTTACTTGGTATTATCCAGATGGAAAGCCACAAAGTATAGCCGAATTTAAGAAAGGTGAACTTAATGGAGTCTCAAAAGGATATGATACTCATGGTCGTATTACCGAAGATGTTGTCTACAAAGGCGAGGGTAAGATGTCTGGTAAGTATTATCAATACAAAGATGAGGAATATGGTGTTGGTTATAATAGTATTACCGAAATGAAAGATGGTGATGCTGTTTATGCTAAGGTTTTTGAAAGCGAAGCAAATCCAATGGGATACGAGTCTTACTATAAGAATGGATCGGAAGTCGAAACTAAGTATTTCGGTAAAAATGGAAAGGCGCTAGGTTCTCGTAAAATCGATAGCGATGGGAAAGTAAAAGGTATTGAAGTTAATTTCGGATATGATCCTTTTAGAATTTCGCGCATTGATAATTACGATAATAACGGAGAAGTAAAGTCTTACGAGACTTATTATATATCTGGAGAAAAATCGCAAGAATATACTAAGAAGAATAAAGAAGCAAGCAAAGTTATTTTTGATAAGGCAGGAAAGCAATTGGCGAAAATCAATTATAAAACTAATGCCGATTTGGATTATTTGATGGAGTATTCTGGGGAAGATTATACATTCGCTTATGATTCTGACTTGGTGAGTACCATTACAAAGTATGATAATTTTAAAACTGTAAATGTTAAAAATTATGACCAAAATGGTAAATTAAAAGAGCAGATTAACTACGATGGTGACAACATAAAAGAAGCAGTATATTATAATCCAGATCAATCTGTTAGATCCAAACTGGCTTATGTAGATGGTAATCCAAGTGATGGTACAATGTATGGTGATAATTCTGTTTCTAAATACGAAAAAGGAATTTTAGTCTACGAAATGCAAACTTATCCAGAATCTGGAAATACGTTCTATGAAACCAAATACGATCCAGTTCTTAAAACTTTTAACACCAGCGTTTACGACGAGAACAAAAATCTAACGTATACTTATAAGAAGTTTGATGGCGATTATAGTTTTAGTGCAGAGGTGACTCAGTATAAAAAAGGTAAAGCAATTTCTAAAGCAACAATTAATGACGGATTGTTGGTTCATGGAAAAATTCGATACAAAGATTATTCATCAGAAACCGAACAAGAAGTTAAAGATAAGTGGTTATACACAAGACGTTACAATGATAATGGCGTATTGTTTTTGGAGACCAAAGAGCTTCTTAAAATAGAAGGTGACGAATATTACCGTCCAAGTTCGTATTTTTACGAAGATTATTTGATAGGTAAGTATTAAGTTTTACATGAAACGAGCAGTTATATATTTAGTAGCGGGAACATTAATTAGTTTCCTATTTCATCAATTTTTATCAGGAACTGGTTCTGCAAGAATCGATTTTTATTATGCTTTAGCATTTGGGCTAGGCTGGGGGATGGCTTATTATGTTGATCGACCAGATTGGGCACTTCCTAAGAAAATGGGATTTTCCTTAATTGGCGTTGCCTTGTTGGTGGTCATTGGTTTTGCGTTTTTCAATTTTGAAATCGCGATTCCTTCCATTATAAGATTTTCGACAGTTTTTGTTGCTTATTATTTAATTGCAAGTTTCCGAGAAAGTAAATCTTTGCGTCAATAGAATTTGTTTTTAAAATCATATTAAAATAATAAAGCGCTTCAATTTGTTTTGAAGCGCTTTATTATTTATTGGAATATTCGGTTAATGCATCATGATAAAACTAAAAAGACCTAATGCCATTACTAAAAATGTGAATGCAAAAATATTTAGAAAGAAAATAACCCATCCTATTAATATGCTAATCATACCATGCGATTTGTAAACACGATGATGTGCAATAAAGAAGTAAATAGCACTATATGCGAATAATAGAACTGCAAAAAGATTAATTATTGATGCTAAAAATCCTTGAGATTCCAAAGAACCGTTAAGCTTTATAGCTAGGGTAGCAATTAAAATCGTTAGTAGTAAAAACGAAAAATAATGCAATGTAAAAATACCATGATCGAAATACCACCATTTTTTCTTGTTATGGAAAATCCATAAAAAGAAGGCGAAAATCGGAAGGTAGATGAACAATGCTTTTGGTAGATTATGGAAAGAAGTTTGCAAAAGTTTGGTGTATATATCACCTTTTTTGACGCCTTGTTCTTTTAGTTCAAAATATTTGTGAGCAAAAGCATCTTGCAACCAAGTTAAACCATTGATTTTATTTTTTGTGCCTTTATTATACTCTTCCTGTGTTTTGTAACCTAGAAAATTAATGTCTTCACTTATACCATTGTCGGCGTCAATTATATCTTTTAAACTAAGACTAATATCTCCGTTTTTATTATTTTTTTTGATGATTGTTTTTAGAGAATCAATTTTTTGCTTAACAAGAGAATCCGGTAGTTGCTTGCTGCTATTATTTTGGATGCCTTGGATTGTTTCCGTGAAGAATTCCCGTTTAGCCTCTGCTTCTTTTTTTGCTGCAACGGCTTCACTTTGAGTTTTGTATTGATGTGGTTCGCTATTTAAATTAATAGTAGGGAAAAGGGCAAATACAAAAAATGAGATAAAGCTGACAAAAATGTACAGCTTAACAGGTGGAACAAACTTTTGACGTTTGCCCTCTAGATAAGTGTTGGTGAGTTTTCCAGGTTTGAAAAGTAGATTCTTAATCGTTCCCCAAAATTGTCCGTCGTAATGCGTTAAATCTTCGAAAAAGTGGGTAAACAAAAAATAAAAAGGTTGTCTCGTTTCGGTATTTTCTTGACCACAATGTGGACAAAATCTTTCTTCTACGTAATGTCCGCAATTAAGACAATCTTTCTCATGTCTAATTTTTCCGTGACTCATAATGTGATGATGTTTTCGAACGCAAATATAATTTTTCTGCTCAAAAAATATTTATAAAAATGATGAACGGTAAATGAATATGATTTCTTTTTTTTGAACAATTGGTATTATATGCTAACAATTTTTGTTTCTAAATATAACAAACTTTAGTTAGTTGATTCCGTAGGAGCTCTCTGTTAGTAGAAGTCATTCGATTTGATTGAGGAGTACTGAAGGAGCGAACTGTTAGTTTTATGGATTTCAGGCGCATATGTTTTTTTTAAAGTCAAATGTTCCGTAGGAACTATCTGTTAGCAGAAATCTTGTGGTTTGATGGCGGAGCTCTTTAGTTGCGATTTGTTAGTTTTCTGGATTTCAGGCGCATATGTTTTTTTAAGTTAAATGTTCCATAGGAACTATCTGATAGTAGAAGTCTTGTGATTTGGTAGCGGAGCTCCATAGGAGCGGACTGTTAGTTTTGTAGATTTAGTTGTATGCGAATTTTTTGCTTTTAAAAACATTATATGTTCCGTAGGAACTATCTGTTAGTAGAAATCTTGTGATTTGAAGGAGGAGCTCCGTAGGAGCGACCTGTTAATCTTATTACTTTGACAAGAATAGGGAAAGTGATTTTCAAGCTTTTTTATTTTAAAATCATTTCTAATATTAAATTTTCATCTGTGAAAAATACTGACAATTCATTATTTAAGCCATTAAGAAAGAGAATAATTCTTAGAATTTTTGAAAAGGATTTTTTATTCCGAAAATAATTCTTACCTTTGCACACCTTTTATAGGGAA
The DNA here is from genome assembly GCF_030151385.1 of Soonwooa sp. Taxonomy (GTDB): domain Bacteria; phylum Bacteroidota; class Bacteroidia; order Flavobacteriales; family Weeksellaceae; genus Soonwooa. Next base: position 23,646 of record NZ_JASLDS010000001.1, read on the forward strand.
AAATTATGTTTAATCGTAAACGATAAATTGTGAATACATTAAGTTACAAAACCGTATCGGCAAACAAAGCTACTGCAAATAAAGAATGGGTTGTAGTAGACGCTGCTGAGCAACCATTAGGACGTTTAGCTTCTAAAGTTGCAAAGATTTTGAGAGGTAAGCACAAAACGAATTACACACCACATGCAGATTGTGGAGACAACGTAATCGTTTTGAATGCAGAGAAAGTAGCACTTTCTGGAAACAAGTGGGATGATAAGACTTATATCTGGCATACAGGATATCCAGGTGGACAAAAGTCTATGACTGCTGCTGAACTTATGAAAAAAGACAACCTTAAAGTTGTTCAAAAAGCAGTTAAAGGTATGCTTCCAAAAAACAGATTGGGTAGCGCTATCCTTAAAAACCTTCATGTATATGTAGGGACTGAGCATAAGCACGAAGCTCAACAGCCAAAAGTAATCAACCTTAACGAATTTAAATAATAAGTATGTCTACAGTACACAAAATCGGAAGAAGAAAAACTTCTGTAGCTAGAGTATACGTAAAACCAGGTGCTGGTAACATCACTATTAATGGTAAAGACGTTAAAGAATACTTCGGTACAGATGTTTTAGTATATAAAACAAACCAACCATTTTTATTAACAGAAACTGTAGGTCAGTATGACGTAACAGTTAACGTTTTCGGTGGTGGTATCACAGGTCAAGCTGAAGCTATCAGATTAGGCGTTTCAAGAGCTCTTTGCGAAATCAACGAAGAATTCAGAGGGATGTTAAAACCTCACGGTCTTCTTACTAGAGATTCTAGAATGGTTGAAAGAAAGAAACCAGGTCAGAAAAAAGCAAGAAAGAGATTCCAATTCTCAAAACGTTAAGATTTGCTGTTGGCGAATGGTTATTAGCTATTGGCTACAGAAATGTGTTAAATTTTATTTAAACTTAATCTCGGCGACAAGCCAATTGCTACAAGCAAAAAGCCAACCGCCAATTGCCCGTTACGTTTAGCATCCAAACGCTTCTCCCATCTATAGAAGTTGTTGATTGTTTAAGAAACGGAAAGTAAACTAACAAAAAAAGAAAACATGGCAAAAGCAAATGTAAAAGACCTTCTAGAGGCTGGCGTACACTTCGGTCACATGACTAGAAAGTGGAACCCAAATATGGCTCCATACATTTTCATGGAGAAAAACGGTATTCACATCGTAGATTTACATAAAACAGCAGTTAAATTGGACGAAGCTTGTAACGCTTTAGAAAAAATAACTTCTGCAGGTAAAAAAGTTCTTTTCGTAGCGACTAAAAAGCAAGCGAAAGAAGTTGTTGCTAAACATGCAGCAGAACTTAACATGCCTTACATCACAGAAAGATGGCCAGGTGGTATGTTGACTAACTTCGTAACTATCAGAAAAGCGGTTAAGAAAATGAACGCTATCGATAAAATGAAGAAAGATGGTACTTTCGAAACTTTATCTAAAAAAGAAAGATTACAAGTTGACCGTCAAAGAGCTAACCTAGAGAAGAACTTAGGTTCTATCTCTGACATGGTGCGTCTTCCGTCTGCTATCTTCGTAGTAGATATTATGAGAGAGCACATCGCAGTTACAGAAGCTAAAAAATTAGGTATTCCAGTTTTCGGTATCGTTGATACTAACTCTGATCCTAGAAAAGTTGACTTCGTTATCCCAGGAAACGATGATGCTTCTAAAGCTATTGATATGGTACTTTCTGTAGTATCAGAATCTATCAAAGAAGGACAATCTCAAAGAAAAGCTGAGAAAGAAAAATCTAAAGAAGAAGGGGAGAAGGCTACAGCAGAAAAAGATGCTGACTTCGAAGCTTAATCAACAGATTAATCGAAATATAAAAAGGTTCAGAATTTATTCTGGACCTTTTTTGTTTTCAGAATTTGACAGTCTATTTCAGAAACATTTGTTTGGCAAAATATAATTTACGGCTTGTATTCTTTTGGTTTGGTTTATTGGAAGTAATTGTGAAATAATCTTCATTTAAGTTCTTTCTTATGGCATCACCAATATTGGAGTCATCAATAGAACAAGAATCAGAAGGGTAGTAGTAAATACGAATCGTTTCTCTGTTTCGGAAATCGTATAAGAAGTCAATGTTCGGAGCCAAATTGCCGTAGTTAAGATGTTTCACTTTTATACTTAAACTGTATTTGTCGCCCTTGTTTCTTTCGTAATTTCGACCAATTATAGTTCCATCTAGTTCGATTCTTGTTAGAACATCTTTATTGAATTTTGCTAGCTTTATGGCAGCTTCATCTAGTTGCTGTTGGTATGCACGATTTTCTGCATTCTTTTGCGCTTCTGTTTTAAAGATGGAATGTCGAAAAAGCATGAGAAAACCCAGTATAGATACTACTACCAACAAACAAATTACTAGATTAAACCTTTTCATTAGCCTTTTATTTTACTTAACTAAATTAAAAAAGATTTTCCATAATATAAATTATGAATCAGAAATATGCGAAGCTTGACTTTTTTAAACAAAAAAAGATTCGGAAAAGTTATTCTGAATCTTTTTGTTTTTATTAATTAAAACTGTGATTAATTTTTGGTTGCCAGCTTGTCAGTATTTAAGCTGATAACAATTCCTTTTGTTATAGTTTTTGTAGACGAGTAGGCTGCATCGCAGACATTAGATTGTAGTTTGTAAGTGCCTTTTTCCACAGTGATACTTGTATCCGAATTTGCTGGAATAGCAAGGTTGTATAACTTTGGACCTTCTAATGTCAAAATCATATCACATACGGACTTGTTTTGGATCAGGACAATAGAGGTCGGACTATTGGGATTGCTATCGTTAAAAAGCTCATTTAACACATTGACAGTATTTTTCTTTTGATTTGTTTTAGCCTCGGAAAGTAATTTGTTGAAAAGTTCACGATCGATTTTATTCGACTTAGGATTTGTTGGCAAATCAGTGACAATTGGTCTTGCCGCCATTGGTACTCCTTGTCCACTCTTCATCCAAGCTGCATTTTTAAGAGCAATAAGCTTTCTTTTTAAGAATAAACGGTATTGGTCGTCTTTATGTGCGTTTTTAAGATAATTCTCAATTTCTTTGATGTCCGTGCTTTGTGTAATATGGTGCTTTTTGCCTGTATCAGCATTCGAATTTGAAGCACAAGCAGTCAATAGAGCAAGCCCTACAATGCATAAAACTCTTTTCATACTTACTTAATTTGAAATCTGATATAGGTTATCGTTTTTCCTTTAGCGGAGAATAATTGCTCATAATAAGTTTGGATTTCGCGCAAAAGAGGTGTGCCTGGTTCATATTCGGGAGCACCATAGATATCATGGTGTGCTGTGATGATATTATGACCAGCGCCTTGCAAATATCCAAGCGTGTAGCCATGCAAGAATTCGGAGTCCGTTTTAAGATGGACAACACCATCTTTTTTCATGATTTTTTTATAACGGTCAAGAAAGTCTGGATGTGTTAGACGATGTTTGGTACGTCTGTATTTAATCTGTGGATCTGGGAAGGTAATCCAAATTTCGTCCACTTCATTTTCTGCAAAAAAATGTTCGATAAGTTCGATTTGAGTTCTAAGGAAAGCAACATTATTCATTCCTGAAGTATGCGCTTCTTTTGCACCGAACCAAAATCTTGCCCCTTTGATGTCGATGCCGATAAAGTTTTTCTCAGGGAAAGCTTTTGCTAAGCCAACACTGTATTCTCCTTTTCCACATCCAAGTTCCAATACAATAGGATTATCGTTTTTAAAAACATCCTTTCTCCAGTTACCTTTCAGAGGATAGTTGTTAAGTGCTTCCTCGCGTGTCGGTTGGAAAACATTTGGTAAAACTTTATTCTCTTCGAATCTTGCAATCTTATTCTTGCCCATTTTAAAAATTAGTGGATGCAAAAATAATGATTTTAAAGTTAAATTTTAATTAAATCTAGCTTTATTTTATGGATTTGTTTCAGCCAAATGCGAATTTTTTAGACGTTTTTGATAAACGGGAAGATAACGCTCGATGTATGGTTTAATGGCTTCGTAGTTACCCGCTTCTGTTAGGTAAGCAATGTTGTCGGAACTGTAGATAAATTGCAAGAAATTTTGGATAAACTCTTTCGGAACTTTTAAACGAACAAAGTAATCATCTCCAAAATATTTTTGTACACCACTTATACTTTTTTCCATTCTTTCGTACTCGTATAATCTTTTCTTCTTCTTCGCTTCACCAGAAAGCATATCATATAGACTGCTGATGCTCAAGCTATACCCGCCATCTCTAAGTCCCATAAGTGATTCTTGTGGTGGTGTGCCATCGCCTTTAGGAGCTGGTAGACCAATAACTTTGCGAATTTCGTAAGATTTGTCAGTGCTTTTGAGACTGGTCACATCTTTTCTAAGGTTGCCACTTGCTTTGAAAGCAGAAACAATAACTTCCTGAAACTCGTAATAAGCAATACTTAATTCGATAAAATTTTTGGTTGTGACAATTTGATCATTCGTTAATTTTAGATCCTTTCTTTCTGTAATAATCGAGGTGAAGCGTATAACATCTCCAGCTTTTGCAGGAAGTGTAAAATTACCGTTATAGTCCGCTAATACCGTTTTTTGAGTATTAAGATTGGTTACATAAAACTGATTAAGAAACAGATTAGATCGGTCTCTTAAGTATATCTCACCAGTGAAAGTTTGTGCTTTTGCGGTAAAGCCAAAAACGACAATAAAAAGGATAAAAAATTGTTTCATTTCGAGAAGCAAAAATATATAGAAATTTCTCTATTCGTCGATATTCTGATAAATAAAAAGGGTTAAAGTTATATTAAACTTTAACCCGATTTTGTTAATTTGTTATAATTAAATCTTTAGTGATAGATTTTTAATTGTTTTTAAGCAATATCCAACCTTTCTGTTGTGTTGGCGCAGACGCACCAAGATCGGTCCATTCCAGGATATACCAATAGGTGTCTGTAGGAAGTGGTTTACCATTAAGTTTACCATCCCAAATATAATCTTTTCTTTCTGCAGAATCGTAGACTTTTTTTCCATATCTATCAATAACGATAAATTTAGCATTAGCTTTCGATTTCAAGTCAGAATAATCTATGTAATCATTTTGTCCGTCTCCATTTGGCGTAATGGTATTTAGGATTTTAATGATGGTAAAATGTGCCAATGTTGGTTCGCAATTACTAGAGGTTTTTACCAAAACGTTGTAAATGCCGGGAATGCTGACATCTGTAAAAACATTGTTGGTACTAAATGGTCTGTAATACATTGGACCATCTAGAGAATATTCATAAGGCGGAACTCCTCCCTCGGCTTTTACTGTAACCGTTGTACCGTCAATAATTATGGCTGTTATTTTTGCAGATTCTGCCTGAGAGACTTTAACAGATTGGGAATGCTTACATCCATTTTGTGCTTCGAGAACGACAACATAATTTCCTATTGAGGCATTGTAAGTTTTATCAGTTGATATTGCTGTATTAAGGTCTTCTGCTTTGTACCAAACCTGACTTTTGAAATCTGATCCATCTAAAGTTGTTCCCACTTTTAATTCAACTGTTGTCCCAGCGCAAATAGATACGCCTTTTAATTCTGTGGAAGCTTCTGGACGATTGATGTTTATAGTTAATTCTGCTAACACAGGACATGGGCCAGTTGATGACGAAATACGCAAATAATAAGTTTTAGTATTTATAAAGGTCAAATCTGCGGTGTTGACAATATCATTGCTGTTTTGCGCACCTGATTTTGAGTTATGGTAGGTAATATTTAAACTAGGATCTGTGGTAAAGTTGCTTCTATAATTATCAAGATTAGTAACAGTGTATTTTCCATCTAAGTCACCACACTCTGTAGCAGTAGCCACGTCATTATCTAAATGTACTTTTTGACGTGTTTTGAAATCTATATAACCTGATACAGAACCACAATATAGCGATGTAACTTTAACCCAAACTCGAGTGTTGGTAGTAAATGACCAATCATCAGTCAATATTTCATCCATCATCACAGCATCACGATAATACTGGGTAGTGAACTTAGTGCTGTTTTGTAATATTACTGGAGTAACTTGTGTTGAGAATTTTACATTGTAGGTGCCATCAAGATGATCATCGCAAAATGTTTCGATGAATGCGGCTGTGTTAAGGATAGGTTTTGGCTCGCCGACAACTTCCACAACTGTCGATTTTGTTGTACAAGGCAAACTTGCAGATTTAACAATAACAAAATATTTTCCAGGCAAGACTGTGATGCTTTCACCACTGCCAACGAATGTGCTAGTGTTATCGTTATACCATTCATAAGTATAGCCAGAGCCTAAACCAGCAGTTAAATTATAGGTTGAAGTACCATCATCGCAAATGTGATAAGGCGCATCTGGGAAGGTTGGCGTTGGAGGGCTTTGACGTGTTAATTCTAGTTTAAAAATTCTAGCGCAAGATGCCGCATTCCAAACTCTAAAGTAGAAAGTGTTAAGTCCATCAACGATACTAAGCATTGTTGGATTGTTAACAGTTGTGCCATTCGTATTGTTTTGAGCATCGGGCAGGGATTTGTAATAAGTTGCGCTCAATCCCGTTTCGTTTGTGAATTTGCTTACATAATCAAAAGCGGTAACATCATTACAAGCATTATCTGCAAGGCTTGCAGATCCGCCAGTTGCATCAGGAATTAAATTACCAATTTTTAATTCAATTTCCTTCATGACAACAGGACAGCTACTTCCAGATTCTACGCGCACCCAAATTTTGTTATTAGCCGCAGTGAAGATATAGGGTATGTTTTTTGGTAATGTATTGCTTGCAGTGGGCGAATTTGCGTCTGGTTGCGTTTTAAAATAATTAATTGTAAAACCAGCTTTATCAGCCAAAATGCTATTGGTGACCTCTTCAAGATCTGCTTGGTAATTGCCATCTAGTTTGCCATCGTCTTCGTCACAATGTGGCTTTGTATAGTTTTCTGGTCTAACATCCGGTGTTGATAAAATTTTTAAAGTCACTTTTCTAACAACATGACAGCCTAAAGTGTTTTCGATTCTGGCATACACGATTGTTCCACCCAATGCGGTATATGAAGTATATGGCATTGGTATCTCCTCAGTGGCTGTTTGATTTTCTGCTCCAGTTGGCGATGTATAGTATTTAACACTTTGGAAATGTGGTTCCGTAGTGTAATTCGTTTCTGTTAAATCGAAACTAGTTGGATTGGTAGTCGAGCATTGTCCAACAGTAGCATCCTTGGCTGCAATCTGATTATTATTAACCGTAACATGGAACTCTTCGTAGTAAGTGCCTGCAGCATTATATACTTGATATTCGAAACTATCTACGACATTTGATACATTAGGCTTGGGAGTGTAAGAAATTTGCAAACCATTGATACTTAAGCTACCAAAGCTAGGATTGCAGTCTTTTGTAATTTTTATACTTGCTGGCGCCTCTGTTCCTAGTACGAATTTTGCAGTAATTGTCGGTATATTTTGGGCATCGCAAATATTGATAATATCGCCAGTATAAGTAGTACATTCATAAAAATAGAAATCTTGAGTTTGCGCAGCGTCGCATGTACCTTGTTTGACCACAGCGTAATAAATTCCTGCTACACTAGGTTGAAAGGTATTAGAAGTCGAAAGCACAACTGTCGGATTATCTTTGTTGTACCATTTATAATCATCAAAACCTTCTGGAAGCGTCAGGATTGCAGTTGGAATACAATTTCCGCCTTTGTTAACAATTAACGGAATTTTTGAAAAGCCTGCAAAATAACCACCATACCCCACATTGTTATCTCCTGCAGAAATACCAGCTGTCATAGCCTTGGTTGATTCTAAAGATATAGTTCCAGAAATATTATCAATCGAAAAAGACTTCCATTCAGAAGTTCCCCCAACACTCACTAGATCCGAAGCTTGTATAACCTGCAACACCGCACCATTCTTTTTGACAGTCACTTCCGCTCCTGATTGCGTTACAATGTTTAATTTTGTATGATAAAACGTTAAGCCAATTTTGTTGATATCACCAATTTCATCAATTTTTTTCGGCAAATAACAGCTAACTGGTGGGATAAAATTCATTCCTCCTGTTGCTAGAGCGTTATCGCCATTTTCTACACCAGCCATTAATTGATAAACATAGATTTTTTTTTGAGAATTAGTCGTAAAGTTTTTGTCTGTATTTATTAACATATTAAAATGGCCAGGAGTATTTTCTTGAAAATTGGTTTCTCTGATCCAATAGTGATCACCAGGATTATTAAGAACAACTATAGGCGTCGTACTACCATTAACGAAGATGCTGGTATTAGGCTCTGTAGCAACGACGATAGCACCTTCCATGTCATTACCAATTTTTCCAAAACCTTTTACTACAACAAACTGATCACCCAAAAAATTAACAGGTACCGACTGATCCATAAGGATGTCGGATTTAACAGTAGTGCCCGCAGCCATTAATGAAGATTGTTGACCATTGAAGTTACCATTAGTTACGGTAATGGGATTATTAGCTGTAATATGAGCACCTGTAAAAGCATCTAAATTGCCTGTATTGTCATTAGTTCTTCCAGCTAGAATATAGGATTGTCCTTTATTAAGCGTTACTGTAAAATTAGAAGATTGGGTAGTATTTAAATATTTTAAAGATTTTTTAAAATCATTGATCGTTACTTTGGTATTATCTTTAGTGGCAATAATACTAGTCATAAAATTCAGACTGGAAGCCGCAACATTATTGGGAGACACAACTGTATAAAATTCTTTTCCTAATGCAGAAGAACCTTTTGAGGTAATAATTTCAGCATGATTTTCTACAGCAATTCGCAAATTCGCATATATTGGATTATCAGCAACAACATGCAAGCCTAATGAACCAACGCTTGCAAGGTTCGTCAAGTTGCTTGTAATAATATAATTTCTGTCAATTCCAATGGATTTTGGGCTTCCTTTCTTTAAATCCCTTATTTCGTAAATTAAAACGTTATTGTTGTATACCTTAACTGTAGTGTCATTTGGCTCGTCTGTTGACAAAGACAAATATTGTTGACGTTGATTGGTATTCTCTTGACCATCATATATTGGCGCAAACCAATGTTCTCGGTCTAATTGTGCGAAAAAATGAGCAAAGAAAAACAAAAATACAAAGGCTGATAGAAATCTTTTCATTGAATAACAAAGTTGTGTTAACAAATGTAACGATTTATTAGCAAAAGTATTTTGGTGACGGACCTATTTAACAGTTTTAATCTGTTGTTATTTTAATAGTTTTTAAGCAAAATCCAACCTTTTATTTGTTGTCGTTTTCCAGAGGTGGGTTCTGTCCAATCCGCGGTATACCAGTAGCTACCAGTTGGAAGAACGTGGCCGTTTTGTTTTCCATTCCAGATGAAGTTATTTCCAGAATTACCTTCAAAAACTAGAACGCCATTTCGGTTATAAATTTTAAAATGTGCATCGGTTTTGTTTAATAATTCAGAAAGGTTGATATTGTCATTGATACCATCACCATTTGGACTTATAACATTACTAATGTTGACAATGGAAAAATTTCTAGAAACAACGTCACAACCATCTTTTGATTTTAGGTAAATGACATGTTGACCAATAGGAACATTGTGAAAAATATTAGAAGCTTGGTAGTGACCAGAATCATTAGGATCGCCATCTAAAGCATAGAAATAAGGTTGTGTGCCTCCTGTCGCAGAAACAGTTACGGTAGAACCGTTGATGTCAATGGCGTCGATGATTGCCGATGTTGCCGCTTTTACTTTTACAGTTTGTGTATAGAAACAGTTGTTGTATCCCAATTTTACCGTATATATGCCAACAGGCACGTTTTCAATGGTTTGAGTTGTAGCATTTGTTTGGGTTATAGGATCTATATAACTCCATTCATATGATGTGAAACCGGTACCAGGACCAACTCCTGCATCCAAAGTTGTTGTGGCATTTTTACAAATTGTCAAATCTTCTAGCGTTGTGGATTTTGCAGGTTGTTTAAAAATAAAAGTCATTTCCTCCACATCGTCGCATAAATCAAGTTGGTTATAACGGATGTAATATTTGTTTTGCGAAGTTGGAGTCAAAGTAATCTTGGTATTTGCCAAAACATTACTTTGATTGTTGGCGTCTGGTCTCGATTTGTAAAACCTCGGAGTTCCAACAATATTGCTTGCAATAATATCTTTGTAATCCATAAGGTCAACTTATTTAGAACCAGTAAGTTCATTATCACAAATTGGAATATCTGAGTAAGTGTTTGGAATGCTTTTGGCTTTTTTAGAAAATGTAATCTCTTTTAGAAAAGGATCGCAATTTCCTGGTTTTACCCATATCCAGACACTTTGTGAGTCTGTAGAAAAACTAATGCTAGTAATTGCTTGTGAGAAATCTGGATTGTTAGGATCGGCAGGTTTATCCTTAAAATATTTGATATCAAAACTTTGGTCGGATGCCGATATATTGCTTATAATTCTTTGAACGTAGGCTGAAAAGAATACATCAATATTACCATCTAAGTCGTCATCGCAAGGAGCTTCAAATTTTAAGGACTGATGAATGTCAGGAGATATTTGTTTTTCTACTTTCACATCACCCTTTAACCTACATCCACTATCTAATTCTATTTCAACTTCGTAAAGATCTTCGTTCTCAGGAGTGTACTCATCAAACTGGTTCGGTGCCTTGATATTAATTTGGGACGTTAAATTTGTAATTGTTGTACCTCCAGAAGTAACTGAGCCGATTGGTAGGATTTGTCCATTTTTTTTCCAAATGAAAGAGATTGGATTGCCAGATATTGGGGTGGCATCAATCTTGTGGATTTCTCCTGGACAAAGAGCTGTTTTATAATCCATTGTCAAATCGGAACCTAGATTTTGATTGCCGACAAAACTTCCTGCTTTTAGAAAAACTGCAGAGTCGTAAAGTCCATTATTTTGGTCGGCAATTGCTAATCTTATAGTATAAATTTTACCTGCATCCACAATTGTCGAGGCCGTTAAAACTTTAGTCTCACCATTAAAATTTGTAGGAGAAATGGTAGGATTTCTAGAGTTATATTGTCCAAAATACTGGGGATTTGCGACAGGACAAGCATTGTTGTCGGTTTGACCTCTTACTGTATTGACAGCAACAGGAATGTTGGTGTTAGGAAGTACTGCTATATTTTTGTAGCTTGTTGCTGGGTCGTTTTTTTCTTTAATGAGAAATACAAAAGCGTCAGTGTAATTACATTGATTTAATTTTGGAGTGTTTACTGGATTTGTAAGATATTGTTCTGAAAGGAACATATATTCAAATGAAATACGGTCACTGAGGGAAGGTGTGAAATCAAATTCTAATATAGTGGCATTAAACGTATTTTGCATATTAAGTGCTTGCTCTAAAAGAGAATCGCCGTGCCAACTATCTTTTGTGAAACTTTGTATGTCGCCTTTAGGACCATGTGCATCTGCTGCTTTTCCGGTGGAGAGAATTATACCTTCATCAATGCTAAAGTTGCTACCATTTTTTGTAAAATAACCATAACTAAGCTCTCCTGGAGTGTTCCAACCTGTAATGGATACATTGCTAACTCTTATGCACGCATTGTTAGCGCCTAAAAATTTATCCACCAATTGCTGTGCATTGTAATTAGTGTCAACAGAAATAAATTGCGCTTTCCCAAGTGTATTCGTTAAAATAAGACTTAGGATGAAAAGAATTTTATAAGATAGATTTTTACACATTTTTTGCTTCAAACTTTCTTTTATTGCAGAAATTTTGGGCAACAAAATTACAATTTTAAAGTTAGCTTGAGCATCTGGTTACATTAAAATATTTTTAAATAAACTTAATCCCAAGCCTCAAAAGACTTGGGAAAACTTAACTTTAGTATTAGAAAATGTTTTAGTGTAATATTTGTGTTACGATCAGGCAAACGACTATTTGTTTGCTTTGAGTTTTTTTGCTTTAATGATTTCTATAACAACAACTTCAATTTTCGATATTACGAAATGGAGAAGGCTTATGAGATAGTCCCAAAAGCCTTTCCTTGAAAAATAGTGATATGGTTTTTTGTGTTTTTATTCTTTGATAATTTTTTTGTTTGCAACAGATGAATCACTAAAATGTATTGTCAGAAGGAAGCTTCCTCTTGATAATGAGGATAAATCTAGTTGTGCTGATGCTGAATAAGTTTTAAGTAATTTTCCAGATATATCATATACTGAAATTGACTTTATTTTTTTATTCGAGTCAATATTTAATGTGGATTTTACTGGGTTCGGATAGATGTTTAACGCCTCCACATTGCTTTCATGGGTCGCAAGGTTCGATATTTTTTTGACTTCTGATTGATTTGAAAATTGATTTCCTGCATCTATACTTTTTATTGACCAATAGATATCTTGCGGTAATTCTTCAAGTTCTAAAAACCATTTTTTAGTTGTTACAATATATTTTGCAATGTCAGCTTTGTCATTAGTTGTACCGAGGCTTATCTTATACTTTAGACCATCGACTGGAGTTTTGTCATCTGTAGCGCCGCTCCATTCTAGATTTAATTTTTTTCCCGCAATAGTATGAGAAAGGATTGTTGGAGGTGTAGGCTTGGTATTTATTAGGTTGTTATCATTAGTATACAATTTTGTAACAGAAGGATAATTGGTCGCATCCCAGTCAAAACCACTAATAAATACATCCAAATTATTGTCATTATTAAAGTCTGCCAATTGAACATTGGTAACACCACCTAATTGTGTAATATTTTCTTCTTCAAAAAGTTCGAAGTTTTTTGATGTTGGGTTATAAGTATATATTTTGGTAACAGCTTCGTTTTCATCATTATCGCCACTTAATATAATATCAGGATATCCATCTTTGTTAATGTCTCCCACATCAATTGCTTTGGAGCCACTTGCATTTGCTACACCTTCTATATCAGTGTCTCGTTGGGTAAAACTACCATCTCCATTATTTTTAAAATATCTGAAAACATTATCGTAATCTTCATTGCTGCCAATTGCCACAATATCTTGGTATCCATCGCCATCAAAATCTGCTATTGCAAAAGAACTTTGTGTAAGAGGTTCGAAATTTTGCGCTTCAACAAGTTTTTCGCCATCGTTGATGTACAATTATGGCTGATAATCTTTGTCTAGGCCAGAAACTAGGAAATCTAAATGTTGATCATTGTTGAAATCAACTATTTTGAAGCTTCCATTTTGTGTGCCTGGTAAGAAGTTTTTATTTTTTTGGAATTTACCACCTGTATTTTTATAGTAATCCATTTCGAAAACAATTCCAACTCCAGATTGATACTCAACACCATTTATGAAATAGTCCATTTTGCCATCATGGTTAAAGTCGGCTAATTCTATCGAACTGTATATTTTGCCTACATCGCTTTTGTCTAAGACAAAACTTCCATTATTATTGATGTAGACATATGTTTTGTGATTAACAATATCTTGGTAACTAAGACCAACACTTACAATATCCAAATCACCGTCATTGTCAATGTCGATAAATTTTATGTCACCAAGATGTACAGGCGCTTGTAGGACTTGATGTTCAGTTAACTTCCCATTAATATTTTTATAGATATATGTTACCGTGGTGTCAACATTGCCGTCTTCGTCACTATCGATTGCACCTGTAATTGCAATATCCAAAAAGCCATCGTTATTGAAATCGCCAACACTACTCGAGCTGTAGTAAAAGTCCTTAAAGTTTGTGGTTTGCTCAACAAAGTTTTGCCCTTGATAAAATGCAGCCATAGCGAAAACTGACAAAAAAGAAAATTTTAATTTCATAACGTTATTTTTATTTGCTCTAAATTAATATTATAAATGTAGATTTTATGAATTGACGATTATAAAATAATTTTATGATTGTTGTCATAAGAAAAATCCCAAGCCTTTTGAGACTTGGGAAAACTTAACTTTAGTATTAGAAAATGATTTAGTGTAATATTTGTGTTGAAACCAAACAAGCGCGCATCTTTTCGTAAGTACGTTTGATGTCATTGTCTAGGCCAATTGAGAAGCGAATAAGTCCATCCGATAATCCCATACTTTTTCTTTCCTCTTCGGGGATTTCTGATGATGTCGAACTTCCCGAAGCCGAGAATAATGTTTTGTAAAATCCAAGACTTACAGCAAGATAGCCAAGGTTTTCATGTTGCATCATTTCCATGACTTCATTAGCTTTTTGGGTTGTCCCTACATCTAAAGTCAATAGTCCGCCATAACCATATTCTTCACGCATCATCGATTTGTAAAGTTGGTGGTCTTTATGTGATTGTAGACCTGGATATTTAACAACTAATCCATCTTTTTCGAACATTTCAGCAAGATAAAGTGCATTGTGGCTGTGTTGCTTCATTCGTATGTGAAGCGTTCTTAGGTTTTTAAGAATATTAGCGGCACGAAGACTGTCCATCGTCGGACCAAGGAGCATACAAGCGCCAGAATTTACATTTTTAAGATCGTTGATAAAATCTTGCGTTCCGCAGATAACGCCACCAACAGTGTCGCTACTTCCGTTAATGAATTTTGTTAAACTATGGATAACGACGTCTGCACCTAATTCTTTGGGTGAAATGCATAAAGGCGAAAACGTGTTGTCAACAACCAATTTTAGATTGTGCTTCTTAGCGAGTTGTGATAAAGCGGCAATATCGGCAACTTCCAAAAGAGGATTGCTTACAGATTCGCAATACAATACTTTTGTGTTTTGAGTAATGGCTGCCTCTACCAAATCCAATTTTGTAATATCAACAAAGCTTGTATTAATATTATAATCTGGCAGAAAATTTTTCATAAATGCATAAGTCCCGCCGTAGATTGTTCTGCTGGATACAATGTGATCGCCAGCTTTGCAAAGTTGCATCAATACTGAGGTAATTGCGCCCATTCCAGAGGCAGTAACATTCGCAGCTTCTGTTGCTTCCATTTGTGCCAAAGCTTCACCCAAATATAAATTGCTAGGCGAGGAGTGGCGCGAGTAAAGATAGCAACCATCGGTATTGCCTTCGAAGGTATCAAACATTGTTTTAGCCGACAAAAAGGTGTAAGTCGAACTATCAGAAATGGAAGGATTAACACCACCAAATTCCCCAAAGTATTGTAAGTCTTGTATGTTATTAGCTGGATCGAATGTATTCACGTTGATTATTTTATACAAATATTGCAGAAAGTATTAAATATTACAATATGTGAATTGATATTTGGATAATATTACATTATATGTATTGTTTGTTAGATAATATTGCTTAGATTTGATTTTAAATTACACCCTAATAGAATATTTTATGAATCTTGATGATACAGACAAAAAGTTGTTAATGCTTCTCCAAGAAGACTCGAAAATGACGACAAAGGAAATTGCTAATCAACTTAACCTTTCGGCAACGGCAGTCTACGAAAGAATTAGAAAGCTCGAAAAAAATAAAGTGATAAAAAAATATGTGGCTTTAATTGATCGAGAATTAGTTAATCGTGATTTTGTGGTGTTATGTCACATCAAGCTTACACAGCATAAAAAAGAATACCTTCAAGAATTTGAAAAGGAAATTTTAGACTTACAAGAAGTAATGGATTGTTTCCATGTGAGTGGAGATTTCGATTATATTCTAAAAATTGGTGTTGCTAATATTAAAGAATATCGAAGTTTTATTGTTAATAAATTGACGGTTGTTAAACATATTGGAAGTTCACACAGTGCTTTTGTCATTGGCGAAGTTAAATCAACAACAGCAGTTTCTATCATATAAAAAAAACCAGTCAATTAATTGACTGGTTTTTTTTGCTTTTATGACCTAATCTAGGATTATAGGCTAACTCTTACGAATCCTACAACTTTTAGATCACCGTTAACTGACTTTACATAATCAGCTACTGACATACCACCATCTTTGATGAATGCTTGGTGTACCAAAGTGTTGTCTTTGTAGAATTTCTGCATTTTACCTTTAAGGATGTTATCGATAATGTTAGCAGGTTTACCTTCTTTAGTTAAGATATCTCTTTCGATTTCTAATTCTTTGTCGATAGTTTCTTGAGAAACTTGAGTTTCGTCAAGTGCGATTGGATTCATCGCAGCAACTTGCATAGAAACAGCTTTAGCAGCTTCTTCAGCGCCATCTACTTTTGCAGAAAGAGCAGTGATAGCAGCGATTTTGTTACCAGCGTGGATGTAAGCTCCTACGAAAGGACCTTCGATTCTTTCGAAAGCACCGATTTCGATTTTTTCTCCGATAACACCAGTTTGCTCGATTAATTTATCAGCAACTGTAATTCCGTGGAAATCTGTAGCCAATAACTCTTCTTTAGAAGCAGCTGTGATAGCCATTTCTGCCAATTCGTAAGCTAACTCTACGAAAGCTTCGTTTTTAGCAACAAAGTCAGTCTCACAGTTAAGAGAGATAATAGCACCTAACGTGTTATCTTCGTTAACTCTTGCGATAACTGCACCTTCAGTCGACTCTCTGTCAGCTCTGTTAGCTGCAACTTTTTGTCCTTTTTTTCTTAAGATTTCAATTGCTTTTTCGAAGTCACCTTCTGCTTCTACTAATGCTTTTTTGCAGTCCATCATACCTGCACCTGTTGTGTTTCTTAGCTTTGCTACGTCTGCTGCTACTGGTGTATACATATTTGTAATGATTTTTTAAATTTTAAAAAAAGTGATATATTTAATCGTTTTTTTAGCGTGGCAAATATACTAAAATATCCACAAACTAAAAAGATAGATTCTACGTTAAATATATGTGAATGTAATTTTTGCTTACGATGAAGAAAATATTTTTATTTGTTTTAATGATGCTTACAGGACTTTACTATGCGCAGGTAAGTGTCTTTGCGGCGATGAGTTCTAATGATCCTAATGTTGTGCAGTCTTTTATAACGGCCAATCCTAAACATCCTAAAGTTCCTGAATTAAAAAAGAAACTCATGAATATGCGCTATGTTGGTGGTTCTGGAGGCGGCGATGTTGCTGCTGAACCTAAGATTTCGAACTTAACTCCAAAAAAATTAGAAAAGAATATCAATAAATCCAAAACTTCGGAGAGTGCAGAAAAGACAGCCGCTGTTTTGACCAACTTATTTAGTAATGATAAGAATAACAAGGAAACGGTTTTGCAAATTGTGAATCGTTCTGCATGCGAATTGGTTGTTAAAATTAATGGTAAAAAATTCTACAACCTCAATGTTTCTTCTAAGAATCAAAACTATATCCTTATTGAAAAAGGAAACTACAACATTACAACTTCCATCTGTGGTGCATCTTATACATCCAGCAAAACTATTAACGCAAATACTGTAATTACTTTAGGTGTTAAATAAATCGCAAGTAACATTTTCAAAAAGTGATAAAAGATTAAGGCATAAAAAAACGCTTCAGATTTCTGAAGCGTTTTTTGTTTTTTTCTAACCTTTGAATTCTCCCATATCGATAAACTTCTCTTGACGATCTTTCATTAGTCGATCTCCAGAATGTTTTGATAATGTTTTAATGTCTTTTAAAATAACTTCTTTAACATTTTCAAAAGTTTGTTTTGGATCATAATGTGCACCTCCAAGTGGTTCCGGGATAATGCCATCAATCAATTTTTCTTTTAACATGTCAGGCGCAGTCAACTTCATTGTAGCCGCTGCAGTTTCTTTGTACTCCCAACTTCTCCAAAGAATTGCTGAACAGTTCTCCGGCGAAATAACGGAATACCAAGTATTTTCTAACATATAGACGCGGTTACCAACACCAATACCTAAAGCACCACCCGAAGCACCTTCACCAATAATAATGGTGATAATTGGGGTTTTCATTTGGCACATTTCTAAGATGTTTCTTGCAATGGCTTCACCTTGTCCGCGTTCTTCAGCTTCCAGACCTGGATAAGCTCCTGGTGTATCGACCAAAGTTACAATAGGAATGTTGAATTTCTCTGCTAACTTCATTAGACGTAAAGCTTTGCGGTAACCTTCTGGATTCGACATTCCAAAACGACGATGTTGTCTTTCTTTAGTTGTTCTACCTTTTTGAGTCCCAACAATCATGACACTTTCGCCATTTATTTTGATAAGTCCACCAACCATCGCTGGATCGTCACCAAAATTACGGTCGCCGTGCAATTCTACAAAGCTATCTTCATCAGCAATTCCTTTGATATAGTCCAAAGTGTATGGTCTATCTGGGTGACGAGATAGTTGCACACGTTGCCAAGGCGTTAGGTTTCCGTATATTTTTTTCTTGGTAGCAAGAATTTTATCTTCAATCTTTTTGCAAGATTCTTTAACATCTACACCGCTTTCTTCACCTACTAGAGCACATTTGTCATATTGCGCCATAAGGTCTTGTACCGGTTGTTCAAAATCTAAATATTCCATTGTTTGTATAAGAATTCAATTTTCAAAAATAGCGTTTTTTTATAACATCTAAATTTTTTAAAAATCGAAATGTATTATTTAATGTTAGAAATCGCGTTTTTAAGTCTCAAAATACTCTCATCTTTTCCAAGAATTGAAAGAATGTCTGGTACATCTGGTCCTTTTAATTCTCCTACTAAAGCTAATCGAAGTGGCATCATAACTTTGCCCATTCCAAGTCCTTTTGCTTCTGCAAAATCATGAATAGCTTGCTTAAGCGTTTCTGGCTCAAATGCTTCGACTCTGCTCAGCATGCCTGCAAAATCTTGCATAAGATTTCCTGTTTCTTCGTTCCAAGCTTTTTTGCTCGCTTTTTCGTCGTAAGAAGTTGGCGCTTCGAAGAAGAATTTACTATCATTGTAAATATCTTTAATGAAACTAGCTCTTTCCTTCATCAAAGAAACAATCTTTAACAACGTATCATCATTTAAACTTGAATTTTTAACCTCATCCAAATCTTTGAACAATTCTAAAACTTCTGCATCTGATTTTTTAATTAAATATTCGTGGTTAAACCAAACTGCTTTTTCTGGGTTAAATCTTGCACCGGCTTTGTGAACTTTGTGAAGATCAAATTCAGAAATCATTTCATCCATTGTCAAGATTTCTCTATCATTTGCCGGACTCCAACCTAACAATGCTACCATGTTGATGAATGAATCTGGGAAATAACCTGATTCCTTGTATCCTTTCCAAACATCACCGCTTTCTGGATCTTTGAAGTCCATCGGAAACACAGGAAAACCAAACTTAGCGCCATCTCTTTTGCTTAATTTTCCTTTTCCTTCAGGTTTTAAAATCAATGATAAATGTGCAAATTCTGGCGCTTCCCAACCCATTGCTTCGTACAACAAAACGTGAAGTCCCATAGATGGCAACCACTCTTCACCACGAATAACGTGTGAAATTTTCATTTCGTGATCATCGATAATATTGGCAAAATGGTAAGTTGGCATTCCATCTTTTTTTACCAAAACTTTATCATCCAATGTATCCGTATTTACACTAAAATTTCCACGGATAATATCTTCCATATTCAATTGACGACCAACTGGCATTTTGAAACGTACAACATACGGAATGCCATCTGCTTTTAGTTTTTCAACTTCTTCATTAGAAAGTGTTAAACTATTTTTCATGCGATTTCTCGTAAAATTATTGTAAGCGAAAACCTCACCTTTAGCCTCAAATTCAGCACGAATCGCATCTAGCTCTTCTGGAGTATCAAAAGCGATATAAGCGTAATCCGTTTTTAAGATTTGCTCAGTGTATTTATCATAAATATCACGTCTTTCCGATTGACGATAAGGTCCGTAAGGTCCGCCGTGGATTGGGCTTTCATCAGGGATTAATCCGCACCATTCCAAAGATTTCATAATGTAATCTTCAGCACCTTCCACGTATCTTGCCGTGTCTGTATCTTCAATTCTTAATACAAAATCGCCTCCATTATGTTTAGCGAAAAGATAATCATATAATGCAGTTCTTACACCACCCAAATGCAAAGCACCTGTAGGACTTGGCGCAAAACGGACTCTTACTCTTTCCATTGTTTGAAAAATTTAGAGTGCAAATTTACGAATTTTGAATCGAATGTATTAGTTTTAGGAACGTGTTTAATTTTTATTGCTAAAATTTTTATATCTATTTTGATATGTATTTTTAATTTATATTTGGAGAGTAAGCAGACTATGTTAAAAATACAAGTAGTTAACTAAATTAAAAGAATTTTGAAATTTAATTTAGTTTTCATGGTACTGCAGTTTGGAAAGCTTTGGTAGAATTATGAATCAGTTGTAAATAGGTGTGTATCATGACAAAAGTAGAAAAGCAAAACAAATTCTTATTCTATATTAAAGGTTATTCGGCAAAGTTTCTTCTTAGGGAAAGTCTTGAAAAAAAGATTTCTACACTTTCAAAAACTTTGAGTAAAAAGGATTTGGATGTTGCTGAATATCGTGTCGCTTATTATAATAAGTTGTCGGGAAAGCACAATTTCGAAAAGTCGGGTACTAAAATCAAAGATTTACAAAATCCCAAATCACCCAAGTCTTACTATTTTGATACGTATGAGTATGCCAAATATTTTGATCCAAATCTGTTAATAGATTTCACGTTCGGCGATGTTGACAAGATTTTGTCGTTTCCAATGATTACGAAAAGTCGTCCTATTGATGGTAATAATGAAAATAACGTTTTGTTAAATCTTGATAAAGCTAGACATTTTGTTAAGATTGTTGATCCTCGAGATTTCGAGTCGAAGTCGGATAAATTAATTGGTCGGGCAGCTGTACATCAACAACATCGTATTGATTTTTTCAAAATATATTTCGAGCATCCTATATGCGATTTGGGACAAGTTAATAAAAAGGGCGGCGATTCCAAATGGTTAAAACCCAAGATTTCGATTCACGAACATTTAAAAAACAAATTCATTCTGAGTCTAGAAGGCAACGATGTTGCAACTAATCTCAAGTGGATCATGTGCTCCAATTCTTTAGCTATTTCTCCAAAATTAAAAATGGAAACATGGTATATGGAAGGTACTTTAATTCCTAACCAACATTATGTCCAGATTGCTGATGACTATTCGGATTTGGAAGAACGTATGCAGTATTACCTTGATCATCCTAATGAGGCAAAATTAATCATTGATGCTGCGAAAGAATTTAGAACAAAATTTAATAATAAGAAATTGGAAGATTTAATATCTTTGCTTGTTCTTAAAAAATATTTTGATATTGTTGTGTGATTTGTGTGGGTTTTTGTTTAAAGATTAATAAAAAATTAAAAAAAACTTAAAATTAGTTGTGAAATTGTATTTTAATTTTTTAATACATAGTTTTAGAATTAAATCAATTTTTGTAGTTAAACCGAACACTTAATTTCATGGCAATAATGATTTGTAATTTAAGATTATTGGTTAAAGCATTTAATATTTTTGATTTTTTTATGTCTAGAAAATTAATCTTTCTGAAGAAAACAATTCTTTTTTGCAGTGTTTTTTTCTTATTTAATTCGTGTTCAAAAAGTGGTGATTTCCTAGCACCAGAGTCAGAAGTTCAAAATCCTGATAATCTGGTTGCCTACGCGCCATTGGCGGATTTTACAAAAGATATTGGCGTTATTAATATTGATGTTAATGCCAATGCTAATTCATTTGGAAATAATACCAGTAACTTAATTAAGAATATTAATCAGCCAAATCCTGCCTATTGTCATCCAGATGTTGTCTACTTTGAAAAGGCTTTTGGCGGCTACAAATATTGGATGGCTTTTACGCCGTATTTCGGGTCCGTTGGAGCACAGAGGTCGTCAACACCTTATGAGAATCCTACAATTGTAGCCTCAAATGATGGACTTAATTGGGAAGTTCCCAAAGGTTTAAAAAATCCTTTACAATTTGCTCCTTCGATGAAGGAAAGTATGTCAGATGGTGACAAAGCGCCAAAACAAGGTTTTTGGTCGGACGTTGATTTGCTTTATGAAAATAATAAGTTCTATTTGTATTATCGTGCAAGCTTCATTAAAGCTGCGGTTTTGGCAAAACGAGGAGCTAAATCACAAAATAATAACAATAAATTATCTGTCGATGCGCAAAGAGTAATCGTGCGACAAACTTCTACAGATGGTATCCACTGGACACCATTAGAGGCTTTGTATACTAGCAATGCTCCGTATTCTCCACAGAATAATCTTTTGTTGTCACCAAGTTTTGTATATGATGGTAGAAGTTACAC
The DNA here is from genome assembly GCF_030151385.1 of Soonwooa sp. Classification (GTDB taxonomy): domain Bacteria; phylum Bacteroidota; class Bacteroidia; order Flavobacteriales; family Weeksellaceae; genus Soonwooa. The sequence goes on from NZ_JASLDS010000001.1 coordinate 45,785, forward strand.
AAGCTACGAGGTACAGAATAATGCAAATGCAAATTTTCCCGGTGATGAAGCTTCTTTTGTTGTAAAAAGAACTTCGAAAGATGGTTTAGATTTTTCATTTGTTAATAAAAGCAAAGTTGTCAACTTTATCAATAAGCCTTGGACCAAAACTAATGCTAATTACTCGCCTTGGCATCTGCAAGCTTCGTATGTTGATGGTTATTACTTTTTATGTCTTGCAGTAGGAGATGTCAAAAGTTTACTGCAGAAAGTTTGTACTTGGCTTTCTCTAAAGATGGTGTCAACTTTAAGGTAATTCCTAAGATGATGGTGGAGTACAATGCATATCGATCTTCGGTATTTCCGAAATCAAGTGATGGTGAACATATCAATTTTGGTGCAGTCGTTGCCACCAAAAATGGAGTTTTCACTTATCGAGAGTTTCAGTTGAGTAAGAAAAAAATGGATGAGGCTTTGGCAAAATAGGATTTACCAAAACAAAAACTTTTTCTTCTTTTTCCAGTTGCTTTGGAAGATTACACCAAGATAATTTTTTCTTAATTTTTCAAGATTATGGAATTTTTTCTCCAAATTAAATTGTTCCTGAAAGTGATATACCTTAAAGAATCCTTCAACAGGAAGTATGTCAATTAATCTCGTTTTTAATAAATATTCACCATAGATAATACATTCTGACGGCGAGGTTATCGCATCAATCTCGTTAAAGAAATTCATGAAATCTTGGTTACGCTCTTTTAGAAAAACGTCATTGAAGTGTTGCCAGACTTTGCAACTCCACAAATAAGGAGATGGTCCATAATCCCATTCTTTTCCTTTGTTTCCGAACAAAGGTCGCGTTGCTTTCAGCGCTTCTTTAAAGAAAATTTTGTCCGAATCTTTGCCTATGTTTTCCATCGTTTCCAAAAAGCTTTTGGACTCATGCATAATGGTGTAAGGTGTGTCGTCATCATATAAAAAATCCGAGTAATAAAAATCCCGAATAAATTGGGAGTCAGAGTCTATACAAAGATAGTTTTTGCAAATACCTAGTCGATAGACGTTGGCTTTAATAACTTGTTGATAGCGCCAACCATCTTTAATGTTACAGTTAATAACATCACCATCTTTTATTAATGTTAAATTTTCGCTGTTGATATTTTCTTTAAAGAAGTCAAAATCGCTGTCATTAACAGAAAGATAAACAGGGATATTTTCTTTGTTAAACTTACTTACAGATTGAAGCAGATTTTTGACAGCTTCAAAATCTCGACGATAACTTTTAATAAATAAAATCAGTTTATGCATTTTGAACGATAATTAAGGCTAGATTCTTGCTGTATTCAATGCAAATATCCATATTTGTATATTCAAAAAAAAATTAAAGTTTGAAAAAACGAATCCTCTATTTTATGCCAGATAATCCAATCTCTGGCAAAGCAGGGAATATCACACGTCTTAACCAGATGCTTTCTTATTTTAATGATGTGCGGTTTGATGTCACATTTGTGTCATTACGCGATTGGGGGCAATGGACAGAAAAGGACGTGCTTTTGTTTCAAGACAAATTTCCAAATATTAAATTGGAACTGCTTGAAAAAAAATACAAAAAACGTTTTTTTAAATACCTTTTTCTCTACAAAATCCCGAATTTATTCAAGCAAAATTCAATTGATATTACGAGCTTTATCCTAAGAAAGGAATTCGGAAATATCGCAAAACAATCCCAATTCGATATTGCAGTTATCAGCTATGCATCTTGGGCAAAGTTGGGCGATTATTTTCCAAATACGACGACGAAAATTATCGATACTCATGATTTTATAACAGCACAAAGTCGTCACAAAAAAAATAAAATCGGAAAATTGTTTCAAGATGAAATGAATCTTTTGCGTTATTACAATAATATTTTGACTTATTCGGTGGAGGAAGAGTACATTTTTGAGCAATTCACTGATAAAAAAGTGACATTGATGCCGATCTCTTTTCCTGTGAAATTTCAAAATCATACCCAAGATTTTAAGTATGATGTATTGTTTGTCGCAAGTGATAATCCTCATAACGTAAAGGGAATCCAATGGTTTTTAGAATATGTTTTACCAAATTTAGAAAATGTTAAAATTCATGTCATTGGAAAAATTTGTAAGGTGATAGGAGATTATCCAAATGTTGTTAAACATGGTTTGGTCGATGATTTGGAAGATTATTATAATCACGCAAAAATTGCCATTTGTCCAATGTTAAGTGGCACAGGTATCAAAATTAAAGTTTTAGAAGCTTTGTCCTACGGGATTCCTGTTGTTACCAATAGACGCGGTGTCGATGGACTTATTAACAAAGTTGACAATGGTTGTTTGGTTGCAGATACTGGTTTGGATTTTGCAAACCAAATTAAGAAACTATTAATAAATGATGATTTTTACAATAAAACTAGAGACGAAGCTGTTTCTTATTTTGTAAACAATCATAGTCCCACTAAAGAGGACGAAATTTTAAGTCAAATTTTTGGCTAGTAAAAGTTATTGAATGAGAAAAAAAATCCTGATAGATCTTGAGAGACTCCGTTATCCGTATTCTGGAATTGCTAATGTATTTCGGAATCTGAGAGCTGGTCTAGAAGCCAATAATTGTAATCTTGATCTCAGTTTTTTCGGAAAATTCGCCAATTCGGAAAGTCAGCGTCAATGGCAAAAATGGCATAAGTTTTATGAAAATTTTAGTGATAAATATGATATTGTCCATGTAAGTCATCAGCTTTCGTCCTACTTCCAAAAGGATTATAAAAAGACGATTAAAATCTTGACTTTACATGATCTTAATTTTTTACACGAAAATCTTTCCGATTCTAAGAAAGAAAAAATGTTGACTAAGGTCAATAACAATGTTAAAAATGCAGATTATATTGTTTTCATTTCAGAATATGCAAAAACTGATTTTGAGAAAAATCAACAATTATTTAAGTTAAATAAACTCAAAGCTTTTCATGTTATCCATAACGGAATCAAACTTCCAGATGCCAAGGATTACGATTTGGGACAGTTTGAGTTTTTAAAACAGAAAAAATACATTCTTAATATCGGTGTTTTATTTGATAAAAAGAATCAAATTTCTTTAGTTAGAATGTTGCCTTATATTAATGAAGACTTAGTTTTATTGGCGTCCGCAGAAAAAGAGCCTTATGCTAGTGAAGTCCGAGCAACTATTAAAGAATTAAATCTTGCAGATCGTGTTCATTTCCTTCGAAATGTATCCGAAGAGGAAAAATATGCGTTAATCCAAAACTGCGAAGCAATGTGCCATCCGTCCATTGCGGAGGGTTTTGGTATTCCCCCAATTGAAGCAATGGCTTTTGGTAAAGCAGTTTTCCTTTCAAAGTATACAAGTCTTCCCGAAATAGGCGGGGATGCTGCTTATTATTTTGATAATTTTGAAGCCAAACAAATGGCTGAGTTTTATCAAGATAAAATGAAATTCTACCACGAAAATAAAGTTCTAGAAGAAAATAAAATAAAGGATTGGGCGAAGCAATTTGACTACAAAGTGATGGCTTTTAACTATCTCGAGTTTTACTCAAAAGTTCTGCGATAAAAAAGTGGCTTTCCTAAGAGAGCCACTTTTTTGTTATTTCTTAAATTCCAAAACTGTTTTCTCGATGATTTTCACACAATCCAATAATTCGTCTTTTGTGATGACCAATGGTGGTGCAAGACGGATAATGTTTCCGTGTGTTGGTTTTGCTAAAAGGCCATTTTCTTTTAAAGCGACACAAAGATTCCAAGCTGTAGAACTTTCTGGAGTATCATTAATTAAAATAGCGTTTAACAAACCTTTTCCTCGAACAGCTGTTATTAAATCTGTTTTTTGAATTAGTTTCTCTATTTCAGAACGGAAAAGTTCACCCAATTCTTGTGAACGCTCCGATAATTTTTCTTCTTCAACAACATCCAAAGCAGCGATTGCAACAGCGCAAGCCAAAGGATTTCCTCCAAACGTAGAACCGTGTTGACCTGGTTTGATAACATTCATAATATTATCATTTGCCAAAACCGCTGAAACTGGATACATTCCGCCAGAAAGCGCTTTTCCAAGAATCAAAATATCGGGTTGTACGTTTTCGTGGTGACAGGCAATTAACTCACCTGTTCTTGCAATTCCAGTTTGTACTTCGTCTGCAATAAAAAGAACATTGTATTTTTTACAAAGTTCAGATGCGCCCTTCAAGAAACCTTCATCAGGAACATAAACTCCCGCTTCACCTTGAATTGGTTCTGCTAAAAATGCAGCGATATTTTGAGCGTCAGCTTTTAAAGTTTCCTCTAAAGCATTTAAGTCATTGTAAGGAATTTTAATGAAACCTGGTGTAAAAGGACCATAGTTTAAATTAGCATCTGGGTCATTAGAAAAAGAAACAATTGTAGTTGTTCTTCCATGGAAGTTATTTTCGCAAACGATGATTTTTGCAGCATTTTCTGAGATACCTTTCACTTCATAACTCCATTTACGAGCTAATTTAACAGCAGTTTCTACAGCTTCTGCTCCAGAATTCATCGGTAAAACCTTATCAAAACCGAAAAGTGAAGTAATTTTCTTTTCGTATTCTCCTAATTTGTTATTGTAGAAAGCTCTTGATGTTAAAGCCAAAGTTTGCGCTTGGTCTGTTAAAGCTTTTACAATTTTCGGATGCGAATGCCCTTGATTTACCGCAGAATAAGCTGAAAGAAAATCATAATATTTTTTACCATCTACGTCCCAAACAAAAACGCCTTCACCTTTTTCCAAAACCACTGGTAGTGGATGGTAATTGTGAGCACCATGTTTTTCTTCTAATTCAATATAATAGTTTGAATCTTTATTGTTTTCCATTATTAAATAATTTCGTGGTTGTCAAAATTAAAAAAAATGCCCAACCTAGGCTGGGCAATTTCGTATTTATTTAAAATCTTAAATGCTATACTCGTATTTACGATCCATAACAAAAGACTCCATAAATTTAGTCGTGTAATCTCCAGACAAGAAAGCTTCGTCTTCTAATAATTGTCTGTGGAAAGGAATTGTGGTTTTAACACCCTCGATGTAGAATTCTTCTAGAGCGCGTTTCATTTTTGCAATCGCTTCTTCTCTTGTTTGCGCTGTTGTAATCAACTTAGCAATCATAGAGTCGTAGTTTGGCGGAATTGCGTAACCAGAATATACATGCGTGTCAACTCTTACACCATGACCACCAGGGATATTCAATCCAGTGATTTTTCCAGGTGAAGGACGGAAATCCGCATACGGATCTTCTGCGTTGATACGACATTCGATAGCATGTAATTTTGGATAGTAATTGATACCCGAAATTGGCGTTCCAGCCGCTAACAAAATTTGCTCACGAATAAGGTCGTAGTCAATAACCTGCTCTGTAATTGGATGCTCTACTTGGATACGAGTGTTCATCTCCATAAAGTAGAAATTACGATGCTTATCTACCAAAAACTCGATTGTACCAACACCTTCGTATCCGATGAATTCAGCAGCTTTAACAGCAGCTTCACCCATTTTTTCACGAAGTTCATCTGTCATGAATGGAGATGGTGTTTCCTCAATCAACTTTTGATTTCTTCTTTGGATAGAGCAATCTCTTTCTGACAAGTGGCAAGCTTTTCCATATTGATCACCAGCAACTTGAATTTCGATATGTCGAGGTTCTTCAATAAGTTTTTCCATGTACATACCACCGTTTCCGAAAGCGGCAACAGCTTCTTGGATAGCAGATTCCCAATGTTCTTTTAGGTCTTCTTCTTTCCAAACGGCACGCATACCTTTACCACCACCACCAGCAGTTGCTTTAATCATTACTGGATAACCTGTTTCTTTCGCGATGCGTTTAGCATCTTCATAAGAATCGATTAGTCCGTCAGAACCTGGCACGCAAGGGATTCCTGCTGCCTTCATGGTTGCTTTAGCTGTAGCTTTGTCACCCATTTTTTCAATTTGTTCTGGCGTTGCTCCAATAAATTTGATATTGTTGTTGGCACAGATTCTAGAAAAGTTAGCATTCTCAGATAAGAATCCGTAACCAGGATGGATCGCGTCCGCATTAGTGATTTCTGCTGCTGCAATGATGTTAGGGATCTTTAGGTAAGAATCTTTACTCATCGCAGGACCGATACATACTGCTTCGTCCGCAAATCTTACGTGTAAGCTATCTTTGTCTGCTGTACTATATACTGCAACCGTTTTGATACCCATTTCTTTTGCGGTACGTAGAATTCGCATTGCGATTTCGCCACGGTTTGCAATTAATATTTTTTTGAACATCTTTTAGAATTTTAAATTTTAAATTTTGAATTTTAAATTATTTTAAATGTCAAAAAACATCTAAAATCTATAATTTACAATCTAAAATTGCTTACGATGGATCTACCAAGAATAATGGTTGGTCGTATTCTACTGGTGTAGCGTCATCAACTAAAATCTTAACGATTTTTCCGCTAACTTCAGCTTCGATTTGGTTGAATAATTTCATTGCTTCGATTACACAAACAACTTTGTCAGAAGTAATGCTATCACCAACATTAACAAATACATCTTTGTCAGGTGATGGCTTTCTGTAGAAAGTACCAATCATTGGCGATTTGATAATGATAAATTTGCTGTCGTCATCAGCAGATTCAGTAGCTGTACTCGCTGCTGGTGCAGAAGTTGGAGCTGCTTGAGGAGCTGCAACTGGCGCTTGATAAGCAACTGGTTGAGAAACGTAACTTACTGGTTCTCCACCTAGTGGTGTCTTAATAAAAATTTCGAAGTCCTTGTTTTTATATTTTACTTCAGATACACCTGCTTTTGCAACAAATCTAATTAGATTTTGAATGTCTTTAATATCCATATTATAGGTAAATTAATTTTGAAAGTCAAAGATAATAAAAAACCACTCGATTTTGAGCAAATTGAGTGGTTTTTTATGTCGTGAATAAGATATTTTATGTAAAATATCTTAGTTTTCTTCAGTAGTTTCTACTGTTTTTTCCAATACTACTTTTCCTCTGTAGTATAGTTTTCCTTCATGCCAATGCGCTCTGTGGAAAAGGTGTAATTCTCCAGTTGTAGCGTCTTTAGCTAATTGAGGAG
>NZ_JASLDS010000061.1 GCF_030151385.1 Soonwooa sp.
GCCATTAAGACGCTTGATAAGCATTAATAGCCACATTCCTTCGTCTGCTCTCATCTGAGCAAAACTCAAAAGAAAAGTAAGTGCTAAAAATATTCTTTTCATAGAGTAAAATTTTTGCTGGCTAATTTACTCAATTTATTCGAGAAAGTCTTAATTTTAGAGTGTTAAAATGCGGTTTAACCTAATTTTTGCGTGTTATGAAATTTTCAAAATCAAAATATTTTTTACTTCTAATTGGTTTTTTAATGCTTGTAAGTTGCAATGCCTTAATCACTAAGCAAAGTATACCAATCGAATTAGAGCGGCAATGGATGTTGACATCAATTGTTGGTTTTGCAAAAGAAAAATTGGTCAGAAATAAAGCGCAGTTGGACTTGACGCAATATTCTGGTAAAAAAGCGAATCTCGGCTGTGGCGATTTTGCCATCGAAGTTGCACAATTAAACGGTGACAAAATAAAATTTAAAAGTAAAGATAATCCTGCCAAAAAATGTATTGATTCTGATGTGTTGGAGTATGTTTTCAGAAACGAGTTGGCTACCGTTAATCGATACAAAATTGAAGGACATTTCTTAAAATTATATCAAAATGATAAAATTGTCATGGAATTTGTAGCTGCTGATTGGGATTAACCTTAAAACAAAAATACATGAAAAGAAAAGCAACAGCCCTTTGGACGGGCTCAGTAAAAGACGGTAGCGGAAATTTGACTACTGCAAGTAAAGTATTGGATCACACGCAATACTCTTTCAAAAGTAGATTCGAAGATGGGATTGGAACAAATCCTGAAGAGCTTTTGGCAGCAGCGCACGCTGGATGCTTTACCATGAAAACTTCTGCTGACTTGACGGAGGCTGGTTATGTGCCAGAAAGTTTGGAAACAAACGCCGTGATTACATTCGAAGGTGGAAAAATCACAAAATCAGAATTGACTTTAACAGCAAAAGTTTCTGGAATTTCGGAAGAGGAGTTTCAAAAAATTGCTGCGAATGCGAAAGAAACTTGCCCTGTGAGTGCAGCATTTAGTTTTGAAAAGACGCTTACTGCAAGCTTGATTTCTTAACGAATTGAAATTCGTCAGTCCGAGTGATTTTTCAAAATGAAATGTCGAAAAATTGTATCGAGGATAGAATTTCATTTATGTTTAATGATAGCTTTTGTGGTTGCTTTTTTGAAAAAATCCAGGTTAACTAAGAGTATTAAACTTAACAACATTCCAAAATATTGCTGCGCTTTTCGGTAGTAATATTTTGGAATTTTCATTTGTGATAAAATCCTTTGCAGATGAGGTTTTATTGCAGTAGTTTTCGATTTTAATTAAATACAATTCCACATCTTTTCTAGTAAAGGCGATTTTGAAATCGTCTTGCAGTTCTTCATTTTCAAAAGCAAAACAAACGTCGTTGGGAAGTTCGGTTTTTAATTCCAGTTTCAATTCGTTGGTGAGATAATAGCACACGAAATTGAAATCCTCTTGTGTCATAAATATTAAATTTAGATAAAAATAAAACGATTTTTTGTATTTTTTATTCAAAAAAACTATCTTGTGAAACTTACAAAAAAGATACTTATTTAATGCTAGATAAAAAAACACATCAATACGAAAAAGCGGTATTGGTAGGTCTTGTTACAAGAGACCAAGATGAGGAGAAACTTCAGGAATATATGGACGAGTTGGAGTTTTTGGCGTATACGGCAGGTGCGACTGTGGAAAAACGTTTTACCCAAAAATTGACACAGCCAGATTCCAAGACATTTGTCGGAAGTGGAAAAGCGGAAGAGATAAAAGCTTATGTTAAGGAAAACGAAATTGGAACAGTGATTTTCGATGACGAGCTTTCGCCTTCGCAACTTAAAAATCTTGAACGCGAAATTGAAGTTAAAATTCTTGACAGAACCAATCTTATCCTTGATATTTTTGCACAAAGAGCACAAACTTCTTATGCAAGAACGCAAGTAGAATTGGCGCAATATCAATATTTGTTACCTCGATTGACCAGAATGTGGACCCACCTCGAAAGACAAAAAGGGGGAATTGGGATGCGTGGTCCTGGGGAAACGGAAATCGAAACCGATAGACGTATTATCCGCGACCGAATTACTTTGCTAAAAGAAAAATTAAAAACCATCGATAAGCAAATGGCGACGCAACGTAACAACCGTGGAAAGGTTGTGCGCGCTGCTTTGGTTGGTTATACCAATGTTGGAAAATCAACTTTGATGAATGCTTTGTCGAAGTCCGAGGTTTTCGCTGAAAACAAATTGTTTGCAACGTTGGATACAACTGTGCGAAAGGTTGTAATTGGTAATTTGCCTTTCCTATTGACGGATACCGTTGGATTTATCAGAAAACTTCCAACGCAATTGGTGGAGTCTTTTAAGTCAACTTTGGATGAGGTTCGCGAGGCGGATTTGTTAATTCACGTTGTGGATATTTCGCACGAAAGTTTCGAAGATCATATTGCGTCGGTTAATCAGATTTTGATGGAGATTAATGCACATCAAAAGCCGATGATTATGGTATTTAACAAGATTGACGATTTCTCTTATGAGAAAAAAGCCGATGATGATTTGACACCATCAACGCGCAAAAATATTTCTTTGGAAGAATGGAAAAAAACGTGGATGGCAAAGTCAAAATATCCAACTGTTTTTATTTCTGCTTTAACAAAGGAGAACTTCTCCGAAATGAAAAAGATGATCTATGATGAGGTGATGAAGATTCATATTTCGCGCTTCCCATACAATGATTTCTTGTTCGAATATTTTGAGGATGAGGATGAAGAATAATTTAAAATTAAATTTTATCAAAAGCTTATTCTTTCTAGGATTTCTAATCTTGGGAGGATTGGCTTTTGGTCAAAATAAAATTGACTTTTCTGAAATCAAAAAAAATATTCAGGACAAAGATTCGCCTTATTATTATGATCGTTTGCTTTTTAAATATCGAGGAATGCCGCAATCCATCGATAGTACAGAAGCTTTTCATTTGTATTATGGCAAGAAATTTACCGATCATCAACTCGGTGAAATGAATCCTAATTTTAGCAAGCTTCGAGAAAAATTTCAACAAAGAAATTTTGCAGATGCCATTAAAATCGGAGAGGATTTGCACTTTAAAGATCCTACGAATTTGGAGGTTTTGCTGATTCTTTTGCAATCGTATGAACAAATGAAAGATCAAAATAAATTCGTCTGGACTTTGCAAAAATTCCGAATGATTTCCGCAACCGTCCTTACTTCGGGTAAAGGTGATCAGGAAGATTCGCCCTATCTCGTGAATAGCGTTGGGGAAGAATATGTCTTGCTTAATCTACTAAAAGTGCCTTTTCAGAATTATCAACGTTCTTCTAAAATGACAAAAGATGGAATGATGGATATTTGGACAAACGGAAAGGAAAAAATTTACATTAACGTCGTGGGACACGCTCCCGAATAGAAACTTAACTTAAACAAAATAAATGGAGTTATATTACTCATTTTCAGTCTTAATTGTGTTGGCATCGATATTTTCTTACATTAACTATCGATTCTTAAAATTACCCAGCACCATCGGCATCATGCTTATTGCGATTGTCGTTTCTACATTTTTAGTATTTTTTGGAGAGGCAGTCTTGCCTCGTACTTTTGGTCATCTTCACGACCTTATGAATAGCATCAATTTTACCGAAGTCCTTATGGGAGCGATGCTAAATTTTCTACTCTTTGCAGGAGGAATCCACATTAACATCAATGATTTAAAAGAGCAATTTTGGCCTGTTGTAATATTTTCTACAATTGGCGTTGTTATATCCACCTTTATTGTGGGATTTGGTGTGTTTTATATTTTGCCTTTGGTTGGCATTCACATGCCTTTGCTCTATTGTTTGGTGTTTGGTGCGCTAATTTCTCCAACGGATCCTGTTGCGGTTTTAAGTATTTTAAAACAAGCTAATGTTTCAAAATCTTTGGAAACTAAAGTTGCTGGCGAATCTCTTTTTAATGACGGTGTTGCCGTTGTTGTATTTTCGGTATTGTTGCAATTGGCGCTTGGTGCAGAAATCGATATTACTGCGGAAAGTATTGGATTGTTGTTAATTCAAGAAGCGGGCGGTGGTATTTTGCTTGGTGTACTTTTAGGTTATTTCACGTCAAGATTAATGCGTGAAGTTGACGATTATATTATCTCGGTTTTGGTAACTTTGTCTGTTGTGATGGGCGGTTATTTGATTGCGAAACAAATGCATATTTCGGGACCTCTGACAATGGTTGCGGCAGGATTATTTATGGGGAACTTCAACAAAGGTTTCAAAATGAAATCCATTACCCAAGATTATTTGATTAAATTTTGGGAATTGATTGACGAAATTTTGAATGCTGTTTTGTTCTTATTTATCGGTTTCGAATTATTGATGATAAAAGATTTGAATCATTATTTAATTCCGGGACTTGTTGCAATTATGATTGTGTTGTTCGCTCGTTTTATTTCGATTTGGGGACCAACAAAGTTTATGTCTTTCAAAACACGATTTACGCCACAGACGGTTAAAGTTTTGGTTTGGGGAGGTATTCGCGGAGGTGTTTCTATTGCGTTGGCGATGTCTATTCCGAAGAGTGAATACAGTACGATTATTGTAAGTATTACTTATTGCGTGGTTGTTTTCTCAATTATTGTGCAAGGTTTAAGCATCGGAAAGGTGGCAAACCCTAAGAAAATTGCTACCGAAGAAGAATTACAAGACGAAGAAGTTAGCGAAAATATACATTAAATGAAGCAGGAAATAAATCTCGAAACTTGGAATCGCAAAGAGCATTTCAATTTGTTTTCGAATATGGATATGCCGTCTTTTGGTATTGTCACAGAAGTCGATTGTACAGAGACTTTTAGGTTGGCAAAAGAGAATAAAGAATCTTTCTTTGCACATTATCTTCACAAGTCAATGATTGCAGTTAATAAAGTTGATGCTTTTAAGTTGAGAATTGAGAACGGAAAAATTTTTCAATATGATGTCATCCATGCTGGATCGACGATTGCAAGAGAAGACGGAACTTTTGGATTTGCGTTTATGAATTATTCGGAGGATTTTAAAACTTTTAATGAAGCTTTGCAAAGTGAAATAAAAGCAGTGCAAGAATCAACTGGGCTTAGAATCAGTAATGACGATTTGGACTTGAATTTAATTCGACACTCTACATTTCCTTGGCATCAATTTACCTCGATTTTGCATCCTGCAAATGTTAACAATAAGGAAAGTATTCCGAGAATTGTTTTTGGTAAATTTTCCGAGAAGAATGGAAGAAAAATGTTACCGATTTCTGTGGAAGCACATCACGCTTTAATGGATGGACGCCATATTGCAATGTATTTGGAGGAGTTTCAGAAGCAACTAAATTTGGTTTAAAATAATGGTATTTGTTGAAGATATAAAAGCGGCTTTACAGGATTTGTCAATTCCTGAAAAGAAAGAATTTTTTCCTAAGTTTTTTAAAACTGGTGAAGGAGAATACGGTGAAGGCGATTTGTTTTTGGGTGTTAAAGTTCCAGACCAGCGTGCCGTTGCAAAAGCTTTCTACGAAAAAATTAGTTTGGAGGAACTGAAACAATTATTGTCTTCCAAATATCACGAAGAGCGTTTGACTGCTTTGTTTATATTGGTTCTTAAATTTGAGAAGGCTAAAAAAGATAAGGCGCTTCAACAAGAAGTGGTTGATTTCTATCTCAACAATTTAGAATTTGTCAACAACTGGGATTTGGTGGACAGCACGTGTTATAAGATTTTGGGAAGATTCGCGTTTGAAAACGATCAACCGGAATTACTACGAAAGCTGTCGAAGTCCGATGAAATGTGGCATAAACGAATCGCGGTTGTCGGAACAATGTATTATATTAAAAAAGGAGAATTTGGGTTGACAAAAGAATTTGTTGAACGTAATCTAAAACATTCACACGATTTGATGCATAAAGCCAATGGTTGGTTATTGCGCGAAATGGGAGGACAAGATGAGCAAGAGCTTTTGGATTTTCTGAATCTTCATTATAAAGAAATGCCACGTACTTGTTTGCGTTATGCTATTGAAAAGTTGGACGAAAATATGCGTCAAGATTATCTAAAAGGCAATATTTAATGGAGCTTGCACGTCCGATAATTCATTATTCTTTACATTTTGTATTTCCGATTGTGTTGGCTTGGTTGTTCTTCCGAAGCGATTGGAAAAAAGCTTATTTCTTGATGTTGCTGACAATGCTGGTTGACGTTGATCATCTTTTTGCAACGCCAATTTTTGACCCGAACAGAGGAAGCGTTGGTTTCCATTTGTTTCATGGTTATGTGGCGATTGGCGTCTATTGTTGTATGTTGTTCTTCAAAGGCAATATTCGGATTTTGGGTGTGGGATTGTTGTTTCATATGTTGACCGATTATATCGATATGCAACTAAATCCGAATCTTTAGGAACGCGCCATTTTCATTTTGTAGGACATGATTCTTGCAATGTTTTGGGCGCGAAGTAAAGCCGTTTCGGCATTTTGTCCACTGAAATTTTGTTCTAAGGTCTCTTGCCAAAGCATTAACCAACGATCAAAATGTTGCTCTTCTAGTGCAACAACTTGGTTAAGCGGAAAATGCACACGCATTGGATTGCCGTCATAGACAGGATTTCCGAGAAGGATGCTTTCCCAGAAATTGTACATTTTCGGAAGGTGTTTTTTGAGGTCGATTTGGGCAATCTCTGTGAAAAAAAAGCCAATAACTTCATCTTTGATGACTTTGTCATAAAACTTGTTCACGAGATCTTCGATGTCTGTTCTGGTTTCGATGCTTTTCATATTAACAAAGTTAGGCTTTATAATGGATTGGTTATTAGTGCTTTCTTTGATTTTTATCATTAAATGAAATTCGGAACGGCATCTGCGCCCCAGATTGAGCGGCGTGTTTGAGCTCGTCTGTCGAATGTGGAATGCTGAGGCGACAGACAGCGAGTAGCGAAAGCTGGAAGTGGCGCCCAAAAAATTATGTAATTTTGTGAACTTAAAATTCTGTGGTGGATATTGATCATTATAAAAAATTAGCGGAGCAAAAGTCTAAAGAGCATAAAAAATTTTTGGAGCAACTGAAAAAAAAACCTCCAAAGAATCTGGATTATGTTGTGGAAGATACCCATGAGGAGACTTTCGAAGAGATAGATTGTCTGTCTTGTGCGAATTGTTGTAAAACAACGGGACCGCTTTTTACCGAGAAAGATAAAGAACGTATTGCGAAGCATCTGCGAATGAAAATTTCGGATTTTGAAACGAAGTTTTTGCGCATTGACGAAGATCAGGATTGGGTTTTGCAATCGACGCCTTGTTTTTTCTTGGATCCAAATGATAATAAATGCAGCATCTACGATGTGCGACCTAAAGCTTGTCGCGAGTATCCGCACACGGATCGCAAGAAAATATACCAGATCAATAATTTGACTCTGAAGAACACTTTAATCTGTCCTGCGACTTATGTTTTCGTAGAGAAATTAAGAAAAGTTTTGGAGAAGTAGTTGATTATCATAAGCTTTCATAAAGTCTTTTAAATTTTTATAAATTTTTGATCGGCGCGTATTATTGCGCCGATTTTTGTCGTTGAAGAAGTATAACTCCAAATAATTAATTATGAAAAAGTTAATTCTTGCAGCGCTTGTTATGACTGGCGGAATTGTGGCAGTAAGTGCGCAACAAACTAAAAAAGCAAAGAAAGTGGAAACTGTTGAGGTTAACCTTGTTGAAGTTAAAGATGCACAATCGCCAACTCCAGCAGATGGCACGATGACAAAAAGTGAAAGCAATAAAAGCATTATTGCTAATGATAAAAAATTACGTAGCAAACTAAATAGAGAAGAACCTAACAAACAGCTCTTGTTGCAAGAAAATCAGCCTGCGAAAGTCGAAGAAGTTAAGAAGATTGAAAAGGTTGAATAAATTTCCAGAGTAATTTTTTGATGTGTAATCCTTGGAAGTGTAGCTCCGAGGATTACTTTCAAATTATTTATTGCTGGTTAAATCACTGTTTATGTTGCGAAATTGCGAATAGAAAGCGCTTTTTGCTAAAGTTATATTTGTTAATAAATGTTAAATTGCTTTTGAATTGATTTTTATTAAAAAATATTTCGTTAATTAGAGTTCACTAAAATCAAAATAGATATGAAAAAAGTATTACTAAGTGCAATGCTTCTTGTAGGAGGTGTTGCGGTTATGAGCGCACAATCTGTAAAAGGTGCAGATATGAAAAATTCTAAAAAAGAAGCAACTGTAAAATCTAAAAAACAAGTGGCTTCTACGCAACAAAATGCAGCTCCTGTAAAGATGGTAGACGCTAATAATAAGCAAGCGAATACTGAAGTACGTGCTAAGGAAGAAGGCAAAGCGGTTCTTGAGCCAACAGGAAGAAAGAAAAATTAAAATAAAACCCGAAGCTTAGCTTCGGGTTTTATTTTTTATGCTTTCCACTCTACAACTGCGCGGATAAATGCTTCAGCATTTTCTACTGGAATATTTGGTAAAATACCATGACCAAGATTGGCGATGTATTTGTCTTTGCCGAAACGGTTAATCATTTCGTGTACCATTTTTCTGATAACTTCCGGTGACGAGTGTAATCTCGCAGGATCGAAGTTACCTTGTAAAGTGATATTGTTTTTTGTCAATTGTCTAGCAATTTCTGGTGTTATCGTCCAGTCAACACCCAAAGCAGAAGCTTTAGATTTTGACATTTCTTCCAAAGCAAACCAACAGCCTTTTCCGAAAACAACAACTGGCGAAACCAAGCTTAGTTCTTCAACAATTTGATTGATATATTGCCAAGAGAATTCTTGATAATCTGCTGGAGAAAGCATTCCGCCCCAAGAATCAAAAATCTGTACTGCAGAAACGCCTTTTTCCACTTTACGCTTTAGGTAAGCAATTGTGGTATCTGTAATTTTTTGAAGTAAAGAATGTGCTGCTTCAGGATTTGTAAAGCAGAACGATTTTGCAATGTCAAAAGCTTTAGAGCCTTTTCCTTCCACGCAATAACAAAGTATTGTCCAAGGACTTCCAGCAAAGCCAATTAATGGAATTTCATTGTCAAGTTTCTGTAAAGTCAATTCGATCGCGTCAAAAACGTAACCCAAAGTATCATCCACATCTGGAACTTGGATGGCGTCAACTTGTGCTGTTGTACGAATAGGATTGTCTAGCCAAGGTCCAACCGATTCTTTCATTTTGAAATCGATGCCCATTGCTTGCGGTACTACCAAGATGTCGGAAAACAAAATCGCAGCATCCAACGGAAATCTTCTAATTGGTTGTACTGTAATTTCTGCTGCCAACTCTGGAGTTTGACAACGAGTGAAAAAATCGTATTGATTGCGAAGCTCAATGAATTCTGGAAGATATCTTCCTGCTTGACGCATCATCCATACTGGCGGTCTTTCAACAACTTCGCCTTTAAGAGCTCTTAGATATAAATCGTTTTTAATCATATTCTTTATTTTTTGTCTGATGCGTGGTTACGAATCAGATTGAGTAAATCTTCAACAGTATTTTTGTTGCTGGTTAATATGTTGGCGGAAGTCCAATTTTTAATTTCGTTGGTTGTTGTTTCGCCAATCGAAAATATAGTTTTCCCTTCTAAAGTATTGTTTGCTATAAAACTTCTGACGCCGCTTGGGCTAAAAAAAGCAATGGCGTCAAAGTCTTTGTTGTAAATAGGTTCTGTAAGTTTGGTTTTGTAAGAAATTACTTTTACATAATCTTTACCCAAATTATTGAAAGTCTCCGAAAGCTTTTCTAAAGCAATATCAGCGCAAAAATGAAGATAAGCTTCTTCTTTGTTTTCTTTGATGAAATAATGGGAAAGTGCTTCCGCATTCTTTTCTGCAATGATAACATTAAAGCCTTTTTGTTCTAAAAATATTTTAGATTGCTCACCAACGCAATAGATTGGATTTGCTAAAGAAAGTTGTTTTGATGTTTCGTTATCGAAAAAACTTTTAACAGCATTAATGCTAGTAAAAATCAAAGCTTTGTTTGTGAGATTCTGTGTTTCGAAATTAATGTTTTCAATAGAGATAACATCCACAAAGTCCACAACAATATCATCTCCCAATTTGGAAATGTCTGCGTCATTGATATGTTTGGTTAACAATAGGCGCATTGTTTTTGACTTTTAAAACTAAGATTTAATTTGAGAATTTATAAGAAGCATCATGTCTTTGCCTCCTCTTTTCAAAACTTGATGGGCGATTTCTGCGCCAAAGTTTTGTTCAGAATTCCAGTCAATTGTTTCGTCAACGTTGATGCAATCTTTTCCGTCCAAAGAGCAAAGTCTGCCTTGGAATCTTATTTTGTCACCAATAAACTCAGCGTGCGCTCCGATTGGTGCTGTGCAACCACCTTCCAAAGTTCGCAAAAACTCGCGTTCGATATGGATGCATTTTTGAGTTTCCTCGTGATTGATTTGTTTTAAAACTTCCGTCAAATCTTTATCTTCCGAAAGATTGGCGATACAAACAACACCTTGTGATGGCGCTTGCAAAAGGAAATCAACTTCTTCAAAGTCGATGTCGAGTTCCATCCTTTTAAGACCAGCCAAAGAGAATAATGTTGCGTCGGCTACACCATCTTCAAGTTTTTTAAGACGGGTTTGTACATTTCCTCTAATGTCAGCGAATTCAGTATTTTCGAAAACATGAGACCAAAATGCACGTCTTCTTAAACTGCTGGTAGCGATTTTTAAATCTTTTAAATCTTTGTTTTTGGAATCCGATTTTCTTACCAAAACATCTTGAGGAAAATCTCTTTCCAACACAGTGCTAATCTGTATGCCAGTTGGTAGTTGCGTTGGCACATCTTTAAGAGAGTGCACAGCAATATCGATGTCTTTATTAAGTAAAGAAATGTCTAAGTCTTTGGTGAAAACGCCTGTGATGCCCATCGCATAAAGCGGTTGCGTTAGGTTTTTGTCTCCCGAAGATACAATTGGGACGATTTCTGTTGTATGACCAATAGCTTGCAATTTAGCAGCAACTTCGTTGGCTTGCCATAAAGCGAGTGGACTATTTCTAGTTCCTATTTTTATCGTCTTCATTATTGTTCTTCTTTTTAGGGTTGTGGAGTACCAAAATATCTTCCATTAGTTTTGAAACTTCTTCAGCTTTCCAAGGGTTTTCCAAAATGTATTTTGCAAATCTATTGGTTAGCTTTTGGATAAGCTTATCAGAGAGTTCCATATCTTCAACTTTAGCATATTGGAATCTTTTGTGGATGTTGTGCATCTCGTTTGATTCTATTTGCTTAAGCGAGTTTTTGAAATTCGTAATCGATGGTGCAAATTTTCTTTTGCGCTCCCATTCCGTAAAGTCCTTGCTCATTTCTTTGATAATGGCTTCGGCTTTTGGAATTTCCTTTTTACGCTGTTCCATCGTCTCGGAAATCTGCTGCGAAAGTTGATCAACATCGATGAGGTCAACTTTTTCTAAAGCTCCTATTTCTTTAGCTACGTTGTTAGGAATTGACAAATCGATAACTAACATTTCTTTATCAGCAGGGAAGTTGTCTGGGTTTACAATAAATTTTTGTGCGCCAGTTGCAACAATCAGGATGTCGGTTTTCTTTAACTCTTCTGGAAATACTTCAAAAGCGATCTGTTGTATGCTGTGCTTTTCAGCAATTTTTTCTGCTTTTTCGAAAGAGCGGTTTGCGATTTTTATTTTGGGTTGGTAGACATGTTTTACCATATTTTCGATGGTGTTCTGTCCAATTTCGCCAACGCCAAGCAATAAAATGTTTTTGTCAGAAAGGTTTTTGACGTTATTTAAAATATAATGAACCGCTGCATAAGAAACCGAGGCAGCGCCATTGCTGATACCTGTTTCGGTTTTAATTCTTTTAGAAATTTGAATCGCCGAATTAATAGCGCGCTCCAAATAAGGGTTTGACGCTTCTTTGTATTTCTTAAAACGGTTGTAGGCGTTTTTGATTTGAGAAACGATTTCGAAGTCGCCAATAATTTGACTTTCAAGTCCTGCTGCCACACGGAATAGATGCAGGACAGCATCTTCTCTTTGGATGATGTTGACATATTGCAGAAACTCTGAAAGGTTAACACCAATTGTTTTGCAATATTGCTCGGCAATTAACAAGTAGTTACTGGTTGTCGTGTAGATTTCGGTGCGGTTGCAAGTGGACACAACGAAAGCATCGCCAAAATTCTGGTCGTGAATTTGGTTAACAAAAGACTTGATATGCTCGTCAAAAAACGCAAATTTTCCTCGTGTTTCGGCATCGGCTTTTTCGTAGCTGACACTTAATACTGCAAAGTTTGACGTCTTTGAGGTGTCGTTATTTTGATTCATTTTAGCAACTGCAAAGTTAAGCTTTTAAAATGAATATTGGTAGTGATTGCGAGAGACTTGGTCTATGATAATGCTCAGTTTTGAGAAAGTCTAAATTGTTCGTTTTCAGGAAGTATAGAAGTGGAATTGATTTTTTGTTAGTGTTTGTGGATAAGTTTTTGGATTTTAATAAAACTTTAACCTTTTTGAAGATAGATAAAACCAATAAACTCACGTTAAATTTATATCTTTGTAAATTAAAATAGACAGGAAGAAAATGGGTTTATTAGATATGTTTACGCAAGAAATTGCGATTGACTTAGGTACAGCAAATACATTAATAATTCACAATAATAAAATCGTTATAGATCAGCCATCTATCGTGGCGATCGAAAGACAAAGTGGGAAGCCTATCGCTGTTGGTGAGCAGGCAAAACACATGCAAGGAAAAACGCATGAGGACATCAAAACCATTCGTCCTTTGAAGGATGGCGTTATTGCAGATTTCCATGCTTCCGAGCACATGATTAAGGAGTTTATTAAACAGATTCCAGGTATCAAAGGGAAGTTATTCCAGCCTGCTTTGAGAATCGTAATCTGTATTCCGTCTGGTATTACAGAAGTTGAAAAACGTGCGGTTCGTGACTCTGCGCAAAAAGTAAATGCAAAAGAAGTTAGATTGATCTATGAGCCAATGGCGGCGGCGATAGGTGTTGGTATTGATGTGCAAAAGCCTGAAGGTAACATGGTTATCGACATAGGTGGTGGTACGACAGAGATTGCTGTTGTGGCGCTTGGTGGTATTGTTTGTGATAAATCTGTGAAAATTGCAGGTGATGTTTTCACAAGTGATATTGCTTATTATTTGAGAACGCACCATAATTTATATATCGGTGAAAGAACGGCAGAGCGTGTGAAAATTGAAGTGGGATCTGCTGTTGAAGAGTTGGATGTTGATATCGAAGATATTCCGGTACAAGGTCGTGACTTGATTACAGGTAAGCCAAAAGAAATTATGGTTAACTATAAAGAAATTGCTAAAGCTTTAGATAAGTCTATTATTCGTATTGAAGATGCGGTGATGGAAACGCTTTCTCTAACGCCTCCAGAATTGGCTGCAGATATTTACAAAACTGGTATCTATTTAGCTGGTGGCGGTGCTTTGTTAAGAGGTTTGGCAGATCGTATCCATAGAAAGACAGGATTGCCTGTATTTGTTGCGGAAGATCCGTTGAGAGCGGTTGTTCGTGGGACAGGTATCGCATTGAAGAATATGGATAAATTCAATTTCTTGATTAAATAATTAGTAACTTTTTACGGAACTTAACAGATGGGTTATTTGCTGAGATTATTTTCGAAGAACGCATTGTTCGTCTTCTTTATATTCTTGCAAATCATTGCAGTGGTATTGATTTTTTCTAAAAACGCGATGCAGCAATCTTTTTTGGCTGCCAAAACCGCTGCGTTCAATGCTTGGGTATCTGGCTATATTGACGAAGGAGCTTCTTATCTTAAATTAAAGCAGATTAATGATGATTTGGTTGCGCAAAACAAAGAATTGTTGCAACAACTTTATGGAAAAGAAGGTGGCGCTAATCCACAATTTCGCCGTGTTCACGATACTATTGGAGGTGGGCAAATCTATACTTTCGTAGATGGTGATGTTGTCTATAACAGTATTAATCGTCAAAATAATTATTTTACCATTAACCGAGGACGATTGCAAGGCGTGACGCCAAAAATGGGTGTTATTGCGCCAAACGGAATAGCTGGTATCGTTATTAATACAACAGATCATTATGCTTTGGTGCAATCGGTGTTGAGTGTTAATAAAATTAAAATTAGTGCTGCATTAAAGAATTCTGGCTACTTCGGAACTTTGGAATGGAAAGGTGATGATTCTAGAATGATGCACTTGTCAGATATTCCAAAATATGTTTCGCTAAAAGTTGGTGATACTGTTGTGACTGATGGACGTTCTGCTATTTTTCCAAAAGGTGTTATGGTCGGTAAAGTTGCAGGTTATGAAGTTGATACCAAAACAGGCTTCTGGGATGTTTCTGTAGAATTAAATGAAAAAATGGGGCCACTAAGTAAGGTTTTTGTTGTTAAAAATCTTAAAAAAATGGAGGTTCAAAAGATACAAGATACTTTACAAGTACAGATGAATAAAGATGGTAAGTAGAAACATATTTTCCGATATTGTATTGATCGCCATTTTGGTGTCGATTCAGATTTTTTTACTGAATCGCATTACGCTTTTCGGGAAGTATATTCCAGTGCTATATCCAGTCTTTGTGATGTTCTATCCTTTTTTTAGAAATAATTTTCAGTTTTTAGGACTTAGTTTTATATTGGGTTTATCAATTGATGCTTTTCTCGGGACTTGGGGAATTAACGCGTTGGCAACGACAACCATTGCCTATTTTAGGATGTTGATTTTTAGAACTTCTACAGATACTTCAACTGACTTTTTTTCGTTTCAATCAATACAATGGTTGCAATTTGTCGTTTTCATTTTGACCAGTATTTTTATACATCAGCTGATTGTACAATACGTTGAGTTTTTTAAACCCGAACGTTTTTTCCAAATTTTGTTGAATGTTGTTATAACAAGTCTTATCTCATTTGTATTTATTATCGCTTACGCATTAGCATTTAAAATTAAACAGAAAATTTGAAGCCTCAATATCTCAAGCTTATTGGTATTTTGATTGTTGTAGCAATTATTTTTATTGCTAGGCTTGCTTATTTACAATTGTTTACTGACAGATATGCTCTAAATGCTGCGAATACTTCCATTAAAATTGAATACGAGATCCCGCAACGTGGTGTCATCTTTGACCGCAACGGAAAAATTCTAGTTGGTAACCAACCCTCTTTTGAAATTTCCTATACAGGGGCATTAATGCGTCCAGATTTTGATACTATTGGTTTTTGTAATTTGATGAGAATTACAAAATCTGAGTTTATTGACAATATTAATACACTTAAAAAAGACCAATATTACACCAAGCTGACGCCAATGACTTTTATGAAAAATTTGAGTCGTGAAGATATGGCGCGTGTTCAGGAAATTTTGTTTAAGTATCCAGCGTTTAGTATTGTTTCTCGTCCGCAAAGAGAATATGAAGTTAACACTTCTGGCAACCTTTTAGGTTATACCAACGAGGTTAACACTGCTGATATCAAAAAAGATTCACTGTACTATCTTCCTGGGGATGTTATTGGTAAAAGTGGTGTCGAAAAGTCTTACGAAAAAGATTTGCGCGGCGAAAAAGGTATTAAATACATCCAAAAAGATATTCGTCAAAGAAACATTGGTTCCTACAAGAATGGTACTCTCGATAAAGAAGTTATCACGGGTAAAGATCTAACCCTAACTATTGATTATGATTTACAACGTATCGCCGAAGAAATGATGGTGAACAAGCGCGGGGCAATTGTTGCAATCGATCCTAACAACGGCGAAATTTTAACTTTGGCAACAGGTCCAGATATCGATCCTAATCTTTTTACTGGTCCTAACAAGATGAAAAATATCTATCGATTGACACGTGATAGTATTAATCAGCCAATGTTCGATAGATCGATCCAAGCGGCTTATCCTCCAGGATCAACGTTCAAATTGTTGACATCACTTTCTGCAATGCAAATGGGCGTTATGCAACCGTCTACTATTTTCCCTTGTGGTGGCGGATTCAGCTATATGGGCGTTCGTATCAAAGGTCACGGTGGTGCAGATCCATTAATTCCGTCAATTCAGATTTCTAGTAACTGTTATTTTTCCTATGCTTATTTAGCGATTTTAAATAAATACCCAGGCAATCCATCAAAAGGAATGCACGAGTGGAAAGATATTATGGCTAGTTTTGGACTTGGTGTTTATATGAACAACGACCTTGCTGCAGGTAGCAAAGGTTATATACCAGACGAAAATACCTACATCAAAAGAAATGGAAAAAATTGGAAACCTATTAATGCGGTTTTCAACGGTATGGGGCAGGGCGATATTTTGTTAACACCTTTACAGATGGCAAACGCGACAGCTGCTATTGCAAACAAAGGTTGGTATATTACGCCACATATTGTTAAAAATATTGATGGCAAACCAAATCCAAATCCATTATTTAGAGAAAAGAAAATTACCAAAGTAGATGCTAAACATTATGATGCCGTGCTGCAAGGTATGGAAGCTGTAATGTTACGAGGTACTGGACGTAGTTTGAGGTCTAATGATTTCACACAATTGGCGAAAACAGGTACAGCGCAGGTGCCGCAAGGTAAGGATAACTCAATTTTTGTTTTGATAGCGCCAGCAGATAAACCAAAAATTGTTGTGGCGGCAGTTATGGAGCATGCTGGTTTTGGAGCAACGTGGGCAGGACCAGCTTGTACAGTTATTGCAGAGCGTTATCTACTTGGCGAAATCAAACGTGAAAATCTTTACAAAAAGATGATTACTTCGAGCTTCCAACCAGAGTACAAACGCCAATGGAATGAATATTTAAAGAAAATTGGAAAATATGTTCCACCAAAACCTGACTCAATTAAGTTAAAAAAACTTCAGGATAGTTTAAGAGCAGTTAGTATAAAAGCCGAAAATACGGATAAAAATAAAAAAACGACTAACCCAACAAAACCTGTAAAACGATGAAGTGGGCACAAGGCATAGACAAGTTAGGAATAGGGCTTTATTTGGTAATCTGTATTTTTGCAGTCCTAAACATCAGTAGTGTTAACGAAACTTTGGGAACAAAGCAATTGACATTCTTTTGTGTTTCGTTATTTATTGGTTTAATTATTTTCTTCACCAGAACCAAATTCTTCGAAAATATGTCTGGCATTATCTATGTCGGCGGTGTTTTGTTGTTGATTGGTTTGTTTCCTTTCGGTACCGAAATTTTAGGACAAAGAAACTGGTATAAGTTCGGCGGTTTTACGATGCAGCCCGTAGAATTTGCAAAAATTGGAACATCGCTAATGGTTGCTAATTATGTTTCGAGTTCTGATTTTAATATAAAAAATACAAGATCATTATTAACTATTTTAGCCATTATCGGTGTGCCAGCAGTTGTTGTTTTGGCAATTCCCGATGTTGGCTCACTTTTGGTTTTTGGAGCATTTTTTATTGCCTTGTATCGAGAAGGTCTTAATGGTAAAGTCTTTGGCGTGGTATTTTTATTAGCTGCAATTTTCTTGATTGCCAATTACATCAATGATCCGATGGAAGAAAGTCCTTGGTATATGGTGGGAGCAATAGTCTTCGTTGGCGCTTTGTATATTTTATTTAGGTTTAATTATCTAGCGCGAGATGTTTATCGATTTATCTTTACAGGTGTTGCAATTATTGGACTTTCTGCTTTAGCTTATTTTTCTCCAAATGTTTTTGAAAAGCTGCCAACACACCAAAAGCAAAGAATTGAAGTTCTTTACAAAGGTGAATCTCGAAAAGAATTTAGAGATAATATTGGATATAATTTGCTGTATTCCAAAACTGCAATTGGCTCTGGTGGCGTCATGGGAAAAGGTTATAAGGAAGGTTCTGTAACGCAAGGGAAGTTCGTGCCAGAGCAAGAGACCGATTACATTTTCTGTACAGTTGGCGAAGAGTGGGGCTTTGTTGGAAGCGCAATTTTGATACTTTGTTACGCGCTTTATATTGGTAGAATATACTACCTCGCCGAAAATCAGAAATCTACTTTCAACAGAGTGTTTGGGTATTGTTTCGCATCGATTCTTCTTATTCACTTCTGTATCAATATTGGGATGGTTATGGGCTTGTTCCCGACTGTTGGTATTCCGTTGCCGTATTTTAGTTATGGTGGAAGTTCGTTGTTAGCGTTCTCGATTATGACGTTTATCTTTTTCAAACTTAATTACGCTGATAAGAATAGTTTAGTCTAAAATTTTGTAATTTGTGGTCAAACTTTTACCATGAATCCAAAATCACTTTTTCTCATTGTTTTTAGCCTTTTCGGATTATTTTCTTGTGCGACGCGAGAAGAGCATCTGCAAGAAGGATTTGTCTATGTTCAAAAAGAAATCCCTGATATTATTGTCGATCTGCGTTACTATGGAACACACAATTTCACAGGGCGACCAGTTGTTGGTTACGAGAAGCCTGTCCTTATCTTGTCGGCTGCTGCAACAAATTCGTTAAAGAAAGTTCAAAAAGAATTAAAAGCCAAAGGTTATGGTCTCAAAGTATTCGATGCTTATCGTCCGCAACGCGCCGTTACCAGCTTCGAAACTTGGGCTAGAAATATTAATGACACTATTGCCAAAGCCGAATTTTATCCAGATGTTGACAAGCGCGATTTGTTTACTTTGGGCTATATCGCCGCCAAATCTGGGCACACGCGTGGAAGCACGATTGACTTAACTTTGGTCGATCTCAAAACTGGAAAGGAAATCGATATGGGAAGTGCTTTTGATTTTTTCGGAAGTATTTCGCATCAAGATGCAACACAGATATCGGCGGTACAACAAGCCAATCGAATGATCCTAAAACAAGCGATGTTGCACAACAACTTCAAAGAGTACCACGAAGAGTGGTGGCATTTCACTTTGGTCAACGAACCTTTTCCAAAAACCTATTTTGACTTTCCAATAAGGTAATTTTTTTAGGAGCCGAGAACCTGCTTTCCGCTGCAATCTTTTTGGTTCGGCATAGCCTCTCACCAAAAAGGATTTCCACTACAATCAGGGCTAGGGATTTCGGATAATAATTTATAAGAGCTTTTTTAAATTTAGCAAAGAAGGTCTGAGTACTTTAAGAAAGAATACTTCGGTGTAATTTTAAACAAGTTCTTACATTTTCATTAATTTCTCTGTGATTTTATTTAAAATTTCGCATATTCGCACAAATAACATTTATGAAATCAATTATCCTTTTTGTGGCACTATGTTTTAGCGCTTTTGCTTTTTCTCAAAATACGCAACAAGATGCGGGTAATGTTTACGATACCAAAGCAGTATATCCAGGTGGTGACAATGCATTCAGAAAAGACTTTATGAACATGGTGCATGCCTATATAGATTTGGCAGCTTACAAAGTGGAAGGTCCTTTTGTTTTTGCTTTTGACATTGACGAAAAAGGAAAAATAAGTCAGCTAAGTATTTCTCCGAAAGTTAAAAATTACGAAGTTTTCAATGATGATATGCAATTCGCAATGCGAAAGGTAAAATCAAAATGAAAACCCGCCACAAAAGATGGAAAACCAGTACGTTCCAAATATTTTCTAAATATTAACTTTAACAGAATGGATTATGATGAAGAGTAAATTAATTAACATAGTTTTCCATCAATCGTTTCTGGTTCCGCATAATCTCTCGCCAAGGAGGATTTCGGTTACAATCAAATCGAGAGGTTTTGGACAATGATTTATTTCCATTTTCAACGAAAGTATACATATTCACACAAATAACATTAATGAAATTAGTTATCCTTTTTATGTTGCTATGTTTTAGCAACTTTACTTTTTCCCAAGTTATTCTTAGCGATTATCCTGTTGACCAATTTTATTATAAAGGAGGCAATATTGCATTGCAAAAAGACCTAAGTAAAGCCTTCAAAGACTTAGAACTAAAACCATGCGACAACACTATGGAAGCTTATAATATTAGCGTTTTAATAGAAAAAGATTCTTCCATTAAGTTCATAAAAGATATGGATAGTGTAAATGTCGAGAAAAATAAATGCGCTTTTACTGTTGCTCGCGAGATTATCCCGGAGCTTAAATTTTGGCAGCCAGCAGAAATTCAAGGACAGAAATTTCAGTCAATTGCTAAAATTTTAATTAATCCTTTCCAAATTGCATATTCAACAGGGGAAGGTTATGGTGATAATGTAGTACATGCTCAAATGCTTAGTGACGCCGACTATTTGCATGTTCAGCTAAAGAAAATTTTTCAAAAAACTTTTAGATTGAATATGGAACAAACTATTTATTTGAGTTTTACTGTTACCAAAGAAGGGTTAATGAAAGATTTTGTTCTTGATGGCAATTATGATAAAATTGAAGTTTCGAGAATAATAACAGATCTAAAGCACCTAAAATTGAAGTGGAAACCTGCGACATTTAATGGTGTGCCAATGGATAGTAAACAAAGAATAAATGTTAATCAACTATACAACTATGGCGAGTTATATAATAATGACTAAGAGATTAAAGCATATTTTTTTATTTTTATTGTTTTCGATGTGTCAGCTTTATATGTCGCAAACTAAATTCTTAAGTAGTTATCCTAAATTTCAAGAACCTTATGTTGGAGGAGATAAAGGATATTATAAAGATTTTCACGATATCGTATTTTCAAAGAATTTGAAGACTTGCAATGATCAAAATGAGATTTATCAATTTCGCGTATTGGTAATGCCAGATTCCACAATTTCTTTTGTCCAAGAGCTAAATGCGAATTATTTAGAAAGAAATAAATGTGCCTACGATATGGCTCGAACAGTAGCGAAGTACCAGAAAAAATGGTTGCCAGCAAATGAAGACGGGAAGGCGACACCAGCACTCGCAAGTTTTATCATTTATCCCCAAGATATTTTTAATAATTATTATGAAGGTTATTTGCCTAAAGTAACATATCCTTTCTATGGGAAGAATCCAAAAGAATCTTCAGAGAATTTTAAGAAAGATTTATTGAATAAAATTGATCTATCTCGTTTTATTTGGAACGATATTTTTTTCATGGAGATAGAGTTTATCATAAATAAAGAAGGAAAAATGGAAGATGTTGTATTGCTTAATACTTCTGGTTTAGAATCTTTCGACAAAAGAATTTTATGGGCTTTTAAAGATCTTAAAACAAAATGGAGTCCAGCCACAATTAATAGTGTTCCGTTTAATTATAGATACAGATTTAGCCTGAGAATTATTACAGATATCAAAAAATAAGACTAAATTTTCAGAAATTTTCTCCTGCCATTCTGTCAGCGAAATTTGTATCTTTGCAAACTGAACCGATTTGAAATTTGAAATTTGAAATCCAAAATTGCTTTTACACAGTTTTATTCTCAAATCTCAAATCTCAAATCTCAAATATGAGATTGTGCAAGAAAAATATATAGACGAAACCAAGCAAGGAGAAGCATTTGCAATTGCTGAAAAACCAGAAAATTCTAAGAAATTATTCTTGGAAAGTTACGGTTGCCAAATGAACTTTTCAGATTCCGAAATCGTTGCATCCATCCTTAACGAGCAAGGTTACAACACTACAACTAAAGTTGAAGAAGCAGATTTAATTCTGTTGAATACCTGCTCTATTCGTGAAAAAGCCGAGCAAACCGTGAGAATGCGTTTGTCGCAATTCAAGAATCAAAAGAAGGAAAACCCAAGTCTTACTGTTGGCGTTTTGGGCTGTATGGCAGAGCGTCTTAAAACCAAATTTTTAGAAGAAGAACATTTGGTGGATTTGGTTGTTGGCCCCGATGCTTACAGAGATTTACCCAATCTTTTAAAAGAAACCGAAGACGGTAGAGATGCCATCAACGTAATTTTATCAAAGGAGGAAACTTACGCCGACATCAATCCTGTTCGTTTGGGCGGAAATGGCGTAACGGCTTATGTGACGATTACCAGAGGTTGCGATAATATGTGTACGTTCTGCGTAGTGCCTTTCACGAGAGGGCGTGAGCGTAGTCGCGACCCGCATTCAATCCTTGAAGAATGTAAAGAATTAGCATCAAATGGCTACAAAGAAATTACACTTCTTGGTCAAAATGTTGACTCTTATTTGTGGTACGGCGGCGGTCCCAAAAAGGATTTTGCCAAAGCATCAGAAATGCAAAAAGCAACGGCTGTTGATTTTGCTCAATTGTTAGATTTGGTGGCGAAAGCAGTTCCTGAAATGAGAATTCGTTTTTCGACTTCCAATCCTCACGACATGACGACTTCGGTGTTCGAAATGATGGTAAAACACAATAACATCTGTAAATATGTTCATTTGCCAGTTCAAAGCGGTAGCGACAGAATTTTGGAGTTGATGAACCGTCAACACACACGTCAAGAATATTTAGATTTAATTAAAAAAGCGAAAGAAATCGTTCCCGATATTTCGTTTTCACAAGATATGATTGTTGGTTTCTGCACCGAAACGGAGGAAGATCACCAAGATACATTGAGCTTAATGCGCGAAGTTGAGTACGACTACGGTTATATGTTTGCCTACTCCGAAAGACCTGGAACTCCGGCTCATAAAAAAATGGAAGACGACATTCCTGCCGATGTTAAGCAAAGACGTTTGGCGGAAATTATCGCTTTGCAAGGCGAGTTGTCAAGAAAAAGAATGGCAGGTTACGTTGGAAGAAACCATGAAATTTTAATTGAAGGAACTTCCAAAAAGAACGAAAACCAATGGAAAGGTCGTAATTCTCAGAATGCCGTTTGCGTTTTTGACAAGTTAGAAGGTCAAAAAGTGGGCGACATTGTGTCTGTTTTTGTGTACGACAACACGCAAGGAACACTTTTGGGGAGAACTGCGGAATAGTTTTTAAAAATTTGGACATAAAGTGAATCTTCAAAATCAATTAATCGACAAAGTTTCGGCACTTTTAGAAATTGCCCGAAAACGTGTTGCATCTACCGTAAATCAAACTATGGTTTATACCTATTTTGAAATTGGTAGAATGATTGTGGAAGAGGAACAGAATGGAGAAGCGAGAGCTGAATATGGTAAAGGATTGTTGAAAGAACTGTCTACTCATTTAACAGAGAGGTTTGGTAGGGGATTTTCGGAAGATAATCTTTCAAATATGAGAAAATTTTATCATACGTATTCTAATAATTCAATTTCCGAAACACTGTCTCGGAAATCTGAAAACCCAATTTCGTCAACTTTGTTGACGAATTCCGAAAACCCAATTCCGCAAACACTGTCTGCGCAATCTGAAAACCAAATAGGTCAGACAGTGTCTGTCGATTTTGAAGTGGTTGAAAATAAGCCTTTTGCAAACGAACTAAACTTTAATCTTTCATGGTCGCATTATCTCAAATTAATGAGAATTGATGATAGAAATGAGAGAAGTTTTTACGAAATTGAAGCTTTCAAAAACAATTGGAGTCTGCGAGAATTGCAAAGGCAATATGATTCTGGATTGTTTGCCAGACTTTCTTTAAGTAAAAATAAAGATGAAGTTTTGGCGCTTTCAGAGAAAGGTCAAATTATAGAAAAACCTTTAGATTTAATAAAAGACCCTTATGTTTTAGAGTTTTTGGGTTTAAATGATAAAAGTTTTTATTCCGAAAATGATTTGGAGCAGAAACTGATTGATAAATTGGAGCAGTTTCTGTTAGAATTGGGGAAAGGTTTCACTTTTGTGGCGCGTCAGGAAAGGATTTCTTTTGATGAAAAGCATTTCCGAATAGATTTAGTATTTTATAATCGTATTTTGAAATGTTTTGTTTTAATTGATTTAAAAATCGGCGAATTGAAGCACCAAGATATCGGACAAATGCAAATGTATGTTAACTATTTCGACCGAGAAAAACGCATAGAAGGGGAGAATAAAACCATCGGAATTATTCTTTGTCAAGATAAAAGCAATGCTTTGGTAGAGTATACTTTGCCCGAGAATAACGATCAGATTTTTGCAAGCAAATACATGACGGTTCTTCCGTCAAAAGACGAATTGAAAAATTTATTAACGGAATAAATTAAATGAGAAGTTTATCCTACATCATAATTTTAATGAGTTTGATTGGTACTTGCCAATCGGGGAAGGCTTCTTGTGTTCAAAATAAGACGAAATGTTGCTCTTCAAATATTGCTAAAAATGTTTCTCAAGAAGAAGCGAAGCAACTTTTGAAAGAGTTCAATCATTTAATTTCAAAATACAATCAAAAGTTTTCGAAAGCAGTTTGTTCTGTTGATGAAAGTACAGGTTTCAAATTTGGATTTATTTTTAATTTTAAAGAATCCAAAAGCTTAGAATCACATTTTGATTTAATCAAAAAAATATCAAAAATTCGTAACAAAGATGATTTAGGAGAAAGGGTTGAGGCTTAAAATTAATTTTTTAAACATTAAATTTTTCAATTCTTTAGTAAAGAACTTTTAAATCAACAAAATGAACGAATTACAAAACATAAAAAATCGCTTCGGTATTATCGGGAATTTTCCTGCACTCAACCGAGCGTTAGAAAAGGCGATTCAAGTCGCACCAACGGATATTTCCGTTTTAGTTATCGGGGAAAGTGGAGTAGGAAAAGAATTTATTCCTAAAATTATCCACGCCGAATCCAAAAGAAAACATCAACCTTATATCGTTGTCAATTGTGGCGCAATCCCAGAAGGAACGATAGATTCCGAGCTTTTTGGTCACGAAAAAGGAGCATTTACAGGTGCAACTGCAACCAGAAAAGGTTATTTCGAAGTGGCCGATGGTGGAACAATTTTCTTAGACGAAGTTGGGGAATTGCCTTTGCAAACGCAAGTTCGTTTGCTTCGTGTTCTTGAAAGTGGAGAATTTATGAAAGTGGGTTCTTCTCAAATTCAAAAAACCAATGTAAGAATCGTGGCGGCAACCAATGTCAACATGATGAAAGCAATCCACGATGGGCGTTTCCGTGAAGATTTGTACTATCGTTTGAACACGGTTCAAATTGATATGCCGGCTTTGCGTGAGAGAAAAGGCGATATTCATCTTTTATTTAGAAAATTTGCCATTGACTTTGCAGAGAAATACAGAATGCCAGAGCTGGAATTGGAGCCAAGTGCAGTAACTTATTTAGAAAATTACAGCTTTCCAGGAAATGTTCGTCAGTTAAGAAATTTGGTGGAGCAATTAACTGTTGTAGAGCGAAATCGCAAAATTACAGCTGAAAAATTGGCGGAATATATCCCGATGGAAAAGCATCTTCCGATGTTGGTAAATCAAAACTCCAATAGCGGACAAACCGATTTCGGAAACGAGAGAGAAATCATGTACAAGGTTCTTTTTGATATGAGAAACGACATCAATGATTTAAAATCCTTAACTTCGGAGTTGATAAAAAATCGCGGAAATTCAGATTTGAGCAATCAAGAAAAAAACTTAATTAATCGTATCTACACACCAACTGAAGCTCCGCCTAGTCAGAGTCCAAATTCATTATTGTATTTTGAACCAACGGAAAATCAGACAATGCAGCCATCTGTGATTAACTCTGATATTGTGGATCCTTACGAGGATGTGATGGACATCGAAGTAGAAGAAGCAAAGCCAGAATCTTTGTCACTTCAGAATAATGAAAAAGATTTGATTATTAAAGCTTTAGAAAAACATCGTGGTCGTCGTAACAAAGCGGCAGACGAGCTTGGTATTTCGCAAAGAACACTTTACAGAAAAATTAAACAATATAATCTAGAGGATTAAAATGAAATTTTATATGTCAAATGCACCAACCAAATTCTTGAAAAAACTATTGTTTTTTTCACTATTTGTGCCATTGTTGTCTTTGGTGAGTTGTTACAGTTTTACAGGTTCTTCTCTAAGTCCAGAGACAAAAACCTTTCTTATTCGACCATTTCCGAATAATGCTGCTAACAATAACCCCAATCTTAGCCAAGATTTTACCGTGGCTCTGCAAAATAGATTTGCCCAAAGAACAACCTTGAAAGGTGCTGTTGACAAAGCTGATATTATCATAGAAGGCGAAATAACGGACTATAATATTACGCCAACGACGATTTCGACGCCCGTGGAAAGTAGTCAAACAGGAAATATGATACAGGCAGCGCAAAACAAATTGACAATTACAGTGAAAGTTCATTACGAAAATCACGTTCCCAAAGAGGAGAGTAAAAGCTTTGACAGAACCTATTCCGACGAGGTAACCTTTAATAGTGATATGGATTTGATGACGATAGAATCTACTCAGGTCAAAGTTGTTAATGAGCGTATCATCAACAAAATTTTTAACGATATTGTAGCAAACTGGTAATTATGAATGCACGAATTATTGAGCTTCTTCAGCAACCCTCATTAATGCAAGCAAATGATTTGCAGCTTTTGGAAAAACAGATTGCGCATACACCTTATGTGCAAAATGTGCGAGCGCTTTATTTGTACGGCATTCATCTTTACAATCCTGCACGATATAAGGAAGTATTGACAACTACTGCGGCATATACGACAGACAAAAAGATTTTGTATCAATTTATTAATAAAAAGAATATCACAGAATCTTCTGTTGAACCAGAATTAAAGGCGGAAGAATCAACTTCAGTTGTTAATAATGATAACAAAATTGATAAAAGTATTGAAGCAATTAAAACTTCTCCTTTTTCAAGTTTAAAGGCTAAAGAAGCAACTTCACCGATTTCTGAAAAAGAAGCTGAAGTTGAATCTGGTTTAAGTTTAGAATCGATTGACGAAAATTTATCAGAAAATAAGGTTGAATCTTCGGAATCTGAAATTCAGAAGGAAGAAGATGTGATGAATGTCGAGGAAGGTTCTAAGGATGAAGTTATCACCGATGAAACTCCGATTTCGGAAAAAGAAACTGAAGTTGAATCTGGTTTAAGTTTAGAATCGATTGATGACAATTTAACAGAAAATAAAGTCGAATCTTCGGAATCTGAAATTCAGAAAGAAGAAGATGTGATGAATGTCGAGGAAGGTTCTAAAGATGAAGTTATCACTGATGAAACTCCGATTTCGGAAAAAGAAGCCGAAGTTGAATCTGATTTAAGTTTAGAATCAATTGACGAAAATTTATCAGAGAATAAAGCTGAATCTTCGGAATCTGAAATTCAGAAAGAAGAAGATGTGGTGAATGTTGAGGAAGGTTCTAAAGATGAAGTTATCACTGATGAAACATCGTTTTCTGAAAAAGCAGAAGAACTAAATACAGACGTTAGTTTTGAAGGAATTGATGATTTCTTACCGCAAGTTAAATTCGAAGTTCCAAAAAATCACCATAAGTTTTTAAACCCTCCAAAATTTGAGGTTAAAGAACATAAACCCGTTCAAATTGAGGAAAAACCTACTGGAATTGTCTTTGATGAAGAAAAGCCTAACAATTCCGAAATCGAAGAGCAGCCAGTATTAGAACATCAATCTCTAGATTTTGGACCTTTTTCGCATGAAGAAGAACCAATTGTAAAAGAAGAGGTTTCTGTTCCTGTTGAAAAAGTAGAGGAGGTTAGTCCAAGGGATTCTGTAGAATCCAAAACCGAGTCTTCTTGGAAACCGATGACTTTGGACGCAAATCAACCTGATGCATTGATTGGGAAAACTGCAATTGCTCCTGCTCCTGTAATTTCTAAAGCGGAAGTTAAAACAGAAGTTTTAAAAGAGGAAACTGTGGAACTTCCAAAGCAAGAGATTAAACTTGAAGAAGTTAAACAACCTCAATTATCTGTGGAATCAGAAGCAAAAGAAGAGCAAAAGGACGAAAACACTTTGGAGCAAACTGAAGAAGAAAAGCGTCCTATTTTGAATGTTTCATTCTTTGGAGATTCTTTAGCTTTTGTTAGAGAAGAAGAAAAATCAGTTGTTAAAGCCGAAGAAAATATAATTGAAGAGCCAAAATCTGTTGAAGAAATTGTACCAGTTTTAGAGGCGCAAAGTGGTGTCAAAACATCAAAAAGTAATGTCGGTCAGTTTATTAATACTTGGCAAAGTTGGTTGAAAATTGACCGTTCAGCGGAAATAGAAAAGGATAAAGAAGTTAAAAAGCAAAAAGCAATTGACGAATTTATCGAAAATCAACCGAAAATCACTCAGCTAAAAGATGAAGCTAGTTTTGTCATAAAAGAGAAGAAAGAAGATATTTCGCATTTGATGACGGAGACTTTAGCAAATCTTTATTTGGAGCAAAAGTTATATTCTAAAGCGATAAAAGCTTTTGAAACGCTAATCACAAAACATCCAGACAAAGCTGAATATTTTGCGCAAAAGATTGAAGAAGTTAAAGAACAAAGAAAAGCTTAATATTAACCCGCCTAGACTTCAATTATTTTATGCTTTATAGCATAAAGTACAATCCCGATTCTGGTTTTAACATCGAGTTTCTGAAAAAGATTTTCGCGATAACCATCGATCGTTTTATGACTTAGGCACATAATGTCAGCGATTTCTTTATAGGTTTTTTCGGTGCAAGCGAGTTTAATAAATTCCAGTTCTCGATCTTTTAGAACCAGCTCTTCTTCCGTTTTATTCAATGAATGAATCAAAAAATTGGAAACCATTTCGGTGTAATAGAAACCTTTCTCGTGCACCTCATCAACAGCTTGTTTAAAGAGATTTGGACTGGTATCTTTTAATATGTAGCCTTTCGCACCGTTGGTCAACATTTGCATTACTGTATCTTCATCATTATTAACAGATAAAGCGAGGACTTTTAGGTTGTGATGCTTATTATTGAGATGTTTCATCGTTTCGATACCATTCATAATAGGCATATTAACATCCAACAGAACGACATCTGGAGCAACATCGCCATTTTCCAAAGCTGCAATAAAATCTTTTCCATTAAGAAAATGACCTATCACATTATAATCTCCAAAAGTACCAATGAGATAACTTAAGGATTGTGCAAACAATTGATGGTCATCAACAATAACAATCTTCAGTTTTTCCTTCATATATATTTTACAACATTACAAATATGGATAATCAATGGTCAGCTCTGTGCCCTGTCCAATTTTGGAATTAATCTCACATTTTGCATTTATTAATTTGGCTCTACTTTTAATATTTCTAAGCCCAACTCCTGACATTATTTTTCCCTTAACAACAAATCCCTTACCATAATCTTGAATACGTATAAAACAATTTTGGATTGTATTTACTATTTCTAAATCAATCTTACGACTTTGCGAGTGTTTCAAAATATTATTAATAATTTCCTGTAACATTCTGTACACAATAATCTGATGATCCATTGGGATATTAAAAGGACGATCGCCAACAAGGCTAAAATGACATTCGATATTTTTTAACAATTCTATTCGCTGTAGATCTTGCTGTACCAAATCTGTGAAAAGTACTTCATCTTGGACATCCGCCAAACTGGCTTTAGAAACAAAGCGAATTTCATCCAAAGATTTTTCTACAAGACTTTTTATCGCAATGGAATTTTCTTTTTCATAATCATCGGTCTGACGGTCAATTTGCATGTTGAGTTGCATTAGCGCCACCGAAAGAATTTGTCCAACATTATCGTGCAACTCTTTGCTAAAAGCTAAAGTCCGTTCTTCTCTAATTTCTAATAACGAACTCTGCAAAGCAGATTGAAATTCTATTTTATCTTCTAAACCTTGGATATGAGAATTTGATTTTCCTCTTTTTTTGAAAAAAATAATAGCAACCAATACCAGCATTATAAATAATCCACCAAAAACCAATAGGATTTCCAGCTTGCTAACCTCAACCATCTTAAAAAAATAATCCATTGATTTTCACCAATTAGAAATTAGAAAATACGAATCAATAAATCATCTTCAAAGAATCAAATCGACAAGTGCAGCAAAATTAGCTTTAAAGCCAAACATACAAAAGGGGAAATTTCCCCTTAATTTTTACGGCTATTTCCTGATGAATTCATTCATAATAAATTATACATTTGGTACTATAAAAACACAAGACAAATACAACTAATAACCATTCAAACTAAAAAGAGACTAACACAATTGCTAGTCTCTTTCTAGTTTTATAACAGTTTAAGTAATTTCTTACTTCGTAAGTTTAGTTTTGGGTAAAGTTACTGTTCCTGGATCTTTCCAAAGTCCGTCTTTTTCAGCTCTTTTTTTGATAACATCTGCACGTTTGTTGCTATCCGGATGCGAGTTGAACATCTTTTGGAAACCACTTTGTTTTCCACCTTCTTCGGAAAGTAAAGCCAACTTTTTGAATGCCGTATATTCTGCCACGACATTATATCCATTTGCTTTCATAAAGTCATAAGAATAAGCATCGGCTTCAGATTCTTGTTTTTTACTGTGAGAAGCATCAATCATCGCATTCGCCATTTCACCAAGTTGGCTGTCATTAAGCGTTGCAACAGTTTTTGAACTTGCTGAGGCAGCATCCATTGCAGCAGCTTTTAGATAAGCAGCTTTAATAGCATCTTTAGTATCT
The DNA here is from genome assembly GCF_030151385.1 of Soonwooa sp. Classification (GTDB taxonomy): domain Bacteria; phylum Bacteroidota; class Bacteroidia; order Flavobacteriales; family Weeksellaceae; genus Soonwooa. The sequence goes on from NZ_JASLDS010000061.1 coordinate 30,401, forward strand.
TCATTTTTAACGTGACCAATTTCGTGACCGATAACCGCTAGGATTTCGTCATCCGTCATGATGTCCATTAACGAAGAGAAAACGCGAACACTTCCATCTGCACAAGCAAATGCATTGATGTCAACAACCTTGTATACTTTGTAGTTAAGGTTAAGACCATCTTGCGTTTTATGTTTTGCAAACAGTTTATTTAATCGAATTGTGTAAGGATCTTTCGGACCTGCAACAGGATTGTTTTTATCCATCCAAGCGACACCTTCCTTAGCAAGTTTAACAGCGTCAGCATTGCTGAACGTTAAAGCTTTCAAGCCTTTTGTACCAACGTCCAAGGCTTTATTTAGATTGAACTGAGCTTTAATAGTAGCGCATGAGCCAATAAGAAAGGCTCCAATAATTAACTTTTTCATAACTTTTATTTTCTGAAAGGTAGAAAAAATAATCAGTAAAAATGCAGTTGATGAAGCTTTAATTATAAAAAAAATAAGATTTTTAAGAATTTTTTCCAGTATAAAAATTATAATCCTTAATAACGACATTAATGAATTGTAAGTCTGTATAATCCTTATTTTCGTGATCCAACTTGATGGTTTGTCTTATTTTGTCAGCCAATTTTTTAATGATAACAGAATCTTTAGTTCTTACGGCGCGTTCGTAATTCTCTTTAATAATCCGCATATCATTGTCATTTAACAAAATAACTTGCGGGAAGACCGCAACATAATCTTCTTTCAATTCTTGCAAAATGGTATGGGAAATATTGACATCGCTTTTTAATGAAATAACGGCACATCCAGAAACAACATCACCAAGACGCTGATTTTTTTGAGAAACTACCATGCTGATGAGACCAACAACACCAAAATTGGTATACAAATCTATAAGTCGCATCAACCAACGCATAAAGTAGTCACCAAAGCTAGCTTGATAACCATCAATCTTAACAACGCGAATTTTCATTAATTTTTTCCCAGGTGTTTGTCCTTCAAAAAGACTTTCGAGAACCAAAGTATAAAGTATGGTTGGCAACATAATAATCGCCATAAAAGCCATCGACGACCAATCGTCCAAACCTGAAAAGTAACGCTGAATGCCAAGTATATCAAATAGCAACCAAAAAATGGCAAATCCGTATGCGCCTTTGATCAGCATATCAATGACAAACGCAAAAAATCTTTCACCTAAACTTGCGGTTTTGAAATTGATGTTTACATTTTGTGATGTATTGATGTCTATTTGATTCATTTTTTATTACTTTAGCAAAATCATGAGAGAAATCGCTTTCATTAAACAAAATAAAGAAAAATGGTTGGGAATTGAACAAGTCATTCAGGGAAAAGTGAAAAAAAATCCCGATGATTTGTCATCTCTATATATCAACATTGTCAACGACTTGGCTTTTGCACAGACTTATTACCCAAAAAGTAAGACCACGATTTATCTTAACTTTTTGTCTTCTCAGATTTTTCAAAAGATTTACAAAACCAAAAGAATCGAGGAAAATAGAATCAAAACATTTTTCTTGTCAGAAGTTCCACTTATCGCTTACGAATATCGCAGATACCTTTTCTACGCGATTTGCTTTTTCCTAATTTTCACAGGAATTGGCGTTTTGTCATCTTATTATGATAAAGATTTTGCTAGACTTATTTTGGGCGATGATTACATTAATAAAACTTTAGAAAATATTCAAAAAGGAGATCCAACTGCGGTCTATGGACAGGGTTCAACTTTCGGAACTGCTGTCATTATTATCCTTAACAACCTTTATGTTGGTGCTAGATTATACATTTACGGAATTTTTGGAGGCGTTGGTACAATCTACGCGCTTTTCCAAAACAGTGTAATGTTGGGTGCTTTCCAGTATTTCTTCAAAGATCATAGTGCATTGTTGGCAAGCGCAAAGGGAATTTGGCTTCATGGTACTTTCGAAATTATCGCAATGGTTGTAGAGGCGTCAGCAGGTTTAATTTTGGGTGCTTCGATTTTGTTTCCAAAAACTTTGTCGCGATTTGATTCGTTTAAAATCGGTTTTAAAAATAGTGTAAAACTTTTCCTAAGTACTGTTCCGTTTACGATAGTTGCAGGAATTATCGAAGGTTATGTAACGCGAAATGCGCAAGTAATGCCACTTTTGGTTAACTTGTCAATTATATTTATTTGTTTGGTAATTATTGGATTTTATTACGGTATCTTTCCGAGATTGGTTCATAAAAAATATCTAAAAAATGCAAATTTTTCAGGAAAGGAACTTCGGTAATTTGGTGGGCGACACTTTTAATTTTTTTCGAGAATATGGGAAAAATTATTTTAAAACCTATTTTATTCTCAATGGTGCATTATTGCTAATAATGTCGCTGTTAATGATATTTTACTACCGAGAATTTTTCATGCAAATTTTGATGGCTAATGCTGGTGGTAATAGTTACGTTTTCGAAAGTTATTTCAGTAACAATTGGCCAGTTTTGCTTTTGGTAGGGATTATTGGACTAATCTTGCTGTTTCTTATAAGTATTGTCGTATACACTTTTCCAGTTTTCTATATGAAAAGACTTGGAGAAAATCAAACCAATATAACAACAGACGACATTCTTTCTGATATGAAAAAAAATGTCGGTAAATTCTTCATTTTTTGCCTGTTAACACTTTTCGTCGTTGGTCCAATTATGATGGTGATCCTGACGATTTCGGCTTTTTTAATTGTCGTTTTCATCGGTTTTTTTCTATTGCTTTTGCTGGTGCCGTCATTTTTTAATGTTATTAATTTAACACTGTACGATTATCTAACGACCAAGAAAGGCTACTTTGAATCTTTGAGTTATGCGGCGAGAACGGTTTTCGGCAATATGTTCGATACCAAACGGACAAACTTTTGGAAATATTGGGGTTCTACAATTGTGATGACTCTTGCGATTTATGTTGTAAGTATGGCATTTTCGATGATTCCTTATTTTATAATAATTGGGAACATGAGCCTAAATCCGAATTTTGACCAAGTTGAAGATCCGTCAGCAATATTTTCAGGTGTTATGGGTGTTATCTTTTTTGTGAGTTATGGTGTTTCAATGTTTGTAAGTTCTGTTATATATAATCTGATAGCGGTTAATGCAGGATTGATGTATTACGATAGTAGAAAAGATGTACACCGTGATTTGGATATTAACGAAATTGATACGATTGGTAGCGAAGTTGATGCGTAGTTTTTTATTTCTCATATTATTTTCATTATCGATACCCGTTTTTGGACAAATGGAGGTTGATACTGTTACCACAGAATTGCAAAATCCAGCAGATAGAAAACTGGTGGAAACGGACTCTATTTTAAAAACAAATTACCAAACAGATAATACGATAACCACGAGAAGTTTCAGTCCTAATTATTACAAAAAATATCAAAGCGAAGATTTCGATTATCGATTAACAAAACCGCGCGAATCTATTTTCGCAAAGTTTGCAAAATGGCTAGACAAAGTACTTAACACTCTATTTGGAAATATTGATTCGCCTAATGTACCCAAATATTCGGATATTGTTTTTAGGTTTTTTGTTATTTTGTTGGTGGGCTTTTTATTGTATTTCATCATTACAAAATTCCTATTAAAAGAAGGAAATCTGTTTTTTAGCAAGAAGAATAAAAAGTTGAAAATCGCGACGGAAGATCTAAAGGAGAATATCCACGAAATTAATTTTGAAAAAACAATTGCGGATTACGAAGGGCAATCCAACTACAGAATGGCAACGCGTTATCAGTTTTTGTTGTTGTTAAAAAAACTATCCGACCGCAAATTGATTGACTGGAACATCGAAAAAACAAACAGAGACTACAGCCAAGAACTAAAAAATCCAGAACAGAAAACACAATTCAATCGACTGACTTATATTTTCGAAAATGTTTGGTATGGCGAAATTGACCTCGATCAAGAACGTTACCAAGCCTTTAAATCTTATTTTAATAACTTCAAGTAATGAGTAAAAATTTCAAAATATACATTGGCATTTTTCTCGTTATCCTCGTTATAATGGGAATTTTCCAAGTTAATAGAAAACCGATTTTGGATTGGCGCAAAAATTTTGACCCCAATTCCAAATCGCCTTTTGGACTTTTTGTATTCAACAAAGAGGCCGATCAACTTTTTGGAGGAAAACTCGAGCGCCTTAAGGAATCGCCTTATGATTATTATTCCAAGGAAAAAAATCTCGATAAGCACAATATTTTAATTATCGAAAAATCTTTTGACACCGAATCTTGGAACAAAATTTTCACGCAGGTTAAAAATGGATCGAATGCAATGATTATTGCAAGAAAGCTTCCTGAAAAACTGGAAGATAGCCTCAAATTCCGACTTTTCGTTAATAATTCTGACGATGAATACAACTTAGAATTTACAGATAAAAAGTTACAATCTGATACGCTTTTCATTAACCGACTTCCAGACAATAAAGGATTTACAAAGATTGATAAAAACATCGAAATTTTAGGTTATAACAAAACCAAAGGTGGAGGAGATGATGTTTACAAAAACGCGAATTTTATCAAGGTTAAATATGGTTCGGGTAACTTTTATTTGTTTGCAGAGCCAATTGCAATTTCGAATTATTATCTTTTAAAATCACGATCAGCATATCCAGCGAAAATATTTTCGTTCTTGCCACAGCAGAAAACACTTTGGTTTACCGAAACACGATCAGCAGGCAACTCACAGTCGCCAATGCGTTTTATTCTTGCCAATCCGCCATTGCGATATGCGCTTTACATTGCGGTTTTGGGACTTGTATTATTTATGATTTTTAATGCTAAACGAAAACAACGTATTGTCCCAATTGTCGAACCTTTAAAGAATACGTCTTTGGAATTTGTAAAAAGTATCGGGAATTTGTACTTACAAGAAGGCGATTTTCATGATATGATGGCAAAGAAGGCGCAGTACTTTTTACACAGAATTCGATTGGATTTGTTAATCGATACTTCCAATTTGGATGAGGATTTTACTAAAAAATTACAATTAAAAACAGGTGTCAAAATAGAAACAATTCAGGAAGCTGTATCTTTAATCAAGAAAGCGCAAGATCCTTATTCTAATGTTATGAAGGAGGATTTTATCAAAATGAATAGTTTGTTAGATGACATTTTAAAATAGATTTTGAAAATTAAAAATTATGGAACAACAAGATCAACCAAGCAACGCTTTTAAGTCCAGAATCGATATGTCTGAGCTGAGTAACAGTTTGCACCTCATAAAACAAGAGATTTCTAAAGTTATTGTCGGACAAGACAAAATGATCGAGCATCTTTTGGCTGCGCTTTTATCCAACGGACATGTGTTGATAGAAGGTGTTCCGGGTGTTGCAAAGACCATTACATCAAAACTTTTGGCAAAGACCATTGATGTTGATTTTAGCAGAATCCAGTTTACACCCGATTTGATGCCATCGGATATTTTGGGAACTTCGGTTTTTAATGTTAAAGAATCTGATTTTAATTTTAAAAAAGGACCAATTTTCTCAAATTTCATTTTGATTGACGAGATCAACCGTTCGCCAGCAAAGACGCAATCGGCTTTGTTTGAGGTGATGGAAGAGCGCCAAATTACCATGGATGGTGTGACTTATCCAATGGATGAACCGTTTTTGGTTATCGCCACACAAAACCCAATCGAGCACGAAGGGACTTATCGTTTGCCAGAAGCACAGCTAGACCGTTTCCTATTCAAGATAGAAGTTGGTTATCCAGACCTTAATCAAGAAATTGAAATTATTAAAAACCAACATCAAAGCAAATTAAACGACAAAACAGAAGTCGTTAACAAAGTCGTTTCGGGTAAGCAGTTGAAGATTTATCAAGACTTGGTAAAAGATGTTGTTGTCGAAGAAAAACTCCTAGAATATATCGCAAAGATCATTGTTAACACAAGAGAAAATCAATTCTTATATCTTGGTGCTTCGCCTAGAGCAAGTTTGGCATTATTAACGGCAGGTAAGGCATTTGCTGCAATTCGTGGTCGTGATTTTGTAACACCTGACGATATTAAAGAAGCTGCTTTTGCTGTGTTAAGACATAGAGTTATTGTTGCGCCAGAACGCGAAATGGAAGGTTTGACAGCCGACGAAATTATCCGCCAAATTTTAGAATCAATTGAGATTCCACGTTAGGTTTTTTAAGAAAAAATATGAAAGCACTTTACCTAAATAACAGATTATTCTTCGCGCTAATATTAGCGGGAGTTATCTATGTTTTGGCTTTCTTTTTTCCAGTCCTCATGTGGCCAGCACACATTGTTTTGATTTTGATACTGGTCATAACTTTTGTCGATTACCTTATTTTATTTAATGTAAAAGAAGGAATAAAAGCGCAAAGGATGATACCTGAAAAATTATCAAATGGCGACCAAAATCCTGTTAGAATTGATGTTAAAAGCAACTATCCTTTCAAGACTGACATAAAAATTATTGACGAAATTCCGTTTCAATTTCAAAAGCGCGATTTTTTTATTAATAAAAAGTTAGAAGCGCATGCGGAAGCGTCTATGCAGTATATTTTGGAACCGAAAGAACGCGGTGAATATAGTTTTGGAAGCTTAAATATCTTCGCGAATTCGCCAATTGGATTTGTTGCCAAACGTTTTCAGTTTCAAAAAGATTCGACTTTGCCGAGCTATCCGTCATTTATTCATTTAAGAAAGTATGAATTGATGGCACTTCAAAATGAGTTTTTGCTTGGTGGTATTAAAAAGATTCGCAAGCTTGGACATACCATGGAATTTGAACAAATCCGCGAATATGTACAAGGTGACGACATCCGAAGCATCAACTGGAAAGCAACATCCAAAACCAATCGATTAATGGTCAATCAATATCAAGATGAAAAATCGCAACGCATTGTGATGCTCATTGACAAAGGTCGTACGATGAAGATGCCTTTCAATGGATTGAGTCTTTTGGATTATTCGATCAACGCAACGATGGCTTTGTCACACATTATTCTTAAAAAAGGTGATCGCGCTGGTATGATGTCGTTCTCAAAAAAGACAGAAAATCGTGTTCCTGCTGATAATAAATCTGGGCAACTTCGTAAGATTTCTGAGGCTTTGTACAACATCCAAACTAACTTTTTCGAGAGTGATTATAACGGACTTTACCAAGACATAAAATTTAGTCTCAACCAACGAAGTCTGGTTTTGCTATTTACAAATTTTGAAACTTTGGATGCGCTAAATCGTCAAATTAAATATTTGCGAGGTATTGCTAAAAACCATTTATTGGTAGTTGTGTTTTTTAAAAATGCTGAAATTAATACTTTATTAAAAACCAATCCCGAAAGCATCCAAGAAATCTACGACGAGATTATCGCAGAGAAGTTTGAGTTCGAGAAAAAATTGATTATTCAAGAATTAAAAAAATACGGAATCCATTCTGTTTATACACTTCCTGAGAACCTTAACATTGATGTTATCAATAAGTATTTGGAGATAAAAGCGCGCGGAATTTTGTAATTTTACACGAGAATTCTCGAAACAATTTTTCTTGCTTCCCATCGAAAAATCACTCGAATTTACGCACTTAGTAATACTATAAAAATTTAAAAATGAAAATACAACTTAATAGAATTAATGACGATTATTTGTTTGAATGTAGCAATCAAAATGGACATTCGATTTTAATTGATAATACGTCACAAGAAGGAGCAACAGGTGTTTCGCCAATGGAAACGGTTTTAATGGCAGTTGCAGGTTGTAGCGGAATTGATGTTGTTTCGATTCTTAAAAAGCAAAGACAAACGATTACGGATTTCAAAGCTGAAGTTGAAGGCGAGCGTGTACAGGTTGACGACGCAAAACCTTTTAAACGCATTAAAGTTATCTTTAGACTAGAAGGCGAGATCGATCCTAAAAAAGCGCAAAAAGCAGCGGAACTTTCATTTGAAAAATATTGTTCGGTTTCTAAAACTTTGGAACCTAATGTTGAAGTTAGCTACGAAGTCTTTGTTAATGGAGAAAAAGCTTAAGTTTAAACTAAAAATTTAGATAAGAAAAAAGTCAGCAATTATGCTGACTTTTCTATTTTTGAAAGAATGGTTTTATTTTTTAATCAAACCTAATTCTATTAATCTTTCTGTTAAGAATTCACCTGCGGTGATGTCTTCGAAAGCTTTTGGATGTTCGTCGTCAATTGTATTTTCTAGAACATTTAATGGCATTTCGCTGATTGGATGCATAAAGAATGGAATCGAAAAACGTGACGTTCCCCACAATTCTCTTGGCGGATTTACAACTTGGTGAATGGTAGATTTTAATTTGTTGTTAGAATGTCTAGACAACATATCACCAACGTTAATCACTAATTCGTCATCTTGTGCAATCGCGTCAATCCATTCACCTTTATGGTTCTGAACTTGAAGTCCTTTACCTTGTGCGCCCATCAACAACGTAATCAAGTTAATATCACCGTGTGCAGCTGCTCTCACAGCATCTTTTGGCTCGTCTTGGATTGGTGGATAATGGATAGGACGTAGGATTGAATTTCCATTTTTGATGTAGTTGTCAAAATAGAATTCGTCCAAACCTAAGTAAATTGCCAAAGCACGCAACACATAAATACCCGTTTTTTCTAATTTCTGATAAGCTTCTTTACCAACTTTATTGAATTTTGGTAACTCATCAACCATCACATTTTTCGGATATTCTGCCTCTAATTTTGGATTGTTTTCGACATATTGCCCAAAGTGCCAAAACTCCTTAAGATCGCCAGTTGTCCGACCTTTTGCAGATTCTTTACCAAAAGAAACATAACCACGTTGTCCTCCAATACCTGGAATCTCATATTTAGCTTTGGTTTCTAAAGGAAGGTTGAAAAAGTTGCGTACTTCTGAGTACAGATTTTCAACCAATTGGTCATCAAGAAAGTGACCTTTAAGTGCTACAAAGCCGATGTCTTCGTAGGCTTTACCGATTTCATTTACAAATTTTTGTTTACGTATCGGATCATCCGATAGGAAATCACGCAAGTCAACACTAGGAATGTTTTGCATTGTTTGTAATTTTTATACGAATGTAAATTTAAGCAATTTTTCAAAGGCTGTAATAATATTTAATAACAAATTATTTTAAACCTTAAAAGCTGCGAAGTTTAAGTTTAAAAAAAGTAAAAGCATTACTTGCTTTAAACCATTTAAAAAATTAAACCATAAAAAAACAGCTTCATTTTCATAAAGCTGTTTAGGAAATATTTTAAGCAAAATCTTATTTGTTCATTGACATTAAGAATTCTTCGTTGTTGCGTGTGTTCTTCATGTTTTTCATCACAAAGTCCATTGCTTCTACAGGATTCATGTCAGAAAGGTATTTTCTCATAATCCACATACGTTGTTGTGTTACTTCGTCTTGAAGCAAGTCGTCACGACGTGTACTAGAAGACACCAAATCTACTGCTGGATAAATACGCTTATTGGCAATTTTTCTGTCCAATTGCAATTCCATATTTCCTGTCCCTTTGAATTCTTCAAAGATCACTTCGTCCATTTTTGATCCAGTGTCGATAAGAGCGGTTGCGATAATCGTCAAGGATCCGCCACCTTCAATCTTACGAGCAGCTCCAAAGAAACGTTTTGGCTTGTGAAGCGCATTAGCATCAACACCACCAGAAAGAATCTTTCCAGATGCTGGTGTAACTGTGTTATAAGCTCTTGCCAAACGCGTGATAGAATCTAATAAAATCACAACATCGTGACCACATTCTACCATTCTTTGCGCTTTTGACAAAACAAGGTTCGCCACTTTAACATGTTTTTCTGCAGCCTCATCAAAAGTCGAAGCAATAACTTCTGCATTCACACTTCTTTGCATATCGGTAACTTCCTCTGGACGTTCGTCGATCAAAAGTACCATCATGTAAGCTTCTGGATGGTTTGCAGAAATTGCGTTGGCGATATCTTTTAATAAAATCGTTTTACCAGTTTTCGGTTGCGCCACAATCATCGCACGTTGACCTTTACCAATTGGTGCAAAAAGATCTACAATTCTTGTTGATAAAGTTGAATTCCTACCTGCAAGATTAAATTTCTCTTGAGGAAAAAGCGGTGTCAAATATTCGAAAGCAACACGATCTTTGATAAATTCTAAATCTCTACCATTAACTTCTGTTGACTTTTGCAAAGAGAAATATTTTTCACCTTCTTTTGGAAGTCTAACGATACCTTTAACAGTGTCACCAGTTTTAAGACCATAATTTCTAATCTGCGCCGTTGACACATAAACATCGTCTGGCGAAGAGATATAACTAAAATCCGAAGAACGTAAAAATCCATAGTTGTCTGGAAGAATCTCCAAAACACCTTCAATCGTTACAAGTCCATCAAAATTGAAGTCTTTCTTAGCTGGCGCTTCTTCCTGCTGAGATTGCTGTTCTTTATTCTGATTATTTTGGTTATGGTTCTGTTGTTGGTTGCCGCGATTTTGGTTTTGTTGACCTTGAGAATTCTTGTTTTGATGTTGCGGCTTTTGCGTTTGCTGTGGTTTGGAAGCAGCAGCTTCTACTGGTGTAGTGTTTGTTGGGCTCTCGGGCTGCGTTTCTGCGTTGTTAGCATCTTCAGCTTTTGGTTCTTCCGTTTTTGGAAGTCTCTTGCGAGGTCTTTTTGTTGTTTTGTTTTCTGCTTCCTGTTCCGAAGTTGCTTCTGCTGTTGGCGTTTCTGCTACTGGAGCAGCAACTGCTTTCTCTTCAACTTTTGCTTCTTCGGCTGGAGCAGCTTCTGTAGCAACTGGCTCTGGTTTAGCTTTTGGCTTTCTTCCAGGTCTTTTGGCTGGTGTTGCTTTTGGTTCTGCAGCGTCTTCTTTAATTTCCACTTCCTTCATAAGTTGGTTGTTGGCTTCTAAGTAGGATTTTATTTCGGTTTGATGCGTTGACTGATAATCTAAAATCGCAAAAACCACTTGTTCGTGTTCGGGTTTTCGACTGATTTTAACGCCTAAATCTTTTGAAATTTGAGTCAATTCGTCAAGCGACTTTGACTTCAGCGTATCAATGTTAAACATAAATGTTGTAAAAATATTGTATTTTAAAACTTTGTAAGTAAGAAAGTTAAACCAGGCGGTCTATTATTTTCCGAGTGATTACTATGCAAATCTACATTAATTTTTGAAATACGCAAAAATTATTTTAAATTTGCCTAATCTTTTAAAGACAAAGAAGATACTTACAAAAAAATATGATCCAAAGAATACAGTCTGTCACCATGTTTTTTGCTGTACTATCAGCAGTTTTTCTATTTTTAACATCGCAAGATGTTAACATAATAGAAAGTGTGCCAGTAATGCTAATTGCATGTATTGTACTTGTATTGTTAGGATTGTTGAGTATTTTCAGTTTTAAAAATAGAAAACGACAAATTCTACTGAACAACATCAGTATTGTTATAAACGCTTTGTTGATCGGTTTGTTGGGATATTGGTTACTAAATCTATCCGGAGGAATTAGTTTTCCTGAGAAGGGTATTGAGCCAGTTTTTCCGTTGTTGGCGATTATCTTTTTACTTATGAGTAATTTGTATATCCGTCGCGACGAAAGGCTCGTAAAATCTGTAGACCGTCTACGATAAATCTTACAACGATTTTTTTGAGTTTAAACAGCTTCTTATTAAGGAGCTGTTTTTTTTATGTTATTACGGAAATGCATTACATTTGTAGCTTAATCAATTTTCAATGAATTTATATAGAAGAATTCTACGATTTGCTGCACCACATCAAAAATATATTTACGGAAGTTTATTTTTTAATATTCTTTACTCGGTATTTCAGATTGCATCACTGGGAACAATTTTACCTGTTCTTGGGATGTTATTTGGTACAATTAAGATGGATGAAAAATTAGTTGCGCCAGTATACGATGGACATATTTCACATTATTTTAATTACCTAAAAGAATATTCGTACTATTATATCCAGACAGCAGTTAACGAGAAAGGCGCATTAACAGTTTTGGCCTGGCTTTGTTTGATTACTGGATTTATGTTTTTCCTACGGAATATTTTCCGATACCTTGGTGCTTACCTTTTGATTTTCTATCGTGTTGGTGTGACTAAGGATTTGCGAAGCGCTATGTACAATAAGATTTTAGCGTTGCCAGTTTCTTTCTTTACAGAGCAAAAAAAAGGCGATTTGATGTCGAGAATGTCAAATGATGTCGGCGAAGTGGAGAATAATATTTTGGGCAGTTTGGTTGACCTTATCAACTCACCATTTATGTTAATCAGTACTTTGGTAACCTTATTTTATTTAAGTCCACAATTGACCTTATTTAGTTTAATCGTTTTACCAATTATGGGAACGCTGATTTCTTTAATAGGAAAAAGTCTTAAAAAAGATTCTCACGAAGCCCAAAACGAATTGGGAAACATCTTCTCTATCGTTGATGAAACTTTAAAGTCAACTAAAATTATTAAAATATTTAATGCTGATAAATTACTTAGCAATCGTTTTTCAAATTCGATGACGAAGTGGATTAATTATTCCATAAGTCTTGGACGCAAAAAAGAACTAGCCTCGCCAACCAGCGAATTTTTGGGAGCGCTTACTTTTTTGATGATTACTTGGTATGGTGGTAAAGAGATTATCGTTAATCACAGTATTCGTCCAGAAGATTTCTTGGTATTTTTAGGAATTTTCTTCCAAATTTTGCCTCCGATTAAAAGTCTTTCGTCTTCGATTTCTAATGTACAAAAAGCCGAAGGTTCTTTGGTTCGTGTAATGGATATTTTGGATGCTGATGTCAAAGTTGACGAAATTCCGAACCCAGTTCCAATTTCAGAATTAAAAGATAAAATTACTTTCGAAAATGTTGGTTTCTATTATAACCAAGAGCATTTAATTCTGAAGAATTTTAACCTCGAAATTAAAAAAGGACAAACCGTTGCGCTCGTTGGACAAAGTGGAAGTGGGAAAACTACAATTGCAAACTTGCTAACGCGTTTTTATGACGTGTCAGAAGGTAGTATCAACATTGATGGTGTTAATGTTAAAAACCTAAACTTAAAACAATACCGTTCGATTTTAGGAATGGTAACGCAAGAATCGGTTTTGTTTAACGATACAGTTTATAACAACATTGCGATGGGCAAAGAAAATGCGACTCGAGAAGAAATCATCGAAGCTGCAAAAATTGCCAACGCCCACAACTTTATCGAAAGTCTTCCCGAAGGCTATGATACCAACATTGGTGATGATGGTAACAAGCTTTCTGGAGGACAAAAGCAGCGTGTTTCTATTGCGCGTGCCGTTCTCAAAAATCCACCAATTATGATTTTGGACGAGGCAACTTCTGCTTTGGACACAGAGTCGGAACGCTTTGTGCAAGAAGCTTTAGAAAAAATGATGGAGAACAGAACATCACTTGTTATTGCACACAGACTCTCAACCATCCAAAAAGCCAATCATATTGTTGTGATGGAAAAAGGCGAAATCGTCGAACAAGGCAGCCATACCGACCTTATGGAAAAGAATGGCGTCTATAGAAAACTTGTAGAGTTACAAAATTTTGAGTAGGCATTAACCTACTTGCAAACCATTTTTCACAGGAAGTGATGCTGTTAGCAGTGTCACTTCTTTTGTATCCTCACCATAGATACCAAGAACAAGACATTCGCTGAAGATGTTTGCTATTTGTTTCTTCGGAAAATTAACAACTGCCAAAATTTGCTTTCCAACTAAATCTTCGGGTTGATACAAAGCTGTGATTTGAGCAGAAGATTTTCGAATTCCTAAATCGCCAAAATCAATTTCCAAAATGTAAGCAGGGTTTCTTGCCTTTTCAAAATTTTGGGCTGCGATAATTGTTCCAACACGAATATCTATTTTTTCAAAGTCGCTCCAAGTGATGTCTGGTTTTGTCATAATTTATTTAGGAATTTATATTTAAGTCAATTGTTTTAATCTTCTTTTAAAAAAGATAAAATGACCCAACAATATAATAAATAATTGAGAATTTACTTTTAGAAATATTTTGAAATAAGACTTTTTCCTGAAATTACAAGCCATTTTGCACTCAAAATTGAAATTCTGAAAAGTAGTTGAAAGCCTTTGTACAAGGACTATTCCTAAAAATATACTTTCAAGATTCACGAATTTTAAAATTGTTAAACTTTCGAGTGTTGAATATCAAAGTTATTTTTGGAGTATCAAATAACTTAATATTTTAAATATGAAAAAATTCTACTTAAGCGCGCTTGCTGGCATCATGACTTTATCGTCTTTATCAGCTCAGATGAAGTTTAATTTCCTTAATCAAGGAGTTGGGACTTCTTTGCTATCAATTAATAAAAATGGACAAGGTCTCTCTGGTGGAAGATATTATGATTTTGCAACAAATAAGTTTGTATTTGCAGAGTCAACTGTTGCCGCGCTAGCTTACAATAATGACAAAGGTGATTATGCTGGTGCTACTTGGATTGATTTGGATGCGAGAACAACTCAACCTGCTTACAAAAAAGATGGTGTTTGGTATAATATTCCGTGGTTTCCAGAATCTGATCCTGCAACCTCACAAACAACTGTCTATAAAAATTCGCCGAATGGTAAATATGTTGTTGGGCAAATGTCTATTGCAGAGTCACAATATGGAATATTCGTTTTCAATACAGAAACTAAGGAGATGAAACGTGTTATCGGAGGAGATTACAAGCACTATGCTGCCTACGGTGTTAATGACAATGGAATCGTAGTTGGTTGGGCAGATATGCCTGGTGGTGGTACTCGCAGAACGCCAATCTATCTAGATGTTGCTGATATGGTCGTGCATGAGATTGCACCAGCGCCAGTTTTAATTCTAAACTCTTCTAGTGCAGTTAACAGTAGTAATATTATGGTTGGAGATTATAATGGACGCGGTTTTTATTTTAACATAAATACTAAAGATTTTAAGCAAGTTAACAATCCTGCTGGTTCTGTTGCAACAAACTTTATGAATCTTTCTGAAACCAATGTTGCCGTAGGTTATGCCGATATGCCAGACGGAAGTAGAAAAGCGATTATCTACCATCCAAGTATGGGGGATACACCTTTGTACGTTACAGATTATTTGACTGAAAAAGGTGTTACGATTACTGCTACAGATAAAAGCTTAGGTACGGCTTGTTCTATTTCGTCAGATGGCAAATACATTGGAGGATTCCTTAATGGCGTTTCGGCAGCATTTGCAATGGGCTGGGCTGCATATCTTGATAATGCAACTTTGGATGCAGCTTCTGTCGCAACTAAAGCGCAAGTGTCAATCTATCCAAATCCTGTTGTAGATAAGTTAACTATAAAAACAAATGATAAAATTTCTGATGTTGAAGTCTACAATGTAGCTGGTACAAAAACACAAATTCTAAAAACACAAAACAATGAGCTAGATGTTCGTCATCTTTTGCCTGGAACTTATATTATCAAATTTAATATTGGTAATAAAGCGTATAGCGAAAAATTTATTAAAAAGTAATTGTGATTCAGAAATGAAAAAGAGCGAAATTTTCGCTCTTTTTTTATGCTTGATTGTGTGCTAAATTTTCTAAAAAATTAAGAAGTCGTTGTTTTTGTTCTGCATATTTAATTTGAAGGTCAGATTCTTCTCCCATTCTTTTATAATATTCTAAAGCTTTTTCACCAAAGAACTTTTTATGATAATCACTAACATCAGGAATATTTGGGAAGTTGGTATGGAACAACATTTCGTTGTAAGCAAGCCATTCTCTTTCATTTTTGTCTTGCATCATCACTTCTGGAGACTTTTGGCGAACATGTAGCATCTCGTGAGCAATCATATTAATGACCAGATTAAATTCAAAATCAAATAGATTTCTTGGAATTAAAACCATTTGTCTTTCACCAATATCGCCATTTGCGGTTAACAAAATTGAATTCTTTTCCAACTCATCTCGAAAGCCAAAACCTTCTAGATTAGGATGATCAAGTCCAAATTCATATACTAGGAACTTTGCTAAGTCCAAAATCTGATTGTTCTCTTTATAAGCATTGATGTTAAACATCAACTGATCGTAATTCATCTCGAAATTTTTACGAATGTAAAAAAAACTTTGTTTGGGCTAAATGTTTTTCTCGCCTTTATTCATTTTCTTCATCGTATTCACCTTCACCTTTCGAAATGGTCGAATCATCTTTTTAATTGGTTTTAAAGACCTTAAATAAATTGTGACAACCAAAGAAATACAAGCTGCCGTTCCAAGTGCGCCTCCAAATCCTTTGAATTCTTTTGAAATGTTGTGATAAATCAACGTGAAAATAATTGGAGCAATAAATAAATTGAAATTTTTAAAATGTTTCCTCGACGAAATCATCCCGATGAACGTAGAGCCAATAAGGATAAACGGAATATCCTTTGGTAAATCGAAATGCCAAAACCATGTATTGAATTGGTAAAATCCGCCAACCAACATAGCAATTAATCCCGACGCACGAACTGGACCTAATTTTAAATTTTTATTTAAATGATACGTCAGCCAAGCTCCAGAAATAGCTAAAATAATATTGAAAATTAACGTTTCTACCATGGCCAAAAGAATTTATGAATGATATACGCGTACAAAACGCCCATAAATGCTAATGTTCCCAGCTTTCCGCCAATTCCATGGAAATAATGATGCGAAAACGTATAAAAAACAGCTGTCAAAAAAGTCGATAACAAAATAAAAACATAACCATACGGAAGTTGCGTCATGCCCACAAAAGCGCCACAATAAATGGCAATTGGCCAATGCGCCGCCGAGTTCATTTTGTATTTTATGTTTCTTGTAAAACTTCCCGTAAAGCCAACCAAACCTGCGGCGAAAACAGTATTTAAACCAACAGTAGATTGTAAAAAATAAGTGGTTAAGCTTCCTATTAAAAACCAAACGAACAAATCGTAATGCACTTCGTGTTTATGCTCGATGTGCAAACGGTGTTTTTTTCGATAAGACATCGCCATTCCCAAGACAATCAACGAAAAGGCAATAAGAAACCAAGGTTTCAAGGTTTTTTCTTTGATGATGGCTACAATAAAATAAACCTGCGCAGCGATGAACAGGAATAATAATATTTTGGGAATTATTTTTTTAAAATTTTGCATCTAAATGAAAATAGGGCGATTAACGCCCTACTTTTTTATTCTTCAATAATCAAATCAACACCTAATTTTTCGGCTAAGAGTTTTGATATTTTTAGTTTTAATGGCTCAATGTCAATATTTTGCATTGCATCGTTGGCGAAAGCGTAAAGCAACAAAGCTTGTGCTTCATTTTTCGAAATTCCACGTGCACGAAGATAGAACATAGCATCTTTATCTAATTGTCCAACCGTACAACCGTGCGAACATTTAACATCATCAGCAAAAATTTCCAACTGAGGTTTAGTGTCGATAGACGAACCTTCAGAAAGTAAAATATTATTGTTTTGCTGATAGGCATTGGTTTTTTGAGCAATTTTATCTACAAAAACTTTCCCGTTGAAAACCCCGTGAGATTTCCCACCGAAAATCCCTTTGTAGTTTTGGTACGACTCACAATTTGGCTGATTATGATGAACTGCAGTGTGATGGTCTACCAATTGGTCTTTATCAATCACCGTAATTCCATTCATAAACGAATTGATATTGCTTCCGTTATGAATAAAATCTAAGTTATTTCGAACCAATTTACCACCAAAAGAGAAAGTATTTACGGTTGCTAAACTATCTTTTTCTTGCTTAGCATAAGTGTTGTCAATTAAATACGAGGTATCGCTATCATTTTGAAGTTTATGCCAATCTGCTTTTGCATTCGGATAAACGAAAATTTCCGTTACCGAATTGGTGAACGTAAAACTTTCATCAAAATTATGATGACTTTCAATAACTTCTACTTTCGAATTTTCTTCAACAATTAACAAGTTACGCGTGTTGTAAAACGTATTTTCTTGTTGATTTTGAGAAAGATAGAACACATGAATTGGTTTTTCAATCACTGTGTTTTTTGGAACGTGAAGGAAAAATCCGAATTTGCAATACGCATCATTCAAATCCACAAATGGGTTGTTTTCCAACGCAATGGTATTGAAATATTTATCGAAAACCGCTTTGTGTTTTTCATCATTCAATGCATGATTGAAAGACAACATCTCAATATTTGCAATCGAAATTTTTGACAATTCCTTGTGCAATTCTCCATTTACAAACACGATGTAATCGAAGTTTTCCTCGCCCAAATGCAATGCATCAATTTGCTCATTTGTAATGTGATGCTCGTTGGTTGGGAAAAAATTGTAGTCTTTTTTTACAATTTCCGCAAGGTTGGTGTATTTATATTCTTCGTCTTTCTTTGTTGGAAAGCCCAATTCAGCAAACTTTTGCAAAGCCGCCTTTCTTTTATCATCGAGAAAACGATGCTTCAAGCTTTCTAAAAAAGCAGAATGGTTGTTTAAAATTTGTTCGTTTAATGACATATTCTATAATTTGTCTTCCAAAAAATGCTGAAATTCCTCTTTTTTCGGAAGATAAAGTTGATATTTACTAAGTAAAATTTTATTACTGATGCTATCGGTAGCATATTCTACCAAAATTTCATTTTTGTGAGCTCCCAAAATAATTCCAATGGGTTCTTGGTCTCCTTCTGTGGCTTCTTCTTTTTTAAAATAATTAAGATAAAGGTTCATTTGACCAATATCTTCGTGGGAAATCTCCCCTTTTTTGAGGTCAATTAGAACAAAACATTTCAAAATTCTGTGGTAAAAAAGCAAATCTACATAAAAATGCCTTCCACCAATGCTCATCCTATACTGTCTCCCGATGAATGCAAATCCTTTCCCTATTTCCATGATAAATTTCTGGAGTTGGTTGATGATTTCCTGTTCTAAATCGGTTTCTTGCCAAATTGGATTTTCGGGAAGGTTAAGAAATTCCAAAACAAAAGGGTCTTTTATCAAATCCTCGGGTTTTATTATTTCATGTCCTTTTTGTGCAAGCTCCAAAACACTTTCCTTGTCTTTGCTCAACGCAATTCTTTGAAAAAGTAAGCTTTTCATTTGCCTTTTCAAATCCCGAACGCTCCATTTTTCCAATTCGCATTGTTTGGCATAAAAACTAATTTCTAATTCGGAATCAGCTTTTAAAATTTCGAAATAATGGCTCCATGTCAATTTGTGAGACAGTGTCTCACTTATTTGGAATGAAAGATATAACTTCCGCATATACAAAAGATTAGACCTGCTAAATCCCTTTCCATATAATTGCGTTAAATCTTTTGAAAGTCTTTCAAAAAGTTGCGAGCCGTAATCTGCTCGCTCGTTTCCGTTTTGTTCAAATTCAACAATGTATCGTCCAATTTGCCAATAAGTTTGAACCAAAATCGTATTAACAGCCTGAACCGCTTTTTGCCTTCCTTCCGAAAGCAAAACCCCAATTTGGTCTATTAACGAATTGTATTGGTTCTGTAACATTTGAAATTTGAAGTTCTTTAAATTTGAATTCCGTACAAATTCTATTCTTTATTTTTTCTTAAATCTTTAAAAACGCAAAGTCAAACAAAAGCATTTTTAACACTTTTTAAAATAAGGCAGACAAAGGCGCTAAACTTATCAAGTGAAAAACAAACATTTATTCTGAAATTCAATCTCGAATTATTTAAGCAGCCAATCGTAGCCTTTTTCTTCTAATTCTAATGCAAGAGATTTGTCTCCTGTTTTGATGATTTTTCCGTCCGCTAAAACGTGTACGAAATCAGGTTGAATATGATTCAAAAGTCTTTGGTAGTGCGTAATTAAAAGTACTGCATTGCCTTCATTTCTGAATTTATTCACACCATCCGAAACAATTCTCAAGGCGTCGATATCCAAACCAGAATCGGTTTCGTCCAAGATTGCCAATTTCGGGTTGAGCATCATCATCTGGAAAATCTCGTTTCTCTTCTTTTCACCACCCGAAAAACCTTCGTTTAACGAACGAGAAAGGAAATCTTTTTTAATTTCCAATAGCTCCGATTTCTCACGAATTAATGCTAACATTTCTTTTGCTGGCATATCTTCAAGACCGTTTGCTTTGCGGTTTTCGTTCATTGCTGCTTTAATGAAGTTCGTTACCGAAACTCCCGGAATTTCCACTGGATATTGGAAAGACAAGAAGATACCTTTGTGCGCTCTATCTTCTGGCGCATCTTCGATGATGTTTTCACCTTCGAAAAGAATTTCACCATCCGTTACTTCGTAATCTTCTTTACCAGCAATCACCGATGAAAGCGTAGATTTACCAGCACCGTTAGGTCCCATAATCGCGTGAACTTCACCCGGTTTTATCTCTAAATTGATTCCTTTTAAAATTTCTGCGCCATCTTCAATTCTGGCGTGTAAGTTTTTAATTTCTAACATTGTTAGCTTTTAATTTTTATTTTAAATACGATAAATCGCACTCTTTGTATATCTTAAATTTGTCATTCCGAGGAACGAGGAATCTTGATTCTTCATTCCACTATGTTGCATTCAGAATGACAACTGCTTACTATTTTTATCCAACACTTCCTTCCAAAGAAATTTCCAAAAGCTTTTGGGCTTCGATGGCGAATTCCATTGGGAGTTTGTTGAGAACGTCTTTGCTGAAACCGTTTACGATTAATGCAATCGCTCTTTCGGTGTCGATTCCTCTTTGGTTGCAGTAGAAAATTTGGTCTTCACCAATCTTCGACGTTGTTGCTTCGTGCTCTAATTGTGCGCTTGGGTCTTTGATTTCGATGTACGGGAAAGTGTGTGCTCCACATTCGTTCCCCATCAATAAAGAGTCGCACTGAGAAAAGTTTCTCGCCCCTTTTGCAGACGGCATTACTTTCACCTGACCACGATATGAGTTCTGTGATTTTCCTGCAGAAATACCTTTAGAAATAATCGTTGAACGTGTATTCTTACCAATGTGAATCATTTTTGTACCCGTATCTGCGTATTGATGCATGTTGGTAACGGCAATCGAATAAAACTCTCCGATTGAATTGTCACCTTTCAAAATACAAGATGGATACTTCCAAGTTACAGCAGAACCAGTTTCTACTTGCGTCCAAGAGATTTTTGCGTTTCTTTCGCAAAGTCCTCTTTTTGTTACAAAGTTGAAAACGCCTCCTTTTCCATTTTCGTCACCTGGATACCAGTTTTGTACCGTTGAATATTTAATTTCAGCATCGTCCATTGCGATTAATTCTACAACAGCGGCGTGCAATTGGTTTTCGTCACGAGATGGTGCAGTACAACCTTCCAAATACGAAACGTAACTTCCTGCATCAGCGATAACAAGCGTTCTTTCGAACTGTCCTGTTCCTGCTTGATTGATACGGAAGTAAGTAGAAAGTTCCATTGGGCATTTCACACCTTTTGGAATATAGCAGAATGAACCGTCAGAAAACACTGCCGAATTCAATGCTGAATAAAAGTTATCACCTCTCGGAACAACTGTTCCCAAATGTTTTTTAACTAAATCTGGATGGTTTTTAATCGCCTCAGAAATCGAACAGAAAATAATTCCTTTTTCTGCCAAAGTATCTTGGAAAGTCGTTTTCACGGAAACAGAGTCCATTACGATATCCACGGCAACACCAGCCAAACGTTTTTGTTCTTCGATGTTGATACCCAACTTTTCAAAAGTTTTCAAAAGCTCTGGGTCAACCTCATCCAAACTTTCCAATTCTGGTTTCACTTTCGGTGCAGCATAATAACGAATCGCCTGAAAATCTGGCTTTTCGTACTTAATATTCGCCCAAGTTGGCTCTTCCATTTTTTGCCAAACGCGGAAAGCCTCCAAACGCCAGTTGGTCATCCAATCTGGCTCGCCTTTCTTTTCCGAAATCATTCGGACAATATCTTCATTAAGACCCGTCGGAAAATCGTCATACTCGATGTCGGTATAAAAACCGGCTTCGTATTCTTTGGTTTTAAGATCTTCTCTTAGATCGTCTTCTGTGTATTTTGACATTATATTAATTAGTAATATTGATACTCATAGCTCGAAGTAAATCCTTTTTTGTTGCCATCTTCATTACTCGAGTAAGTAAGTTTTTCTATTAAATTTTTATCATTCAAAAAGTAGGTAACTTCGCCTTTATCCATTTTTTCTACTATTTTGTTTCCTGTTTTTGTAATGCTCGATTGTGAACCTCCATTATAATAAGTAACCTTTACGGGGAAGATATCTTTAGCATTTGACAAATAAAAATCGGTGTTATTAAGATTTCCACTTTCTTTATACGCTAAATGATTATTCTCATAGGTCACTTCTTTCGTTAATTCCGTGTAATAATCATCAAAAACATAGTCCGCGTTGTACAACAAGAAATTATCTTTTAGACGATATTCTACCACACCATCATCGTCAAAAGTTTTGACAGAATTATCATTGTACAAAAACTCTTTAGCTTCGGCACCAACTGCTCCCATTTTTCGAAGTACACCATTTTCGTAAGTAAACTTTAGATTGACTTTAGGAAAAATAACTTCTGTCAATTTGCCGTCTGTATCGAAATAAGCTTCCACTTTCTCGATTTTAGGATTGTTCGAAGTTACCTTTATTGATTTCACGCCTTTTGGATTAAAATCAAAAAGATTCGACATTCCTTTTTTCGAATGAAACAAAATATCAGTCACGAGACCGTTAACATACTTTCTTGATAACAACTTTGACTTTTCTGTTATCTTTTCTGTAACGGGAGCTCTTAGTTTTTCTTGTTTATTAAGAAAATCGGTGTAGTATGATGAAGCTTTTGGCTTACCAAATAAGTCCGAAAAGTATTCAGTACTTTTTAAAAAGCCGTTACTTACAATTGGCTCCGTTTGTACTTTTCCATCCCAAAAAAGCACATTAGATTCTTCTGTAAAGCTTGTCTTTTTTAAATTTTTGTTTTTAACGATAACGTTTTTAGCATCTGTAATAATGACTTTGGCATTAATATCCTTGAAGTTTTTTTCAAGTTCTGCTTTTTCACGGTCATAATATTCGTCAGTATTACTAGAACCGTAATAAGCGTAAAAAATTACAAAAGTTGGGCGTCCACCATCTACAACTATTTTCCCATTGTTTCCTCCCATAGAAGCAGATGTTTTTTGTTGAGAAAACAACAACAAAGGTAGGATCAGAAATAAATATGATAGACTAAACTTCATTATCTACAAGCTAAAACTTTCGCCACAGCCGCACGTTCGTGAGGCATTTGGGTTATTAAAAACAAAACCTTTTCCATTCAATCCGCCTGAATATTCCAAAATAGTTCCGGCAAGATAAAGGACAGACTTTTTGTCAACAATAACTTTTACGCCATTGTCTTCAAAGATTTGATCTGTGTCTCCTTTTTGGTTATCAAACTTTAGGACGTATTCTAGACCAGAGCAACCTCCGCTCTTTACGCCTACTCTTATATAATCTGTCTCAGGATTAAAGCCTTCCTCAGTCATTAACTGTGCTGCTTTTGCTTTTGCCTGATCGCTTACTTTTATCATTGTTTTTATTTAGAATGATTTTTTATAGTGCAAAAATACGAACTAATTTCCGCAATCTCAAATCGATAGATTCTATTTTAATAATTTAAGATTTTCTTAATGCTTTTTAAGTGAAATTAAGTGTGCTAAAGATTTAATTTTAAAACAACAATTTAACTTTATTGTATAACTTCTGTCTAAACTAAAAAACAATATGAAATATATACTTGGACTTCTAAGTCTTGTGATGTCGCAGTTGGCTTTTTCTCAGGCAACTAGATTTATTTATCAAGCTACGATGACGCCTGATTCTACTAAAGTATCGGACAAGAAAATAGAGAATGTCTATCTCGATGTTGATGGTCAAAACTCTGTTTTTTATTCTGAAAATAGAGCCAAACGTGACTCGATAATGAACCGTATGCGAGAAACTAAAAATTTTGATAGAACGCAACTGCAGGATCTGCGGTCAATTGTGGATTATACTGTCGAAAAGAATTTAGCAAAACAAAATCTTAATTTCAAGCAAAGGATTGCTCGAGATCAATATGTCTATGAAGAGGCAATTCCTCATACTTGGAAAATTTTACCAGAAACTGTAAAGATTGGAAAATACCAAACTCAGAAAGCTGAACAAAAATATGGAGGTCGAACTTGGTATGCGTGGTTTACAACAGATGTGCCTTTGCAAGATGGTCCTTACAAATTTGGTGGTTTGCCTGGATTAATTGTAAAACTTGAAGATAGCAAAGGTGATTATAGTTTTGACTTAATGGAGAGCAAAAAAATTGCGAGCATCCAAGGACCTGAAAGTCGCGGACAAGATATTAGCATTAAGAAGGATAAATTTTTGGCGATGCAAAAGAAATTCCAGCAAGATCCTAGCAGTTTTATGAATGCTAACTCTAACAGAATGGGAGGAGGACAACGTGGAAATTCTGGCGGTGGACAACGACAAGCGCCAAATCCTCAACAAATGCAGGATATGCAAAAACGAATGCTAGATGATATTAAATCCCGAAATAATCCGATTGAAAAAATTTAGAAATTATTTCTAGAAAATTAAAGTTCTTATATTTTATTTTTTTGACTTCGGCAATTTTTAAGTAGAAAATTGTCGAAGTTTTGTAAGTAAATATAGAATAGAAAAAGGTCAACAAATTTGTTGACCTTTTTCTATTTTTTGATAGTCTAGGTTTTACAATCCTAGGCTTTGTCTTACTTTCCCTAAAGTTGCTTGGGCAACTGGACGTGTTTTGGCAGCACCTTCTTGTAGTTTTGCTTCTAGCTCATCAAGATGCGACATATAATAATTGAAAGTTTCTCTCTCTTTTTCGAAACGTGTCAAGATTAGTTCTAACAATTCTTTTTTAGCATGTCCATATCCAAAGTTTCCAGCCAAATATTTAGCTCTTAGTTCTTCAGTTTGTTCTGGTGTTGCAATCAATTGATAGATTGCAAATACCTTATCTGTTTCAGGATCTTTTGGTTCTTCCAAAGATTTAGAATCCGTTTCGATGGACATCACTTGTTTTTTCAATTCCTTTTCAGGCGCGAAGATGTTGATGATGTTACCGATTGATTTTGACATTTTGCGTCCATCTGTTCCGGGAACATATTTGGTGTCTTCTTGCAATTCCGCAGATGGCAAAACAAAAACTTCGCCCATTTGACGATTGAATTTTTCAGCAACGTCTCTTGTAATTTCTAAATGTTGAAGTTGATCTTTTCCTACAGGAACAATCTCGGCATCGTACAACAAAATATCTGCTGCCATCAAAATAGGATAGTTGAACAATCCAACATTAACATCCGCCAAACGATCCGACTTGTCTTTGAAAGAATGCGCCAATTGCAATCTTTGGAAAGGGAAAAAACAATCCAAATACCAAGTTAACTCGCAGGTTTCGGGAATGTCACTTTGACGATAGAAATTTGTTTTTTCAGTATCTAGACCACAAGCAAGCCAAGCAGCAGCAATCTCATAGGTATTTTGTTTCAGCGTTGCTGCGTCTTTAATCAAGGTTAAAGTATGCAGATTGGCGATGAATAAAAATGATTCGTTCTCTGCTTTTTTTGATAATTCGATTGCAGGAATAATCGCTCCTAAAAGATTTCCCAAATGCGGGGTTCCGGTCGCTTGGATGCCGGTTAAGACTCTTGCCATAATAGTGTTCTATTTAAAAGCAAAAATACAAAAGATTGTGTTGTTGACCAATTTCTATGTTGTCGGGATTTTCTCTAGAATTAAGAATTAACTTCTTTTCCTAATTTCTGAGTAAGGTTTTTGTTTTGTTTACTGAAATCAAAAATCTTTTTTAACATTAAAACAGAACATAGCAAAACCACAAGCCAAACTATAATTTGAAACAACGAAAATCTTTGATTTTCATGATCAACTTTCTTTTGGTAATCTTTGTTTTGAATATCCATAAGACGGTTAAGCGATTTCAATTCGCTGTCTTGTTTTTTTTGTTTGGAAGCCTTAAGTAGGTCATTGTAAGATTGATAATTTTTCCAGTCATTTAATGCTAGATAATTATCGCGAGTGATCTTGTATACGCCTTCTTTTAAACTTAAATCCGAAACATCATCTGACAATTTTTGAGCGGTTGCCAAGATTTCTAGAGACTTTTTATAATCTTGTTGAGAATAATAATTATCTGCCAAAGCCTTATAAGCAAAAGCTTCAAGGCTTTTTGATCCAGATCTTGTTCCATAGAAAATGGCTTCGTTAAAGTAGCTTTGCGCTTGTTCGTAATTTTTTAATTCTAAAAAACAGTAACCAAGATTGTACGAAAACACACTAATGTTAGCATCGGTCTTTGGCTCAGTGGGCAAACTTTTGAAAAAACTAATGGCGGGCACAAATTTCTTAATCGCCATTTCGGGGTTCTCTTGACTACGGTAGATCATGCCTCGAACCGCGTCGATAAAGTTTTGGTTAAAATTTCTATCATAGTCGGCAGCAGGCAAAGTTTTGCAAAGCTCTTCAGATTTGTCTAGGCTTTCTAATGCTTTATCAAACAAATCCATTTGTTGGTATTGTACACCAATTGTATTGAGGATTCTGATTTTTGTAACGCTTTGGATGTTGGTATTTAGCAAATCAGAAGTTCTCATGATGTA
Organism: Soonwooa sp.; assembly: GCF_030151385.1. Lineage (GTDB taxonomy): Bacteria > Bacteroidota > Bacteroidia > Flavobacteriales > Weeksellaceae > Soonwooa. The sequence goes on from NZ_JASLDS010000061.1 coordinate 56,962, forward strand.
ATACAAAGAACTGTCGATATCACGTTTTGCAATATAAGCCGTCGAAATCAACATATATATATTGGCGAGTTGATCTGGTTTTTTGTTATTAACTAAAAGTTTTTTTGAAATACTAATTGCTTTTTCGGGTTCATCGTACAGGAGCATTCTTGCTTCTTTGAACTTGAGTTGGTCGGCTTCCAAATTCTGAGCGAGGCTGTATTTTGGCAAACACAACAAAAAGAAAAATCCTACTAATCCTAAAATTCTCATATTATTTTTCTTTTGCTAATTTGTTGAATGTAATCATTTGGGGTTACGCCTGTCACGTTTTTAAAAACGACAGAAAAAGTGCTGTGAGAAGCAAATCCCGCAAGTTCGGCGAGATAACTTATCTTGTACTGACGGTATGTTGGGTCAGTCGAAATAAGATAAGCAATGTGGTTGATTTTTAACTCGTTAATATAAGTTGTGAAGTTTTTGCCTTTGCTGTTTTTAACAACTTCAGAAAGATATTTGGTGTTGACTTCAAGTTGCGTTGCCAGCGCTGCCAAAGACATATTGCGATCCATAAAGTTTTTTGAACTTTCAAATTCGCTTAGTTTTTTAAGAATAAGATCTTCCTTTTCTTTAGAAATGCTAAAGCTTTTTTGTTTGGTAATTTGCTCGAGGTCTTCAAGGTTTTCTTCTGGAGATTCTTGCGTTTCCCTTGGTGATGTTAGGTTTTCCTCCTTTTTGTTTTTTGTTTCGAAAAGACGTTTTTGGTAATCAACAAATTTTAGTTGATTATTGAGAAACTGATTTTTTTGATAGGTTTGGAAAAGCCAAAAGCCAATTAATAAGATTAAAATAAATCCTGCTCCCAAAGACCAATACAAGTTTGTAAGATTTTTGTGTTCACGAATTCTTAAATTTTGATTCTGAAATTCCTGATTGAGTTGCATCAAATTTTGAATCGCTTCTTTTTGACTTTGGTCAATTTTGTTTTGACTTTCCAAATGCAATTTCTGATAAGTTTCGTGTTCTTCAACATTTCTTAAAGCCAAATGGTTTTTTGCTAAATCCTCATAGAGATTGTTTTTTAAACCTAAAAAATCAATGTTTTTAATCCTATCCAATGCCAAATCTAAATGCGAAATCGCTTCCTTGTATTCTTGCTGATTAAAAAGGATACTGGCTTTTAACTTTTCTAAACGGACAAATACATAATTATTCTCAGGATGTTCTGTAGAAATTTTGTCCAGTTCATTAACGTAATTGTTTAAGTTTTTATAATCTTTTAGCTGAAGTGCAATTCTAGATTTTAGAAAAATATTGGAGCACAAAATGTTATAGGAAGAGTTTTCGTTGGCTTTGCAAAGAAGATTGCTTTTGTCGAGAAAGCTTAATGCCTCATTTGTTTTATTGTTATTAAATAAAGTCTTAGCCTGAAGTTGATATAGCAACGCGAGAACGATTCTATTTTCTGGTGCCGAAATGACTTTGGTATTCTTTAGAACAGAATTAATTAATAACGAAGACTGATCGTAAAGCCCAAGATTCTGCAATTGCTGAATCATTCCGATATTGTTAAGAAGCTGGTCGTTGCTGTTGAGATCGTGTTTGGCGTTTACATTTTCCAAAGCCATTTTAAGAGATTCCTCGTAATTGGCTTTCAAACTGTAGGATTCTGCAAGTAAGGTTTTTGCAACAAGTTGATTCCTTGTGTCTTCTGGAAGAATACTTATCGATTTTATGGCTTTGATGCCAGCATCTGGATTTTGATACATCTTGTCAATGCTATTAGAAAGCATCAATCTAAAATCTCCTTTTTCCTGAGCAGTAACCGAAAAGCAACCAATCAGAAATACAAACACACAATATATCAATATATTTTTCACACCACATTAATAAGCAAAGACTTAGAGCAAATTGAAAGCAATGCTATAAGAAGTGTGAATTTACTAAAAGATTTGTAATAATTTATCCATTGGAAAATGTTTTCGAGAAGTCTTTTTGAAATATTGTTGTGAGTTTGTTAAATTTAAGTTTGTTTTGTAATGTGTTGTTATTGAGTGTTTTATGATTTTAAATTTTAGCATTTCAAGAAATCCTAAAGACAATAACTTGATATTGGCGCTTCATATTTCTAAGTTTGAGCAACAAAATAATATAAGAGATATGAAGAAATTTTACTACGCTGCAGCATTTTTTTGCAGTTTAAATTTTATCAATGCACAAGTTTTTGAAACGACAACTTATGCTTTTATGTCGGATGTTTCTAACAATGGTGTTGCAGTAGGAAACGTAATGTTTGGAAGTCACATTATGTGGACAGAGCAAGATGGAGTTATTACAGTTGGCGAGCCAGCTAGTGGTGAACAGATTAGCGGGAATACTTCAATATCTGCAGATGGTAAATATATTGCGGGAACGATGACCAATCCCGAAACGATGATTGACGAGATGGCGCGTTACGATGTTGCAACGGGACAATGGAAATATCTAGGTAATTTGGTGCATGGACAAGATGCTTCAGTGTGGGGAATGTCAAGCGATGGTAAGACAATTGTTGGTCTTGGCTTCAAAAGTGGATGGGAAGCGCACGGAATAAAGTGGACAGAAGCAGCAGGAATTGTTGATCTCGGAAGCACTCATGCGGATTCGTCTTCTAGAGCTAATGCGATTAACGATGATGGTTCTGTTATTGTCGGTTGGCAAGATGATGATTTTGATCGATTTGGTGTGTATTGGAAAAATGGGCAACAATATCATTTGAAAGATGCGAATGGTGAGGAAGTTATTGGAGAAATTGGCGGTGTATCTGGTGATGGCAAAACCATGATTGGTTACAATTACGACTATCCATTTATTTGGAATGAAACCGATGGCTACCAAGAGTTTCCGCACGAAGATCCGATGTACGAGGGTTCTGCTGTGGCAGTTTCGGACGATGGCAAAAGGATGATAGGATATTACAGACCTTGGGGACAAGGTGCGTTTGCAGGAAGTGCTTTTATTTGGACAAAGGAAAAAGGCATTGTTGATCTTAACGAATATGTGGCAAGTTTAGGAATTGCTGATAATGGGATGACCTTCTCTTTGCCTTTGGGTATGTCGCCAAATGGGAAATATATTGTCGGTATTGGGAAGAAGAATGATGATCTTTTAGGATTTGTGATAAAACTTCCAGATTCTGCGCTAGCGACTAATAATGTTGCAGTTCCAAAATCTGTGATCTACCCGAATCCTGTTAATGATGTTCTTAATATTTCGAATGCTGATAAATTGCAATCGATTGAAATTTACAATTTTGCAGGTCAAAAAATTATGACAAGTAAGAGTTTGACAAACAATCAAATCAATGTTTCTAAATTACCAAAAGGAAGTTACATTTTGAAGCTTGTTAAAAACGGAAAAGAAGAAAGTGTGAAATTCGTTAAGAATTAATTTTCATACTCTAAATCAAAAATGTTTACCCTCAAAATGGGTTTTCATATTTTATTAAGTTAGTAGCAAAAAACCGTCAGCGCGACGGTTTTTTGTTTTATTGGAAAATTACAATCCAAAATTTTCTTTGAAGATAACGGCTTGTCGGCGCGATATTTCGACATCGTTGTTATTCGGAAGTTTTACCATAAGGTTGCCACTGAACCAAGGTTCTATATTTTGGATAAAACCTACATTGATAATCGTATTTCGGTTGGCGCGAAAATATTTGTCTGCGGGCAATTTCTTTTCGATGAGGTTAAGCGATTTTGAAAGCATTGCTTTTTCATTTCTAAAAAATACTTTGGTATAATTGCCTTCCACTTCGAAAAGGTAGATTTCCGAAATGCGAACCATCCAACATTTTTCGCCATCTTTTATAAAAATCTGATCATTAAAGTCCAGTTTCTTATCCAACTTTTCTGCACGTTCTTCAATTTTTTCGGCGACTTTTTCAAGAGCTTGGTCAAGGCGTTTTGGATTAATTGGTTTTAGAAGATAGTCGAGTGCATTGTATTCAAAAGATTTAATGGCAAATTCATCAAAAGCTGTTGTGAAAATAACCATCGGCACATCATCCAAACTTTCTAAAAGTTGAAAACCATCGCGTCCCGGAAGTTGGATGTCCAAAAAGATAAGATCAGGTTGTAGGTCTTTTATCAAGGCTTCTGCGATGTCTGCATTTTCGGCTTCACCAAGAAGTTCGATGTGTTTGTGTTGCTGGAGTAGTTCTTTCAGCTCGTTGCGAGCAAGACGCGAATCTTCAACAATGATGGCTTTTATCTTTTTCATATTTTAACTTTTCAAAACATCTTTTTTAATTCTGATGTGCGCAACAACATTGTCGGTTTCTTCTTCAAGAACAAATGTTGCTTGGTTGTCATAGAGAAGTTTTAGACGTTCCTCAATATTTTTAATTCCGATTTGTGTGCCTTTTTCGGAAGTGTTTAGTTGTCCTGAGTTTTTAACTAAAAGATTAAATGCGTCATCATCTTCGTAGGATTTTACCAAAACAAAACCACCATCTTTTAAAATAGAAATTCCGTGTTTAACGGCATTTTCGACCAACATTTGCAAAATCATTGGTGGAACATAATAGTGATAATGCGCTTTGGGAATTTCAATATTATAGTTAAGTCGTTCTTCGTATTGGATTTTCGAAATTTCGAGGAAGTTCTCAACTGTTTCGATTTCTTGTTCTAGAGGTACAAAATTATTTTTCCCCGATAGGAGCGAAGACCGCAACAATTCGGAAAGTCGCGTAATCATTTCCTTAGTTTTTTGAGGGTCTTCTTGTACCAAACCTCGGATGTTATTAAGACTGTTAAAAATAAAGTGTGGATTAATCTGACCTTTTAGAGTGTTAAGGTTGGCTTCTTTTAAGTTTTTTTCGATGGTGAGTTTTTGCTTAAGCTCATTTTGATTCATCGCATAAATCTTGTATGCATAGATGAAAATTAACCATGTTAAGGAAATAAAAAAGAAATAAAAGTAATTAACCAAACGCTTTTCGAATACTATCTTTTCGGTAAAGTGGAATCTTTCGTTTTTAGGAATAAAGAAGTTCTGCGACTCTTGTAATATTGGCCAAAAGCTCGCTTGGAAAATAATATGAAATATGGATAAACTTGCTAAAACAATAAGAATACTTTTCGCGCTCAAAAGTCCAAAATGTTCGGCTTTTTCTAAAACGGTAACGCTGAGGTTAGAAACGATGTATAGCATTAAAACACACAGGAACAGCTCGAAAACCCAAAACATTTGATATTCTTCGCCGTACACATCTACAAAGATTAACTTTTTGAAAGTTAAAAAGAAAAATATAAAACACGTCAAAAATATGATGGTTGCAAGATGGTAACGCCAATTGCTTATTAATTTCATGTTTACTCTAAATTTTTGCGTGCTCTAAAGATTTCTTTTCTTTAATTCAGATTCTAAAGCATCAGTTTTTTTTGAGCCTTTGTAAAGTAAGTAAGTCAAAAATGCAGGCAGCAAAAAAGGAAGTTTGAATCCTTTCGCCCAAAACGCAACACCAGCAATTCCTGCGGCAAAGCCAATTAATACGGCATTAATGATTTTGGTGGATTTTAAAGATTTTTTAGCAGTTAATAATTCTTCATTGCTAAGTGCAGCATAGTCGATTTCTGGCATATTTTATTTTTTTCTACTTTTTAATTCTTTATCAATCGTTGCAAATGTTGTATAGATCGGCAACAATGTAATTGGCAAAACAAAAATAGGAATTGCTGTCGCAATATTAAACCTCGAAAAGCCTTTATATGCAATAATTCCGAAATAGACCAACATCAAAACAAGCCAAATGCTTCCAAAAGCAATGACCATCTTTTTTTGTTTGTCTCGTAATACCTGCAATTCTTCTGTTGGTAAATCCGAGTAATCTTGTTTTTTTTCCATTTTTAAATTTTAAAAGAAATATTAAGCAAAAAATTGTGTGATAAAATCGATGATTTTAACAGCAAGTTCGATGATTAGTGTGACCATGATATTTTGTTTTTGAAGTTTTTCTGAAACAAATATAATATCATTGTTCTACCAATTACATTTATAATTGACGAACGGTAATTTTGAAATGCCGAGTGGTAAATTACGGTATCTGAATTTTCTCTCCACCGAATTTTGGCTCAACGCCAAAGAACATATCCCAATAAACTTTGGCTCTAGCAAACTTCTCGCGAAGATTAGTTTTGAATCCTGCATTTTTGTTGACATCTTTGGCATTGTAACCATAAGCTTTGATGCCGTTTTGTTGTGCTAAGAAAATCGCACGCTGATTATGGAACTTCTGTGAGATAATTACATAAGAGCTTTGACCAAAAATATCTTTTGCTCTAACCACAGAATCTAAAGTTCGGAAGCCTGCAAAATCTTCAAAAATGTGATTTTCGGGAATGCCTTTTTCTATTAAAGCCAACTTCATATCTTCGGGTTCGTTGTAGCTTTTTCGAGAATTATCGCCACTTACAATAAAGTATTGTACTTTTCCAGCTTTGTACAATTCTGTGGCAGCATCGATTCTATAATTAAAATAAAGATTGGGATATCCATTTGCTAAAGTCTTGCTAGCACCAAGAACCAAACCGACTTTCTCGTTCGGAACGTCATCGATGTTAAAAGAATTAAAAGCTTCTGTCTTACTTTCTATGGAATGGTTAGCCCACCAAATAAAAAGGGCTGATACTACGGCGAGTATCAGTCCGATTAATATTATTTTTTTGAAAATTTTCATTCTAAAATTCGTGTGATTTAATCGAATTTTAAAAATATGATTTATTTATTGCTTTTCAAAAATTTTAGTTTAAAAATCTAATCCATTCGGAAAGGCTTTTTTTCTGAAGATATACAAAAGGATTGCGCCAACAGTAATCGCAGAATCGGCAACATTAAAGATATATTTGAAAAACTCTAGCGGCTGTCCACCAACGAGAGGTACCCATTTGGGCCAAGTGGTATCAACCAAAGGAAAGTATATCATGTCAACCACGCAACCGTGCATAAACTGAGAATAACCTTGTCCAAAACCTGTCAAACTTGAAACGCCGTCGTAACTTATCCAGTAACCAACACTTTCGTCATACATCGTTCCCGAGTCGAAGATCATCCCATAAAACATTCCGTCGATAACATTGCCAATTGCTCCAGCAAAAATCATTGCCATAGGAATGATGAGGTAATTGGAAGCGCCTTCTTTCAACCATTTTTTGAAAAGAACAATCATCCCACCAGCTAAGACAAGTCTTAATAGAATCAAAGTGTATTTTCCCCAAAGTCCTCCAAAATGAAGTCCATAAGCCATGCCCGGATTTTCGACAAATCTTAATTGAAAACCTGGAAATATCTCTTCAAAGCCATTAAGACGGAAATGCGTTTTGATGTAGATTTTTGAGGCTTGGTCGATTATTAAAATCAATAAAGTGATTAATGCAATCTTCTTCATTATTGTCCTTTTGGCTTGTTAGGTCTATTGATTTTTTGCTCTTTTTTGTCGTTGATTTTTTTCACAGTTTTTTGATTATGAAAATGATTTCGGGTATGAAATTTTTCAAACTCAATGTTCATGTCTTTCAAAACACTTTTAAGAGCCGTCAGCTCCATTGCATTTTTGGTGTGTACTATTATAGATTCCATTGTTTAGGATTTATTTTTTTGATAATTCGTCTAGTCTTTTTCGGTCTTTTGGACTAAGGTCGTCGGGACCGTTTTTCCCCATTTTGCTTAGCAGTTGGTCAATTTCTTTTTCGCGTTCTCGTTTATCATTGTTAAAACGATCGTCGATGCTCATGTACTTTTCGTCTGAGCTAGAAGTTGATGCGCCAAACTTGTCTCTAAAAACAAAGGCAAAAATAAGGATAATAATAAGAAAGATGATAACTAATGTCATGACTTTATAACCAAAAAAGGTTTACAATTTCTTGTAAACCTGTATTATTACTTAATTAAAGAAAATAATTGTTTATACAAACTTTAATGTTTTGGATTAGCGTTGCATATTTTTCGCTTCAATACTCAAGGTTGCGTGTGGAACAGCCTTTAATCTTTCTTTCGAGATTAACTTTCCTGTCACACGACAGATACCATAAGTTTTGTTTTGAATTCTGATTAAAGCATTTTTCAAATCACGGATAAACTTCTCTTGTCTTCCTGCCAACAAAGCATTTTGCTCTTTGCTTAGCGTTTCCGCACCTTCTTCAAAAGCTTTGAAAGTTGGTGAAGTATCATCTGTTCCGTTGTTTTGATCATTGATAAAACTTTCTTTAATAAGACTTAAATCTTTTTCAGCTTTATCTATTTTATCTTGAATCAGTTTTTTAAACTCTTGTAAGTCAGCGTCGCTATATCTTAATTTTTCTTCCGCCATGTTCATAACTTTAAATAATTTGGTTTTTTTATATTAATTAAAGATAGTAAAAAATATTTATAAAACTGTTAGAAAAAAAACAACCAATATTAACAATTTTTAAACTTTCTCAATCTTTAATTTAAATTTCACTTCATCTATCTCAACGTCGTTGAAGTTTTCGGAAATCGCTTCTGTAACAATTTCGTTAGCCAAAACTTCTTCAGAAATGTAGGTTTTATTTCTTTCGATGTCTGCTAAGAATGGATTGTCATTCTCTACGAAAATGTTAATTTTGTCCGTTAGCTCAAAATCTTTCTCTTTTCTAAGGTTTTGAACTCTATTGATAAATTCTCTCGCGATTCCTTCCGATTTCAACTCGTCCGTTAACGTCAAATCTAATGCCACAGTGATTTTTCCTTCACTTGCCACCGTCCAACCTGGGATATCTGATGTGAAAATTTCTACATCGTCAACCGTAATTTCGTGTCCAGCAACTTGCGCTTTACCTGATTTTTCTAAATCTGCAATTTGCTCATTGGTGAAAGCAGAAATCTCTCCAGCAACCGCTTTCATATCTTTTCCTAACTTAGAGCCTAAAGCTTTAAAGTTTGGTTTGATTTGCTTTACAATTAAATGTGATGCTTCTTCAGCATTAATTAATTGAAGTTCTTTTACGTTTACTTCTTGCTTAATTAATTCCGCAACAGCATTGATTTGTGCTTCTGTTTTAGCATCCAAAACTGGAATCATTACTTTTTGAAGCGGCTGACGAACTTTTTGGTTTTCTTTCTTTCTTAAAGAAAATACCATCGACGTGATTTGTTGCGCCAAATGCGTTTTTTCAACCAAATCGGTATCAATTAAGCTTTCATCAGCAACTGGGAAGTCTGTTAAATGCACAGATTCACCTTTTGTTTTTCCGGTAACAGCATTCAAATCTTGGTACAATTGGTCCATAAAGAATGGCGCAATTGGAGCCGAAAGTTTTGCAATCGTATCCAAACAAATATATAAAGTTTGATAAGCCGAAATTTTATCATCGCTGTAATCACCTTTCCAGAAACGTCTTCTACATAAACGAACGTACCAATTTGATAAATTATCGTTCACAAAAGTATTGATAGCTCTTGCCACTTTCGTTGGCTCGTAATCTTCGTAGAATGCTTTTACTTCTTTAATTAAAAGATTTAATTCCGATAAAATCCAACGGTCGATTTCTGGACGATTTTCAACATCTTTTTCTGAATAATTAAATCCATCAACATTCGCATACAAAGCGAAGAAAGAATAGGTGTTGTAAAGCGTTCCGAAGAATTTTCTACGGATTTCATCAATTCCTTCAATATCGAATTTTAGGTTTTCCCAAGGATTCGCATTCGAAATCATGTACCAACGCGTCGCATCTGGACCGTAAACCGAAAGCGTTTCAAAAGGATCAACGGCGTTTCCAAGACGTTTGGACATTTTTTGTCCGTTTTTGTCTAAAACCAAACCGTTAGAAACCACATTTTTATAAGCCACAGAATCGAAAACCGTCGTCGCAATCGCATGCAACGTGTAGAACCAACCACGAGTTTGGTCAACACCTTCTGCGATAAAATCTGCTGGATAAGCTTTTCTATCATCTATCATTGCTTTGTTCTCGAACGGATAATGCAACTGTGCATACGGCATCGCTCCAGAATCGAACCAAACGTCGATAAGGTCGCTTTCGCGCTTCATTGCTTTTCCAGACGCCGAAACCAAAACGATTTTGTCCACCACATTTTTGTGAAGGTCTACGATATCGTAGTTTTCTTTCGCCATGTTTCCGATTTCAAAACCTTTGAAAGGATTTTCTGTCATCAAACCAGCAGCAATCGATTTTTCGATTTCATTATATAATTCCTCAACCGAACCGATGATGATTTCTTCTTTTAAATCCTCAGTTCTCCAAATCGGCAACGGAATTCCCCAATATCTTGAACGAGAGAGATTCCAATCGTTTACATTTTCTAACCAATTTGCAAAACGCCCTTCACCAGTAGATTTTGGTTTCCAATTAATCGTTTCGTTCAATTCTACCAAACGATTTTTAACGGAAGACATTTTCACGAACCAAGAATCCAACGGATAATACAAAACAGGTTTATCGGTTCTCCAACAATGCGGATAAGAGTGGACATATTTTTCAACTTTAAAAGCTTTGTTCTCCTCCTTCAACTGAATCGCTAAATGAACATCCCAAGATTTCTCAGGTGCTTTTCCGTCGTCGTAATATTCGTTTTTAATATATTTTCCTGAAAATACTTCAGGCACATTTTCTCCTCGGATGAATTTTCCTTGCAAATCCACCAATGGCACCAAATTATCGTGTTCGTCTTTCACCAACATTGGCGGAACACCAGCATCTTTAGCTACTTTCGCATCATCAGCACCAAAAGTCGGCGCCGTGTGCACAACTCCCGTTCCGTCTTCCGTGGTTACGAAATCTCCTGGAATTACCACAAAAGCTTTTTCTGGATTTTCAGCAGGTAAAAACCAAGGGACCAATTGTTCGTAAGTCGTTCCAACCAAATCCGAACCTTTGAATTCCGCTAAAACTTGGTAAGGAATTGTTTTGGATTCCGCAGTGTAATTTGCAAAATCTTCGTTTGTTCCTTCCACAAATTTCTTCCCGAATTGTTTTGCTACCAAAGCTTTCGCCAAGATAATATTAATCGGCTCGAACGTATATTGATTAAAAGTTTTTACTAAAACATAATCGATGTTTGGACCAACCGTCAATGCTGTGTTAGAAGGCAAAGTCCAAGGCGTCGTCGTCCAAGCCAAAATATGAATTGGTTGCTCTTTTTCATTATCAAACTCTGCCCAATGCAAAGCACCTCCGCAAGTATTTTCTGCGATATCGCACGCGTCAATTGAAGAAAGTCCTTTGATTTTTGAAGCAACTTTATCGGAAAGTTTTTTAACTTTAAATTGAGCTACGACCGTGGTATCAGTCACATCGCGATAGGTTCCTGGCTGATTCAACTCGTGAGAAGAAAGTCCAGTTCCTGCTTTTGGCGAATACGGCTGAATTGTATAACCTTTGTACAGTAAATCTTTGTTGTACAATTGCTTCAACAACCACCAAACCGACTCCATGTATTTTGGTTCGTAAGTGATGTAAGGGTCGTCCAAATCTACCCAATACCCGATTTTTTCGGTAAGGTCGTTCCAAATGTCCGTATAACGCATTACTGCATTTTTACAAGCTTGGTTGTATTCTTCGATGGAAATTTTCTTTCCGATGTCTTCTTTGGTGATGCCTAATTCTTTTTCAACGCCCAATTCCACAGGAAGTCCGTGCGTGTCCCAACCTGCTTTACGGAACACTTGCTTTCCGTTTTGTGTTTGGAAACGACAAAAAATATCTTTAATAGACCTCGCCATAACGTGGTGAATACCTGGAAGTCCATTTGCAGACGGCGGTCCTTCGTAAAATACGAATTCTGGATGGCCATCGCGAAGTTCCACAGATTTTTTGAAAGTGTCATTTTCCTTCCAATAAGCAGCAACATTTGTTGCAACTTGGCTAAGGTTTAGGTTTTTATATTCTTTAAATTGACTCATTTCGGTCTCAAGTTCTTTTATACTAAATAATTAAGTTTGCGAATTTAGTGAAAATATAGCAAAAATTAGTAGGTTGGTATATGCGAATAAAAGCACTAAAAATTGAATATTTGATCAAATATTTTGAGAAAGAGTAAAAAAGCTTCTTATTATGAAAACTTTATAAGTTAAAATCTTATATTTTTGCAAGTGAAAAAAGTTAACTACAAATGATGTTGATAGGTTTGTTATTATCTATCATCTAAAGAAAATTATTGAAATGCGAGAAAATCTACAAAGTAGGACTCAAGAATTTTTTAGAGATTTTTATCTTATGCCGAATTTGTACTGCTCTTCATTTGATAAAATATTCAAAAAATAATCGATTGAAGAAATGCAGTTATTACATCCTTATTTTTTAGTTGCCATAATTCTCATGATTATTTTTAGTTTTCATGAGGTATATCAAGGTAAAGTAAATCGAAGATATTTATATATTTTAGGTGCTTATTTTATCGTACTTGCAGGTTTTCGAAATAATGTAGGTGCCGATTATGGTAGTTATTGGAGTATCTATACCTATTCTCAGACGAAAGACTATTGGAGTATATTCTTGAAGGCTTTAACTATGAAGCCACCAACACCCATCGAACTAGAATGGGGCTATGTTTTAATAAATAAAATAGTAGGAGAATTTCATGCCCCATTTCATATTTTGACCTTTGTGATCGCTGCTTTGGCCGTCACCTTTAAAAATAAATTTGTAGAAGAGAATTCGGTATATCCATTCACAGTTTTATTACTAATTTTTATTCCTGGTTTTTTCATTGGTGAAAGTGGACAAGTAAGACAAAATCTAGGTTCTTTTATTGCTTATTTTGGAATTAGATACATTAAAGAAAGACGTGTCTGGATGTATCTTTTGTTTGTGTATTTAGCTGGTAGTATCCATAATGTATGTTATATCTTGTATCCAATGTATTGGCTTGCTAGGATACCTCTAACAAAATCTAGAATGATATTACTAATTATCGCTTCTATTTTAGCATCGCCTTTTGAAGTTTATAGAGTTTTTGGAAGCTTTTTAGATTCAATAGCATCGGATTCGGCTGTAATTGGAGGTTTTAATGGTTATATGAACGAGTCTACTGAGAGGCTGCAAGGTGGGTTTGGTATACCAGAAGCAATGATGATTATTACGACATTTTTCCTTTTTGTATTTGATACACCGATGCGAAAAAAATATCCTTATTATGAGTATCATCGTAATTATGTGGTGTTGGGTATTTGTTGTTTTTTTATTTTTAGAAATAATGCCATCTTTTCATCGCGACTAGCTGGAGTTTTCCTAGGGTTTTCACCTCTTCTTATTGTAAATAGTATGTATGTGGTTAATGAAGGGACGAAAAGGCTAATACATTTTTTTATACTTTTCTTAGTTGCATTCAACCTCGTTATATTCTCTTCGTTTGTCAATATTACAAAAGGAAGATTTTCAATAGACTTATATAGAAACTGGGTGCTTCCCTAAATAATAAGCAGTTTGAGAAAAATGATGTGGGAATATTCTCCAATCCAACTCAATAAAACACATATTGTTACATTTGTAATTATTTTTATTTCACTTATATATAGAGTAGAAATGTCAGGGAAAGGATTCACTTTCGAGGGTCTGTTTTACAGGCTTTTCTTTGTTCCTTTTGAATTGATTCATAAAATGATTTAAAACAATAAATCTCATTTAATAAAAAACTTCTACTTTTGCAAAAAATTTCAGAATGTCCAAAAATCTAGTTATCGTTGAGTCACCAGCAAAAGCAAAAACCATCCAAAAGTATCTTGGTAAGGATTTCGAAGTGAAGTCTAGCTTCGGTCACATAAGGGATTTGCCTAAGAAAGGTATGGGAATCGACTTGTCGTCTTTCACACCAGATTATGAGGTTTCTCCAGATAAAAAGAAATTAGTTACTGAGCTTAAGGCCGCTGTTAAAAAAGCCGATATGGTTTGGTTAGCATCCGATGAGGACCGCGAAGGAGAAGCTATTGCTTGGCATTTAGCAGAAGAACTGAAATTAAAACCAGACAACAGAAAGCGTATTGTTTTTCACGAGATTACTAAGAATGCAATTCTTAAGGCAATTGAAAATCCACGTGATATTGACCAAAACTTAGTTAATGCACAGCAGGCAAGACGTGTTTTGGATAGAATAGTAGGTTTCGAAATGTCACCAGTTCTTTGGAAAAAAGTGAAACCAGGACTTTCAGCTGGTAGAGTACAATCCGTTGCGGTGCGTTTGGTTGTGGAGCGCGAAAAAGAAATTAGACATTTCAAACCAACGGCGAGTTTTAAGGTTGATGCCGTTTTCCTAAACGATGGAAGCCAAGAAATTGCTGCAAAATTAAAAAAAGACTTTTCTAAAGAATCCGAAGCGGAACAATTTTTAGAACAAGCAAAAAATACAGAGTTCAAAGTTCTTAATGTTGAAACAAAGCCAGGGACGCGTTCTGCGTCGGCACCGTTTACAACATCAACTTTGCAACAAGAGGCATCTTCTCGTTTGGGTTATAATGTGACGACTACGATGCGTTTGGCGCAGCGTCTATACGAAGAAGGTTTTATCACATATATGAGAACGGATTCCGTGAATCTTTCTCAAGAAGCGATTAATGGTGCAAAAGCGCAAATCCTTTCGGAGTATGGAGCAGACTATTCGCAACCAAGAAATTATACAACCAAATCTGCTTCTGCACAAGAAGCACACGAGGCGATTCGCCCGACTGATTTTGGTATTAAAACAATTGGGGATGTACAATTGAGCAAATTGTATCAATTGATTTATCGTCGAACTTTAGCTTCGCAAATGTCGAATGCTAAAATTGAGAAAACCGTTATCGAAATCGGAAACCCGAGCTTGCCTCAACATTTTGAAGCGCAAGGAGAAGTCATTGTTTTTGATGGTTTCCTAAAAGCTTACGGAATCGTGAAAACCGAAGAGGATGACGAGGAGAACAACGAAAAACTACTTCCGAAAGTTAAAATCGGAGAAGTTTTAGATTATAAAAAAATTAAAGCTTCAGAAAAATTCACCAAGCCAAGTGCACGTTACACGGAAGCAGGTTTGGTTAGAAAGCTTGAAGAATTAGGTATTGGTCGTCCGTCGACGTACGCACCAACAATTCAGACTATTCAAAATCGTGAATATGTTGACAAACGTGAAATCGAACCTCAAACGCGAGAAGTGGTTCGTATTTCGTTGACGAAAGGCGCAATCAAAAAAGAAGTTCTTGACGAAAAATTTGGTGGAGATAAAAATAAATTTGTTCCAACAGATATTGGTGAAGTAGTTAATGATTTCTTGATTGATAATTTTCAAGAGATTTTAGATTACGGCTTTACAGCACGTGTTGAAGGGAGTTTTGACGAAATTGCTGATGGTTCTGAAGAGTGGAAAAAAATGATGACGGATTTCTATTCGAAGTTTCACCCAAGAATTGAAGATGTTGAAGAAAATGCAGAACGTGCAACTGGAGAACGTATTTTGGGTGTCGATCCAAAATCGGGGAAACAAGTTCACGCAAGAATTGGTCGTTTTGGACCGATGATTCAGATTGGTGAGCAAGATGATGAGGAGAAGCCGATT
Source organism: Soonwooa sp. (assembly GCF_030151385.1). Lineage (GTDB taxonomy): Bacteria > Bacteroidota > Bacteroidia > Flavobacteriales > Weeksellaceae > Soonwooa. Next base: position 72,484 of record NZ_JASLDS010000061.1, read on the forward strand.
TTTGCATCATTGATGAGTGGTCAAAATATTGCGACCATTACATTGGAAGAGGCTTTAGAATTGTTTAGACTTCCATTTGATCTTAATGATTTCGAATCTCAGACTGTTACAATTGGCGTTGGACGTTTTGGACCTTATGTTAAATGGGGCGAAACTTATATTTCGATTCCAAAAGGCGAAGATCCATTATCAGTTGACCAAGGTCGTGCAGAAGAGATTATTAGAGAAAAGCAAAAAGCTGATGCGCCGATTGCCAATTATAAAGGCGAACCTGTAACTAAAGGAACTGGACGTTTTGGACCATTTATCAAGTATAAATCAATTTACGTAAACGTTCCTAAAAAGTACGATTTCAACAATCTTTCACAATCGGATATTGTTGAGTTAATCGATGCTAAACTAGAAAAAGAAGCCAATCGCTACATTCAGCAATGGGAGGATGAAAAAATTGCCTTGGAAAATGGACGTTGGGGCGCTTTCATTAAGTTCGGAAAAGCAAATCTTAAAATTCCGAAAAGAGCAGATGGCGAAAAATACGATGCTGAAGAATTAAAGCAAATTGATTTGGAAACGGTAAAAGCTTGGATTAAGGAGCAAGACCCAAAAGCTTTTGAAACCAAGAAAAAAGCGCCAGCCAAAAAACCTACTGCTAAAAAGACAACCACAGCAAAGAAAACAACGACGACTAAAAAAGCTAGTCCTAAAAAATAGAAAAAAAGCCATTTGCAATATTTTGTAGATGGCTTTTTTATTGTTAAATTGTGTTGTCCAAAATTTTAGTACAATGTCTGATATCAAAATCCTCGATTTACAATTTCTCGATACGCCACATGCGATTGGTTCATTTTTAATTGAAAGCCAAGATGGTTTGATCCTTATTGAATCGGGACCAGAGTCAACTTTCGAACATTTAAAATCAGCCATCGAAAATCTTAATTTTCGTTTGGAAGATATCAAACATGTTTTTTTGACGCATATTCATTTTGATCACGCAGGCGCAGCTTGGAAGTTTGCAGATTTGGGTGCCAAAATTTATGTCCATCCCATCGGTTATCCACATTTGTTGGATCCAGAAAAGTTGTGGAATTCTGCAAAAATGATTTATGGCGACGATATGGACAGGCTTTGGGGTAAGATGGAACCAATTGCTGAAGCTAATCTTGTTCAGGTTGACGATAACGATGTTATTAAAATTGGAGAACACGAGTTTAAAACGATTTACACGCCTGGCCACGCTATTCATCACAATTCTTATAAGCTTGGTAATGTCATTTTTACTGGAGATGTCGGTGGAGTCAAAATCGGAAATCATCCTGTCGTTCCGCCTTGTCCGCCTCCCGATATCAACATCGAATTGTGGAAACAGTCTTTGGATAAGCTCGATGGCGAAAATGCCGAAGCTTTTTATCTTACGCATTTTGGTCGGCAAGAGAATACAAAACAACACACGCAAGAACTTCAAGCTGTTTTAGATAGTTGGGCGAACTGGATAAAACCATACTTTGAAAATGGAACATCACCAGAAGATATAACGCCAAAGTTTATGGAATACACGCAAAATCAACTTCGCGAAAAAGGATTAACACCAGAAGAAATTCAAGTTTACGAATATGCGAATCCCAGCTGGATGTCTGTTTCTGGGCTTTTACGTTATTGGAAGTTAAAGCAACAAGGCCGAATTTAATTTTTTTTTCGGGCAATCCTCGCGCTTGGCTGAGTCTTTGCTAGCTCGGTCGGGCTGTCCGCTGTATCTTGGAAGCTTCGCTCGGTTGTCTATGCTTCGGTTGCTACGCCCCGAGGCACCGCCGCCTCGCTTCGCTCCAAGGATGCCGCTTCCATCCCTATTGCGGGTGAGAGATAATTATTTGATTTACGATTTTAGATTTACGAATTACGATTTTGAAATCTCCACTTCCAAGTTTCCACTTAAATACCCAGCAAATCTTTTGTTCCCTTTTGTGGTCAGGCTTATCTACATAAACAAACATTGTTTTTCATATATAAGCTTTGCGCTTTAGTTTCTCTTAGAAACAGAATGATAAATAAAAAATCTTTTGTTTCCTTTTGTGGTTAAACTTATCTACATAAACAAACCTTGTCTTTCATATATAAGCTTTGCGCCTTAGTTTCTCATAAAAGCAAAAGACAATTAAAAAAAACTTTGTATCGCTTTGCGATAAATTTTGCTAGTTGGCCTTCATAACGACTTATAAAAACCTAAGTGGTTTGACGAAGTTAATCTCCACTTCCAAGTTTCCATGAATCTTTTGTATTCTTTTGTGGTTATCGCAAAACGAACAATCAAAAATAAACTGATCTGAAAACAAGTGAGTTAAAGTTAAATTAAAAAATAGTTTACAAAAAGTTTGGATTGGGAGGGGGAAAGAAACTACTTTTGCACTCGCAAATCAGAAGTGGTAAGCAGCGCAGAAGATACTAGAAACAATAATAAAAAGAAACGAAACAAATGCTTTTCGGGTTAAGAAAAAAAAACTTGAAAAAACATTTGCGAGATTCGGAAAAAGTTTTTAGTTTTGCACTCGCAAATCAGAAATGACAAGCAAGCGCAGGAGATAATTAAAACGAGTATTTAGATTTAGTAAATGGGTTTAGGGTGTTTGAAAAAAAAAACTTTTAAAAACATTTGCGTAGGTCGGAAAAAGTTTTTACTTTTGCACTCGCAAATCGGCAGAAAGATGACAG
>NZ_JASLDS010000069.1 GCF_030151385.1 Soonwooa sp.
TTATCTTTTTCTTCGAACTTTACTATCTCAAAGTGATTGATTAGGTATTCGGGCAGTAATAATTTAAGTAATTCTGTCTCATTTAGCATATCACAAATTTATGCTTTTTTCAAAACCCTCCCCTGGTTTTAGGACTGATCCCAAAATGCGAGGTTAAATGTATAATAGAACGATTTGAAAAATTTATCCGCCGCTGCTTTTCATATTGTTTTTTTTCTTAATTTAGACAATCTGAAAAAGCATCGGCTCCGTTTGGTCTGAAATTGAACATTCGTTCAACATAATCCCGCACTTCGCCAATACTTTTTCCGTTATCTGCAATGCTATGAAAACTGTTATCCAAATAACATTTTGTCTTTTATTAGTATTCTCTTGTAACAAAAAAGACAGCGAAAATAAAATTGAAAATCCAACTCTAATTAAAATTGGATACTATCCTACTTTTAACCAATCTGCGGAAACAATTTTGAATTTTAATGAAAAATATTTAATTTTTTATAGTCCAACTTCTTATAATCCTCCTCCTCCAAATCCACCAGAAAATGGAAGAGAATTTTCGAAAGAAGAAAAATTGGAATTTGAAAATTATCTTGCAGAGAGACCAAAATTAAATGCTTTTGAAGCAAAACTAAATACAACGGAAATAAATGAAATTAAAGAAATTATTAGATCATTCACTTCTGATGATTTAAATATGAATGATATTAAACCGCCAAATGATGGAATGTTTATAAATATTATTATTCGATATTCAAATGGCAAAGTCGACGAAATAAATCCAATGAATGCTCCAAAAGTAAATCATAGAATTTTATATAGAAAAATTTTAGACATTATTGAAAATAAAAATTCTGACAAAAATGACTCAATAATTATTCGAAAAATTAAAGAATATCACTAAAAAGCACTGCAGGTAACATTGTATTGGCAAAATGCGGGGTTAAATGTATAATAGAAAGATTTGAAATATTTATCCGCCGCTGCTTTTCATATTGTTTTTTTCTTTAATTTGGACAATCTGAAAAAGCATCGGCTCCGTTTGGTCTGAACTTGAACATCCGTTCAAATTAAGCCCGCACTTCGCCAATACTTTTTCCGTTGTACGCAATATTTTCAGAAAAGACAATTAGGTTTTCAAAAGAAAGAATTATCTTTGTGATAGTATCAAATGATAGTATCATAATATGAAACCTCCTTACGAAATAACATCACAAATTTTAAAATACATTACTTCTATTTCAGAGAAAATAGGAGAAGTAAATGCCAAATATTTAATCAAGACCAATCCTACTTTAAGAAAACAAAATCAAATAAAAACAATTCATTCTTCTTTAAGTATAGAGGGAAATACATTGACTGAAGAACAAATAACAGCGATTTTAGAAAATAAAAGAGTCGTTGGTCCAGAAAAAGATATTATCGAGGTTTTAAATGCTTTAGAAGTTTATAAAAATCTAAAAAATTTCAAATACAATAACGAAAAAGATTTTCTTAAAGCTCATAAATTGCTTTTGAAAAATTTAATTCTTAGAGCAGGTAATTATCGAAATCAAGGGGTCGGAATTGTAAAAGGTTCTAAAGTTGAGCATATTGCTCCACCCTATCAAAATGTTCCTTTTTTAATGAAAGATCTTTTTGAATATCTTAAAGATAGAACCGAACTCAATTTGATTAAAAGTTGTGTTTTTCACTATGAAATGGAATTTATTCATCCATTTATTGACGGAAATGGCAGAATGGGAAGATTATGGCAAACCTTAATTTTAATGGAACAATATCCTGTATTTGAGTTTCTACCATTTGAAACATTAATTTCGAAAAATCAAATTGAATATTACGAAGCACTTTCTAAATCTGATAAAGAGGGGAAATCAACAAAGTTCATTGAATATATGTTGAAAATTATAGACCAATCATTATCCGAATTACTTGAAAATTCGGTAAAAAAACTGTCTGATGAAAATAGAATTCAATTATTTTTAGAGCAAATCGACAACGAATTTAGTAGAAAGGATTATTTAGATTTTTTCAAAGAAATTTCAACAGCAACTGCAAGTCGAGATTTGAAAAATGCGGTTGAATCAGGATTAATTGAAAAAAATGGAGATAAGAAAACCTCTGTTTATAGAAAAAAATAATACTGCGTACAACATTGTATTGGCAAAATGCGGGGTTAAATGTAAAGTAGAAAAAGTTGAGAAATTTATCCGCCGCTGCTTTTTATATAATCTTTTTCATTAACTTAGCTTATCTGAAAAAGCATCGGCTTCGCTTGGTCTGAACTTGAACTTTCGTTCAAATTAAGCCCGCACTTCGCCAATATTTTTTCCGTTAGCAGAAATGTTATAACAATCACTCACACAAGGATATAAAACCATATGAAAGTTACATCAAAACAAAATTCTGAACATTATGTTTGGGGAAATAATTGTGATGGATGGCATTTATTAAAGACAGATTCTTTGAGTATTATTCAGGAAAATATGCCGCCAAATACACATGAAAATTTGCACTTTCATTCACATGCTCAACAGTTTTTTATATTCTAAAAGGAACAGCAACTTTTGAAATTAATAATGAATTAATTCAAGTTACAGAAAGTAATGGAATTCATATTAAACCAAATGAGAAACATCGAATTTCGAATAATACAAATTCGGAATTAGAGTTTTTAGTAATTTCTGAACCAAAATCTCACGGAGACAGAACAAATCTATAGATTCAAATTATGAAAATTGAAAAGGCAACAACAAACGACCATTCAACTCTTACAAATATTACTTTAGATGGAAAAGCATTTTGGGGATATTCGAAAGAACAAATTGAATTATGGAAGAAAGACTTAACAATTTCAAAGGATTACATTGACGAAAATGAAGTGTATAAATTAATAGATGACGACGAAATTATAGGATACTACTCTATTTTAAAAATTTCAAGAACAGATAGTAAGCTGGATAATTTATTTCTTTATCAAAAGTACATAGGAAAAGGATTTGGGAAAATTTTGATGAATGATTTTATAGAAAGAGTCAAAAAATCAGATTGCAAAGTAATAATTTTGGATTCCGAACCAAATGCAGAAGAATTTTACAAGAAATTCGGATTCGAAACTTACGATAGACTTGAATCTTCTATAAAAGATAGATTTTTACCAAAAATGAAACTAAATCTGTAGCTAAAAAAACACTTCTGCTAACATTGTATTGGCAAAATGCGGGGTTAAATGTATAATAGAAAGATTTGAGAAATTTATCCGCCACTGCTTTTCATATTGTTTTTTTCTTTAATTTAGACAATCTGAAAAAGCATCGGCTTCGTTTGGTCTGAACTTGAACATTCGTTCAAATTAAGCCCGCACTTCGCCAATACTTTTTCCGTTGGCTGTTATGCAAAACAACTATACACACACATAAATGAATAATTTCGATTTTCACAATTTACTATTTCCAACGGAATTTGAAACTTTTTGTACGCATGTTCTTGAAATACGTGAAAATCCAATAAAGTTCACAACATACCGAAGAGGAAGGGACGGAGGAATTGATATTAAATCAACCAATACACAAGAAAAAATAATTGGACAATGTAAATTATACTCTCCTCAAAATGAAAGAGGATTAATTACTAACTTAAAAAAAGAATTGCTAAAATGCAAAAGATTGAAACCAGCTAGATATATTCTTTGTATCAATATTAATCTGTCTGTCTCATTGTCAAAAGAAATTTTAGAATTATTTAACGGATATGTACTTTGTGAAGAAGACATTATTGATGGACAAAAATTAAACAAATATCTTGGACAACCTACATATGATTTCCTTTTCAAGATATATTCAAAACTCTTAGTACCAAACTTGAAGGCTGTAGAAATAGCACTTGAAAAAGTTATAAACAGAAAATTTTACAATAACTCAAGAACATTCCTTCAAGATTTAATCGACAAACACAAATTATACCACAACACAGAACAACTACAACATCTCATACAAAGACTTGAAGAAGATAAAGTTATCATTCTTTCCGGAAATCCTGGTGTAGGAAAGACTACGACGGCAAAAATGATAGCCAATTATTTCATTAATAGAAAAGAATGTAAAGTATTCTATCTTGATGAAAACGACTACGCTGAAACGTCTGGAGTCTTGGAAAATAACAGACTTATTATTGTTGATGACTTTTGGGGACAAAATTTTAGCCCAAAAATTAAAGAGAACAGTACCTACGAAAGAGAATTTCTGTCATTAATTAACAATTTTAAAACATTTGAAAATAGCTATTTAATCTTGATTTCCAGAGAGTATATACTAAAAGATATACTGAAAAATGCAGAATTTGAAACAGAAAATATAGTTAGAAATAACAAATATTTAATTCAATTAAAAGATTACTCGAGAGAAGATAAAGTAAAAATCTTTCTAAACCATCTAATATTTTATGATTTTGATTTGTCATATTTTCAAAGTTTGTCGTACAGTGACGTATTTGAACATATTCTCAATCATAAAAACTATTCACCTCGAATTCTTGAAATCTTCATTAAAAGATATAAAATTGAAGCTTACCAAAGTTCATATGATTTTTACGATAAACTATACAAATATTTAGATAACCCTATAGAATATTGGACGCAAGCATTTAAAAAATTATCTCCTACGGCTCAACTTATTTTGTTGGTGCTTTTAGTTTCAAGTGATCCAATGGATACAGAAGATTTACAACTTTCTTTTGATGCTATTCAAAAAGACGCATGAAGCAATTTAAATATACAAATTACCCCTCTTGAGTTTGAAATAGAGTTGAAAAAGCTTGAAGAATTCTATATTTTTATTGAAAAGGATGAATTTTATAATACATTTTACATTAAATTTCAAAGTCCTGGTATCAAGGATTATTTGCTAGAATATTTAAGAAAAGACGGCTATTTATGGATAAAACCAATTATCAAAAACGCCATGTTTTTCAACCAATTGACTTTTATATTTAGTACTGAAAAAGAAAAAATAAGTGACTATGAATCAGATATAGTACTTTATGGAGAGAAAATTGTGCTTAACGAAATTCTTAAAAAAGAACTAAAGAATAAAATCCTTACCGATTTTGAAATTTTACAATTCTCCAATTATGAAGAAAGAGAGTTTTCAGACCAACTATCCAAATTTCATACAAAAGAAGAAACAAAATATTTAAAGCTTCTTACCATTTCTAGTCTTTTTAATATTGATGAGCTTGAGAATAAAGATATCAAAGAATTTGTATTAAGTCAGATTTTAAAAGATTTTGAAAACTTCAAAATAAAAAGTGGGAAAATTGTAGCACATCGCTCAATGATATATTTCCCATCTATTATTAAACTATTTTTCCCTTATCTTAATTTTGATAAAAATGAAATTCTGACTATTTTCTACGAAAGCATAAATTTTGCAACAGAGTATGATTATTTCTATGATTTCAAAGAAATATTTCCAATTGAGTTTGATTACTTCTATACATCTAATATTTTAAAAATAAGAAAGCACATAAAAGAATTAATAGAAGACGATATAGACTACTATTTATCGGAAAATCAAGATGTAGAACTGGATACTTTTACTAGCTTCACAATCGAAGAACTCTCAAAAAAATATAAGTTTAGATTGACTACAAAGTATCTAAAAAGCCTTGAAAACACGTTTGATATGAAATTTCCTTTCCTGTATAAAGAAAAAAGAAAATCAAAAAAAGCTATTAGACCCATAAAAAATAACAAAAAATTTAAACAAAAGCCATATCAAACAATTATTAATGAATATCTACCAACTAAGGAGGATAACTATGATTCTATTTCATATTTAAAAGAGAAAAAATATACCGATTTAATTTCTGCTTTAAAAGCCGAAAATAATATCCTAGCATCATTTTCTGATAATAGAATTTTATTTGAAAATATTTGTGAATTTATTATTTCAAATAAAATTGAAATTAAGGGATTGTCCACTTTTGAATTCATAGAACTATATATTTCTTATCTTACGACCCAAAAAGATATTTCAAAAGTTATTTTAACAAACTTCATTTACGAGCTATACAAGCATTTGGAACAATCAAATCATTATAGTATCACCAAATCAAAGCTAAAAGTTATCATTAAAGAAACATTTGGATTTGATTTGGAAATTGAAATACTAAGTCCTATAATCATTCCCTACAACCAATGGTATAAGTTAAGTTCATCTAAATTTGAGAAATATTTCATAGCAAAAAAATTAAGTACCATAGACAGTTCAGAAGTATACAAGGCAGATGTTCTCAGTTACTTATGGAACAGTTTTGAGGACATTGAAATTATTGACTTTTTACAAATAGCTGATAAATCTAAATTATGGGACTGGTTCATTAATCTAGAAATAGATAGATTAATGAAAACAATAGACTTTACTGACGATAAATCTACCACACTCTCATTTATCAACTTCTTTCAACCAAAATTTGATCTTAGTTGGAGTAAAGAGAAAAAAACTCTTGAAACATGGGGCAGTTCAAATTCTGAATTTCACTTTGAAAACATATTTCAATTTATTGGTATTGAATTCTTCATTTCAGACTTTGAAAGTTATTTTGAAATTAAAGTACACAAAGAAGAAACACTCAAAAGATTATTTATAAATATTAATTCGCAAAAAAATATTTATACTGCAGTAATAAAAACAATCCCGCCAAGAACAGGTAATAGTTGGATAACTAATGAAAAAGCAACTATTTTTGAGGTAAAACTATCTGATTTCATAGCATCTTCTAATAATTATCAACTATTAGAAGATGTAGGTCTAGTAAAATATATTAAACATCTACTTCAAAATGTAAAAAATGCACGAACAGCTAACATTGTATTGGTAAAATGCGGGGATTTGTCATAATTGAAAGATTTGAGAAATTTATCCTCCGCTGCTTTTCATATTGTTTTTTCTTTAATTTAGACAATCTGAAAAAGCAGTTCAGCACAATCCACATTACAATTTTCATTATATTTGAAAGGTGAATACAATTGAATTATATAAATCTTCAAGTGGAGAATCTCAAATTGAAGTGAGATTTGAAAATGAAACTGTTTGGCTTTCTTTAAATCAAATTGCTGAACTTTTTGGTCGTGATAAATCGGTTATTTCTAGACACTTTAAAAACATTTACAAGGAAAAAGAACTTGATTTCAGTTCAACTGTTGCAAAAAATGCAACAGTTCAAAAAGAAGGTAAAAGAGAGATAAAACGAGAAATTGAGTTCTATAATTTAGATGCGATTATTTCTGTTGGCTATAGAGTCAATTCAAAACAAGGAACACAATTTAGAATTTGGGCAACCAATCGATTAAAAGAATATTTGATTCAAGGTTATTCAATAAATCAAAAAAGACTGAATGAATTAAACCAACTAATACAAATAATTGCAAAAACTGAGGATCAAACAAATCAAATTAGTAAATCAAAAGGATTACTAAATATTCTATCAAATTATACCAAAAGTTTTATTTTACTAAATCAATTTGATAGTAATAGATTAGAGTTGAATGAGCTTGATGAAAATATAAGCTACGAAATCAATTACGAGGAGGCTTGCTCTGTTATCGAAGATTTGAAAGAAAAGCTAATTTCACAAAAAGAAGCAACTAAATTATTCGGTAATCAAAAAGATAATTCTTTTGAAGGGATTCTTAAGACTGTAATTCAAACATTTGATGGAATTTATCTTTATCCAACAATTGAAGAACAAGCTTCACACCTACTCTATTTTGTTATTAAAAATCATCCATTTTCGGATGGCAACAAAAGAATTGGAGCTTTCCTTTTTATTTGGTTCTTAGAAAAGAATAAACATTTATTAAAAAAATCGGGAGAAAACAAAATTAATGACAATGCACTAACAGCTTTAGCATTATTAGTTGCGCAAAGTGATCCGTCCGAAAAAGAGTTAATGATCAAGTTAATTTGTAATTTAATTATCTCCTAATTCTGCCTTCTGCTAACATTGTATTGGCAAAATGTGGGGTCAAATGTATAATTGAAAAATTTCACATATTTAGCCGCCAATATTTTTCAATTCCACATTTTTTATTAACTTAGTTTCATTGAAAAAATATTGGCTACGTTTGGTCTGAACTTGAACATTCGTTCAAATTAAGCCCGCACTTCGCCAATACTTTTTCCGTTAACTGTAATACGATTTGACAAACTTCCAGCTGAAATAAAGTATTCAATTCATCCAAAATTTAATGTAAATTTGTAGTTATGAATGAAAAGAATCTATACATAATCGCAGGTTGCAACGGAGCTGGAAAAACAACAGCTTCTTTTACGATTTTACCTGAGATTTTAGATTGTAAAGAATTTGTAAATGCAGATGAAATCGCAAAGGGTCTATCTCCTTTCCAACCAGAAAAAGTAGCATTTGAAGCAGGTAGAATAATGTTGAATCGAATTGATGAATTGTTCAAGAATCAAGAGAATTTTGCGTTTGAAACAACTTTAGCAACAAAAACATATAAACAGAAAGTTAAGTTTGCTAAAGAAAATGATTACAATACTACTCTACTTTTCTTTTGGCTTAGAAATTCTGATTTAGCAAAAGAACGTGTTAAAACTCGAGTAAAAGAAGGCGGTCACAATATTCCAACTGATGTAATTGAAAGAAGATACATTAACGGAATTAAAAATTTGTTTGATATTTATTTACAAATTGTCGACCAAGTTTTGATATTTGATAATTCTGAGGGAAAACCAATTTTAATTGCAGAGAAAAATTTTGGAGAAGAAATTGTAATTCATAACTTAGAGAAGTTTAATGATTTAAAAAGTTATTATGACAAAAGAAGCTAAAAATATTAGAAAAACGAAAATCTTAAAAGGACTTGAAAAAGCGTATGAAAAAATGCTTGAGTTCAAGAAGGAAAAGAATAGCGAAATAGTAATTATTCGAGAGGATAAGATTGTTAAAATAAAGCCATAGTACGCACTGCAGTTAACATTGTATTGGCAAAACGCGGGGTTAAATGTATAATAGAAAAAGTTGCGAAATTTATCCGCCGCTGCTTTTCATATTGTTTTTTTCTTTAATTTAGACAATCTGAAAAAGCATCGGCTCCGCTTGGTCTGAACTTGAACATTCGTTCAAATTAAGCCCGCACTTCGCCAATACTTTTTCCGTTATTTGCAATATTTTCGGAACTCCACGGATAAACATAATAAGAAATTTTAGAAATAATATTTGTATCTTTGTGTCATTATGAAAACGAAAGAATTAAAAAAAGATATTATTTTAAAATCTGTAGCCAAAATGGTTGCGGATAAAGAGTATGTCCGTTCATATATCAAGGGAAAAACTTCAATTCAATCATTAACAAAAAAAGGAATTAAGTTTGCAAAACCATTATAATTATGTTTTTGATGACATAACGAACACTTACAATTTTACAACTAAAAATAGTATTCTTTATCGTGTGGCATTCATTGTGGATGAGACATTTTCAGCTATTTCAGGAGAAGAAATCCCTAACATTTTCCAAATTATAGCGAAAAAGCAAGTGATGAAGTTGAACCTTATGACTCAAAAGTATCTAAAACAATAGAAAATATTATAGAACGTTTTTTCATAAAAATTGAGAATTCCTTGGTTTATGTTTGTTCTGATGAGGATGAAAAAGCAAAATTACGATATGATGTTTTTGAAAGATGGTATAAGAAGTCAGAATTCAGAAAAAATGTTATTAAGATTGATAATATATTGAATATCAATGTAACTTCAACCGAAACTCACAGGCTTTATACTTCGTTTATGTTTCATAAGAGTAATTCAAATTATGAAAAACTTTTAGAAATTTACTCAAGAATTGAAGAAGTATTAAATTCAAAATAATACTGCAGTTAACATTGTATTGGCAAAATGCGGGGTTAAATGTATAATAGAACGATTTGAGAAATTTAGCTGCCGCTGCTTTTCATATTGTTTTTTTTTATAATTTTGACAATCTGAAAAAGCATCGGCTTCGTTTGGTCTGAACTTGAACATTCGTTCAAATTAAGCCCGCACTTCGCCAATACTTTTTCCGTTAGCTGTAGTAGTTCCCAAAACACCATTTAAAAACATATTTATGAAAGTATTTATTCTAATTTTTGTCCTTAGTTTTGGATTCGCTTCCGCTCAAACGCATCGCTTCATTTATGAATTTAAGTATAAAGTAAATCCAAAGCAAACTGAATTTAAAAAAGAAAATATGACTTTGGATGTTAATCCTGATAATGTCAAATTTTATAATTATCATTACGTTACAATTGACTCAACCAATATTACCAAAGGGCAAAATAGCCAACTTTGGGATACTTCTACTCCTGTTGTTGTTAGAGTGAAAAACTCAAATACAAATAGTAATTATACCTTAATCGACGATGTATTTGTTTATGATACTGAGGACAAAATTAATTGGAATCTTGAAAAAGAAACCAAAAATTTTGAGAATTATACTTTGCAAAAAGCAACAGCAACTTTTGGAGGAAGAAAATGGATTGCTTGGTTTTCGAAGGAAATAAATGTTTCGGAAGGTCCATATAAATTCAGAGGTTTACCTGGATTGATTTTCCAAATATATGATGACAAAAACAATTTTGATTTTACCCTAGTTAAAAGTTTTAAACTGACTTCTACATATAAAACTCCTTTCATTGAAAGTTTTTATGGTCAAAAACCAATAAAAACAACCCAGCAAAATATTGATAAAATGTTGATGAACGAGTATAATGATCCATATCACGAAACTCGCGAACAATTCAAAAAAAGTCCAAATACGACAATTAGTATTAATGGTGTTGATGTAAAAGATATTAGCCAATTTAAAGAATTGACAGAATCAAGACAAAAATTTATTCGTGAAAACAATAATCCTATTGAAATTGATAAAGCTTTAAAATATCCAACAAACTAAAAAACATTGCAGCTAGCATCGTACTTGTAAAATACGAGGTCTTATAATAATCGAAAGATTTGAAAAAATGCAGCCGTCTATTTATTTCCATTCTACTAAATTTTTGTAAGTTAGTTTCTTGGAAAAAAACATTGGCTACGTTTGTTAATTCTTGAACTTTTACTTCTATTAAAACTCACTTTGCCAATACTTTTTCCGTTATCTACAATTGCATATGAACACTACACAAATTAGAGATTTAATAGAATTTGAGCTTAGAAAAAAAGAATGGGCAATTACTGAGCAGCTTTTGGAAATTCACAGCCCAATTTTCGAAAAAAAGAAACTAAAAATTGCTAAAATTCGTAAAAATAGAAAGGAAATCATTGTTTATCTTCCTGTTGAAAACGAGAATTTCTATTTTGTATTTTTTATCAGTCGAAAAACTAACAAAATTGAAGGAATTAGTACAGAATCGTATATTTCGATTTATTTTAGGGCAACAACCGATAAACTAAGCTTTAAAGAGTTAAAGGAATTGACATCTTTAAAACCGTCAAATGGATGGAATAAAGGTGATTTGAGACATGGAAAAATAAAATATAAGTTCAGTTCATTTATTTTTGAACTAAATTCCGAACCTGATACTTTTGAAAATAAGCTGTCAAAACTATTAAGGAAGTTATATAGTCACAAATCAGAAATAATGAAAATGAATAAGAAAGCATTTTGTATTATTCAAGTTTGGACAGAATTGCATAACGGAAATAATATGATTGGAGGTACACATCTAAATTTGGAGCATATTAGTAAACTCCATTCATTGGGATTAGAAATCGATTTTGATCAATATATTTCTGGCAAAAAGTATAAATAACAATTGCTACTGCAGATACATTGTATTGATGAAATGCAAGGTTCTGTCATAATCTAAAGATTTGAGAAAAATCTGTCACCCCTATTTTTCTATTCCTCAAAATTTTTGTAGGTTCGTTTCATGGAAAATAATCGGCTTCCTTTGGATGTTCTTGAACTTTTAGTTCTTGGAAAGTTAACACTTCCCTAATACTTTTTTCGTTAGCTTGAATTATATCGATTTATCTTCAAATTAAAATAAATGCATTCTACTAATTTGTATCTTGATATTGATGGAGTTATTCTAACTTCAAAAAATACTAAACCAAGTAATAATTCTAAAGAGTTGTTAGAATATATAACTTGTAATTTTAATTGTTTCTGGCTTACTACCCACTGCAAAGGAGAAACAGATACTACATTAAATTATCTTAATGAATATTTTGATAATGAAATAGTTGAACTTCTAAAAAAAATAAAACCAACAAACTGGACAACCTTAAAAACTGAAGGAATTGATTTTAAAACAGATTTTATTTGGCTTGATGACTACCCTTTTGATTCCGAAAAAAAAGTTTTAAATGAAAATTTTTGCATTAATAAACTAATTGAAATAAATCTAGACAGAGATAATGAACTTATAAATGTTATACAAAAGCTAAAAAACATGAAAGAAAAAAAGTGATAATCGTATTATAGTAAGCACTTTGTTGGAAAAATGTAAGGTTTTGTCATAATCTAAAGATTTTAGAAAATTCTGACACCACTACTTTTCCATTCCTCAAAATTTTTGTAGGTTCGTTTCATGGAAAAAATATCGGCAACGTTTGGTCTTAAGCAGAAAATTCCTTCAAATTAAAACCATGCTTCGCCAATGCATTTCCGGTTGTAATAGTCTATTCTTCGGAAGCCATTTGTGACTATTTTTTTATATCAAGTTATACTTATGACCTTATCATATCACAATTTAATTGCACACATCTCATCGTATATTTCATTGAGTGAAATAGATATTGAAACAATAAAAAGTTCTTTTGAAATTATTGAGGTTAAGAAGAATACATTATTGGAGGAAGAAAATAAACTCACAAAGTATCTTTATTTTATTGACAAAGGATTTGTAAGAGTATTTTATGTAAAAGATGGCGAAGAACGTTCAACTCAAATTAATTGCCCTTCAAGATTTATAAGCTCTTATCAAAGTTTTATTATGCAAACCAAAGCTTATGACAATGTTCAAAGCATTACAGATTGCGTTCTTTACAGAATCACGAAAGAGCAATTGGATGAACTAAGTGAAAAGGTGGAAAAATGGAATTATTTTGGTGAAAAGATTTACGAGCAAGCTTTGGTTTTT
Organism: Soonwooa sp.; assembly: GCF_030151385.1. Classification (GTDB taxonomy): domain Bacteria; phylum Bacteroidota; class Bacteroidia; order Flavobacteriales; family Weeksellaceae; genus Soonwooa. Next base: position 13,140 of record NZ_JASLDS010000069.1, read on the forward strand.
AACGAAGAACGAACAAGGGATATGATTTTACTAACTGCCGAAGAACGCTATCTAAAACTGATTAAAACGCAACCTGAAATCATAAAAAATGTTCCCTTACAATATATTGCATCCTATATTGGTATTAAACCCGAAAGTTTAAGTCGAATAAGAAAGCAACTAAATTTCTAACATTTGTTAAGTAGGTTCGGAATCCATTTTTGTCTATTTGTATGAAATTTAATACTATAAATAATGACAAAATTCCTGTACAAAACTGCTTTAGTTACTGGCGCATCATCTGGCATTGGTAAAGCTTTTGCTTATGAACTTGCAAAAAAAGGTGTAAACCTTGTATTAACAGCTCGCTCGCAAAATAAATTAGAAGAGATTAAAAACGATTTAAAATCAAAATACCAGATTGAGGTCACATATTTGGTGGCTGATTTATCCGATCCGAATGCAAGTCAAGCAATCTATGATCAACTTTCTGAACTTCATATAAACATTGATTTATTAATAAATAATGCAGGTATAGGAAAATGGAGTAATTTTTTGGATCAAAGTATAAAAACGTACGAAGAAATGATTCAATTAAACATATCATCTTTGGTGAAATTGTGTCAACTTTTTATCCCTAATATGTTGAAAAATAAAAATGGCGGTATTATCAACATCGCTTCTACAGGAGCTTTACAACCCTGTCCTTATATTGCTGTTTATTGTGCAAGTAAAGCTTTTGTTCTCAATTTTTCGGAATCGCTTTATGGTGAATATTTGGACAAAGGAATTACTGTAACCGCGATTTGCCCAGGAAATACAGAAACTGGTTTTCAAAAAGAAGCCAACGCCGATACTTCGGGAATGAGCTTTGAAACACCAGAAATGGTGGCAAAACAAAGCCTCGATGCATTAATTAAGAAGAAAAACAATAAAATCATTGGTTTTGGAAACAGAATGCAATCAATACTTCCAAGGTTGTTACCAAGGAAAACCGTTATCACTATCGTAAAAAATATGATGAATAAAAAGGTAAATAGCTAATGTGCAGTGAACTAAATATTTAAACTACAAAGTAGAAAATTAACATGATTATTTCTATATTAATATCAACGACAAATGTATTTGTTTTTGCCTTTCATTGAGAAGTAGTTAAGGAGGTGAAATGTTAAGTTAGGTGAGTAATATTGCGCCACAGCTACTTTTCATAAAGTATTTTTTCTTAATTTCGACCATCTGAAAAAGTATTGGGTGAGTTTTGTCGTTCTTGAACTTTTAGTTCTTCAAAAACTTATATTGTGCCAATACTTTTTCCATTACGCAACATTGATAACAAAGTTATTCTATGAAAAAAACAATACTTACTTTTATTTTAATAATATTTACTAATTGCGTCTATGCACAAGATTTGGAAAGTAATTTACCTAAAATAAATATCTCAGAGTCCGTAATAATTGGCAACTCAAAACAATATATAAACATAAAAGGTAATGATGAAAAAAATCCAATTCTTCTAATTTTACATGGAGGACCTGGTAAATCATTATTGCCATTTGCGCCAGATTTTACAAATAAATTAATGAATGATTTTCTTGTTGTGAATTGGGATCAAAGAAACACAGGTGAAACGCTAAAATTAAATAAAACTGAAAATTCTATTGTATTACTACAATCTGATGCTTTAGAAGTTCTTCAATATTTAGAGAAAAAATACAATAAGAAGAAAATATTTTTACTGTCACATTCTTGGGGCTCTGTTATGGGGTTTGAACTTGCTTCCAAACATCCAGAGTTAATCGCAGCCTACATTGCAGTAAGTCCAGTTATTGACGCAAATGAAAGCACCAAACTTTTTATGCGCGATTTAAAATCTTGGGCAAACAAAACCAATAATGAACAAGCAATTAGAGAATTAAATGAAGTTAAGCTTCCTATCCAAACAAAGAATGATTTTTTTTACGCGCAAAAATGGCTTTTTATCCATAATGGCGTTCAAGGAGTAAACACAGAAGATTTCAGAAATTCTTACTACAATTGGATGGATGAATGGTTCCCAATTTGGAAAGAAAATGCGAAAACAAATGTACCTTCCTCCTATCCTACTATTAATTGTCCAATTTACTTTTTTATAGGAAGTAGTGATAATCAAAGTTATCATACTTTGGCAAACAAATATTATAAAGAGTTAAAATCAAAAAATAAAAAATTGTTTTGGTTTAGAAAATCTGGACATACAATTTTCAATACAGAGCCTCTAAAATTTCAAAAATTATTATTAAAAATAAAAAATAAATATGTGCTCTAACATTGTGTTGACAAAATGTAGAGCAACATATAATACAACTAATATATTGTCATTTCGCACCTTTTGCCAATATTCTACATGTTTTTTTGTGATACCAGTGAACTTTTCAATTTTACATTGATTTTCCTTAATTAAAACAATTTGAAAAAACATTGGCAATATTTTGTCATTTTTGAACTTTCAATTTTTCGAATTCCAAATTTCATTATGATCTTTTTTAATATTTTCAAGATTAACAAATAACCAAATATAGAAAGGATTTCGCGAAAATATGACATCATACAAACTAATGTCAAGCTGCCTCTTATTTTGATGTAAAAATTACAAAAAGAAATAATTCCGAAAATCTAAAATAAAAAGATATTTTTAGTAAATGCATCTAAAATACTAAACGAATAAAGATCAATAATCGACATTCCCTTTTCTAGAATTATTTAGAACTGAGTTAGAGCTTAGATTTGAAAAGAAGTATTTTAACGAACACAATGATATAGCATAATGAACTAGTTATTGATTCTCATTCTAATGTATCCAAAATAGCATGTAAAATAATTTTTAAATTTACTTTACAGTCATATTTTTTTATATTTTTGTAGAACACAACATTGAAGATTTGAATTTATTAACGCTACGTTTTAACAAAATTTTCTTATTAGTATTATTAACCTTTATTTCTCAAATTCATAAAGGTCAGAAAATCGACCCTGAAAAAAGCAAGCAATTTTCGCATTATCAAAAGCTAGTTAATACCACTGGTGATCATCAGGAAGAAAACAATAAAAATTTGCTAGCAAACGCACAAACAAAAATTGAAATTGCTTGGGCAAATATGATGATGGGAGGGCTCAAATTCCAACAAGGTAAATATTTGGATGCGATTTATTATTTAGAAGAATCGGATGCTGGCCTTAAAGCGCTGGATTCTGCGAATATTAGAGTCTATAATCTAACTAGTTTAACTTTTGCTTATCGAAGAGCTGGGCTAATTGAGCAGTCTAATGAGGCTTGGGCCAAAGAACAAGAACTTTATCAAAAGTCTAATAATAAATACAAAGAGGCTGAAAATTGTTATAATCTCTCTAAAATGGCAGACATAGACGAGGATTATTGCAAAGCTGCTGAATACCGAAAAAAATATCTTAAGCTCGTTCCAGAAGATGTACAAAAATTAGATCCCAACTATATTTTTGCCGTTTATGCACAGTTAGGGTTTGCACAGGTTAAATGCGGAAATATAAGCAATGCACTTGCTAGTCTTGAAAAAGCAAAACAAATTGCAAGTCAATTTCCAGTTCCTGAAAATGCTTCACTCTTCGAAATCTATCAGCTAGCGAATGCATTGATTAGTATCGAACAAAAAGATTATGATGCGGCCAAAGCTAGTTTTTCGAATGCTTACAACATTTCAAGAAAAAATAAAAGCGTAGCTGCAACAAAGTTAATTTTAACAGAAAGATTAAATGCCGATATTGATCCTGCGACTGACCAACTTGCTTTTTCGAAAGAAATTGATGAGATTAACAAAGATGCGACAACTGTAACAAAGGATCTCACCAAATATGAAAGTTTAAAACTGAAAAAAAAAATTGAAAAGCAGCAAAATAAGACACTCATTTGGAGCATTATAAGCATCATCAGTTTGTTAACTTTAATATCAATTTTACTATACTACACTCGTTTAAACAAAAAGAGAAAAGAAGCATACCAAAGAATTCTAGAACGTCTCGATAACAAAAGACAAATTATTGAGCAATTCAGTCAAGAAAAATCTAAACAAAGCGTAAAACAAGAATCTTCTTGCGATTTAGTACTAAATAAAGAACTAGATAATGAAGCACAAATTGTTAAAAATCTTGAAACATTAGAAGAAAAACATTTTTTCACATCTAAAAATACAACTGCGCCACAGCTAGCAGTTTTGCTAAAAATTACCCCAAGGAATCTTAGTTATCTACTAAAAAAATATCGTGGCGAAGATTTTTATAATTACATCAATAATCTTAGAATAGATTACATCACTTCAGAAATTAGATCTAATGCTGTGCTTTTGAATTATAAAATTACAGTTCTTTCCGATATGTGTGGCTACAATTCGCACAGTCAATTTGCAACAGTTTTCAAATCAAAAACAGGTATTTCTCCATCTCAATTTATTGATTTCGTAAAAAAAGAGAAAGGACAAAAAGACAATTCTTAAGTTTTTATTTGTTCATTTTTTAGCAATTACCATCAATTTGAGTTTCTTTTAACATCAATACCCACTTGTGCATATTTTTCTTATTTTACAAATAAACACTATTGATAATAAGCTACTTATGCAATTTTTATAAGTTAGACTAAACGTCTAGATGCAAGACAATTCCTTTTATTATAGCTTTTTTTTTTATTCATTTGATGTGAAAATTAAAACACATTATTAAAAAAATGAACTTTAAAGAAATTCATATTGGAAGTTTAATTGAAAAAAGAATTGCTGAAAAAGACATCCAGCGTGAACGGATTTGCAATTTTTTTCAATTGTCCGACGAAGACATTGACTTGATGTTAAATGCAAATAGTATTGATGTGGATATGCTACTTAAGTGGAGCAAATTACTTGAATACGATTTCTTTAGAATATATTCTCAACATTTAATTTTCTATTCTCCAGCATCAACACAAACTCACGACAAAGAAAATTCGAGCTTGCCTCAATTCCGAAAAAACATTTATACACAGGAAGTCATTGACTTCATCTTAGAGCTCGTAAATACAGGTAAAAAAACGAAACAAGAAATTATCACAGAATACAATATTCCAAAAACTACCTTGTACAAGTGGATTGGAAAGTTTAAGAATGATACAACAAATTAAATCACCTTTTATTAATACATAAACACAATTGAAAATGCAAAACAACAATCATAGTCCAAACTACAATAAAATATACAGTGATCTTATTCAGCATAAGTTCCCTGAACGTATCTCAGAATTTAGTTCAATTTTTAATGGTAAACAAAGATTATCAACCTTCGATGTTATCACTTTAAATCAAAAACTATTTGGAAAAATTGATGATGATACCAACCAAAAATTGCGTTCATATTCAAAAAACGACATCATCGAAATCCTCAATTATCAGAAAAAGAATAATATGAACAATTCCGAAATGGCAAATTATTTCAAGATCAGTCGTAACTCAATCGCAAAATGGAAAAAGCTTTTTCTAGTTTAGAAAGAATATTGTATTGTTAATTTTTGTTTTATACAAAAGAGAAGGGAGTTATTACAACTCCCTTTTTCTATATCACAAACCCAAACCTACTACCCTCGCCGATTTCGCTTTCCACAAAGATTTTGCCGCCTTGGGCTTCAACAAATTGCTTGCTGATGCTGAGGCCAAGTCCTGTGCCTTCTTTTCGAGTTCCTGGAATTCGGAAATAACGATCGAAGATTTTTTGTTGGTATTCCTTTTCGATGCCGCGTCCTTGGTCTTTAACCACGAATAATACTTTTCCATCTTCGGGATAAACGTCAACAGTCACCTTCGAGTTTTCGTGCGAATAGCGAATGGCGTTAGATAACAAATTGTTGAGCACCCATGAGGTTTTTTCGCTGTCAGCATTAACGAAATCAGCTTCAGCAGAAAGGTTTATTTGGATTTCGATTTGCTTTTGGTCGGCGGCAGCTTTGTTCGCCATTACGGCATAATCAACAATTTCGGCAACACTCGATTTTTTGATATTTAGTTGCATCACACCACTTTCTACTTGGGCGATATTTAATAATTCGGAAGTAATTTTTAAAAGACGTTCGGTATCTTCTTTGATGCCATCCACAAGGTTTTTCTGCTCGGGATTAAGTTCGCCAATTCGGTTATTTTCTAAAAGTTGTAAACCCATTTTAATGGAAGAAATTGGCGTTTTGAACTCATGCGAAACCGTTCCCATAAAATTGGTTTTTGCCAAATCCAATTCTTTGAAAGGCGTAATATTTTTGAGCATAATTACCTGACCGATAAACTGCGAATCGCTTTCGCCAGTCGGCACAATATTGATATCGATGACTTCTTTTTCGAAATAACTTTCTTTGCCATCAGCATAGATTTTCATCGGCTGTTCATTAGGATTAATCGCTCTTCCCGAGATGATTTCTTTAATCATTTCGCGGATCAAATCGTTATTAACCGCCACATCCTGAATTTGTTTTCCGATAACTTGTTCTTTTTTCAAACCCGAAATTTTCAAAGCTTCATCGTTCACAAAAAGGATTTTTTTATCCTCGTCAATTCCGATAACGGGATCATGCATATTATCGATAAGCGTTTCTATACGACGTTTCCCTTGGATAATTCGGTCGAGTTTACTTTCGGAATAAGCTTGAATCTTCTCCGCCATAATGTTAAACGACTTTGCCAACTCACCAAACTCGCTATGACTTTCGAAATGAACACGTTCTTTATAATTTTGATTGGCAATTTGTTTGATACTTTTCGACAATTCCTGAATAGGATTTGCAATGTTGGCGGGCAAGTTTATCAAAAGAATAAACGCCAAAAGAAAACACAAAGTCCCCACAATCGAAATCACGGTAATCGCGTTGTGTGCCGTAGTATCTGCAATGCTACTCTTATGCTCAATAGCATCCATATTTAGGCGCATTAATTCCGCAATATCTTTTCGAATCGAAGAAATAACTTGCTGATTTTCGGGATCGTTTTTTAATAATGCAAAATGGTTGGCAACATTCTCTGTCGCTTCCTTTTCGCCAATTTCGGTCACGTTTTTTTGTTGTTTTGCCAAGTGTTTCTGAAACGTAGAAAACGCCATTGGATCGGATTGTACATCCTCCAAGGTCAAAAGCATGTTTCGGGAATACAACAATGTGTTGTAGTTGGCCGTCAAAATGTTATTGGTATCGCGTTTCAGCTGATTAATATACCAACCGCTGAGCACGGAAAGCACAATAATCATCAAAAAAAGGAAACCTACGCCAAAGGTTAATTTTGTTTTTATTTTCATCTCAAATTGCGTGTCAGTAGTACATTAACTAAGAATCACCAAGTCGATTCTTTCTTTTTCTAAACGGTTTAGCAAACTATTAAAAGTGTCGGTTGCAAGGACTATTCGCCAAAGTTTTAGTCTCGGTTTTCCGATGCAGACGGTTGTAATTTTACGCTCGTCACATTGTTCGATAATACTTTTGGTCACATTAGAAGCTTCTACTTTTATAATTTCGGCGCCCAATTCAGTGGCAAGTTTGAAGTTGTTAATCAAATGTCGTTGCTTGTCCAAAGCAATTTTGTCCGCGCTTTCCTTGGGAATCTGAACATACAAAACAAACCATTTGCTGTTGTAGTAATTCGCCAAACGAGCGGTTTTGCGGATCACATTTTTCGCCGTTATTTCGTTGGAACTGATACAAGCCAAAAACTTCTCTTTCTTCGTATTTTTGGGCAAAACAACTTCCGTCTCGACTTTTCTTTGAACCTGCGAAGCAACCTCTTTTAGTGCCAATTCGCGAAGTTGCAAAATATGTTCGGATTTAAAAAAGTTATTTAACGCCGACTGAATTTTCGATTGGTCATAGATTTTACCCTGTGTTAATCGGCTAATCAATTCTTCCGCCGTCAAATCGATATTCACAACCTCATCAGCTTGCGCCAAAACGCTGTCCGGAATTCTTTCTTTAACCTCAACACCCGTAATCTCGCGAACTTCCTCATTAAGACTTTCGATATGCTGAATATTAACCGCACTAATCACATTAATCCCTGCATCCAAAATATCCATCACATCTTGCCAACGTTTTTCATTTTTGCTGCCTTCGATATTGGTATGCGCCAACTCGTCAACGATGACCACTTCCGGATGAAAGTTAATAACCGCAGCAACGTCCAACTCCTCCAACTCTTTGCCCTTATAAAACAACTTGCGACGCGGAATCATCGGCAAACCTTCTAACAAAGCGTGGGTTTCTTTACGATTGTGGGTTTCTATATAACCGATTTTCACGTCGATTCCATTTGCCAAAAGGCTGTGCACTTCCTGCAACATGCGGTAGGTTTTCCCAACGCCAGCACTCATCCCGATGTAGATTTTGAATTTTCCACGTCGAGATTTTTTAATGAGATCCAAAAATTCTTCTGCAGATTTGCGCGTTTCTTCCATTGCTGTTTAATTTTTGTGGAGTTGCTTCTCCAAATCGTTTACTTTCTTTTCCAGTAATTCTATGCGTTGTTGGTCTGTTGGCGGTTGTTGTTTGCCTTCTTGGGCATTCCATTTTTGATAGGCGATGTAGATTCCTGGGATCATAATGACAACGATCAAAATATCCCAAGCGATCTGATAAAAGCTGTTTTTACGCTCTTGTCTTACCGAATTAAATTTGAAATAACGTGCCAGTAAAAAAGTTGCCCAACCGATAAACATCGAGTTGATTAGGTAAAAATAAAAGCCACCCAAAAAGTGGTAAATTTCCCCATTTGCAATACCATAAGCCGCAGTACATAAAGGCGGCATGCAAGCCGTGGCAATCGCAACGCCAGCGATAATCTTGGTTCCTTCCTTCTTCATTACTCCAATGAAACCTGCCATTCCGCCAAAAAATGCTACCATAATATCAAAAATCGAGGCGTGATCGTAAACTTCTAATAACTCTGTCGTCTTATGAAAAGGGCTAATCACAAAAAACAAAGTCGCCGCCAACAAGCTGACCGCCGTCATCAACAGCCAATTTTTGATACTTTTAATTTTTAAATCTCTATCGTTAATAGCCACAGCAAAAGCAAATCCTGCTACAGGTCCCATCAATGGCGACATTAACATCGCCCCAATCACTGCGGTTATCGAATTGGTGATTAATCCGATACAAGCCAAAATCATGGCAAAACCCAGAATCCAAAGGTTATAACCACGAAACACAACACCCTCCTCAATCTCGCGGTAAGTTTCTAATTCCTCCTCTTCTTTGGGCGCGCTTAGCAGAAAACCAATATATCTTTCTATAACCTTTAGGCTTCTCATGGACTTGTGATTTAACAAGTGAATTTACGTAATATTCGGCAACATCAGTGGTTTTATTAAAAACTTACCGCCAACGAAGTGGTGACAAAATAATTGTTGGGCACTTTATGATGATCTTTCTCAAAAATGGCATCTTTAGAGGACAAACCACGTGCTTCGATGCGCCACATGACATTCTCGCGGATTTTGTAATCGTAGTTCAAAGAATAACCAAAAGTTTGAAATCCATTTTTGGTTTCTGTCGGAATCATCACCCTGTTTTTATCATTGTAATATTCCAAACGAGTAGAAATTCGGTTCTTTTCATTAGGGTCAAAATGAATGAGCACAACTGGCGAATACCAAGTATTGTATTGATTGCTTCCTTTTGCTTTTTGCTCAGCGCCAATATCAAAACCACCCAAAACCGCCCATTGTTTGTTCACCTGAAAATTGGCATAAAGATTATGGAAATAACGCATTTGCCTGGTGCTGTCCGCTTTATCATTTCCGATGAACGAACTGCTATTTAGACTTATTTTATCATTAAATTTATAAGTCAGCTGATGTCCAAATGAAAGCGAATTGTTGCCGTCCACTTTTTGGATTCTTTGCCAACCGTTAAGCACCAAACCTGCCAAATACCATTTGCCATCATAAGAAGTGTAAGACAATCTTGCGCCAGTTTCGAAATAAGGTGAATTCTCGGCTGCCAAACTGCGCGTTACCGTCCAGTTGTCAACACCAATCGCACTTTCCCAACCGATATGCGATGGCATAATACCTGCGTCTATCCATAGATTTTTGGACTTGGAAAGTTTGACGCCAACATTGGCTTCATAGACATTTTTGAGCACATTAGGTTCGGCAGCATAATTGGCATTCATGTAAGTGCCTACGCCCAAAGCAATATTTGCGCGGACATTCTCCGTGGAATAAGCCGCTTTTATCATTCCTAAATTCAGGTTGATTTCGTTATGACGCTGATGCGAATACATAAAACCTGGACGATTGTGATGATCGGGATTTCCGAAATCGTAACTATAATAAACTTCGCCGTAACCGCTGATTTTAAGTGAAGATTCGTGTTTTATAGAATCTGATTGCGCATAAGAACTTGCAAAAATCAAAGTCATTATGCTGATGAAAAGTATTTTCATGGTGGTAAAAGTTTTCCGACAAGCATTTTTAACTTGCCGAAAAACTAAAGGATTTAAATATGGAATTTTTAAAATATGTTTTAGATTCCTCTTACGTCGGAATGACAAACAAAATACTATCTGCTAGACCTGCATTTATCAATGTTTGTCATTCTGAGTGAAATGTAATGGAACGAAGAATCTTTGAGATTCCTCCTCCGTCGGAAATCGAAGATTCGACGTAGCCAATGACAGAAGAGCGTTTTATTGCAACTGGTCGAGTGCGATATTTAGTTTTAGGACGTTGATTTTTTCAGGACCAAAAAGTCTAAATAACGGTTTTTCGGTTTCCGTTTTTATCAAATCCAAAACTTTAGTTTCGGGTATATTGCGTAAATCGGCAATTCGCTTCGCTTGTACTTCTGCCGCTTTCACCGAGATATGAGGATCCAAGCCCGAGCCACTCGCCGTTATCATATCCACAGGAATATCTCGTTTGGCAATGCTTGGATTGTGTTTCATAAAGTTTTCGATACGCTCGTCAACCACTTTTAGGTATTCTGGATTGGTCGCGCCTTTGTTACTTGCCCCAGAACCAGCTGCATTGTAATCAACCGCCGATGGTCTCGACCAAAAATAATTGTCTTGGTCAAATTTCTGTCCGATATTCGAGTAGTATTTTTTACCTTGATAAGTGACAATCTCGCCTTTTCCTTGATTGGGAGACAATTGTGCAATTCCCCAAATCAATGCTGGATAAGCGACCGCAAATACAATGATTAATACTAAAGTCATTCGTAAAGCTGGTAAAATATGATTTTTCATTTTGTTAAATTTTAAATGGAACTGAATCCTTTTTTACAATTTTTAAAAGAATAAAGACACCAACAAATCAATGGCTTTGATCCCGATAAACGGAACGATAACGCCGCCAAGTCCGTAGATAAAGAGGTTTCTTCTCAGTAAAGCTGATGCACCAATGGGTTTATAAGCCACACCTTTCAGTGCCAACGGAATCAAAATCGGGATAATAATCGCGTTGAAAATTACCGCTGACAAAATCGCCGTTTCTGGTGAATGCAAACGCATAATATTAAGTCCTTGCAAGGCTGGAATTGCCGCAATAAAAAGCGCTGGAATAATCGCGAAATACTTGGCAACATCGTTTGCAATACTAAAAGTGGTAAGCGTTCCGCGCGTCATCAAAAGTTGTTTTCCGATTTCTACAATCTCAATTAACTTCGTTGGATCATTATCCAAATCCACCATATTCCCCGCTTCTTTGGCAGCTTGCGTCCCGCTGTTCATCGCAACGCCGACATCTGCTTGTGCCAAAGCTGGAGCATCGTTGGTTCCGTCGCCCATCATCGCTACCAATCTTCCTTCGGACTGTTCTTTTTTGATGTAATTCATTTTATCCTCTGGTTTTGCTTCGGCAATAAAGTCGTCCACGCCTGCTTTTTCCGCAATGTATTTCGCAGTTAAAGGATTGTCACCTGTAACCATCACGGTTTTGATTCCCATTTTGCGAAGTCTTTCGAAACGCTCTTGGATACCAGGTTTTATAATATCTTGAAGTTCGATAACGCCTAAAACTTTTTCATTTTCTGCCAAAACCAAAGGCGTTCCACCGTTTGTCGAAATTCGGGTTACTTCCTCAGAAATCTCTTTTGGAACAGTATTTCCTGCTTTTTCCACCAAAAATTTAATCGCATCAAAAGCACCTTTACGGATTCTTTGGTTTTCGAAATCCAATCCCGAACTTCTGGTTTCTGCTGTAAATTTGATAAAACGAATTTGAGCCAAAGGAAAAGTCAACAAAGTTCCGCGGTTGTTATAAGCGATTTTCTCGCTGTCTGCCGTCCATTGCCCTTCATCCATTTGCGAAGCCAATTCGACAATCGATTTACCTTCGGGCGTTTCATCAGTTAACGAACTTAAAGCAATTAAATTGAGAAAATGTTGCTGATCTACGCCTTCCGCAGGGAAAAAATTAGTTGCCTTGCGGTTCCCAATCGTGATGGTTCCTGTTTTGTCCAAAAGCAAAACATCGATGTCACCAGCCGTTTCCACAGCTTTACCGCTTTTGGTAATCACATTTGCACGCAAAGCTCTGTCCATCCCCGCAATCCCAATCGCAGAAAGCAATCCGCCAATAGTAGTCGGAATCAAACAAACAAATAATGAGATAAATGCTGCAATGGTAATTGGCGCTTGAGCGTAATCTGCAAAAGGTTTTAGCGTCACTGTTACAATGATAAAAACCAAGGTAAATCCAGCCAGCAAGATTGTCAACGCAATTTCGTTGGGCGTTTTCTGGCGCGCTGCTCCTTCTACCAATGCAATCATTTTGTCCAAGAAACTTTCGCCTTGCTCAGTTGTTGCGATTACTTTTATTTGGTCAGACAAAACTTTAGTTCCGCCTGTCACACTGCTTTTATCACCGCCCGCTTCACGAATAACTGGAGCACTTTCGCCTGTTATCGCACTTTCATCAATGGTTGCCAAACCTTCCAAAATTTCACCATCAGCAGGAATAATGTCGCCTGCTTCGCAAAGAAAAATATCGCCTTTCTTCAATGTTGAAGAATTGATCACGGTTACTGGATATTGATCGGATTTATCACGAGAAAATTCGCCATTTCCGATGTTTAGCTTTTTTGCAGGTGTTTCTTCTCTTGTTTTTCTAAGACTGTCTGCTTGCGCTTTTCCTCTGGCCTCGGCAATTGCTTCGGCAAAATTTGCAAAAAGTAGAGTAATAAACAGAATTAAAAATACGGTGAAATTATAAGTAAAACTTCCTTGTGATTTTTCGCCCAACAAAGTCCAAATACTAACGCCAAGCATAATTACCGTGCCGATTTCCACCAAAAACATAATGGGATTTCGGAACATGGTTTTAGGATTTAGTTTCACAAAAGATTCTACCAGTGCCGTTTGCACCATTTCTTTCTGAAACAAAGATTTATTTTGAGATTTCATTTCTTGTCAACATTTATTTTAAAGAAAAATATTCAGCGATAGGTCCCAAAGCAAGCGCTGGGAAAAAGGCAAGCGCCGCGATAATCGCAATTACAGCAAAAATCACCATGCCAAAAGTGGCGGTATCGGTTTTCAAAGTACCCGCACTTTCTGGGATAAAACGTTTCTCTGCCAATAATCCAGCGATGGCAACAGGTCCAATAATGGGTAAGAAACGCCCAAGAATTAAAACAAATCCTGTCGCGATATTCCACCAAGGTGTATTGTCACCCAGACCTTCGAAACCGCTTCCGTTGTTAGCCGCGGATGAAGTAAACTCGTACAACATTTCGCTAAAACCGTGGAAGCCTGGATTGTTAAGTGTTGCAGCACCTTGAGACGGCATTGCTGCTGTAAGCGCCGTCCCGACCAAGATTAAAAAAGGATGCAAAAGTGCAATCATCATTGCGATTTTCATTTCGCGCGCTTCAATTTTTTTACCCAAAAATTCGGGCGTTCTGCCAACCATCAATCCACTGATGAAAACTGCCAAAACAATAAACACGAAAAAGTTAAGAATCCCAACGCCAACACCGCCGTAGAAAGCATTAATCATCATTGCCAACAATTCATTCATCCCCGATAAAGGCATAGAACTGTCGTGCATCGAGTTAATGGAACCTGTAGAAATCACTGTTGTCACGATGCTCCAAAATCCTGAAGCTGCCGCACCAATTCGAGTTTCTTTGCCTTCCATTGCGCCCAATTGATTGTCAATTCCCATGGAAGCAATATTGGGGTTGCCGTTCATTTCCATGGCGATATTTGGTATTGCAAGCACAAGGAATCCAATGGTCATCACACCAAAAATCATCCACGATAATTTGCGACGGTTAATGAAAAATCCAAACGCAAATACCATTGCCACAGGAATAATGAACTGCGCAATCATTTCCGTCATATTACTAAGGTAAGTTGGGTTTTCTAAAGGATGCGTTCCGTTTGCTCCGAAGAAACCACCGCCGTTGGTACCGATATGTTTTATCGCCACAAAAGCCGCAGCAGGTCCACGAGAAACTTCTACTTTGTCACCTTGAAGATTGGTAATTGTATCTTTTCCCTCAAACGTCATTGGCGTTCCTTGGAAGCTCAAAATACTGGCTACAACAATGCAAAGTGGCAATAAAATTCGAGTGCAAGATTTAACAAAGAAGCTATAAAAGTTACCCAATTCTTTTGTTGATTTATCTCTAAAAGCTCTGAAAACAATTGCAGCAGCAGCCATACCAACACCAGCACTTACAAATTGTAAAAACATCAACCAAATTTGCCCAAGGTAACTCATTCCCGTTTCGCCAGAATAATGCTGAAGATTACAGTTGACAACAAAGGAAATAATCGTGTTAAAAGCCAAATCCGCGGACATACTTGGGTTGTTATCGGGATTGAGAGGCAAGCTTCCTTGTATCATCAAGATTAGCATTCCCAACAAAAACCACACAAGATTAATCGTTAGTAGAGCCTTTAAGTGTTGCTGCCAAGTCATTTCTGTATTTGGGTTGACGCCAGCGATTTTGAAAATTATTTTTTCGAGTGGGTTAAAGATAAAATCGCCACCCATTTTGCCACCACCGTAAACCTTGGCAATGTACTTCCCTAACGGAAATGCCAGTAACATGGTCACGGTAAACATGGCAATTATGCCCAGTATTTCTGTGTTCATTTCTGAATAAAATTGTTTGATTGAATTATTGAATTTGTTGTCTCCGAATACACGCCAAATAAATGACCACTGTCACAAAAAGCCACATCATAAGGACTGTGAAGAGGTTTTGGATTTGTTTTTTGGTTTCGGGTTTCATTTTTTAAAACTTTTCGGGTTTTAGCAATACATAAACGATGTAGACAAACACCAGAATTGCGATAATAAAAAGTAATGTCATTTTGATAAATTTTGATTTTGAACGCCGAATTACATTTTGTCAAAAAAGTCGATAGACTTAAAAAACAAAGTAAAACAGGCGATTCCTGCAAGGATTAAAAGAAGCGTCATCATCATTTAATTATTTTGTAAATACTGAATTGCGGCACATACCACGAATCCTAAGATTGCGATACCAAATACCACATGTTTTGGTTTCACACCTGACAAGTGAAGTCTTGATTTTCTTGCCAAATGGATTTTGTGAACTGTTGCTTTCATGAGATTATTTTTTAGGTTCAAAGCATTAATGCCAAAAGACAATCCATTTTTGAAACATTCACTTTAAAGCATTACATAACAATCACTTATAAATATTTAATAAAATTTTGAGCAAAAAAAAGCCTATCAAAATGATAGGCTTCTTCTCAAAACGATACTATTTTTTAGAGTTGGTACTCTTCTATTTTTCGGTACAGCGTGGCAATTCCGATTTCCATAAGGCGCGCCGCTTCGGCTTTATTGCCTTTGGTAAATTTCAGAATCTTCTGTATATGTTGCTTTTCAATATTTGCCATTGAGAATTCTGACAATTCATTTTCTTTATTCGATGCCGAATTCACGATGAAATCCAAAGGAAGACTTTCTAGCATAAGCTCGGAGCCGTCTGTCAAAATAACACTACGCTCGATAATGTTACGCAATTCACGGATATTCCCTTTCCAATTATGCTTTTGCAAAGCTTCTAAATATTCAGGCGAAATCGATGTAATATGTTTGGTGGATTTACTGGCAAATTTGGACAAGAAAAACCTCGCCAACGCAGGAATATCGGCAACTCGGTCGCGCAATGATGGCAACGAAATCTGGAAAACGGCAATCCTGTAAAACAAGTCTTCACGGAAATTAGCGCTTTCAATTTCTTGTTGTAGGTTACGGTTGGTTGCGGCGATAATCCGTACATCCACTTTTGTCGGCTTGGTGTCGCCCACTTTTAGGAATTCTCCAGATTCCAAAACGCGCAATAATTTGGCTTGCAAATCGAGTGGCATTTCGCCAATCTCGTCAAGGAAAACCGTTCCGTTATTGGCTTCTTCAAAAATACCTTTTGCGTCTTTAACCGCACCAGTAAAAGCGCCGGCTTTGTGTCCAAACAATTCATTTTCCAAAAGCTCTTTGCTAAATGCTGAACAATTGACCGCAATAAAATTCTGTTTACTTCGTGGACTTGCGTTGTGAATGGCTTGGGCAAAAACTTCTTTTCCAGTTCCCGTTTCGCCCGTCAACAAAACGGTTGCATCAGTCGTAGCCACTTTCTTGGCTGAATCTATCGCCGATTTCAACAATCTCGACTCGCCAACAATACTATCAAATGACTGTTGATTGCCCAATTGTCTTTCCAATTGCAGAATACGACGATTCAGCTTAACCTTTTCGGCAGCTTTATAAACCAACGGAATAATTTTGTTGTTATCATCGCCTTTTGTAATGTAGTCGAAAGCGCCATTCTTAATGGCTTGCACGCCATCGGGAATATTCCCGAAAGCGGTTAACAAAATAAGTTCGGTCGCGGGATATTGACTTTTCACCAATTTTGAAAAATCGACACCGCTGCCGTCTGGCAATTTGACATCGCAAACCACAACGTCAATATCATCCAACTCCAACCTTTTAGCCGCAGCTTTCAGATTGGAAACAGGCACCACATCAAAACCTTCGAGACCTAAAAGTCGGGCTAATAAAGTTCTGATTTTTTCTTCGTCGTCAACGATAAGAATCCTCGTCATGATGGGAAATTATTGTGCAAATATATTTTTATAGTTTGATATAAAGAATTTTATGAAATGTTTTATAACCAAAAATTCTTTTAAAATACTTAAAGCTAAGCTTTTATAAATTGAAATATTGCTATTAAACTTAAAACTACTCTTCTTCCTCTGTATTTTTAAGTTTCATCAAAAGCGTGTAAGCATTTTTGGTCACAATTTTTTTACCTTTAAAATCTGAGGCGTTCTGAACTTTCACAAATCCATTTTCCGACTCTCCAAGTTGGACAGGCGTCAATTTGTAGGTTTGTTTTTTTACTTCGACGAAAACATAATCTTTACCTTCGAAGCTGACAATACTATCTTCGGGAAGTGCATCAACAAAAGCATTTTGCGTTTCGATAACCGCATTCATGTACATTCCAGGAATTAGGCTATGGTCGTAGTTTTCGAAATGACAATGTACATCAGCAATACCATCTGGACCAACATCTTTACTGGTTAACAATATTTCGCCATAGAATTTTTTGTTAGGCTCGCTGTTGGTAAAAGCGACGAAGCGTTGACCAGTTTTCAAAAGTTGTAAATCCTTTTCGTAAACCTTCAAGTTAAGGTGTATATCATTCGGATTAATCAACTCAAACAGAATGTCAGATGGCGTTACATATTTTCCAATATTGACATTCACTTTGCTTACAAAACCATTGATACTGCTGTATACTGGAATACTTCGTTTAATATTCGAGGAAGTCACAGAAGACGGATTGATATTAATAATCTGAAGTTGCTGTGCCAACGCATTCATCGCAATTTGCTGATTGCTAACTTCCGATTGCGCTTGTTGTGTAACTTTATCACTACTCGCTTGGCTTTGGTTCAATGTTTTTTGGCGTTTGTAGTCTAGCTCTGCAAAATAAAGTTTTGACTTTGCCAACAAATAATTTTGTTGAAGTTGCACAAACTCAGGATTTTCAATAATGGCAATCACTTGACCTTTTTTAACTTGCATGCCAGGTAACAGAGATGTGCTGCGGAGATAACCGCCCATCGGCGTACTAACCGAAACTAAATTCTGTGGCGGCACATCAACTTTTCCGTTTAGCTTTAAAGTGGTCGAAATACTTTGCTCGCTCAAAATAGCTGTTCCAATTGGTGCATTTTTTAGCTGTGCATCGGTCAAATTAACAATTGTTTCATCAGTATTGACAACTGGTTTTTCTGGCGCATCCTCTTTTTTGTTACATTGGAAAAATAGCAAAGCCAAAGAAGCTACAAGCATTTTATGGTATTTAAAAATTGGTTTCATAAGATTAGTTAAGGCTTAAATAATTCAACAAAATGGCACTTTCATTCAGTTTCCAAACAGCGTCTACGTAATTACTTTTCAAAGCAATCGCTTGGTTGACAAGCATTACAAATTCGAGATAATTAATTTCTCCGTTTAGAAATTGCTTCTTCGAAGTTTCGGTAATGACATCAGCATTTTTAAGCTCTGTTGATTGGTATTGTTGAACGATTTTAAGAT
Source organism: Soonwooa sp. (assembly GCF_030151385.1). GTDB lineage: Bacteria > Bacteroidota > Bacteroidia > Flavobacteriales > Weeksellaceae > Soonwooa. The sequence continues at coordinate 31,719 of NZ_JASLDS010000069.1, forward strand.
TAGATTGATACAAATTGTAAGCTTGTTCTTTTTTGTTTTTTAAACTAAACTCGGCATTCTGAACCTCATTCTCCGCAATATTTTGTGCTAATTTAGAAGCATTAATGCGCGCTTTTTGAGCAGACGAAAAAATTGGTAAAGTTACACCCAATTGCACCGAATGAAATTGAGGTGTTCCTGTGTACAACTTGTCATCTGGACCAAGACCTTTGAAACTATTAAGATTATAGCCCAAAGATAAACCTGGCAACAATTTAGATTTTTCGACCTCAGTTTGGTTTTCGGCAACAACAACTTGCTGTTTTAGAATCGATAACATTGGATTTTCCGAATCCTCATTGCTGTTAATGTACAAGGCTTCATCTTGCGTATTCCAATTTTGAGATGAATTAAGAAGATATTGTAATTGCAATTCGCTTTGTCTAATTTCTTCCTGAACTTGTTTTAGTTGAATATCAATCGCTGCTTTTTGATTGTCCGCTGTTGTTTTCTCTAAAAGATTAGATTCGCCAGCTTTCAATCTAAGCTTAGCTTTATCCGAAAACTCCGAATACAATTGATAAGCTTCGCGCAATAACTTTTCTTTTTCCTTCCAATACAATTGATTATAAAAGACCAAACTCACTGCTTTTTTAATTTCGAAAGCACTTAAAGCGACATTTAATTCTGATTTTTTCCATTCTTCGGTCAAGAGGTTTCTTTGCTTTTTATAAACTCCTGGAAAAGCAAAATTCTGCGAAACCCCTAACTTAATATCATTATAAGCAGAATTAATTTGACCATAATCTGCAGAAACCGCAGTTTGTGGAACTTCCGACGCCGACTTTATCAAAGCTTTGGAATGCTCGGATTTTAATCTTTCATTTTTTAAAATTCGATTGTTTTGTTCCGCCATTTGGATTGCAGATTTCAAATCGATGCTTTGTTGGGCTTGCATTAAATTAAAACAAGAAAAACCTAGTAAAATAAGGATTGGAAGACTATGTTTTGAAATTTTGTTGTTCATTTTAAATCCTTTTTGGAAATTAATAAATAAAAGAGGTAGCACAAATAATGTAAGTAAAGTTGCGATAACTAATCCGCCGATAACGACCGTTGCTAAAGGTCTTTGCACCTCGGCGCCAGCACCATTGCTGACTGCCATTGGGATAAAACCAAGTGATGCGACAAAAGCAGTCATCAACACGGGGCGCAATCGTGCTTCGCCACCGTCGACTACTATTCTGACAATGTTTTTAACCCCAGATTTTCGAAGCCTGTTAAACTCCGAAATCAGAACAATCCCGTTGAGTACAGCGACACCAAAAAGTGCGATAAAACCGACGCCAGCACTGATGCTAAAAGGCATTCCTCGAAGCGCCAAAAAGAAAACGCCACCAATAATCGACAACGGAATTGCTGTGTAAATCAAAATACTTTCTTTAATGGAGCGGAATGCTAAAAACAACAATAAAAATATCAAGCCTAAAGCTACAGGAACGGCGATCATCAAACGATTTTTTGCGTTGTTTAAGTTTTCAAAAGAACCTCCGTAAGTGATATTATAGCCAGGTTGCAACTTCACATTTTTATCAACTTTTTGTTGCAGTTCTTCCACGATGCTTTGGACGTCGCGGTCTTTGATGTTAAAACCAACAACAATTCGACGTTGCGTATTTTCACGCTGAATTTGATTGGGACCTTGCACAATGTCAACTTGAGCCAATTGTGACAAAGGAATTTGGTTGCCTGACGACGTTGGTACCAAAAGATTGCGAATATTACTTATGTTTTTTCGACTGGTATCTTTCAACCGAACAACCATATCGAAACGTTTTTCGCCTTCGAAAACCAAACCCGCGCTTTGTCCTGCAAATGCAGCATTTACAATTCTATTGATGTCCGAAATCGACAATTTGTATTGTGCTATCAAAGGTCGATTGTAATTGATAAGCACTTGTGGAAGCCCGGAAATAGGCTCAATGTATAAATTTTGAGTGCCTTTGATGCCTTCGATAATCTTTCCAAGTTCTTGTGCTTTTTTGGAAAGTTCGTCTAGATTATCACCAAATATCTTAACAACAACATCTTGGCGTGCACCTGTCATTAACTCGTTAAAACGCATCTGCACAGGAAACTGAAAACCAACGGTTATCCCTGGAACATCTTGTAAAGCTTTTGACATTTTCTCAGACAATTCTGGGAATGTTTTTGCAGAAGTCCATTCTTTTTTATCTTTTAGAATCACCATCATATCTGCAGCATCCATTGGCATTGGATCCGTTGGGACTTCTCCACTTCCAATTTTGGTTACAACCTTTTGCACTTCGGGAAATTGCGATTTCAAAATGTGCGCTGCTTTTTGCGTACTTTCAATCGTAGTCTTAAGATTAGAACCTGGCAAGACTCTTGTATCTACCGCAAAATCGCCTTCTTCTAAAGATGGAATAAACTCACCTCCCAATTGGCTTAAAACAATAACTGCAGCAACAAATAATCCAATAACGATTGCGAAAATTATCTTAGGAATTCGGATTACTTTTAAAAGCGTTTTTAGATACCACGTTTCGACTTTCTTCATAATTCTGTCGGAGAAACTCGGTTTTAAACTTCGTTTTTTTAACAAAATAGAACTCATCATTGGGATGTAAGTCAATGACAATAAAAATGCGCCCAACAAAGCAAAAGCGACAGTTTGTGCCATTGGTTTGAACATTTTTCCTTCGATACCTTGTAAAGTAAGAATTGGTAAATAAACAATCAAAATAATCAATTGTCCAAAAACGGCACTATTCATCATTCGTCCAGCAGAAGAAATGACGATGCTATCCATCTCCTCAGATTGAATTTTTTGCGAATTCTTAAACTTCGGATGATGTGCAAAATAATGCAGAACTGCCTCAACAATAATTACCGCACCATCTATGATTAATCCAAAATCCAAAGCGCCAAGACTCATCAAATTTCCACTAACCCCAAAAAGATTCATCATACAAATCGCGAACAACATCGACAGTGGAATAACCGACGCCACCAAAAGTCCTGCTCGGAAATTTCCCAAGAAAATAACCAAAACAAAAACCACAATTAAGGCGCCTTCCAAAAGATTTTTTTCAACCGTCGAAATAGCATTATTTACCATTTTGGTTCTATCAAGAAATGCTTCGATTTGTACACCTTCTGGTAAGTTTTTTTGAATGTCAGCGACTTTGGTTTTAACATCATCAATAACCTGACTGCTGTTGGCTCCTTTTAACATCATCACAATCCCGCCAGCAACTTCGCCCGAATCATTATAAGTTAAAGCACCATAACGCGTTGCAAACCCCAATTCGACCTTTGCAACATCGCGAATAAATAATGGCGGCGCATCTTCACTTTTCTTAATAGCGATATTCTCGATATCTTCGGCATTGGCAACCAAACCTTCGCTTCGGATATAAAGAACAGTCGGTCCTTTTTCGATATAAGCGCCACCAGTATTTTGGTTGTTCGCAGCCAATGCATCGAAAACGTCATTAATACTGATACCATAAGCATTGAGACGGTCGGGCTCGACAGCGATTTCGTATTGTTTTAGTTTACCTCCAAAACTACTGACCTCGGCAACACCCTTTACACCTAAAAGTTGTCTGCGAACAATCCAATCCTGAATACTTCGAAGTTCGGTAACATTGTATTTTTGTTCAAAACCTTTTTTGGAACGAATAACGTATTGATAGATTTCGCCCAAACCTGTAGAAATAGGACCAAGTTCTGGGTTTCCGATTCCTGCTGGGATTTCGGTTCTCACCATTTGGAGACGTTCTGCAACTTGTTGTCGTGCCCAATAAACATCGACGTCATCATCAAAAACAATCGTTACTAAAGACAATCCAAAACGTGAGAAACTTCGGATTTCTTTTAAGCCCGAAATATTGCTATTGGCTTGTTCAATTGGGAAAGTTACTAACCGTTCAATATCTGTCGCACCAAAAGACGGTGCCACAGTAATGACCTGTACTTGGTTGTTGGTAATGTCTGGGACAGCGTCAACTGGCAGTTTTGTGACTTGATAACCACCAACCAAAATAAGCCCCAAAATCATAATGGAAATGATGAGTTTATTCTTTACAGAAAACTCAATAATTCTTGTAAGCATGTGGAAATTTAGTTAAGCTTAAAAATTGCTATAACAAACAGTTGTGTACTTCAAAAACATAGATATAGAAATGCATATCAAAGATTTTGAAGAAACAAAAAGTTGATTACAACGCGTAAAAAAATGGAAAAGTCTTAACGCCTGTTGAAAATTCTACCGAAATAGTTTTTAAATATTTAAACTTTCTTTGCTAAATATTCATGCATTTTCGAATCGATTTTCCATTTCATATTTTTGATTTATCTCGATAAACCTTCAAACATGAAGCAAAAAACAAACTCGAATTGTTTGCATAAAATTTTAGCAATAAAATCTAAAACAGGCTCTTAACTAAATTTTGGCGGTTGCCAAATAGCATTGAAATGGTCAACATCCAAAAACAAATCATCATAAGCGATAATTTTTTCTTGGGAGACCAATGGAAAATCATGGGTTTTAAATTCGATATTCAGTCGTGGTGTTACTGTAAAAACCACTACCAAATGTTCGGAATGAACGATGAAAGGTAATTTTTGATCCTGCTCGTAATCCGCATCCTTTATTGGATGATCGTAATGCATTTTCAAAAACTTAAACAATGTAATATTGTTATTTTGTGATTTGTGTTGGATATAATGCTCTATAAGGATCGGCATTTTTAAAAGCTGATAAAGCTCTGTCGTCGAAAACAGATACATACTTAGCATTATTATAGCGAACCACTTTTTCACATTGTAAAATTACGATATATTTTAGTTATAACGATTCTAAATTTCAAACGCTTACCAATTAAAAATGAAGTGGTTACAAAATACTCTTTCAGTCTACTTTACAATGTTTTACGAATTTCTAACTTAAAATCCCAAAGTTTAGTTTACCTTAAATTTTAATCAAATGATTAAAAAATTTGTTTAATATTAAAATTTATTTTTAGCTTTGCAAAGTAAACATGTTGAATGTTATGGCAAAAAAGTCGGAAACCAAGAAAATAGATACTTCATCATCAAAACCGTGATGTTAAAAGGCTTAGGCTTTAGTTACGTTTGGAAAGAAACCTTGATTTTGGCAGGAATGACCGCCGTTTTGTTGACCACAGCTTTGTTAAAATTTAAAATCAGATTAGAATGAAAGTGCTCATATTTATTTTGCAGAAGGAATTTCGTCAGATTTTAAGGGATAAAATGATTTTGGCGATGATGTTTATAATGCCAACGATTCAGTTGATTATCATGCCTTTTGCTGCCAATTTTGAAGTGAAAAATGTAAATCTCGTTTTCGTTGACCACGACCACAGTTCGTATTCTGAGCAGTTGATTCACAAAATTTCGGCTTCTGGATATTTTCGTTTAATTGACGCTCCCGAATCTTACAAAAAAGGCTTGGAGTCCATCGAAAACGGCAAAGCAGATTTGATTTTAGAAATTCCCACAGGTTTCGAAAAAAACTTAATTCGTGAAGGTTCGCAAAGTGTTTACGTTGCGGTGGATGCGATTAATGGGACAAAATCGTCTTTGGGAGGCGCTTATCTTAATTCTATAATTTCGGATTTTAATAAAAACTTGGATATCAATGTAAAATTGGCAAAACAAAATACCGCAAATCCTGCAAAAATAGACTTAGAAAACGTGAACTGGTACAATCCCCGAGCGGAATACAAATACTATATGGTTCCAGGGATTTTGGTGCTTTTACTGACCTTAATTGGTGGATTTATTACGGCGCTATCGCCTATTTTTTCATGATGGTTTTCATGATGATGAGCGGTTTTTTCACCAGCATCGACAGCATGCCGAATTGGGCAAAAACGATCTCCAACTTCACGCCCGTAACTCATTTTATCAAAGTAGTTCGACTCATCGTTTTAAAAGGAAGTGGTCTTTCCGAAATCTCCACCGAACTTGGTTATCTTGTTGTTTTCGCCATTATCTTAAATGGTTTAGCAATTTGGAATTATAGGAAGACGACGTAGGATTTTGTATTTTGATTTCTTAATGAGCAAACTTGAAAAGCTTAATTTTTATGTCTTGCAAAGCTTCTATCTTGGCTATAACCTATAACTTATCTCAGAATCAAAATTCGTGAATTATAAATACAATATATTCTAACACTTCCTTTTTCAATTACCTCTAGACTATCTTCGATTTAATGGATCAGTCCTAAAACCAGGGGAGGGTTTTGAAAAAAGCATAAATTTGTGATATGCTAAATGAGACAGAATTACTTAAATTATTACTGCCCGAATACCTAATCAATCACTTTGAGATAGTAAAGTTCGAAGAAAAAGA
>NZ_JASLDS010000076.1 GCF_030151385.1 Soonwooa sp.
ATATCAGTGAAAAATTAATAAAAAAAGTACATTAAAATTAATTTGAACACAAAAAGAAAAAAATCCTTATTTTTGATAAAAATTTTTAGATCTAATGAAATACGATATTATTGTCATCGGTAGTGGACCTGGAGGATATGTAACAGCGATTAGAGCTGCACAATTGGGTTTCAAAACAGCGATTGTTGAGAAAGAAAATCTTGGAGGTATTTGTCTTAACTGGGGATGTATTCCGACAAAAGCTTTGTTGAAATCTGCACAAGTTTTCAAATATATCAACCATGCAGAAGAGTACGGACTTAATAAAGTTGATGCTACTTTCGAATTCCCGAATGTAGTGAAGAGAAGTCGTGGTGTTGCTGAAAAAATGAGCAAAGGTATCGAGTTCTTGATGCGTAAAAACAAAATCGATGTGATCATGGGAACTGCTAAAGTGAAGAAAGATCGCAAAATTGATGTTACAGATAAAGACGGAAAAGTTACAGAATATAGTGCTGATAACATTATCCTAGCAACTGGTGCAAGATCTAGAGAACTTCCTAATCTTCCACAAGATGGCGTTAAAGTTATCGGATACAGACAAGCTTTGGCACTTCCAGAACAACCAAAATCAATGATTGTTGTTGGATCTGGTGCTATCGGAGTTGAGTTTGCTTATTTCTATGCAACAATGGGTACTAAAGTTACGGTTGTAGAATTTATGCCAAACATCGTTCCTGTTGAAGACGAAGAAGTTTCTAAACATTTAGAAAAGTCTTTGAAGAAAGCTGGTATCGAAGTAATGACGAACGCTTCTGTAGAATCTGTTGATACTTCTGGTGCTGGTGTTAAAGCTAACGTAAAAACGGCAAACGGAAATATTACATTAGAAGCTGACGTTCTTCTTTCGGCAGTTGGTATTGCTGCTAACATCGAGAATATCGGTCTAGAAGAAGTTGGTATCCAAACAGATAAAGGTAGAGTTTTGGTTAACGAATGGTACCAAACTTCAGTGCCTGGATATTACGCAATTGGTGATATTATCCCTACACAAGCTTTAGCGCACGTTGCTTCTGCAGAAGGTATCACTTGCGTTGAAAAAATTAAAGGTCTTCACGTTGAGAAAATCAACTATGGCAACATCCCTGGATGTACATACTGTTTACCAGAAATCGCTTCTGTTGGTTTGACAGAAAAGCAAGCTAAAGAAAAAGGTTACGAACTTAAGGTTGGTAAATTCCCATTCTCTGCAAGTGGAAAAGCGACTGCTAATGGTGATACAGATGGATTTGTAAAAGTAATTTTCGATGCTAAATATGGCGAATGGTTAGGTTGCCATATGATTGGTACAGGTGTTACAGAAATGATTGCTGAGGCAGTTGTTGCTCGTAATCTTGAGACGACTGGTCATGAAGTTCTTAAGTCTATCCACCCACACCCAACATTATCAGAAGCGGTAATGGAAGCTGTTGCAGCAGCTTATGGTGAAGTTATTCATATTTAATCTTAGGATTTTTAAAATATTAAATGCTGTGTCTTGTGTAAGATGTAGCATTTTTTTATTTTAGTAGTGATGAAAAAACTTTTATTAATTTCAACGCTTAGCTTATTTAGCTTTCAAAGTGTTTTTGCACAAGTTAAAATCTCAAAAGATGAACGTGAAAGTTTGGCGCGACAACAGTATGATGACGGCGAATATCAAAAATCTTTGACCAATTACAATATTTTGTTAAAAGATGATGAGAAAAATGCAGGTTATCTCAATGGTAGAGGACTCGCTTATTTTCGATTAGGAAACTTTGCTAAAGCTAAACAGAATTTTGCCCTCGCGACTTTGTATTCGGAGAAAGATGCGACGTTCTGGTCCAATCTTAGTGCTGCTTATAACAATCTTAACGAAAATCAAAAAGCTTATGAAACTTCGGTTAAAGCTTTAAAATACGGAAAATCATCACTTACTATTTTCAATGCGGCGTCTAATGCCAACAATGTTAACCGAATAGACGAAGCTTTGGCGATTCTAGATGATGCTGGAAGTTTCCGCACCAACGGAATGGAAGATTTGTATGCAAGGCTTTATTCTAAAAAGAATGACTACGATAAAAGTATTCAGCATTTCGAAGTATTCTTTAAAAACCTGAATGATGATGACAAAATAACCTTCAATCTTCTAACTGAAAAGAGAAGCTATTTTTTTTCAATAATCGGCAAAATGGCTGACGAAGCTGCGAAAAATAAACCAGTTGACAATCCTTTATTAAAAGAACTTTTCGAAGAATTAGTAAATTCCAAAGGTTATGAACTTGATTCACTTTTTCTACAAAATACTGGTTATGAAATGAATAGAGCCATCAAAAAGAATCCTGATTACAAAAAATACTTTTTAGAATTTGTAAAATTGATTCACGATAAAGAAGAGGCGTACATTTTGCTAGGTTATCTAAATGAAAATTAAACTATAAATAAACTTTAATGGAAGATCAAAACACACCAAACAACTACGAAACTAATCAACCTAACCCAACACCACCGTCGACGCCTCCTGCGTCTCCCAATCCACCTAGTCAACCTGATCAAAAGGAAGAGCTACAAAAGAAGAACAAGCAGCTTTATTATATTATTGGTGGACTTGCAGTGCTTTTGCTAGCAGGCTTGGTTTATTTTTTCGTTAGTAAAAAAGATGATAAAAAACCGGAGGTTGTCAATAATGGTAAAAAAATACCGATGGATAGTGCAAAAGTAGATTCTGCACGAACTACCGCAATGCCGCCAGAAGGTTATAGTGAAGAAGGCGAGTATGAGCCTTATACTGAGAATTATGTAATTGCAAAAGATGCTAATCTTCGTGATGCGCCTAATGCTCAGGGTTCTAATGTTGCAGGTAATCTAAAATTTGGACAAAAAGTATATGTCGATAACCAATTCGACAGTCCAACTTTTGCAAGAGTATATCTTGATAAGCCTGTCAAAAATCAAATGTCACAGTCTTATTATATGTTGAAGTCAAATGTTGTAGAATATTATAACTTCGACGATTTCAAACAAGCTTTTTCTTTAGGGAAATTTTCAGAATTAGAAGCACGTGTTAAACGTTTAATTTTGGATAATAAGTACAGCGATGGGACAACTTACACCGTTACTCAAAATGCTGATCGTGCCAAAAATACAATTGCTTATGGAGATTTCGATGGTGATGGACAATTGGATGTTGCTGTTATTTTGGATAACAATGAAAAGCAAAGCTCTAGATTGATGATCATATGTACCAACCAAAATTCTAAAGAACCTTACATGGCTTATGCTGAGAATTACTCTGACAAAATGAGATTAAGTTCTTTTAAAAAGAAATCTTTAATCTTTATGAATTCTAGTAATCTTGTACAGTCGCCAATCGATGGTGTTTTACTTAACAGTGAAAATGCTAAATTGGTTATTCTTTATGATAAAAATAATCAGAAATTTAGAACCTATTACCAAGACGAAGCAGCTTACGATGATGCAGATGACGCTTCTGAAGCTTCGAATTAATTTTTAGGTTAAATAAAAAAATGCTGTTGAAACAATGACGAAATACAATACAGGTCTTGTCCTTTCTGGTGGTGGTACGCGTGGTCTTGCTCATGCAGGCGCGTTAAAATTCATGAATGAAATCGGCATCAAAATCGATATTTTGGCTTGTTGCAGTGCAGGTTCTATTGTTGGAAGTTTGTATGCGGTTGGAAGAGATCCAGAAGAAATTTTGGAGTTTTTTAAGTCCGTTTATTTTTTCAATTGGAAGCATTTTACCTTTAACAAACCAGGTTTTGTATCGTCACAATTGTTTACGCATTATTTAGATCCTATTTTTGGTAATACCAAAATCGGAGACTTGAAAAAAGAACTTCGCATTATCGCAACTGATCTTATCAGCGGCGAGCAAAAAATATTTGACAAAGACACACGCGTTGTCGATGCCATTATTGCATCTTCGTCTATTCCTGGCATTGCCACACCTTATGTGGTTGGTGATGCCATGTATAGCGATGGCGGCGTACTCAATAATTTTCCTGCGGATATTATTTTGAGTGAATGCAAAAAAATGATTGGCATCTATGTGACGCCAGTTCAGGATGTTAAAATGGGTGATCTTAACTCGATTCGCGCCATTACAACAAGAGCTTATGACTTGTTATCTCATAGAACCGAAATCCATAAGTTTGCTTATTGTGATTGGTTTATCACTTCCAAAAAATTAGCACAATATGGGACTTTCGAGCGCAAACCTTCTCGTCTGGAAGAGATTTTCCAGATTGGTTATGATAGCGCAAAAAAAAGCTTTTATGAACAAGAAGAAGATTTTACTTCACTGTTTTTAAAAACTTTGTAAGCGGCACCCAATATTCTTCAGCTTTTGGAAAGTTACCACTCAGTGTTACTTCACCATGGTAACCAGTCCAATTTGTTGGTAAGAATTCTTGTTTCTTAGGCGATGATACACTATTGTAGATATTAAGCCAATTTGGTTTTTCGTCTTTTGCAGAAGAAACGAAAGTCGGGATATTATCATCCTTGGCGAAATCAGCAATACTTTTATTATCTATTTTAAAATATTCTCCAGGCGAAAAAGTTACTAGTGCAGCATAATCTGTTGGATGCTGACTAATGGTATAAAAGCCTAAAGAAGCAGAGTAGGAGCTTCCGAAATATATTACTTTTTTAGCTTTCAGAATATTTTTCGCATAATCATAACTTGCTTCGATATCGGGAATACTATTTTCGAATTCTGTTGGCAGATTTTTAGAATATGCTTCTTGAAAACTTTCGTTAGTTACATTTCCGAATTTGTGTCCAGATCGCAGATCCACAGCCAAAACATTAAAACCTAAAGCTACCAATCTCGGTGCGATATCACGATAAACGCCACGGCTAGATCCCGCCTGATGAAAGGCTAAAATCAATGGTGCGTTTTTCGAGTTATTCGCGTAATAATCGGCGTAGACTCTTATTTTGTTATCCTTAGATGGAAAGCTTATGCTTTTGTAATCAAAATTGCTTTGCGAGATTGCTGCAAGATTTTTTGGATGGTTTTCGCAAGACGTTGTTAATGCAAATAATCCTAATATTGATAACGAAATCAGCTTTTTCATTTTTTTCAGTTTAATTAAAATTTTACTTCCAGTACTGGTCAACCATGTAGATCAATTGTGCCATTACTGTAGCGCCAAGTAACAATTCGCGACGGTTAACTTTATCGAATGTATCTTCTTCGGTGTGGTGAATATCAAAATAACGTTGCGAGTCTGGAACTAAACCTGCCACATCTGCACCTGTTTTTTTCATTGGGTCAACATCCGTTCCAGAATAGATTTCTGTAAAATCGTAGATGCCGTAAGGTAAGAAAAGATCTTTCCACGATTTTATGATGTTACGCTTCGCTTCTGGCATGTCCAATGAAAAGCCTCTCGGCGTAAATCCTCCGCTGTCGCTCTCAATTCCGAAGATGTTTTTCTCGCCTTTATCGGTGATGCTTTTTGCATAAGCAACACCACCTCGCGCACCATTTTCTTCATTGGCGAAACAAACTACACGGATTGTATTTCTGTTTTTGATATTTAATTTTTTGAAAGTACTAAGGACTTCGATAGATTGAACGATTCCAGCGCCATCGTCTTGTGCACCTTCGCCAACATCCCAAGAGTCAAGATGTCCACCAACAACAATTACATTTTTAGTGTCTTTTCCAGTCAACTCACCAATAACATTGTAGGTTTTCACTTCGCCTTTCATGGTGCAATTCGAATTAATCTTGGCGGAAAGTTTATTTTGTTTTGCAAGATTAGCAAGTTCTATCGCTGATTTTGGTCCGATGGCAATCGCTGGAATTTTGACAACACCATCTTCGTACTTCATCGCTCCTGTGTGAGGAACATCATCAAAAGCCGAACTTATCGATCGGATAATAACGGCCGTTCCACCTTTTTTTGCAACTTCTGCTGCTGCAACGCGACGGACAGTTCCCGCTTTACCATAAGCATGCATTGTTTTGATATATTCTTGAGGAAACACGTTATTGAAAAGGACGATTTTACCTTTAATTTGATCAGCTGGCGTTTTTTCAAAATCTTCCAAAGTTTCAAAAACGATTAAATCACCAGTAAGATCTTTGCCTTTTGTGCCTTCGGAATTACCAAGAGAAAGCATTTTGATACTTTTCCAAGCGCCATTGCCAGTTTTAATATTTAGTGATTCTTTGCCACGATACCAATTCGGAACCATCACTTCTTCTAGCCAAACCTTATCAGCACCAGCTTCTTTTAGTTGTTGTTCAGCCCATTTTACAGCTTTTACATTAGCCTCAGATCCGCTAAGACGATGTCCTATATTTTTGGTTAAATCATAAAGTTGGTCGTAAGCTTGACCATTTTTCATAATGTAATCCGAAATATTTTTAAATGCTATTGAATCTTGTTTGCTTTGTGCGAAGCCAAAAATGCTTGCCGAAATAGCTATTGAGAAGATTAGTTTTTTCATAATTTTTTGATTTGGTTAAGGAAATTTCTCACCACATTGTTTACAATATCTTGCATCAGTATCGTTATCGTCATTGCCACAACGACCACAAGTAAATAAATATCTTTTCCCTTTTCTGAATTCTGCCGTTACAATTCCCGTAGGTACAGCAATGATGCTATAACCGCAAAGCATTACAATAATGGAAAGGAATTTTCCGACGGGTGTTGCAGGCGAAATATCACCATAACCAACGGTTGTAATCGTCACAACTGCCCAATAAATACTTTGAGGAATACTTGTGAAACCATTTTTGCCACCTTCTATTAGATACATTAAAGATCCAATAATGATGATGAAAATTACCATGAACAAAAGAAAAATATAAATTTTTCGTGAGCTATGATTTAGGGCTTTTACAATATATTGACCATCGTGCATATAATCCGCCAGGTTGAAAATCCTAAAAATCCTCAACATTCTAAACATTCTCAAAATACCGATGTAATGGATAATAGGGAAAAACAAACTGAGATAAAAAGGAATAATCGACAAGAAGTCAATAATACCAAAGGCGCTAAAGATGTATTCTTTTTTGTCTTTAATACAAGCGATTCGCAAGATATATTCGACTGTGAAGATCATCGTAATCACAAACTCTGCGGTATAGAAAAGTTTGTGATATTTAATATTAACCAACGGGATTGTCTCAACCATCAACAGTCCCACACTTATCATAATAAGGAAAAGCAGCGAAATGTCAAATATTCTCCCTTGTTTCGTATTGTCTAGATAGATAACGTTATAAACTTTTCTGAGCCATCCGTCTTCTGGAAGCAAGTCAAACTCAGGTTTTATTATTCGTCTCATATTTTTAAAATAAATGTAAATTTACACTTAGTTTTTAAAAGAGAAAAAGATAAAGCAGAAATATGAGTCAAAAGAGTTTGAAAGAGGTTTGCAATCAGTTAGATAGAATTTTCAGCATCAGACAGGCCGAAGATTTTGATAATGTTGGATTATTGTGTGGTCATCCAGAGCGCGAGGTAACTGGGATTTTGGTAACACACGATGCTTTGGAAGATGTTGTAGACGAAGCTATTGAAAAAGGATTTAATTTGATTGTAGCATTCCATCCAATTATTTTTTCGGGTTTAAAATCATTGACTGGGAAAAATTATGTTGAGAAAGCAGTTCTGAAAGCTATCGAAAACAAAATCGCCATCTATGCGATGCACACTGCTTTTGACAATGATTATTTTGGTGTCAATTTTCAGATTTGTGAAGCTTTGGGTTTAAAGAATCAAAAAATATTGATGCCAAAATCCAAGAATCTTAAAAAGTTGGAAGTCTATGTTCCGAAAGATTATACCGAAAAAGTTAAAGAAGCTATTTTTGAAGCAGGAGCGGGAAGCATTGGTTTTTACGATGAATGCAGTTTTGGTGTAGAGGGTTCTGGAAGCTTCCGAGCGAAAGCGGGCTCAAATCCTTTTTTAGGAAAAATCAACGAACGCGAAATTGTCGAAGAAACTTTGTTATCTTTTGTTTTTGAAAATTTTAAACAAAATAATATTCTGAAATCAATGTTTGCAGCGCATCCTTATGAGGAAGTTGCTTACAATGTTATCAATCTCGAAAATGATAATCAATATGCGGGACTTGGTCGTTATGGTGATTTAGAAAACGAATTGCCTATTGAGACTTTTTTAGAATTTGTAAAAAAGACATTTAATTTAGAAATGATTCGTTATAGTAATACCAACAAAAAAACAATCAAAAGAGTAGGTGTGCTTGGTGGAAGTGGTGCCAGCGGAATAAAGTCTGCAATGGCAGTTGGTTGTGATGCATATCTAACAGGCGACGTCAAATACCACGACTTCTTTGCTGGCGAAAACAAAATGCTAATTGGCGATATTGGACATTTTGAGAGCGAACAATTTGTAACTCAACAATTATATGAAATTTTGTGCAAAAATTTTACTAACTTTGCAATCGCTAAAACGACGAAAAAAAACAACCCTGTAAATTATTTTTTTTAAGATATGGCTAAGAAAGCAAACGATATCTCGGTTGAAGAGAAACTAAGAGCACTTTACGACTTACAAATTATTGACTCTAGATTAGACGAAATTCGCAATACGAGAGGAGAGTTGCCTATCGAAGTTGAAGATTTAGAAATTGAAATTGAAGGCCTTGACAAAAGAGCTGGAAAATTTGATGCTGAAATAAAAGAGCAAAATGGCGAAATCAATGCTAAAAAAGAATTGATCGCTCAAGCGCAAACACTTATTTCTAAATACAAATCGCAACAAGATAATGTTAGAAATAACAAAGAATACGAATCATTAGATAAAGAAATCGAGTATCAAACTTTGGAGATTGAATTGGCAGAAAAGAGAATTAAAGAATTCGGTGCTAAAATCGCTCACAAGAATGAAACACTTAGTGACTTAGTTGCTAAAATCGAAGATCTGCGTAACCACCTTACTCATAAGAAAAATGAGTTGGAAGCTTTGATCGCAGAAACTCAAAAAGAAGAAGAATTCTTATTAGAAAAATCTGCTGAGTTCTCTGAGAAAATCGATTCTAGATTATTAGCTTCTTACCAAAGAATTCGCAAAGGTTCTATCAACGGACTTGCGGTTGTTGGTCTAGAAAGAGGTGCTCCAAAAGGTTCTTTCTTTACAATTCCACCACAAAAACAAATGGAAATTGCACAAAGAAAGAAAATCATCATCGACGAAAACAGTGGAAAAATCCTAGTTGACGACGAAATGGTAAACGAAGAAAATGCTAAAATGGCGGAAATCATCAACTTCGGTTAAGATTCCAAAATTTTAAGAAAATAAAAAATCCGAGTATTGATATGCTCGGATTTTTATTTTGTCATAATGCCGCAGGTTTTCATAAAGAGGTGGACAAGTTCTGACTGTTCGCCTTTAAGAACAATAAACTGAAATTGTCTTTTTATCTCAAAATGTTTGATGTCTATAATACTTAGTTTGTTGTATTTCAGTTCGTTGGTGATACTGCTCACTGATAAGAAAGCCATTGCGTCGGATTGCGCGAGATAATTTTTAATGGACTCGCTGCTGTCCAAATTCATAATAACCTTTAGCTCAGATGTTTGGATGTTTTTTTTCTGTAATTCGGAATCGATAAAATCCTGTGTTCCTGAACCTTGCTCGCGACTGATAAAATCAATGTCGCTAAGCTCTTTTAGGCTTAGCATTTTATTAGAAAGTGGATGTCCTGAGCGCGCAACCAAAACAATTTCGTCCAACATAAAAGGAATGTAATCGAATTGAGCGGATTGAAAAGGTCCTTCGATGACGCCGATGTCAATTTTGTTTTTCTTTAATAAATCTGAAACTTTTTCGGTATTCTGTGATGTCAAATCAATATGAATATCCTCGTAATACGAATGGAATTTAACCAAAATTTCGGGCAAAATATATTGTGCAATCGTTGTGCTCGCGCCGATTTTTAGATTTCCTTTTAGCTTGTTATTAAGTTTGTTAATCTCGAATTCGGTTTCACGATAGACTTCAAAAATTTGATTGGCTTTTTCGAGCAGAATTTTACCACTCGACGTTAACTCTATACTGGTTCCGTTTCTTGTAAAAAGTTTGGTGCTAAGTTGTTGTTCCAGTTCTTGGATATGCTTGCTAACCGCAGGTTGCGAGATATGCAATTCCTGCGAAGCTTTGGTAAAACTCAGACGTTTTGCAACAGTGGAAAATACCTTAAGACGGAAGTCTAGCATTCTAGTTATCTTTTTTTAAGTTTAATTTCGAGAATCTTATTTCGTTAAGTTCTTTGACTTTTTCGGCTTTTGAGATTTTGCGAAGATTTTTGACAGCGAAGACATGTTTTGCATCACGGTCGATAACTTGGACAATTTCGTCAGCTTGTGCCATGTCTTCTGGATGAAAAGTATTCCAAACGATTTTCCCGAATGTTGTGACTTGTCTTTTATGATTAAGGTTTAGAAAGTCTAGACTTCGGAGATAGGGAAAGGATGGATTTTTTTTTCCATTTAATCTTTTGCCAAGATAATTAAAGATTTCTCCGTTTTCATTGACTGTAAAAGTTTTGATTGATGGAATGTTTGCTTTAAGAGTCTTCATCTACATTTTTCGTTTAATATGTAAATATAAGAATTTAGCGCTATTGATGATTTGGTGCTAAATATGAAATTTTAAACCTAAGAGCTTGTTAAAAATTTTACCGAAACATATTTTTAAACTATTCCTATCTTCTTTGCTAAATTTTAATGCTCTTTTAAGCCAATTTTTTGCTTCTCATTTTTGATTTAGCCCGCTAAATCTTCAAATATGAAATAAAAAATTCATCTCAAAATAGCTATGAAAATTTTATCAATAAAATTTAAACAAGCTCTAAAAAAATCGGTAAAAATTGCTTTCTACCGATTTCTATGTTGTGACATTGTTTTTATTTAACAATAATCTTTGTTGAAGCTTGCTTGCCCTCGTTATTTGTGTTAACTAGATAAACGCCAGAAGTTGCTTTAATAGAAATTTTGTTTTCACCTTTTGCAAGAATTCCTGAATAAACAATTTTTCCCGAAAGGTCGGTTACAACCACGTTGCCAGTTGTTTCAGATTTGATGTTAAAATTACCATTGCTCGGATTTGGATACACCTGAAGTTTTGCTTTATTAACATCGTTAACAGCTTGTGTTAAGCCGCAGTCATAAGGTTTGAAGTTAACCAAACCATATTTGGGATCATCGACTTGGTGCGTGATAACTTCTTCCACCATAGCATCTGTAGATTGTTCGCCCTCTCTCCAACAATTGAATTTTGCTTCCAAATTATTTGGTGTATTGTTGTACAATGCATAAGTAACGCCACCATTTATGTTGTCTTTAAAAACGTTTTTACCAATATTTTCTTTGCCAGCTAGATCACTTCCGAAATTAGCCTGCGCCGTTCCTTGCAAAGTAACACCCCAAAGATTACCACGAACTTGGTTTTCGCTAACTTTAACGTCCATCAGAGCAGAACCACTTCCAATAAAGTTAATGCCACTTCCGCCATTCATAGGATCATTTTGGGTGTTGTTATTTTCAATAATGTTTTTTGCAAGAGTTCCATAAGAAGAGTTTCCAGCAACGGTAATTCCGTAACGATTATCGCGAATCGTATTGTTTTCGATTTTAACATTATTTGCCCCTCCAATAAGCGCTGAAGCAGAAATACCACCTGTCATAGGAAGATTTCTGTTCCCAATAATTTGGTTGTTGGTGATAATAATACCTGCACTTCCGCCAGGTCCCATGTTAATCTGTGGACGGTTTTGATTACTTGTATTATTTCCATAAAAGTAATTATTGTCAATCGTTCCTGATACCGAAATATTTGCACCAGAACCTAAAGCAGAACCTACGTTTTCTAAGAACTGAGAGTTCTTGATTACTATTCCCGTTGCAGCACCAAATTGAACTGCTGCACTAGAAGCAGCGCCGCCTGTAACCGTTTGATTGTATCTAACAATACAATTGTCCATCACAAAATTGGAGGTATTGACACGCAATCCGCCGCCATTTTCGATGGTGGTATTTTTGATATTGACGCTAGAAGTATCTTCAAAACGAATACCTTTATAAGCTTCACCAGTAACATTAGTAGTATAAGTTAGCTGTGTCGCATTGGTTTGATACTGTCCAAATACATACAGCATGACATCTTTGCTTAGCTTGACGGTGGTGTTTTCGTCAATAATAAGTTTGTCATTAGCAGAAATAGTCACATTTTGTGAGATTAAAAAATGGTCTCCATTATTAGTTACTGTTCCTGCGGCCGCTTGCGCAAGACTTGTAAGGTTATAAGTTACCCCAGTGTTAGGACTTGTGAACTGTGCATTGAGCCCAAAATAGGCTACAGCAGCGATTAGTGTAAATGTCTTCTTCATAATTAAAATTTAGCCCAAATATAAAACATTAATTAAATAATAAATTTTTCTTAAAATAGTAGGTGGATTGAAAATAAAGTGTAAATTGCGATGTTTTTATAGTCGAAATCCAAGTGTTCAATCAGTTGTTTTCTCCTTATAACAACAAAATTTTTATACCAATTTAATTTTTTTACACAATGAACATTTTTGTTTCAAACATCAATTACGCAACTAAAGAAGAACAGTTGTTAGAATTATTCCAAAATCAAGGAGAAGTTACTTCTGCAAAAATCATCACAGATCGTGAAACTGGTAGATCTAAAGGATTTGGTTTCATCGAAATGCCAAACGATGATGAGGCTAGACAAGCTATCGAGGCTCTTAACCAAAAAGACTTTAACGGTAAAACGCTTAATGTAACTGAGGCAAGACCAAGAGAAGAGAAACCAAGAAGATCATTTGATAACAACAGAGGTGGTGGAAACCGCGGAGGTGGTAACAGATGGTAATATATCTTTAAAACTATAAAGGCGAATCCTAGGATTCGCCTTTTTTATGCTTGCTTTTTTTCTTTTCTTTTTTCTCTTTTTTGTCCTTTTTCTTTTTGTGAAACTTCGCGTCGTCGTTAGTTTCGTCCAAAGTTATCGTATCGGCATCTAGCATTTCTGCCTCTTTTTCGATGGCAGCATCTGCAACTTGTGTGCTTTCTGCAATAATAGTTTCGATACTTTTTACTTCAACTTTTGGAGGTGCTTCATTGACGTTTAGATCTTTTAAAAGCAAAGCAACGTCTTCGTGATAAAGGTTCTCTAATAAATTATGAAGTTGGAATTTTCTGTACTCTTCAAAACTTATTTTAGGAATGTATTTGTAGATTCTTCCTTTTTTCTCAATTTTCAAATAGTTTTTCTCAACTAAGATTTTCAAAAATGTCGAAACAGTATTTTGGTGTGGTTTCGGCTCAGGATAAGCTGTCATCACGTCCTTCATAAAGGCAGAATCCAAATTCCAGATAACCAACATTAATTGTTCTTCGGAACTGGTTAGACTAAGGATTTTCATGTTTTAAAAAGTTTTAGATTACAAAATAATAAATCAAACCAATGAGGCTACCAAGTGCCACGCCAGATATGACTTCTGCTAAGGTATGTCTTTTTAGGATAATTCTGGTAATACCAACGATAATTGATAATATTATCCACGAAATTCCCCAAACTAAATCATATTTTAAAAACAAAAAAGCGACATACAAATTGAGCGCTGTGTGCATCGAACTTTTTAGAAAAAAATTACTGATCTGCATCAGAATTAACAAAATTTCTAAAAACAAAATTCGGACATCTAGATTTTTATTGACGAAGTATTCATAGGCTAAATATATTGCGCAAAGGACAACGATAACCACATAAAGGCTGTTGCGTTGTTGTCTATTGGAAACATCCATATTGGTATAATTCCCTTTTTTAACATTCCAAAAAATCCAAACTATTGTCGGAATTCCCACAATGAAAAGTAAGGGAAGCGCGTCTGTTATTTGTTTACTTGGAAAATGTTGTACACTCCCAACAACAAGATAATAAATAAACAACGAAACGATCGGATTGAAAAAGTTGGATATAATTTTTGAAAGCTTTATTAGAAGCGAATCATTTGCAGGATTTTCTGTCATTTTAAGAATAAAAGATTAAGTTGCAATTTACACTTTCGAAAATTAAAACAAATCACAGATTCAATAATTAATTTCCGTGTATTTGCCGAGTTATTAATTTAAGCATAACAATATTAATAACTGAAGATATTTTCTTATTTTTGCTAAATATTTCGAAATCATATGAAAGAATTTTCCAAAGAGATTTACCTTAAATGGTACGAGGATATGACGATGTGGAGAAGGTTTGAAGACAAATGCCGTTCTCTTTACTTAAAACAAAAA
>NZ_JASLDS010000013.1 GCF_030151385.1 Soonwooa sp.
GCAGAACAATGCCAAAATTAAAAACTAAATCAGGTGCTAAAAAGCGTTTTGCTCTTACTGGTACTGGTAAGATCAAAAGAAAAAATGCTTTCAAAAGCCACATCTTAACAAAGAAAGAAACTAAGCAAAAGAGAAATCTTACGCAAACTTCTTATGTTGCAGCTGTGGACACTAAGAGTGTTTTACGTCAATTAGCTATTAAGTAGTTTTTATAACCAATATTCGGTTTATAAGAATTCAACAAATTCAAAAATTTTAACCCTGAAACGGAGCACATAAGAGCAATAACATTGCCGCCCTTTTCAAAAAAACAATTTACATTATGCCAAGATCAGTTAACGCTGTAGCGTCTAGAGCGCGCAGAAAAAAAGTAATGAAGCAGGCTAAAGGTTTTTTCGGTAGAAGAAAAAATGTTTGGACTGTAGCTAAAAACGCCGTGGAAAAAGCAATGCAATATGCTTACCGCGGTAGAAAAGAGAAGAAAAGAAACTTCAGAGCACTTTGGATTACTCGTATCAATGCGGGTGCTAGAGAGCACGGATTATCTTACTCTCAATTTATGGGAGCTCTTAAGAAAAACAACATCGAGCTTAACAGAAAAGTTCTTGCTGACTTAGCAATGAATCATCCAGAAGCTTTCAAAGCTGTTGTAGATCAAGTAAAATAATTAATCATTTTTGTTATCAATATAAAACCTAAGCATTTGCTTAGGTTTTTTATTTTTTTGTAAAACTTAATACTATTTTGAAAATAATTTCGTTATTTTAGAAAAATTAAGCTATATGAGAATCTTTAAACTTGCAATTTTTGCTATTTCTGCAATTGCGATTACATCGTGCTCTAATAAGTCCGATGACGAAGTAATTACTGATCCTATTGTTCAGCCTAGGTTCAATCTTAATCCTGGAAGTCTTTGGGTGTACAAAACTTATGAACGTAATGATTATACATCTGAGTTCAAATATGCTAACAAAATTGATAGCGTGAAAGTTGAAAGCATTGTAGATGCTGGAGGTTACAAATATGCTAAGGTAAAAGAAACAACTTGGAATTTAACTCAAAATTCGCATAGCTCGTATGTCACATACCAAAGAATTAACTCCAAAGGTTATTTGGTGGCATTGTCATCTTATCTATTTGATCAAGCAAAATATGGTGATGCTTTTGAAAATGTGAAACATCCAAATACTGATGCAAATTTTCAAGTCGAAGTGCCATTTCCTCCAAACAGTAAAGTGGTTTATAAGCTAGAGCCCAAAGAGAATGTCGTGGTTGATGGCAAATCTTATGAAGTTAATCCATACAATGGAAGATACTATAAAGATGGCTCGACAACCGCCGATCCTAATAAGATTGTAAAAAACAATTATGCATTTGGAATCGGTTTGGTGAACACTTATTGTCATTCCGAGTCTGGAACTTACAATTTTGAAGATAGACTAGTCTCTTATACACTAAAATAAAAAAAGCCTGCAATTGCAGGCTTTTCTATTTGTATGAGAATTTATTTAATCCCAATCAATTCAACTTCGAAAATTAATGTTGAGTTTGGACCGATTTCTTTTGAGATTTGTTGGTCACCATAAGCCAAATGTGGAGGAATAACAAACTTCCACTTGCTACCCGTAGACATCAATTGCAAACCTTCTGTCCAACCAGAAATAACACGATTAAGTGGGAAGCTTGCAGTTTTTTTTCTTTGTACAGAACTGTCAAATACTTCGCCAGTTATTGTTGTCCCATGATAATGGCAAATAACAGTATCTCTAGCCTCTGGCTTTCTACCTTCGGATTCTTCCATAATTTGGTATTGTAAGCCGCTTTCCAAAGTTACAACGCCTTCTTCTTTCCCGAATTCTTCTTGGAAAGCTTTACCTTCCTTTAGATTTTTCTCAGCCAAAGCTTTTTTCTTTTTTGATAATAAATCAGCAATTCCCATTTTAAAAATTTTTACAAATTTAAGCATTTAGAATTTTGAACATTGTTAAAAAAATAATTTTATAAATTCATTAAGCAAAGAATTAATGATAATTCCATTACTTATTTATATTTTCGCACAATCTAAGCTCAAAAATTATGATTAAAAGGATTTACGCTTTATTTCTTTTATGTTTTACCATTGTTGCATTTGCACAATCGACGATAACTGTTACAGTTGCAGGGAAAAATGTTCCTTTGTCAAATGCAGCCGTATTTTGTAATAAAACTTTACTGGGAAATACCAATTTGCATGGGAAGTTGACATTTTCGACCAAGTGTGATAAAGTTACTGTAAAACATTCTGGATATGATGACGAAGATGTTGTTGTGGACAAAGTGATGGAAGTTTCGCTAGAAAAAGATGTTGATAATATTAACAATATTGAAGGTGTTGTTGTCAATGATAAAAGCGATGCAAAAGCTTTAGCAATTTTGGATAAAGTCAATGATAATTTTAAGAATAATTCACCGAAAAGTTTAGAGTCATACGAGTTCAAATCCTATGAAAAAATGTCCTATGATTTTGATGAAGATTCCATTAAAATCTACCATGATTATATGGCAAAACGAAAAGATTCGTTGAGCGCGCTTCCTGCGAAAGAAATTAAACAAACCAAAAAAGAAAAGAAAGATTCTTTGATGGATCAGGATTTTGAAAACTTATTAATGGATAGTAAGCTTTTCCTTTGGGAACGTGCGAATCAATATTTGTATTCTCAAAAATATGGTGAAAAAATCAATGTTTTGGACAACCGTATTTCGGGACTCAAAGAGCCTATTTATCAGCTTTTGGTGATGCGATCTAACCGAAATAAAATTCCAAAAGAAATTCTTCCTGAGAACAGAAATCTTTACAGATTTTATTTAACAGACTCTATAGAAATCGATGGAAGGGAAAATTATGTGATTCGTTTCCGAGAAGTTGGTGTCAAATCACAACCAAATCGCCGAAAATATAATGGTTACCTCTACATTGATCAACAAACTTTTGCCGTTAAAAAAATTGAAAGTAATAGCAAGAATAGAAATGATGGTAGTGTCACTTCTGTATGGACGCCAATTAACAATAAATGGTTTCTACAAAAGGAAAATCTGAAACTAAGAGCAGGAACTCAGTCCTTTGATAATACTGATAAAAAACCTGAAATAAAAGACGGAATGACAGCCGAAGAAAAGCGCGCAGAAAGACGAAAGTTGAAGACGCGTTTCGGAAACTATGTTTATATGAAAGTCGATTATTTCGATTTTGAAACGCCTGTTGATTTCACGGCAAAAGATTTCAAAGGTTATACGATGACGGTTAAAAATACGGATGGAAGTCTTTTGGAAAAATACCGTACAGACAGCCTTTCGGAGCGTGAGAAATTAACTTATGTGAAAGTAGACAGTCTTGGACAAAAATACAATATTGATAAAAAAGCAAGTCTAGTAAGTAATATTTTGCGAGGAAGAATTCGTCTTGGGATGTTTGATCTTGATCCTTTTGGTAGTAATTACAACCGTTACGAAGGTGTTAGATTGTCCTTGCGTGCAAAGTTAAATGAGAACTTTAACAAATACATTTCGCCAGATGTATATTTGGCTTATGGTTTCAAAGATTCTAAGTTTAAATATGGCGTTGGGGTTGACGTTAAAACAACTTTGGATTACAATTCATTTTTCCGTGCCGAATATTATGATGATGTCGAATCTTCGGGAAGATTTAACCAAAATCTTTGGAGTGTCAAAATGCAGTTTATGAATTCTGGCGTGGATTTACAAAATGATAAATTCTACAGATTACAAGGTGGAAAAATTAGTTACGAAGTCGATCTCAATAATGCGCTGACATTGCAACTATCTGCGAAACGCCAAAATGAAGAAGCAAAGTTTGACTATTTTTATAATGGCGAAAATCGTCTGTTCAAGAATTTTTCGACAGTGTTAACTTTGAAGTATTCTCCGAATTCTCAAAACATTATGACGCCGTCTGGTAAGTTGACGTACGATCAAAAGTTTCCAGAAGTTTATTTTAACTTCGAACAAGGCATGAAAACTTTGGGTGGAGAATTTAACTTCTCTCGAATGGATATTTTGCTAACGCATCAGTTCACAACCAAATTGGGTCGAACTGGTCTTAGATTGTATGGCGGATTGATGACGGGCAACGCACCAATTTGGCACCATTTCCAAATGGGAGGTTTGGATTCTTCTAATAATGACAGCTTCTTCTCGCATTTTAATTTGACGACTTATTTAGGTTTTGCAACAATGGAAGCAGGAAAGTATTTCAATGATAAATTTGGAGGATACTACTTTACACACCGCATTCCTTGGTATTTCAAAAGTTTTGGAAGAAACACATCTAGTTTCGATTTGGTGTACAAAGGCACAGTTGGCGACATGAAGAATATGGAACAACATCAGTTTGAGTACAAGAAGTTGGATCACCTTTACCAAGAAGTTGGATTGGAGTACAATAATTTTTTGAGTACAGGATTTAATTTAGGTTTATTTTACCGAGTTGGACATTACGCAACAGATAAATTCAGTCAAAATTTTGCAATTCAGTTAAAACTAAAATTGCTTGGTTTTTAATATAAAGTACTTTTAATAAAGGCTTTCGCTGAGTTTTATTAAATTATTATATCAGTGAAAAATTAATAAAAAAAGTACATTAAAATTAATTTGAACACAAAAAGAAAAAAATCCTTATTTTTGATAAAAATTTTTAGATCTAATGAAATACGATATTATTGTCATCGGTAGTGGACCTGGAGGATATGT
>NZ_JASLDS010000028.1 GCF_030151385.1 Soonwooa sp.
ATGTATTTAATACTACTAGTTCCATTTTCTGATAATTACATAAGAATTTTTAGCTCCCGGAATAGCACCTTTTACTACTAAAAGATTTTGCTCTCCATCTACTTTCAACACCTGAAGGTTTTGTACAGTTACCTGCTTACCTCCCATTCTTCCAGCCATTCTCATCCCCTTGAATACTCTTGAAGGATCTGATCCCGCACCGATAGAACCCGGAGCTCTAAGTCTGTTGTGCTGACCATGAGTTGCTTGCATTACACCTCCAAAGTTGTGTCTTTTAACAACACCTTGGAAACCTTTACCTTTTGAAGTTCCTGTAATATCAACAAATTCACCTTCTGCGAATAAGTCAACTTTAACTTCGTCTCCTACTTTTACTTCGTCAACAAATTCTCTGTAGAATTCTACCAACTTAGCTTTAGGAGTTGAACCAGCCTTTTTGAAATGACCAGCTAACGCTTTACCAACGTTCTTCTCACTCTTGTCATCGAAACCTAACTGAACAGCTTTGTAACCGTCGTTTTCAATGGTTCTGACCTGTAAAACCGAGCATGGACCAGCTTGGATAACTGTACAAGGAATGTTTTTTCCTTCTTCGTTAAACAAAGATGTCATACCGATTTTTTTACCAATAATACCTGACATTATTTAATATATATTATTATTAATTCTCAACACTTTAGCGGTTTTTGTCATGTACTATGTTTGAAATAGGCAGACTTCTTCCCTAAAATGAGTGTGCAAATGTATGAATATTTTAATAAACTCCAAAAAAAATTTAAGAAAATATTTGATTTTTTGACAGTTAGCTGATTTTAGAAAAAAATGTGCCAAAAAAATTGCTATCTCGAAACTGAGTTTATTTTCGAAAAAAGATTAAATTTTACCAAAATACAAAACATTGAAAATATTTAATCCAAGTAATTATTTGGTGCCGACCTACGTACTGATTCGATTTTTTTTAACTCATCAGCTGTTAATTCACGATAGATATACCCTTTGAGGCGGTCAGATGTTGTATCAATATAAGCCTGTCGTGCAGCTCTAAATTTTTGCCTTGTCGTACTTTCTGATTTTGAAATTGGTTTAATTAATTGACTAACTTTCTCTAATCCAACCAAGTCGAATGTATTATACGCATTGCCATCAGTAACTTTAAAAACCAAACCAGGCAAAGCTTTAAAAACATAAGGCCCATCTGAGACATGCACTTCCGGAGAATACCATGCCTCGTATAGCCGACCATTATATATACCTGTAGCTTTATAACATAAATATCCCATAATTTCTATGGCACCTTTTTCCAACTTCCATTGGATTTCGTTAGCTGGCGAAAAAGAAAAATAGTTTTTATCAAGTTTATTAAAAATCAGCATGCCTTCTTTTTTATAAACCTCATGAGTTGAATAATACTTTGGAATGTTTTTTAAATCGACATTTATAACTCCATTTCCACTTTTAGCAGCCGCAATACTGTTGCTAATTTGCCTTTGCGTTAAAGAATCTGATAGATATTTTTGTTCACTAAAATAAAGCGAAGATACTTTTCCAATTAGCAAAACCATATCTTCTTCTTTTCTAGAGTTTACATTTAATGTATCTGACAGAAAGCTAACTCTATAAACTGCTTTCAAAAAAGATTCATCTAGAAGCTTTTCTTGTTTCTGTCCAAATAAAAACGAAGAAAACAGTATAACGAAAAGTGTAAAAAACTGTGTGTTAATAATTTTCATTTTCATCTACCCAATATAAAAATATTCAAATATGCACACAACAAAAAAGCCCACCAAAATCGGCGGGCTTTGCATCATTTAATTCTATTCTTTTCGAAAAACTATTTTTTGTAAGTTGATAAAGCATCCGAAATTCCACCTCCTGCAACTTCAAAGAAAGCTGGCCCAGCCAACAAATAAACTTGAGTTAAGGGTTTGAATTGCTCCAAACGATCTGCTTTCAATCCGTTTTGGATTTTATACTCGTTGATAATTCCTTTGGTTACATTACCAGCAACCTCAGCCGTTGGAGAATCGATTCCAGCATCTTTTAGGTCACTCGCAAATGCAAAAGTATTAACATTAAGTTTCAAAGCTTCACGTGCTGCAATTTCCCCAATTTCGGTCATCAACTCTGGTGTGAATTGATTTCTGTCGCCCAAACCAATCAACAACAATTTCTTCGCTCCCAAAACTTTGTTGTCAGGTGTGATTAAAAATGTTTCTAGTTTTCTTCCTTTAAATTTTCCTGTTTTACGGATTTCTGTTAATCTTCCTTTCAACGCTTCATCCAAATGAACCAAACCATTCAATTCTGCTGGCAAAGCTTCTTTGCTGAAAATATCACCTTCCGTATATTCGAACACACAAGCAATTTGTAAGTCTGCAACGGCTGCAGATGGTCCTTGCACCAATCCTGTATATTTAACACCATCGACAGTTCCCCAAGTTTTTTGAGTGCCAATTGCAGTTGTCTTAGTAGTTGACGCCGACTTTACAGCTGTTTCTTGTGCAAAAGCAAAACTTGTAGAAAATGCTAAACCTGCGATTAATACTGTTTTTTTGATGTTTGATAATGTAATCGTTTTCATAATGTGAAATTTTTATTTTATTTATTTTGTTAAAATCTAAATGCTAGTCGGGTGTTAAAGAAAAACGCGTCTTTAGGATTTGCGATTTCATCTTCAATAAATGCACCCGTATCGAAATACTGAAAACCATTAACCCAAGTTAGATTTTTTGTAATATTATAAGTAAGACTTCCTAAAAATGCTGTTCCGATATATCTTTTATTAGAATTAGTAGAGGCTAAATTCAGGTTTCCGTTGGGTCTGTAAATTCCATCATTTAATGAATATCTCCAATTGAAAACCACATCTGCCTGAAACAATATTTTATCTGTCAAATTGATCGTCGCATAAGGATGAATATCAATTAAGTTAACTGGACCAATTTGCGGTGTAAATCCAAAGTAACCACCTTTAGGATATAATGGATTAAAAGTTTGCAACTTCCCATCTCCCATTTGGGAATCGCCAGAGATATAATCATTTCTAAGATTAATTGTTGGTGTTCCGCCTACGTTTACGAAACGATAACCGCCTTCAATCGATGCTGTCCAAGCGCTGATATTCGCGGTTCCGATTTTCCCGAATTGATAAACGGCTTCCAAATTGTATAAAAAAGCGCCTTCATCTTTCCACAATCTTGCGCCGATGGAATGTCTCAACTCTTTAGCTTTACTATCGTTAAAGTTTGTGGTACTTCTACTAACGCCTAAATAATAAACGTCCAAATTATGTGTCGGAGCCAAAACAATCGTATTGTACATTCCCCACAGATTGGCTTTCTTGCTTGACTTATTATCGAAAATACCTTTGTTAAGTATGACATCTGCCATTACAAAAACATCTGAAGTAAAGCGATCGCGACTGTACATTAATTTAACACCATCAAAGTTGAGTCTAACATTTGGACCTTCACGAACGGAAATCAATCTTCCACTTCCGTAGTTGAGTTCTTGGCGACCGATTCTTGCAGTCAGTTTTTCTTTTTCATTCTTAATAACATCAACATCTAAAAACAAATTCTGAACAGCCAACTTATCTTCATCAATAACACGAGGCCCATTTTTTCGTCCGTCTTCCAAAGCGCTTCTCAGTTGTCCAAAAATCCTTACTCTATTTCCCAAATGCAAATCTGCATGTACACAATATCTTTGTAAAAAAAACGGATTGTTTCCGATGTCTGTTCTCCCCCAATCTTCATTATTAAAATCGGTAAACTCCATTCTAGCCTCACCTCCCAAAGACAAATAGGTATTCCCGTTTTCAGAAAGTGGAATGTATTTAAACTTTTCATACCAAGTTCTTGTCGAATCTTTTAGGAAAGAATAATCTTCGTCAAAGCGCATTACTTTTGGCGCTGGAAGTCCTTGCGAAAAGATTTTCGAACTAAATATCAAAAATGCTACTAGCCAAAATTTCATCAACCTCATCTTATTTATTTTTCTGGATGAAATGATCCAACGAATATTTTCCTGGTCCCAAAAATAGAATCACCAAAAAAGACAAGCTGTACATAAAAGGCGTATCCTTAATTAAAGGTGCATCATGAAAATGCAATACAAAATAACCTGTTAAAGTCACTGCTAAAATCGGTAGCACCGCAATCCTCGTCGCCAAACCTGCAATCACAAACAATGGAAAAACCAAATTAGCCGCATCGGCAAAAGCAGAATTAAAAGCTTCTGGTAAGTTAAGCGGATTTGGAACCACTTCTGCTTCTCCAACACCGATTCCTAACTTCTTAAGACCATGTGCGTAGATTAATTCACCAGATAACAATACTCGGAAAGCTAGTAAAGTTAAGTCTTGAATTTTAGGATTGACTTCTGTGCTGAATAAATTTAGTAGTGCGTTTTTCATTGCTCTTATTTTGTACTACAAATTTAGCTTGCACAAAAGCCTTAGCCATTGAACTAGTTCAAGAAATGATTTTTTGGTGAAAGTTTTTTTGGAAGAGTAAAATATTAGAATTTTCTCGCGCATCATTCAGAACGGAACAAAGTGAAGTGAAGAATCTTCTAACTACAAAAGAGATTTCTCCTTCGTCGAAATGACAATCACAATACTTTTTCACAAAGAAAAGGTTTCGATACAATTTTTCTCCATTTCATTTCGGAAAATTACTCAACTTGACGAAACATCAAAACAAAGAAAACCGAACGCCACAAAACGTTCGGTTTAAAAACACAAATGAAAAAATCTACTCTTTCTAATTTTATTTATTTTTGGTAACCTCCAAAGTATTTTACTGGAGACCAAGCTGGGATTACTGGTAAAGCTGCTGGCGAAACTGTTTGGTAATCTTTGTCACCGTAAACTACTTTCCCGTCAACGATTGTCAATTTAGAAACGATTGACTTTACTTCTTCGTCACTCACCGTGAAATAATCTCTATCCAAAATGATTAAATCCGCGAAATAATCTTTGGCAATTTTGCCTTTGTTAGCTTCTTTTATCAAATCGTAACCTCTGTAAGTGTACAATTCTAAAGCAGTTTTACGATCTACTGTATTTTCTTTTGCCATCACTTGAGTTCCACCAACGGTTTTCCCCGTTGTTACCCAATACAATGATATCCAAGGATTGTAAGTCGCTACACGCGTTCCGTCTGTTCCCAAACCAACAGGAAGTCCCATTTCCAACATCTTTTTAACCGGAGGCGCCGCCAAAGCTGCTTTTTTACCATATCTGTGGATGAAACTTTCGCCTTGGAAAGCCATACGATGCTGAATTGCGATTCCACCACCTAAAGCTTTGATGCGTTTCATATTGTCTTCCGAAATCGTTTCGGCATGATCGAAGAACCAAACCAAACCGTTTAATGGCGTTTCTTTGTTTACTTGTTCGATCACGTCAAGATCTCTCGAGATACTCTCGTTGTAAGTGGCATGAATTCTAAAAGGCCAACGTTTTTTAACCAAAAGCGAAAGCACTTCTTTCATGCTACCTTCCATTGTTGCTGGCAATTCGGGTCTTGGGAAAAGGAAGTTTTCGAAATCTGCAGCATCTGCAACGACGTTTTCTCCACCACCTTCAACCTTATACTCGATTTCATTGTGGCCGTTGTGGGCATGGTTTTCGATTTCAACCATTCCTGTCCACTTGGTATAATCAGCCATTTCGGTTCCTTTCTTTTGAGCGAATAAAAAGTAAGGCAATCTTAAAGTAATTTTTCCTGCTTTATCTAATTCATCAGTGATTCCATAATCGTCTGGGAAATTTTGGAAACCTCCACCTGCATCCATCGCCGATGTAACGCCTAATCTATTAAGCTCGGTCATATATTGCAAAGTAGAATTAATCTTTTCGTCGTGCGAAAGCTCTGGCAATTTAGCTAAAGTCGAATACAAGATAAATGCATTAGGTTCTGCTACCAAAAGTCCTGTTGGATCACCGTTGCTGTCTTTCTCAATTAAACCTTGTGGCGGATTTGGTGTGTCGCCATTCATTTTTAATTCTTTAATTCCAGCTTTATTTAACCAAGCTTTTCCATAAAGATAAAGGATAAAAGTTGGAACGTCGCCTGTTGCTTCGTTAATCTCTGCCAAAGTGGGAAGTCTCTTTTCTTCAAATTGATACTCGTTCCAGCCACCAACAACGCGAACCCATTGTCCTTTTGGTGTTCTTGCAGCTTGCTCTTTTAACATTTGTAAGGCAGTTTTCAAAGATTTAACGCCGTCCCAACGTAGTTCTGTATTATAAAATCTTCCGCCGCGGATAACGTGAATGTGACTATCAAAAAGTCCTGGTACCACGCGATTTCCTTTGGCGTCGATTAGTTTTGTCGAATTTGTTTTTAGTTTTAAAATGTCGGAATTACTTCCTGCTTTAATAATTTTATTTCCTGATATTGCTACCGCTTGTGCTTCGGGATTTTTTGCGTCTAAAGTTGTTACTTTTCCGTTTGTGATAATGATGTCTGCTTTCTGCGCAAAGCCGAATGTCGACATAAACAGAGAAGCGATGAGTAGAGATTGACTAAGTTTCATTGTGTAGATTTTTGTAGATTTATTTTGAAAAAAGTGGCTTTAATGTGTGTACAGCCTGCTGGAATCTTATCCAATTTTTTAACATTAAGAAAGCTTTAGGTTCGACATAGTCAAATTAAGATTTTAAATAGGATGTTCTTAATGAACTTAATGAAAATCAATTTATTGATTTCTTAAAATATAGATACTGATGTCATAAACTTCTTAATGTTTAACAAAGAATAAACTTCGTTTATTTTGATTAAGAAAATTAATTTGAAAAAAGTGGCTTTCAAACTTGTTAAAAGCCACTTTGTATGATTTGGATTAGTGCTTCAACATATCATGAGAGTACTGAATACCGATCCCGTAAGAACCACCGTGTTTTACCACTAGATCAGTAACTTCTTTATAAGTTTCTTGACGTGCCCAATCTCTTTGTAATTCTAATAAATACTGAATAGAAGTCATTGGTTTTGCACCAGCTTGTACCATACGAGTCACCGCTTGATCGTGAGCTTCTTTAGAAACATCACCTGAAGCATCTGTGATGACATACACATCGTAACCTTCGCTAAGTGCTGACAATACTGGTCCTACGATACATACGCTTGTCCAAAGCCCTGCAAAAACAATTTTCTTTTTGCCTTTCCCTGTAATTGCTTTGTGAGCGTTAACATCCTCCCAAGTGTTCATCGTTGTTCTGTCAACATATCCACTTGTTGCTTGTGGATAGACTTCCAAAATTTCTGGGAAAACTGGTCCCGAAAAGCTTTTCTCCGCTACCGTAGTTACCACTGTTGGGATTTTGAAGATTTTTGAAGCGCCCGCTACGATTGCCACATTGTCTCTCAATTCGCTCATTGGAATACTATGTGTAGCAAATGCCATTTGTCCTTCATGGTCGATTAATACTAATGCGTGGTTGGTTGGGTTTAGTAAGTTTGGTGATGGTTTTTGCGCCGATGCTGTTGCAAATGTTACTAAAGTGATTACGAATGATAATAGTATCTTTTTCATGACTTTTTAATTTTAGAGTGTTATTTTGAGTGTTGTGATTGTTGTTTTGAATTAGATTCTCAAGTTTAAATTTTGATTAAGCTTCTTTTAAAAATTGAATTTCAGAAATCAGTTTGATGTCCTCGCCTACCAATACGCCACCAGTTTCTAGTGCTGCATTCCAAGTAAGACCGAAATCTTTTCTGTTGATTTTTCCTTTTAAAGCCAAACCAACTTTCGTATTTCCCCACGGATCTTTCATTAATCCTCCAAAGTCTGCATCCAACACGATTGATCTTGTAACATCTTTGATGGTTAAATCTCCTGTGATTTTGAACTCATCGTTGCTAATTTTTTGAATGTTTGTTGATTCGAATTGTAGTTTTGGGAAATTCTCAACATCGAAGAAGTCAAAACTTCTCAAGTGATTGTCTCTGTCTTCGTTTCCAGAATCAATAGAGTTAACGTCTGCTGAGAAAGAAATCTTTGAAGTTTCGAAGTTGTCATCTTCATTTTCGATTCTTGCTTCGAAAGCATTGAATTTTCCAGAAACATTAGTAAACATCATGTGTTTAACTTTGAAACCTATTTCTGAATGTGCTTGATCAATTGTCCAAACTGTTGTTGTTGCTGTTGTAGTCATTTTTGTAATTTTTTATTGTTATTATTTATTTAATTCTATTTTTTATAAATTAAGTAGTGCAATTTTCACTGCTTTTATTTGATAGTACAAATTTAGTTCGCATTTAATCCCTAGTCATTGAACTAGTTCAAGAAATGATTTTTTGTGATTTTTTTATTTTAAAAATTTATGCTAAAGCCATCGGAACATCCATCACAAGGATTTCGGTATCGGGCGACGTTGCTTTGATTTTTAATTTTTGTGTATCCCAAACTCCAAAACCGTCTCTGGTTGCCAAATCTTGACCTTCAACATTTGCAGAACCTTTGATGATGAAGAAATAAACACCGTTTCCTTTTTTCTTTAAAGAATAAGTCGTTTCGAAATCCTTCTCGAAGTTCCCTAAATGAAACCACGCATCTTGGTTAATCGCAACGCCAGCATCATCTTTACTTGGTGATAAAATCTGCTGGAAGTTGTTGTGTCTTTCTGACAAATCCAAGGTTACTTGGTCGTAACGAGGCGTTACATTTCTTTTATTTGGGTACAACCAAATTTGTAAAAACCTAACTTCTTGGTCGCTGTTTTTATTGAACTCGCTGTGCATAATTCCGGTTCCTGCGCTCATCACTTGGATATCTCCTTTTTTGATAATGGCAACATTTCCCATGCTATCTTTATGTTCCAAATCTCCCTCTAAAGGAATACTGATGATTTCCATATTGTCGTGAGGATGCGTTCCGAAACCTCTTGCTGCATCTACTCTATCGTCGTTTAATACTCTCAACACTCCGAAGTGCATGCGGTCTGGATTGTAATAGTTAGCAAAACTAAAAGTATGCTTGCTCAACAACCAACCGTGGTCAGCATTTCCGCGAGAATCTGCTGTGTGAAGAATTGAATTATCTTTAATCTTTGAAGAAGCATTCGGAAGATGATTGTATCCGATTGGTTCCAAAGGTTGGATTTCGTCGATGTCATTTTTAATGATATTTCCGAAAGCTGCAGAGGCAGCAAAAATTCCTGTTCCTAGTAATCCTTTTTTTATAAAATCTTTTCTGTCCATGATTTCTCTGATTTTGATATGACAAATTTAGAGTGGCCAGAATCGGATTACATTGAACTAGTTCAAGAAATGAAATTTTGAGAAAATATTTTTTTAGAATTGAATTTTCGCAATGTCATTCAGAACGAAATGAAATGCAGTGAAGAATCTTTTTTTTAAGATGAGATTCTTCGCTTCGCTCTGAATGACAAGCATTTTCTACTTTATCAATTTAAGTTAACAATCAAAAATTTCAAACGCAAGGTTAGACAAAGCTTTTATGACAAAATGTTTATTTAGGATAAACAAAGGCGTTTCACTTTTGTAAGAAACACAAGTTTGTGTTTCGCAAATAAACGAAGTTTATACTTCTTTAAACATTAAGAAATTTAGAAAACCAAGATGCCGATTGTTTTAAGAAATCAATAAATTGATTTTGATTAAACTTATTAAGAGACTATCTGTTTGCTAGAACTTTATTCTTTAATGTTAAAAATAACTTGGTCAAAAACTTAAGCTGGCAGTTAGAAATTGGGGTTCTTATAGATTAAACAAAAAAGTTGGCTTACTGTGAAGCCAACTTTTTGCGTATTTTACTAACAAATTCGGGAGAAACACCTAAATATGATGCGATGTAATATTGTGGAACTCGCTGCGGAATCGTCGGATATAATTGTATAAATTCAACATATCTTTCGGCGGCAGATTTCGAAATGGTATTTAATAATCTGTTTTGGATTGCGCAAAGATTCCGTTGTACCAATAATCGAAAGAAACGTTCTAATCTTGGATTTTTAGCTAATAGCTGTTCTTTGGTTTTTGGATTTAGCATGACAACTTCCGTCTCCTCCAAAGTTTCCATAAAAAGTCTTGAGGGTTTTTGCTCCGAAAAAGAAGCGATGTCACAAACCCACCAATCTTCAATTGCAAAAGCCAGCGTCACTTCCTGTCCGCTTTCTCCATTATAAAAAATACGAACACAGCCTTTCTTTATATAGGCTTCGAACTGACAAATCTCGCCTTCACGCAATAGAACAGTTTTGGTTTTAAAGCTTTTTTCCTCAAAAAACTCGCTTAAATCCTTCTGCTCGTCCTCCGAAAGTTTAATGTATTTCTGAATATTCGCAGCAAGTGCTTCAAACATATTATTGATTTTCGGGGTTAAGATGTGGCAAAGCAGCGTAGATTTCATTTTTCAGAAGTCCACTTCCGCCACCAAAATGTTCGATTACCGCAATATTCTTTTCGAGAACGATGGGGTTTACTTTTATTTCTTGTTCGAAAGCTTCGTCCAAACCAGAACTTAGCAAGATGATATCTACTGGATTATTTGTAATATAATTATCAACTTGGCTTTCGTCACTAATAAGCTGCGCTTGCCAATTGTCGGTATTTTCTATAAGTCTTTTAAGCGTTGCAAGAATTTCATCGTTTTTCCCAACAACTAAAAACTGGATGTTTGACATATTTCTATTGAATAATATTTGGGAAAGATAGTTTATTACCGAAACAAAAACAACCTAAACCAATAACTTAAGGAAAATTTTAAAAATTAAGAAATCAACCACAATTATCTACTAAAAAAGCTCCTCAAAATTGAGAAGCCTCTTAAAAAGATATCTCTATTTACTTTTCTAAAAAATTATTCTGCTTGTTTAGTTTATCCTGCATAGATTTTCGTACATCAGGAGTAATGACAAGTCCTCTTTGTTCGGCTTGGTAAAGAAAAGTTTCTCTTGCATTTCTTCTAATTTTTCTAGCTTCATCTTTCTTGACTTCATAATAATGTTTGAAATAGTCCTTTGAGAATAGATCTGGAAAATCAGTTTTTGTATAAGCTTCTATTAATGAAAAGCTAAAATATTTATTTGTATCAGTCATTTCAATAATTAAACCTGGCAAACCTTGAAACACATAAGGACCATCTGAAATAGGTATAGCGGTGGTAAACCAAGCCTCCCAACTTCTACCTCCATATTTAAGGGTAGCTTTTTGGCAAGTATATTTATCAATGAGCTTTGTTTCTTGTGTTATCTTCCAATCAAATTTATTTACACTATTATAAAATATATTGTTATTTCCAATAATTCCTTCATATATAGTTGTATTAATAGCACTCTTATAAATACTAAATGTAAATTTTGTTTTAGGAAATTCACTTAAGGAGATATTTGACATACTACTCCCTATTGACTTGCTTGCAAGCTGATTAATATGTCTTTGTAAAGCTTTATAGTTTACACTTGTAAAGTTAGAATCTCCATTATTGTCAACTTCAAGGTCAAAATTTTCTTCTCTAGTAATAGCAATATTGGTAGAATCAGGAACATACGTAAGTTTATAAGTAAAAATCTTTAACGACTTCCCTTCCTGCGAAAACAGAAACAAAGGAAAAAAAACAAATAATATTAATATCTTTTTAATCATTAAACACATAATTCATTATCAAATCTCGCTATCTCATTTAAAATTTCAACAAAACTATTTTCACAAGAAAAACTTGGCCAACCACAACTGGTTGTATAACCAGCAAAAGTATTAGACAAAACTATCTTTGAACTGTTATCAACTGCTTTATCTTCCAAGTTTAAATCCACTATAATTGTATTTGCACTCATAATTCCTGCAACACCTAATGCTATAACTAATACTATTTTTTTGTGAAATTTTAATTTATTAAACAGCATAAAACTAAAGCTAACATTAAAACTAAAACCATGCAAGTATTTATTAAAAAAATATTAAAACTTTTATTATGTTAAATTTCGATTTAGAAAAAATCCCCAATTCTAGTATAGAAACAAAACAGCAACTTTAGTAACTTCGCATCAATGGAAATACTTTTGATAAACTGTGACTTAATTAAATAATGAAAAAGCTTTTTTACCTTTTTATACTTTTATGCTTTTGGTCTTGTGAAAAAAAGATCGAGCACGAGCATGGCTTTTATTATTGGCGAACTAAATTCAATCTTAGTAAAGAAGAAACTAAGCTCCTCAGCGAATCGAAAGTTGAGAATTTGTATGTTCGTTTTTTTGATTTACAAAAAAGTGGAAGTCAATATGAAGCAGTTGGCGTTATCCAAAGAAAAGACAGTTCTAAAATTTCTAAAAAAATTGTTCCAGTCGTCTTTATTACCAACGAAACTTGGAATAAAATTTCAAAAGAAGATGTTAGTTTTTTAGCTCAGAAAACCTTTGACAACATTAAAGATATTTCGAAAAAGTTGCATTTTGATTTAGCCAACGAAATCCAAATTGATAGCGACTGGACAGCAGGAACTAAGAATGATTATTTCTTTTTTTTACAAGAATTACAACGCATCTCGAAGCAAGACATTACGTCAACTTTGCGACTTCATCAGGTGAGAGACAAAAAGAAAATGGGGATTCCGCCTGTTAAAAAAATGTATTTGATGTGTTATTCGACATCGTCACCTTTGGAAAAATCGGATAAGAATTCTATTTTAGATTTAAAACTTTTAAAATCATATCTTGGAAGTCTCAACGAATATCCTGTAAAATTGGATGTTGCTTTGCCAATCTATTCTTGGGGAATTGTTACCAATCATCTTGGCAAACACAAATTGATAAATGCCGTAAAAACCGAAGACTTAGAAAATTCTAATTTTGAGAAAATTGGCGAACATCAGTACAAAGTCTTAAAAGATGACTTTTATTTTGGAATGTATCTTAACAAAGGTTTCGAAATAAAAGTTGAAGAAATTCCCGAATCCGATATTGAAGAAAGTATTAACTTTATCGATAAGAAACTCAACTACCCTTATCATATTATTTACTATCATCTTGATAGTCAGTTCACCCAACATTATAAAAACATCCTGAAATAAGTTATGAAAAAAATAGGCATCAGCGCTCTTCTTCTCTTTGCGCTCAATCAGCAGACTCAAGCTTGTGCTTGGTACGACCCAGATTACGAATATTTTAATCTCTTTACACAGAGCATTATAAAGGACAAATCATATTTGCCGTTTTTATTAAGTTATTCTTCTAAATTTTATGGTGACGAAGTCCATGTTCATGACGAAAACATTGAGGCTTGGCAAAAATTTTTCGGAAATAAATATGACTATGCCGAGACCGAATATTTGGTTAACAAAGTTTCCTATTACGACCTTAACGAGTTAAAAAAAGGAACGACCAACAACAGCTTTCTGAAAAAATTAGGACCGAATTTTTATACTCAAAACAAAGAAGCCATCGACTATTTGTTGGAAGCAAAACATCTAGAGCCTTATATGCAAATCAAGTTTGTGGAAAGCCCAGACAACTATTATTATTCGGAGCCTAACTCGTCATTGCATGCTAGCGATTTGGATTATAATAAAACGATTTCGGCTTTGACCAACTTGTATAACGCGACCAAAAATCCAGAAATAAAACTTCGTTACGCTTATCAAATTGTCCGTCTTAACCATTACACGCAAAATTATCAACAAGCAATTGACGCTTTCAAAAAATATGTTGAGCCACTTAACTTAAAATCTGCGCCTTATTATTTGGCATTGGACCAAATGGCTGGTGCACTTCGAGGTTTGGGCAAAGGTCAGGATGCCAACTGGAATTTCTTTAAAGTATTTTCGTACACGAAAGCGAAAAAAGAGTCGGCTTTCACATCGATGCAATTGTCGGACAGCACGTCTTTCAAAGATTTGATGGCGCGAGCGCAATCGCCAGAAGAGAAAAATATGGCGACTTTTCTTTTAGCTTACAGAGATTATAGCAACCCAATTCCGGCAATGGAAAAGATGTATGACATCGATCCAAATTCAGAAATCCTGAAAGTCCTTGCCGCACGAAGTATCAACGAATTGGAGCGAAGCTATCTACCTATAATGTATAATTCTGACGAGATTAACAACCAAGGCGAAGCAACAACAAGCGGAAATCCAAGTGAAAATTCTAACACCAAATCGACGACAAGCTCCACAACAACAGAGCAAAAAGTTGAAAAACCTAGCTTTTGGTCAAGAGTTGTCAGCTTTTTCAAAAACTTGTTTGGAGGAAGTTCGGAGTCTTCAACAGAAAGAGGAGGAAATCTAAGCGACAAATCTTATCTCAATAATCCAAATAGAATTCCATTCTTCACAGCCAATGATAATCTTTGGGACGACAATGACAAGGTAACCAACTACGTTGACGACTTTGATAAATTTATTGATAAAACCAAAGACAAATCCGATGATGAGTTTTGGAAAATTGCTTCTGCTTATCTTAAATTTTTGAAAAAAGATTATGCGAAAAGTAATGATATCCTAAACGATATTAAAACCAACAATCCAGAATATCTTCAAGAAATCAAAAAAATGAAAGCTTTAAATGCTATCGTTTCTCAACCGAAAATTGATGCTGATTTCGAGAATAAATTAATGACTGACTACAAAGAATACTTTGTTAAACCAGAGAAAAAAGCAAGTGACAGCACAGATTATTATGATTATTCGCCGCCGTCGACTTCAGAATTTTTAGTTGATATCATGGCGAATCGTTACTTCTTGCAAGGTGAAGATGGCAAAGCTTATTTGATGAGCAATTCGTTATCGTCTTTACAATACAGTCCAAATGCGGATTTGGCGAAGAAGATACAAGCCTTTATTAATAAAAATAATAAAACAGCTTTCGAAAAAGAGGTTATTTCTAAAAATATTGACATCAAAGGAAGTCCCGATGCGTTTTTTAATTTAATCTATGGTGACCAAGAAATGCGAAATGCGAATTTTGCTAAAGCCAAAGACTATTATTCTAAAATCAAGGATTTTGGTGGTTTAAATGATTTAAGTTTATACAATAATACCAATGATCCTACACCGCCGACTGATCCTAATGTATATAATGGTTTTAACAATATTTCGCCGTTGGTGTTTGGGCACAATGTTTGGGAAAGCTTTGGAAGCGCCGAGACAGAAAGTATGACAGCTGAGCCTTTTGCAAAAGACTTTCCGATGATTGCAGCAGATATGAATAAATTGGAGTTGGCTAATGCTGCTATCGAACTTCAAAAAATCGGAAGTGGAAAGGATTTGAAAGCTGCTGAAGCCAATCAACTGCTCGGAAATATGTTGTACAACTCGTCGATCTTAGGATATTATCGCGAACTTTTTGTGATGGATCTCAACAATGCCGGTTGGAACAAATATGACTTTTGGAAAACCGATACGCCGTACAAATATTATTACAAAAACTATTCGTACACTAGCTACATCCAACCAGAGAATTTTGATTTGTCAATTAATTATTACAAAAAAGCTCTGGATCAAACGACTGACAAAGATCAAAAGGCAAGAATTTTGTTTCAGATGGCGAGTGCCGAGCAAGGTAAATATTATCAATGGGAAGCTAAGCAAGAAAACAACCTTTCCTGGAATGATCCAGATTATGACAAAAAACGCAAGGCTTTTGATGACCAAATTGACAAAACCAAAAATGACAAATACCGAACTTACTTTGCACAGTTAAAGCAAAACTACGCTGACACGCAATCTTTCGCAGATTTGCAAAGTAGATGTTTGTATTTTAAATACTATACGACAAAATAATTATGAAACATCTTTTTTTAAGTTTAGGATTTTTCACATTGCTAAACTGTAATACTTCAAAAAATAAAATGGCAGAAAATGCAGACCACGATGGTCGACTGATTGGAAAATGGTCCATGGCATTTGATAATGCTTCAATCACAAGATCGCGAACAATTACCAGAGAGGCAGATGGAAAGTTTGTCGCAGATAATGCTACAAGAATCCAAGGTCGTGCCCAACACTATCAAACTTCTGGAACTTGGTGGACGGACAATGGATTTTACTACGAAGCCAACATCCAATCTGGCGACACCATTAAATACAAATACAAAGTTGACAATGTGTCAAAGTTAAGCTTTGAAAAAGAGCCTAGCACAGAGGAAGATTTTAAATATTTTGAAGTGCGCCAATAAATTTTAAACAAAAAAAGAGATGGAAAATTCCATCTCTTTTTTGTTATTTATTTAAGAAAGAAATTAATTCTTCTCAAATTTAGTTGTTGAAGACTCACCATTGATGTTAACTTTAACAAGGTAAAGTCCTTTAACTAATTTAGCAACGTTGATTTGCGCGTCTTTAGTTTCGCCTTTCATCACAAGCTGACCAGCAGTATTGAAGATTTCATAAGCGATATTAGATTTCGCATTAGAGAAATGTACCACATCAACAGCTGGATTAGGGTAAAGCTTAACACTTGTGCTATTAACCTCACCAGTTGCAAGAGAACCTAAAGTAAATTTATTAACAGCGTAGAAAACATTATCAATTGCAGAAATTCTTACAATCACTTGTTTGTTGGCTAATTCTGCAGGGAAAGTTACTGATGCAGCTCCGTTGTTAGGTGTAGATGCTAAAAGCGTTGTCCAAGTCGTCCCATTATCTGTAGTATAGTCAATTTTAACATTTGTAACATTGTAAGGAGAAACATTAGTCCCAGAAACTACCCAAGTTAAATTAACTGGTTCACCAGCATTTCCTGTTGGCATATTTACCGTGAAAGCTGCAGCTGATCCAACCACAATTTTTTGATTTGCAAAAGCCGTTTGCGCTTGTCCAGCAGGTCTGTTATCTCTCACAGTAACACGGAAGTTAGTCGTTTTACTCACCGTTGATACTGCTTCAAAATCATTAACATTTTTTAGATTTCCGGCTAAAACTGTTGCCAATTTTGGGAAATATCTTGTTGGACTAGAGCTTGGTGGTAAAGATCTAAAGTTTGCACCACTTGTATTATTACCAATTGCTATAGCATTTCCGTAGTTATTAGATCCATTTGCTTTACCAACACCACCATAAATTTTGCTAGGATCCATCTGCTCCCAACTGTAGGTTAGTGCATCTCCATCTGGATCTGTAGCTTGTGCTGTTAAAACAAAAGCCGTTGATTTTGGAATGGTGTAAGTTGTCGTCATTGGTGTAATCACTGGCGGATTGTTTGTAATTGGCGTTTTCACACTCACATTAGTATTTGTTAGAACCGCCTGAACCTGATCTATACTTGCTGCATGGAAGTAAGGATCCGAATGTTTTTGCACATCCGTATTACTACCTGTAATACCAGCATAGCCCATAATCGTTGATCCAGAACCTGGTTCCATCTCTGCATTTAGATATTGCTCATAGAAACTATAAGTATGGCTATCACCCAATTGGTGTCCCATTTCATGAGCTACATAATCGATATCGAAGTTATCTCCAAATGGTTTTTTA
This sequence comes from Soonwooa sp., assembly GCF_030151385.1. Taxonomy (GTDB): domain Bacteria; phylum Bacteroidota; class Bacteroidia; order Flavobacteriales; family Weeksellaceae; genus Soonwooa. The sequence goes on from NZ_JASLDS010000028.1 coordinate 17,440, forward strand.
TCTGCAGGAGAGGTAATACCACTACCTTTGTAATTTTCTGGTTCGTTGTAATCATATCCGCAACCATAAGGATCACTAGCTGGTACTGGCGTAAAAGAAACATCATTACTTCCGATACAACCAATACAACCAGCATTACCTCCACCTCCTTCTGCACCAAATAGGTGACCAATATCAAAATCTGCATCCGTCACACCATATTGTCCACCATGCAGGGTTGTCATTAATTCGTAGTTCCATCTACAAAATTGGCCAGCTGGGCTATACGGATCAGTTGAAGCGTCCGCAAAAATTAATGCTGGCGCATTAATCATATTAACATGCAGATTAAACTCTTGCTCAAATACTGCATTAACACGTGTTAGTGTAGCATTAACCTGAGCCAAAGCCTTATCAACTCCACCAAAATAAGCTGTGTACTCTCCAGTAACCGACATTGCCAAACGAAGTGTGTGGAAAGTTTTGTTATTAGATTTATTAGCTACAGCTGCATCGTCTCTTAATTTTTGTAAACGTGCAACAGACTTTGGATTTTCTTTGGTACCACAAGAAAATGGGTGTACATCCTTATTAGACTTCTCACTTACAGTATAATAAGTTTTATCTAAACTTGTTGGACTAATAAACGTGTATTTGTCACCTCCCATAATTGTTGCTTGGAAATCATTGGGAGCAACACTAAAACGAATTGTTTTACTAGGATCATCAACACCTACACCAACATAAGAACCAAGATTATATTTATTAGCCAAAGTCTCATCCATTACAGGGAAACTATTAACTGCAAAACGCTCAATTTTACCAGAAGTTGTTGGAACATAAATATTAACAGTCTGCCCCGCCCCAACTTTGGAAGCCGTTAGTAATTGTGTTTGGATTTGCTTAATATCCAATTTATAAAAACTAGCATTGTTGAGGTTAGTAACACCACGCAGTTCTGTATTATTTGGAGTAGCTTTTGTCCACTGTGCATGAAGCAAGGGAGCAGAAATAGCTAACGCCAAAGAAGTAATTATTAATTTCATAAGAATAAAAAGTTAGGGCGCAAATATATTACTTTGATAATAAAACAAAAGTATATATAATGAAAATATTTTTATTTTAACACTTACATACATTTAAACTATCATAATTTAATTTTCGATACATAAACATTAAAAACATTGAAGTCATTTTTATGTATTTAATCAATGTTTAAAATTAAAATTGCTTCCAATATTGGAACGGAAACTCTAATTTTTTTCATTTGGACTTTCGAAAATCAATTAAAAAAGGTGACAGAAAAAATCCTGTCACCTTTTAATGTATTATAAAGACAATATTTATTTTTTCTCAAACTTAGTTGAGAATTGTTTGCTTGCAGAAGTTGTTTTGAAGATATAAATACCTTTAGCAAGTTTCGAAACATCAACTTTAGCATCTTGTAGATTAGCTTTCATGACAAGTTGGCCAGCAGTATTGTATATCTCATAAGCGGTTTTAGGCTCAACATTACTAACATTAAGAATATCCGTAACTGGATTTGGGAAAACCTGAATAGCTGTTTGATTAACATTATTCACGGCTAATGTTGCTTCACCAAGTACAAATTTCTTAACCGCATAGAAAATGTTTCCGATAGAAGAAACCCTAACAATAACCGTTTGGCTTGACAAACTGCTTGGGAAAGTAACACTTGCGGAACCATTATTAGGTGTAGAGTCTAATAATGAAGTCCAAGTCACACCATAATCGCTCGTATAATCAATTTTGACATTAGCAACATTGTACGGCGATACATTAGTACCAGAAACACTCCAAGTAATATCAATTGGATCACCAGCTTTTCCTGATGGAAGGTTAACTACAAAAGGTGCAGCACTTCCCACAACAACTTTTTGGGTAGCATAGGCGGTTTGTGCTTGGCCAGCAGGTTTGTTATCTCTTACAGTAACTCTAAAATTAGTAGTACGAGCAACAGTAGATACTGCTTCAAAATCATTAACATTTTTCACCGCCCCATCTAATACTGTAGATAACTTAGGGAAATATCTTGTAGGAGAAGTTGTAGGTGCCCATGATCTAAAATCGGCACCTGCAGCTGTTGTACCAATCGTGCTTTTAGTAATCCAAGAACCTGTATTAGCGTCCACTTGCTCCCAACAATAGGTTAAAGCATCACCATCTGGATCAGTTGCTTCTGCTGTCAAAACAAAAGCCGTCCCTCTAGGAATAGTGTAGACTGTAGGCATCGCCGTAACTACTGGGGGATTGTTACTAATACTTTCGTTAACGCCACAAGCAGGACGAACACCCGTTAATAAATTACTTTGTACCTGGCTGATTGTTAAACTATGAAAATAAGCATCGGAATGCCTCATAACATCTGTAGAAGCTCCAGTAATACCAGCATAACCCATAATTGTTGATCCCGATCCAGGCTCAGCCTCAACACCTGTACCTTCGGATTGGCTGTATGTATGATTCCCTCCTAGTTGATGTCCCATTTCATGCGCAACATAGTCAATATCAAACGCATCTCCACTAGGTGGCAACTGCACTGTACTATTAGAATTAAATGTGCCACTAGCCCAAAAGTCAACACCAGGTGAAGTAATACCTGCACCTTTATAACTTGTATTATTAGTTGTTGACCCTCCAGTCTTTAATGTATTATTGCAGACGCACCCAATACAGCCGGCATTACCTCCACCACCTGTTGCTCCGAATAAGTGACCAATATCAAAATCATTATCTCCTACACCATAGTTGGTCGTTGTACCGTGTAGCACATTCATAAGCTGGGTATTCCATGCACTTGGTGGTGAAGTTAGACTTGTTACCGTACTATATGGATCCGTCGCAGGATCAGTAAAAATGATATTTGGTTTATCAATAACATTAAGGTGCACATTAAATTCTTGCTCAAAAACGCCACTAACCCTAGTAATGGTTGCATTAATCTGAGCTAAAGCTCCTGGTACACCTCCAAAGTACTGCGTATATTCCCCAGTTGTTGACATTGCTAGACGTAATGTTTTCATTTTTTGATTTCCTGCTTTATTCGCAAAACTGCTTCTTTCTCCTTCTTGTTGCAAAGCTCTCATTTGTTCAATAGCTGCAGGATCTTCCGAAGTATTACATACAAAGGCATGTCCAAATTTTTCACTTTTGTAATGCACACCGTAATACTTTTTATCAGCTGTAGCAGGCTCTACAAACTCATATCTCCCTTTGGAAATAATCATGGATTGAAAATCATTAGGCGCCACACTAAATCTAATTGTCTTAGTGGGATCATCAATACCAACGCCAACATAGGAAGCTAATTGATATCTGCTAGCAAGTCCTTCATCCATTACAGGAAAACTATTGACAGCAAAGCGTTCAATTTTACCTGTAGCAGTGGGAACGCTAATACTAACAGCGCTACCTTTTCCGATTTTCGAAGCCGACGATAATTGTTGGCGAATAGCATCAATATCTAATTTGTAAAAGTACTGCGAGGTATTGGATTTAGAAACGGGTGATGTTGGAACCCCCTGTGTCCACTGTGCACTAAGACTTGGCAATATCAAAGCGACTGCCAAAGTAGTAAATATTCTTTTCATATTATTTAAGTAAATAGTGCGTAAAAGTAAATTAAAGACAACAAAAAACAACATTCAATAATAAAAATTAATTAAATTTTAAGTATAATATAATTTATATCAATTAGAAAACTACTCTTTGATAAATAAAAAGTATTGAACATTTTTTGAGCCCAGTATTTCTCTAAGATGATGTTTTAAACACTTAAGCATCTTACCACATTGGGTCGTCTAATTTCTTTTGTTGGTACAATCATTTCTATCGCGTCTACGCACCAGATGGCAAAAGCACTGAGATAAATAAGTTCTCATTTAACTAAAAACAAAAGCAGTACATTTTTTTAAGAGTGAAAAGCTCAAAAGCATTTCGCAAAAAAAGAGGCTAACCCGTTTGGATTGCCTCTTCTCGTTAATGAAATATTAAATCTGAAAATGAAAAAAAGTATTGTTATTAGAATTTGTAATTCAGTTGAACTGCAAAATTTCTTGGTTGGATTTGGTCGATATAACCACCTCGGAAATATGAGCTATACCCAACAGAATCAAATATATTATTGAAGAAGACTCTTACACCTACGCCATTATTTAAAGAATAACCAATTTGTGCATCCACTGTTGTATATTCTGGCATATCGAAAGGTCTAACACCTGGCTTTACACTGTTAACGTGTGCTGCTGTAAAGGTTTTTTGTGTCCACTCATCCACAGGACGTTTTCCAACATAATATACGCCTGCACCAACATCCAATCGATCCAACATACCTCCTTTGAATTTATAATTCAACCATGCATTGGCTGTATGTTTTGCTGCATTCATCGGAGCCGAACCATTGACATATGCGGGACTATCTTGGTATTGTGCATCAAGGTATGACCAACCAGACATAATCTGTAGGTTAGGCAAGATTCTACCAATCAATTCAACTTCCACACCTTTGCGTCTAAGGTTACCTGCTAAGCCATACAAAATATTTCCTTTGGCATCTTTAACTGGCTGATAGTCTTTGTCCAAAATTTGGTAGGATAAGTTATTGGTTTTAATATCAAACACCGTTACATTAAATCTAAGTTTTTCATTAAACCAATCCGACTTGATACCCGCTTCCCATTGTTTAGTATCCGATGGACCAACATTACCGCCATCTTGCAAAATATTGTTAACCGAACGAAGTGACGTCGTTGTTGTATATGAGCCGAAAACATTAATATTTTCAATCGGAGAAATAATTAATCCAAAAGATGGATTCCATGTATCTGCAACTCTATAAGTAGAGCCATTAATTTTACTATATCTTAATCCTAAGTGCGTTTTAATATACTTACCAATTGTCATTACTTCTTGCGCCATCAATCCAAAACTTGGTGTTAAAATAGGATTACTTCGACCTAAGTTTTTGTAAACAACATCTACAGGAAGTGTGTTTGGAATTGTGCCATTGACAACATCAAAAATATCAAGTGGATTTCCTGGATCAATACTTCCGTCCTTTCTTTCACTTGAAGCTTTTATTAAATTAGCATCAGCAATTGAGTTTTTGTAAGCAGCATAGGTTACAGAAGATGTTTCGGTTTCTCTCCAGTCAAATCCAACTTGGAAAGTATGTTTTATAAATCCTGTCTGAATATCCTGTCCAATAAAATCAAATTGAAACACTTTATTAAGATCCTCAGATTGTGATTTCCCGATGGTTCTTTGTCTTACAGTATAATCCGTACTTTTTGGAAGCATAGAAATTGAGGAAGATTCGTTATCCGAATTGCTAGAAGAACTAACAAAAGCGGCGCGAAGTCTTAATTTATCATTGAGTTTTCTAACAGCAGTCGTCGCAAAATTAAAGGTCTCAGTTTTCGCAAAATCCGAAGCATAACCTAAGAATTTCCCTTTTGGCATGTGGTACAATGCTTCAACATCACCAGGCGCAGTATTAATAGTTCCACGATCTGGAGTACGCTTATCATGCAAATAATCCATTTCTACATTAATCTCTGTTTTGTCATCTGGACGATAGGTAATCGATGGATTAACATAAATTCTTTCACCTTCAACAAAGCTTCTAAATGAATTGTTATTTTGATAAGCCGCATTGAATCTTACTGCAAGTTTCTTCTCCGAATCCAAAACACGTTGGAAGTCCAAAGTTGGTCTGTAGAAATCCCAACTTCCGTATCTGAAACCAACATTAGTTTGATCTATAAACAAAGGGCGTTTTGTAACCACGTTAATAACACCACCAGCAGAGCCTAGTCCATTACCAACACCTTGTGTTACGGCAGCCGAGCCTTTAATAACCTGAATACTTTCTACACCTTGCATATCTGTTATCATACCCGCTGTTCTAAAATCAGAATCCATTTGGACACCATTTTTAAGAACAGGAACACCTCTATAACCACGAATGGACATACTTTCGCTACCACCACCATAACTAGAGAAAAGCGTAACGCCTGGTACATTTTTAGCAACGTCTGTTACGGTAAGCCCTCCAAGATCTTCAATAACTTTATTGGAAATAACCGAAATGCTTTGGATTTGGTCTCTTGTCTTAAGTGGTAATCTGGTAATAGCTTCTAGACCAACAGGTGGTTTTTTAGCGGTACCAAACAATTCCACTTCTTCTATTTCAGTGTGTTTCTTAAGCGTGTCTTTCTTCACTTGTTGTGCGTTAGCGAAAGCACCAGCAAGGATAAGAATAGAAACAGATACTAATTTGTTCATAAATTTATTTTTTACAAATCTATTATTTTTATTAATTCTAAATAAATATTAAATAATGACTTATATCACAAACAAGCAAAAAAATCCCTTTCCAAATAATGGAAAGGGATTCTATAATCATAGCAAAGTATGCTAGTATCACACTTTAATTTCTACATCAACACCTGATGGAAGTTCTAACTTCATAAGAGCGTCTACAGTTTTAGAAGAAGAAGAGTAGATATCCATCAATCTCTTGTGAGCTGATAATTGGAATTGCTCTCTTGCTTTCTTGTTAACGTGCGGAGATCTCAACACAGTGAAGATTCTT
>NZ_JASLDS010000044.1 GCF_030151385.1 Soonwooa sp.
ATCGAAGTTAAAACAAGAAGTTACAAATAATCTCCAACCAATAAATATAAAATTATGAGTGCAAAAAAAGGCTTAAATCTTACGCTGAAAATTTGGAGACAAAAAAATAATAAATCCAAAGGTCAATTTGAGACCTACAAAATATCTGACGTTTCTACAGATTCTTCTTTCTTGGAAATGTTAGACATTCTGAACGAGAACTTAATTAACGAAGGTAAAGAACCAGTAGCTTTCGATCACGACTGTCGTGAGGGTATTTGCGGTATGTGTTCTTTGTACATCAACGGTCGTGCGCACGGTCCAGATACTGGTATCACAACTTGTCAGTTGCACATGCGTCACTTCAAAGATGGAGAAACTATCGTTATTGAACCTTGGAGAAGTGCAGCTTTCCCTGTAATCAAAGATTTGGTTGTGGATAGAAGTGCTTTCGATAGAGTAATGGCAGCAGGTGGTTTCATCTCTGTTAACACTTCTGGTAGAACAACAGATGCTAACAATATTTTGGTTCCTAAAGAAGATTCAGACAGAGCAATGGATGCTGCGGCTTGTATCGGATGTGGAGCTTGTGTAGCAACTTGTAAAAATGGTTCTGCAATGCTTTTCGTTGGAGCAAAAGTTTCTCAATACGCTTTATTGCCACAAGGTCAAGTAGAAGCTAAGAGAAGAGTTCTAAACATGGTAACAGCTATGGACGAAGAAGGATTCGGAAACTGTTCTAACACTGGAGCTTGTGAAGTAGAGTGTCCAAAAGGAATTTCTCTAGAAAACATCGCAAGAATGAACAGAGAATATATGTCTGCTTTTGTTGATAAAGGATAAGACAATTCTTAGATAAACAAAAACGCCTTTCAAATTTTTGAAAGGCGTTTTTTATTTTTATTGATTTTAAGCTTGTATCATTTTTTCAGGACGTTACAATTAAATCTTAAAGATCAAATACGTTTGGTCTTTTAACAACGATACAGTCCTTTATCCAAAGTGTAAAGGCTAAACCTAAATAGAATAAAAAGAAAATACCAGCGGTCGCAAAAGTGGAGTAGATGAAGAACACACGCAACTTAGAAACGGGTATTCCCAATTTGCTTCCCATTCTGGTCAAAACCCCAAACCATTCTCTCTCAAAGCGGTGACGTATATTGTCAATCATGTTTTAAAATCTTAAATCCGATACCGCAATTTAAGCATTTTTTTTCGATGCAGTTTTCACGATAATGTTGTAGAAAAGCTTGAGATTCCAAAGCCGAATTTATTGGAATTTGCAAATGCTTCCAATGGTCGATAATTTGATTTTTTTCGGGCTTTAGATTTTTGTAGAAGTCGATTATTTGGTCATTAATGTCTTCGTCTTCGGAAAAATAATATTTAATAGGTAAAAAAACATTGAGGATTATTAGATCTATAAAATCTTTGGAAAGCGCCGTCGAATGTTCTTTTGTCTGTTTTGAAATTTGATAATGTGTTTCCCAATATTCTGAGCTTTTCACTTTTTCTAAAATTGAATAAAAATCTTCTATGCTTTTTGCATTGATTATTTTTGAAAATAGATGTGCTTCTTGATGTATTAAAACCGATAATTGCGACAATCGAATCGTAGGAAAATTTGGCGGTCGCATTTTTGAAAACTTTGGGTTAAATTTCAAATCACTCAGCTTAAATTTTGAAGCTAAAAATTGATATTCTCGTTGCCAAATTTTAGTTTGTTCATCAATGTTTTCAACAGTGTTTAAAAGTCCAGTAGTTCCCAGAAGTAAAGCTTCTAAACTTGTTTGGTTCGCTCTTATTTTGTTTAAAATATTAAAACCTAAATAGGAGATCATTTCACTAAAAAGTTCTGCGTTTACTTTTAGTCCAAAACCATAAGCAAGTTGCTCTAACAAGATTTGCTCTTTGTTATTTTGGGTATTTTTTAGTCGTTCAAAAATGGATTTTCGTTTTTTCTCAAGCTTTTCCAAAAGTTTTTGTTCAGCAAAAAATAAAGGAAGATCGTTTGGTTTTATGAGCTTTTCGCAAGCAATAAAATCAAAAGGATTGTCATTGAGATTAATAAGTTTATTTAAAACCGATTCGGAAACATAATTTTTCAGTTCCAGACATGGGATGTTTTTTTGTACTAAACTTTCGATGTCGCAATCATCAAAATAGACGACATGAAGAATTAAAGAATCATAATGATCGCTTTTCTCATGTTGGTGAAGATACCAATCCGAGCTTTTGATATGGATTTCGATGTTGCCGACAAAGGTCGTGTTTTGGTATTTAATTTTAGCTAAAGAAAAATCTGGACCTTGATCATAATTCCATTTTCCAAAATCTAAAACCTCGATGGGAAAACCTTTTGTACACCGAAAATCTAAATTGGAAAACAGTTTTTTGCTCCAGATATATTGCAAAATGTGTTCGTTCATCATGGTGTTTATAGTTTGTGTAACATAAAGTTACATTTTATTTTTATGAATTTCTTTTTATTTCTGTTTTAAAAAAATAAAATGACAACTAAAGTTTCTTAGATTGTTAAAAAGGAACTCTAATAATTGGAAAAATTATGTTAATTTCGCAGTCGTATAAAACGAATAACACAAACAGATGAAAGAAATAGCAAGCATTTTTAAAACTTTTTTCGCGTATTTAATTCGCCCACAACTTTATCCAGAGCTTTTCAGAAAGATTTATAAAAATATCTTTCAGAGACAAGCGGCTTTCAAAGGCAAAGATAGCGCAGAAGAGTGGTGTCGTTCTTTGGCGATAAGTCAAGATGATGCGATTAAAAATATCCTAGATTTTAAGGACTACCAAACGATTAATAATCTTTATCCAGACATTATGAAGGAGGCTTCGGAAACCGAAAAAAGTTGCCCAATCAAAATGGGTGGTGCTGGCGCATTGGATTTAATCTATTATTTAAATGAATATACTTCTGCGAAGAATTCATTAGAAACTGGTGTTGCTTACGGTTGGTCTTCATTGGCGGCCTTATTGTCTTTACAAAAAAGAAATGGAACTTTGTACAGCTCTGATATGCCATATTTAGCGCAAAATGGTGATAAATATGTTGGTTGTGTGGTAGCTGAACATCTTCGCCCAAATTGGAAACTTTTCCGTTTTGCAGATAAAGAGTCACTTCCAAAGATTTTTGCAGAGCAAAATGAATTTGACTTTATGCACTATGATAGCGACAAATCTTATAATGGCAGAATGTGGGCATATCCTATTCTGTGGGAGAAATTGAGAAAAGGTGGCATCCTAATGAGTGATGACGTGTCGGATAATGCTGCGTTTATGGATTATTGTGTAAAGAATAATCTAAAGCCGCATATTGTTGGATTCGATGATAAATATGCAGCTTTTGTGATTAAGTAATTACTTTTTTAGAAGCTTGTTGTAAAGCGCAATATACTGCGGAATTATATTTTTGATATCAAATAGTTCCGCATTTTCTTTGGCATTAAGTTTCATTTCTGCTAAAAGTTTTTCATCAGAAAGTAGTTGGATTGCATATTCGGTCATTTTTTCGACATCGCCAATATCTGCTACGAAGCCAGTCTTGCCATTAATATTAACTTCGGGGATTCCGCCAGCATTACTACTGATAACTGGTACACCTGCTGCCATAGCTTCCAAAGCTGCAAGTCCAAAACTTTCTTGTTCTGATGGTAACAAAAAGACATCCGCTAGTTTCAAAATTCTTTGCAAATCATCAACTTTTCCTAGAAGTCTAATTTTGGTAATCAATTCTGGATAATCGCTCAAAAAGTTATTGATGACTTCCATATCTGGACCTTCGCCAATAATGACCAACTTCGAATCGATTGTCTTTTCAACATTTTTAAATATTTCCAAAACATCTTGAATCCTTTTAACGGGACGCAGATTCGAAACGTGGATCAAAATCTTTTCACCTTTACTAGCGAACTGATCACGACAGCAAACAAATTTTTCAGCGTCGAAAAGTCCGTTATCTATAAAGTTGTTTATCACTTGGATTTCCTTTTTGATATGGAAATTTTTGAGTGTATCTTGTTTCAAACTTTCCGATACAGAAGTTATGGCGTCAGATTGATTTATCGAAAATTCAACCGCTTTGTTATAACTTGGATGTTGTCCAACCAAAGTAATATCCGTCCCGTGAAGTGTTGTAATTAACGGAATATCTTTGTCATCTTCCTTCAACATTTGCTTGGCATAAAACGCTGAATATGCAAATGGAATCGCATAATGCGCATGCAAAATATCCAAATCATAAAGTTTTACAACTTGGTAGATTGTCGATGATAAAGCAATATCATAAGGTGGAAATTTGAAAAGAGGATAATTCTCTACTTGCACTTTATGGAAAAAAATATTTGCGCGGGTCATGTCCAATCTTGCTGGCAAATTCGAACTTATAAAGTGAACTTCGTGACCTTGGTTGGCGAGAATCATTCCCAATTCTGTTGCAACGATACCACTTCCACCATAAGTTGGATAACATAATATTCCTATTTTCATAATTTTTCGCTTGTTAGTTTTATAGATCTATTCCGTCACCGTATTTCCAAGTATCGTTTACAAGAACAGGAAGACGTCCAGAAATTTTTGTTTCTCCTGTTATTCCATTTACGGCAGCTTTTTGGGAATCTGCGTTATTCTCATAAGCAACTACGATGGTAGAAATGTTTGACGTATCAAGATCTTTTAATGCATAAGGACTGCCAAAAACAGTCAATATAATTTTATTTTGTTTAGCGGCTTCTTCAATTATTTTTTTAGAAGCATCGGATATTTTATAAGATTTATAAGCTGTGCTGTTGTCTTTATGCAAGCCTATAAGTATTTTAGAATTTTTTGGAAGCTTAGCAACATCACTCGGTTTAATAACACTAAGATTTATTTGGTTCCATAATTCAATTTGGAATGTACTATAAGATGCTTCCTCCAGTGGTAAGTAATATATCTTCTCTTGAGAGGAATCTAAAGGTAAAAGGTTGTTTTTATCCTTTAGAAGCGTTAAAGCATTTTCATAAAGATTTTGCACCAATTGTTGATGCGAAGCATTATTGAGGTCAGCAATAACATTATCAGGGTTTTTATTTTCGTATTTATTTAAACCTAAATAATATTTCGTTAAAAGAATTTTTTTAACACTTTCTTCCAAACGATCTTTTGAGATATCGCCTTTTGCAATGCCTTCAGCAATCAAGCGTTTACCTTCTTTAACACCTTGGGAGAATAGCATAATATCATTACCTGCTTTAAAGGCCAAAGCATCCAATTGTCCTGGCTGATATCGGTTGGCAACGGCGCCCATATTAAGCGCATCGGTAATAATTAAACCTTTGTAGCCAAGTTTGTTTTTAAGTAAATCGGTAATAATATTTTTTGAAATCGAGGCAGGTACATTTTTTTCTTTTTCTAAAGCGGGAACATAGAGATGCGCTACCATTACACCACCAATGCCTTCTTTGAGCAGCGTTTTGTAAGGTGCTAATTCTACTTCTTCAAGTCTAGAGATATTGTGTTCAACCAAAGGCAAATCGTAATGCGAATCTGCGCTAGTATCGCCATGTCCAGGAAAATGTTTAACCGCTGCTAAAATTTGATTGTCTTGCAATCCAAAGGCATAAGCTCTTGCTTTTGCAATGACATTGTTAACATCCGAGCCAAAAGAGCGATTACCAATAATTGGGTTGCTCGGATTGGTGTTAACATCGACTACTGGGGCAAAATCCCAATTGATACCCATTCTTTTACAATCTGCAGCAATTTGAGCCGCCATATTGTACACTAATTTTTGATCTTGGATAGCGCCTAAAGTTATTGCCCAAGGGAATTTGTAAGCTTTTGCAATTCTTTGGAAAAGTCCCCATTCGGCGTCCATACCAATCATCATTGGTACTTTGGACCTAGATTGGAATTCGTTAACCAAATTAATTTCCATCGCCGCATCATCTTGCATCAAGATAAGTCCTCCAATTTGTTCTTTGGTGACTAAGTTTCTAATCTCTTGGATGTGATCAATACCTTTGTTGGTATATAAAGCGACGATAAAGAGTTGTCCTAACTTTTGATCTTCGGAAAGTTGGTTGTAGGTTTTGTCAACCCAATCATGTGCAGCTTTGGTTTCTTCTGGGCTTATATTTTTAGGAATATATTGCGCTTTGTTAAAAATTGAACCAAAAATTGTGGCAGCTAGAATTAACCTTTTCATTTTTTCCGTATCTAAAAATTAAGTGACTATAAAGATATATCATCATTTTTTATTAAAAAAGAATTGTGGTATATATTTTGGAGTAAATAATTAACGAATAAATTTCAAAACTATGAAAAAGTATTTGACTATATCAGCATTATCGCTTTTGACTTTGGGCGCGGTAACAAGCTGTACGAGAGATGTTGTACAAGAAGTACAAGTTGATTATCCACAAGTGTATGATGTTAAAGGTGTTAATTTTACATCAAACAACAATTACTCTTATAATAAAAGCTTCACAAAAGCAATGTTAGACCAAGATTATGTTGTAGTCTTTCATCAAAGCGGAACTTTGAATAATGGAAAACCAATTTGGGAGCCAGTTCCGACAGCGATATATCTTAAAAATGGTGACGAAGTTGATTATAACTACGACTTTTCAACTGTAGATTTTACGTTATATCTAGGTGGTACAAATACTTCTTTTACTTTGCCTGAATTTGCTTCAAACCAAACCTTTAGAGTAATACTTGTTCCTGCTGAATTTGGAAAAGGAACAACTAACAATTTGTCAAAAATGAGTTATGATGAAATAATTCAACGTTACAAAATCAACGATTCTAAAGTTGTTACTTTGTAATAAGTTGACTTTAAATAAATAAAAAAGCGAGAAAATTTTCTCGCTTTTTTTATGTTACAAATCTTTGTCGTTAAGAAGATGACCAAAGAATTCTTTTTTTGTTTTAAGATAAGAGGAACTATTTTCGTTTGCCTTTATCTGTAAAGGAATCCTTGAATTTAGTTTGATGTTACTTTCTTCAACATATTTTAATTTTTCCGGATTGTTGGTCATTAAGTTGACTTCTGTAATTCCTAAAATATTTAAAATTTCTATCGCAACATCAAATTTTCGACCATCTGCAGGAAGTCCCAATTTTAGATTGGCTTGCACTGTGTCAAATCCTTTTTCTTGAAGCGCATAAGCTTTCAATTTATTGATGATGCCGATATTTCGACCTTCTTGGCGAAGATAGACAACAACGCCACCGTTTTTATCAATATAAGATAAAGCCGCATCGAGTTGTGGTCCACATTCGCATTTCAAAGAATGGAAAACTTCACCAGTAATACATTCCGAGTGAAATCTAACATTAACTGCTTTGGAAAAATCTGTATTGTTAGCAATAATTGCCATGTGAGGCATCCAATCATCCTCTCGTTCAGAAAAAGCTATTATTTTGAAATTGCCCAACTCTGTAGGCACATTAGCTTCAGCTTGTATTTTGAGCATTTAATTTAAAGTAAATTTATTTAGTAGTAATGATATCCTTTGAAGCGTTTTTTTCAACAGCTTCCAAAAGGTTCATATTCGTTTTAATGTTAACCAGATATCTGTTAAGGACTTGATCATCATCCTTGTTAAGATATTTTCTTAATCTTTGGATGTTTTTGTAGTTGTCTTCGAATTGCTTTTGAGATTTTTTCTTCTCTTTTTCGTTAGAAGATCGTACTGCATAAAGATAATTGGTTAGGCTTTTTTTGAGTTCGCTAACTTGATTGTTAACTGCAACATTTTTGAATTTAGGAAATGTTGATACCAAATTAGAAATAGTAGAACTATAAGTAATCCTTTCCGGTGATACATTTCGCTCCGTGTTTGCAGGCAAATCATTTGAAAAAGTATTGTCCGCATAGAAGCCAGTCTCTGAAGAACAAGAAACTAGAAATAGCGATAACGGCAATAATAAAACTCTAACCCAGCGAATCATTTTTTTTGTGCTTTTTGATATAGGATTGGGTTAAGAGATTCGTCATTATACATTTTCATCTGCTTGTACGTTTTCATCTTAACATCACCGTTTTCAATATCAATTAGCAATCGGTCTATCGCAGTCATGAGATCTTTTTTCTGCTCCAGCAATACATTCAGTTTTGCAGAACATTTGGCAACATGCTCAGCGGAAGCATCCTCGCGGATCACTTCTTGATTCATGTGGTATATTTTTAATGCTAAAATTGAAAGTCTGTCAATAGCCCAAGCCAAAGTCTCAGAGTTAATTTTTGCATCATTTTTAGGAGTAATATTTTGGAACTTCTCTAGGAACCAATCATCGATGTTTTCTACTAAATCTGTTCTTTTTTGATTAGAAGAATCGATACGACGTTTTAGTTGTAGTGCGTCCACCGGATTGATATTCTCATCACGGATAATATCCTCCAAATGCCATTGTACGGTGTCAATCCAATTCTTTGTATACAAAAAATGTTCCAAGCTGTTAGTTTGGAACGGATTATTTTCTAAAGTATCGACGTTGTCTAATTGATGATAGTCTTTAATCGACTGATTAAAGATGTCCCAAGCCTGCTCAACAAAGTTCATTTTCTAGTTGTTAGTCGTAGAATTGTTATTGTCTGGCTTTTTGTCTTCCTCTTTTACAGCATCTTTGAATTCTTTGATTCCTGAGCCTAAACCTTTCATTAATTCAGGGATTTTTTTACCTCCGAATAATAATAATAGGATTAAAGCAACGATTAAGATGTGTTGCCAAGAAAGTGCAAGTATAGTTAATGAATGATACATTTTTTACGTTTTTTGATTTGACAAAGTTACATTATTTTTTAATACGAAACCCAACCCATTGGATCAACTGGATTTGTGTCATTCCATATTTGGAAATCCAGTGTGTAAGAACCATCCAAGCTTGTTGTAATGTCACCAATTTGCGTTCCTGCAGAAACTGTTTGACCAGCCTTTACATACACATTTGATAGGTTAGAGTATACGGTGAAGTAACTGCCATGTTTTACCATAACTGTTTTGGTGCCGCCATCGACAAGGATTCTTGATACAACGCCAGGGAAGACACAACGTGCTTTTGTTCCTGGGCTAACTGCGATTTTGATACCGTTATTTTCTTCCCAAATGTTTTTGAAAACAGGATGTTGTTGACGTCCAAATCTGTGTGTGATATTTCCTTTTTCTACAGGGAAACCAATTCTTCCTCTATTCTCTGCAAAGTTACTACCAGCAGTAACGCTTCCAACACCAAATGCCTTCATCGTTTTGGTTTCGGCAGCTTGTTTTTCTTCGTCTTTTTTCTTGTTTAAAGCAGCCTCTGCTGCTTTGGCTTCCGCTAAACGATCTTCCGCTGCTTTAGCACGAGCTTTGGCTTCATTGGATTCACGCTCTGCGATAATTCTTTTAGCTTCAGCTTTTGCATCCGAATCCGCTTTTGCAGCTTCGTCAGCGCGCTTCTTTTCATCAGCCGCTTTTTTCGCTGCCAATTCTCGAGCTTTACGGGTTTCTTCTTCTAATGCTTTACGTTCTCTTTCAAGTGCTTCAGCTTTTGCTTTATTTTCAGCGTCGATTCTAGCTTTTTCTTTTGCTGCTGCAATTAAGGCTTGGCGTTTACGCTCTTCCTCGGCTTTTCTTTCGGCTTCAGCTTTTTCTTTTGCTGCACGAATTTCTTCGTTAATGATAGCACGAATTTGACCTTCCAAAGATTTTTGTTGTGCTTGCTTTTGTTTTAGCTCAGCCGTTAACTGCGTCTCATTTTGTTTGAATTCAGCAAGAAGAGTTTCCTTTTGTTTTCGATCAACTTCAATAGTCGCTAATTCTTTTTTCTGATCAAGAAGTAGGTTGTCTTTTTCGCCAACAGCTTTTTGCTTTTTAGCAATATTTCTTTGGATTTCTTTTGCTTTGTCGTTGATTTCGGCTGCTTTACGATCTTGATATTCCGAATATTGTTTTAAATACTGGATTCTACGTAGTGCCTCACCCATACTTTTTGAAGAAAGGATGAAGATAACTTTATTTTGAACACCTTTGTTTTTGTAAGCTTTCACAAGAATTGCTGCATAATCTTCGCGCAACTTGCCAAGCTCACGTTTATTCTTATTGATTTCTAATTGAGATTTGTAGATGTCGTCCTCAATAAAGCGTTTCTCCTTTTGGGTATTGTTATAGGATTTTTCTCTTAAAGCTATTTTTTGATTAACAGCATTAAGGTATGCAAGTGACAATTTGGACTCGTTTTTAGTTTTGGCTAAATCTTCATTAATTGTCGCAATTTGCTTCTTAATATCAGCGTTTTGCTTCTGTAATTGTTCCTTTGTATTTTGGCCGAAAATGCTTCCGAAAAATAAAATGCTTAGTACAAAACTAATCTTCTTTATCATTTAATCGCGGTCTTTTTATAATTATTTGGCACCGAATATGGTGTTGCCATTTTGGAAAAATCAAATTTCGTGTTTTCGATTAAGATTTGGTCTGTTTTCTTTGCTTTTATAATTATTTTAACATTTTTTGGGAACGAATTTCCTTCAAAATTTTCCCAATTGTTATAATAGACTTCCAATTGATCTTGGTTGCTTAGGTTGTTAAGCGTGACTTTACTTAAATTAAAATCGCTTCCATAATCACTTTTAACAGCATATTCAGTTGCTACACCATCAACATTAATTTTGATATTGTTTTTCGAGGTCAAAGTGTAACCTTGTGCATTTTGAGTTAACTCAAAATCTTTATCATTGGTTGGGATAAAAGTTCGTCCTAAAATTAAATTTTGTAAAGCGTTGAAATCAATGAAGTTAACTTTAAGAAGATTGTTTAGATAAGAAAAATCCGAATCAATATAGGTTTTATTGTATGATTCATAGCCTTTTACACCATCTGGTGTTGCAATGCCACGAGCAACATTGATGAAAAGAGCAGTAAGATTCATCCAAACTTTTTGACCATTTTCAATATAAATTGTGGCGCCTAATGTTGGGATAAAACTTCCATTTTCAACATTAATTTTACTGCTAATTTTAACCTGTTCAAAATTAGATTTTGTCAAAATTTTATCAAAGAAAGCCTTGTTAGATTTAACAGGTTCTGTTGTGCTAATTGGTGTCGTATTAGATTCTGTGATAGTCTTTCGAGCTGTACAAGCAGATAATGCAATTGCTGATAATATGATGATTCCTAATTTTTTCATTTTGTAAATTTATGAATAGGCTTTGCAAAATTAACGCCAATAGGCTATAAATATTTTGAGATCTAACTTCTAAAAATATTTAGATGCTAGATCTCAAATTCTTGTATGATTATTTTTTTAATCTTTTGAAAGGAAATCCAAAACAGAATAATCCCCTAAAGAAATTTCTCTTGCAACACCGTAATATTGTGCCGAGTTACCAATCATTGAGTTAGATAAGTTTCCGTGGTCAATAACTGTTTTTTCTTGGATTAGTGAATTGTCAATATTGGAGTTGATTACTTTTGTGCCATTTCCTAAAGATACATTTGGACCAATTTTAGAGTTGCTGATTTCAACATTTTCACCAATAAAACACGGGGGAATGATTAGTGAACTTTCGATTTTTGCAGAACTAGGGAATTGCGCCATAGATTCTTTTTCATACTGAAGAATCTTACCATTGGTTTCAACAGTTGCATTTTTGTTACCGCAATCCATCCAGTCGTCAACTTTTCCTAATGAAAACTTTGCGCCTTTTTGACGAAGATTTTCCAAAGCGGTTGTCAATTGATATTCACCACCTTCTTTAATATCATTGTCCATGATATAATTAATCTCAGACATTAGTTTTTCTGCACTATTAAAGTAATAAATACCAATAATAGCCAAATCTGAAACGAACTGTTGCGGCTTCTCCACGAAATCCGTGATAAAACCATATTCGTCCAATTTAACAACACCAAAAGCTGATGGATCTTCAACTTTTTTAACCCAAATAACACCATCAGAATTAGTGTCTAGTTGGAAATCTGCACGGAAAAGTGTGTCAGCAAAAGCCACAACCACATTGCCTTGCATAGAATTTTCTGCACATTTAATCGCGTGTGCTGTACCAAGTGGTTCGTCTTGGGTATATATTGAACCTTTTGCACCAAGATCTTCGGCGATTTTAATTAATGAAGCTTCAACTTCTGGTCCGAAGTCACCAATAATGAAAGCGATTTCGTCTATTTTTTCACCTGCTACTTTTGCAATATCTTCAACTAATCTTTGTACGATTGGTTTTCCAGCAATTGGGATTAAAGGCTTAGGAACTGTTAAAGTGTGTGGACGAAGTCTAGAACCACGTCCAGCCATAGGAACAATAATTTTCATTATATAAAAGTGTGTTTTATTTTCTTGTTAATAATATTTTCTTAAAGACTATTAGTTTTTGTCAATCTGCCAAATGTAGAAATATAAGCTACATAAAGCAAATTCTTAATTTTAATATTTGGTAATAGCTTGAAATTTAGATTGATTAAAATTTTCGCCCCTTAATCTTCGAGACCAACATATCCTTTTCGCTGTAGATGACGATTGCGGCAAATACAACAAAAAGTATATTACTGTACCAAAAATTGTAGTTGAAATACCTTACTATCACAAAGCTAAAAATGAAAAGAAGAATCAAGAAGAAACTCATTTTCTTCATTCGGTAAGGGATTGGATAATATTTTTGCCCTAAAAGGTAAGAGACAATCATCATAACAACATAAGCTGCGAAAGTTGCCCATGCGGAACCTATAATGCTTTTGTAATATTTCAATGCAATAAAGTTTAAAGCGATATTAACACCAGCACCAATCCACGAAATAAGAGTTCCTACACCAGTTCTATCCGTTACTTTGTACCAAGTCGAGAAATTGTAATAAATCCCGAAACAAAGATTAGCAATGACAATAATTGGTATGATGTCTATTGCAGACCAATATGTATGATTTGGGATGAGCATCGTTTTTAGCCAAGAAATATTTGCGATAATTCCCATCGCAACAACAGCTGCGAAGAACGTGAAATATTCTGTGACGTTAGCGTAGGTTTTTGTAGCGTCACCTTTATCCATTTGTTTAAAGAAAAAAGGCTCGATTCCCATTCGATAAGCGGTCACGAAAAGTGTCATTAATACAGCTAATTTATAACAACCACCATAAGCTCCTGCTTCTTCTGCACTTATGAATCTTAACTGAACCATCTTGTCAAAATTCTCATTAATGGTAAATGCAATCCCAGCCAGCATTAAAGGATAAGAATATTTAATCATCCTTAAAAATAAGCTGGTTACAAACTGAAATCTAACTTTTAAAATAATAGGTGTCAAAAGTATAAGACCTAATATACTTGTGATTAAATTACTAAAAAAAGGATAGTCAACTTTGTGAGATAATCCCATTTTTTGAGATAGCGTTTCAGGAATCCAAAAGAATAAGGCTGCGGTAAATAATGCTTGAAAAATAGATTGTACAACTCGCACAGCCGAATATTTAATAGGCATGTTGTGAAACCTTAGCCATGCAAAAGGGATAACCAAAAGATTATCAACAAAGGCTATAATCGCAAACCATTTAATATATTGAGGTGTTTCGGAATATCCTAAATAATCGGCAATTGGTTGGTTGAATATATAACATAAGATCAGAAAAATCGACGACATTGCAAAAAGAAACCAAAACGATGTATTAAAAGTTTTCTTTTCATTGTCTTTCTCTGCCGAAAATCTGAAATAAGCCGTTTCAAATCCAAAAGAAAGGATGACATTGAAAACCGAAATGACTGCATATAAATTAGTGAAAATTGCAAACTCATCAGTTTTTATTTGATGGATTAGTAGCGGATTTAGGATAAACAAAATAATCCTCGGTGCAATGGCACCAATTCCGTAGATTAATGTTTGCGTTAAAAGTTTCTTATACAAAACTGAAAAATTTTTGCAAATGTAAGTTATTATTGAATTTCCGAAACTTTATTTTTTAGGTTTCGACGACATATAAAAAGTCAACTTTCCACCATTCATAATCTCAGAATGCTTCAAGGTAAAGTATTTGATTTCCTTTCCGTTTAGTAGAATTTTTTCAACATAAACATTCTTCGGACTTTGATTAATCGCTTCGATTTCAAAAGTTTTTCCATTTTCTAAATTCAAAACTGCATGATCAACCGCTGGACTTCCAATCGAGTAATCTCCTGAACCTGGTGCTACTGGATAAAAACCGAGTGAACTCAAAATATACCAAGCGCTCATCTGTCCTGTATCATCATTTCCGCCTAACCCGTCAGGTGTTGCTTTGTATTGCATTTCCAAAATGTGACGAACTTGTTGCTGCGTTTTCCAAGCTTGATCTGCAAAATTGTAAAGGTAAACAACATGATGAGCAGGCTCGTTTCCATGTACGTAACCGCCGATAATCCCCTCTCTTGTGATGTCCTCAGTATCTGCAAAAAACTTGTCTGGCAAATGCATGCTGAAAAGTTCGTCCAATTTTTCGCCGAATTTCTTTTTGCCACCCATTGCTTCGATTAGACCTTTTGGATTTTGCGGAACAAAGAAACTATAGTTCCAAGAATTTCCCTCGATAAAGCCTTGTCCGTGTGTTTCCAAAGCGTCAAAATCTTTTTTGAAAGTTCCGTTTGCTAATTTTGGACGCATAAAACCGACACTTTTATCATAAACATTTTTCCAGTTTTCAGAGCGCTTGATGAATTGATTATAAATTTCCGTTTCCCCCAAATGTTTCGCCAGTTGTGCAATTGCCCAGTCGTCATAGGCATATTCCAAAGTGTTTGAAACCGAAGTCCCATTTTTTTCTGCTGGGATAAAACCTTTATCAATATACTCGCCAATGCCTTCGTAGTCGCGTTTGTTTGCCGTTGCAACACAAGCCAACAAAGCAGCCTTTGTGTCTCCCGAATAATTCCCTTTAATAATGGCGTCCGAAACAACGCTAACGCTGTGATAACCACTCATACACCAGTTTTCGTTGGCGTAATGCGACCAAATTGGCAACATTTTTAACGAAAATTGATCGTAGTGCGCCATCATCGATTTGACCATGTCATTATTTCGTTTTGGTTGAACAATATTGAAATAAGGATGCAAAGCACGGTACGTATCCCAAAGTGAAAAAGTAGTATAATTGGTGAATCCATCAGCTTTGTGAACATTTTGATCAAGTCCTTTGTACTCGCCGTTGGCGTCCATATAAATCGTTGGATTGATAAAGGTATGGTACATCGTTGTGTAGAAATTGGTTTTCTCCGTGTCAGAGCCTTTTATCACAATTCGATTAAGCTCTTTATTCCAATCTTGTTGGGCTTTTTCTTTAATTTGGTTAAAGGAAAGATTGCCAACTTCTTGTTTTAAATTGGCTAAAGCATTGGCCTGGCTAACCGGCGAAATTGCCAATTGTACTTCGATAGCTTCGTTTTCTTGCGTGTCGAAATCAAAATACATTTTTAGATTTTTGCCAGCAATTTCGGGGAAGTTTTTGTTTTGGTCAAATTTTCTCCAAAATCCGCCATAAACTTGCTTTCCGTCAAAATTATTTTGGCCATAAGATTTAAAAGATTTCGAAAATTTCATAGCAAAATAAACAGTTCTCGTACGTGCCCAGCCATTGGTTTGACGATAACCTGTGATGGTATTTCCGTTTTCGACGCGAACATAAGTCCAGACATTTTTGCCGTCATAATTATAGATTCCTGCCATCAAATCCAAAATGATGTGCGCTTGATCTGATTTTGGGAAAGTATAACGCTGAACGCCAACACGTGTTGTAGTCGTCATTTCTGCCAAAATATTATAATCGTCCAATTTTACTTTGTAATATCCCGCTTCGGCAACTTCGGTATTGTGCGAAAAGCGACTTCTGTAACCTGTTTCAGGTTTGTCTGCTGTCCCTGGATTTAATTGAAGTTTCCCAACAGTCGGCATCACCAAAAAATCACCCAAGTCCGAATGTCCTGTTCCACTAAAATGCGTGGAGCTAAAACCAGTTATCGTTTTATCCTCGTAGCGATAACCTGCACAATATTTGTAAACTTCGCCATTGTATTTGCCATTTAACTCGTAAGAAATCGAATCGGTTTCGGGACTTAATTGCACGGCTCCAAAAGGCGTTGTTGCGCCAGGATAGGTGTGTCCCATCTTTTCGGTACCGATCAGAGGATTGACAAATTTGACAAGGTTTTCCATTTTTTGAGCGTTTGTAAGCGTAGCAACCGCGATTCCCAGTGCTAAGGATATTTTTTTGATTGACATTAATTAGTTTTAAAGAAGCAATTTAGTTAAATAAATCTTTTTAAATACTCTAAATTTGTACGGAGAGGAAAGAAAAAAGATGATAGAGAAAAGAAAAATTAGTTTTAATATTTACTAAGTCTATAAATCATATCTTAAAAGTCTCGCATCTAAAATTTAAAAATCTAAAATAAAATAAAAGTGAAAAGCCTTATCAAGAATGCTAAAATCGTCAACGAAGGTCAAATATTCGAAAGCGATTTGCTAATCGAAAATGATTTAATTTCAAAAATTGCTAAAAATATTCCCGAATCCGAAGCGGACAAAGTGATTGACGCAACTGGGAAATATCTTTTACCTGGTGTAATTGATGACCAAGTGCATTTCCGTGAGCCTGGATTGACGCATAAAGGCGACATTGCTTCGGAATCCAAATCGGCAATTGCAGGCGGTGTAACCAGTTTTGTCGATCAGCCCAATACCGTTCCAAACGCTGTGACGCAGGAATTATTAGAAGAAAAATACAAATTGGGCGCAGAGAAATCTTATGCCAATTATTCGTTTTCGATGGGCGGAACTAACGATAATTTGGAAGAAGTTTTAAAAACAAATCCTAAAAATGTGTCTGCCATCAAATTATTTTTGGGGTCTTCAACTGGAAATATGTTGGTGGACAATCCTGAAACTTTGGAGAAGATTTTTAGCTCTACCAAAATGTTGATTTGTGTTCATTGTGAAGATGAAGATACGATAAAAGCCAATACTGAAAAATACAAAGCTGAATATGGCGACGACATTCCAGTGAAGTTTCATCATTTGATACGAAGCGAGGAAGCTTGTTACAAATCCTCTTCTAAAGCAATTGAGTTGGCTCAAAAAACAGGTGCGAGATTGCATATTTTCCACTTGTCAACGGCTAAAGAAACGGCTTTGTTCCGAAATGATATTCCTTTAAAAGATAAAAAAATAACGGCAGAAGTTTGTGTTCATCATTTGACATTTACCAATGACGATTACGAAACCAAAGGTTCTTTGATTAAGTGGAATCCGGCGGTGAAAACGCAAGCTGACAAAGATGGTCTTTGGGAAGCGCTTTTGGATGACCGAATTGACGTTATTGCGACCGATCACGCGCCACATACTTGGGAAGAAAAACAAAACCTTTACACAAGTTGTCCATCGGGAGCACCTTTGGTGCAGCATTCTTTGCCAGTGATGTTGGAAAATTACCACAACGAAAAAATTTCTTTAGAAAAAGTGGTGGAAAAGATGTGCCACAATCCTGCAATTTTGTTCGAGGTGGATAAAAGAGGTTTTGTAAAAGAAGGTTACAAAGCGGATTTGGTTTTGGTAGACATGGACAATCCTTGGACAATTGAGAAAGACAATATTTTGTATAAATGCGGTTGGAGTCCGTTAGAAGGCACAAATCTAAAATCTAAAATTACTCAAACCTTTGTCAACGGTCATTTAGCATACGACAACGGCGTTTTCTCAGAAGAAAAACATGGCGAAAGATTGGAGTTTGATAGAGAATAAGGATCTTCAAAAAAGCTAAAAACACGAAGATGAAAAAATACTGTTTGTTAATCGCACTAATTTTATTGGCGCTTGTTCCGCAATCATATTTTGGACAAGCATTCTCGAAAAAGCTTGAAAATACGTATTGGAAGCGTACTGGTTATTATGCTAAGTCCGGCACAATGAATTTTGAAGCTTTACCAGAAAAGCCTACGCAAACTACCAATTTTGATTATTTCGGTTTTGAAAAAGACAATGCTTTCATCTTTCATATTGCAGCTTCGAAGGCTTGCAGCGCGGATCTCATAGGAAAGTATAAAATTGACAAATCGAAAATTAGTTTTACAACCGCGCAAACTAAAATTAATGGAGATTGTGGAAATCTAAAAGAGTTTAAACTAACGGAAAACTCCATCGTTTTTAGAAATGGGGTACTTTATCTTGCCAAATATTCAAGTTGGTATGACGAAGCACCTACTAAAAAAGGCGATACAATTTTTATCCCGCAAAACCGAGTTGGAACACTTTCGACAAATGAACAGGGAAGATATTTAATTGCTGATGCAAATGGTATTCCTTTTGAGAATGGAACATACAAAATTATTGAAACAACAGATAGTCCAGGGAAAAGTGTTTTTTCTTCTAAAAATGGATTGTTAGATCATGATTTTATTGATTCAGATGGTAAAAAGGTATTTTATAATATTTACAAAGAAGGTATCCTTTTTAGTGAGAAAAGGTTTAATGGTAATCAGCTTTACTTTGAAAAAACGATGCTTCCTGATGTTCAAAAAGAGGCTTCAGGGCAATATAGAATCAAAATAACTGAGGTAAAGAAGAATGCAAATCTGTCACAAAGTGATTCTATCATTACGACTTATACCGATGACGTTCCTATAAGCAAGATTCGATATCAAAATAATAAACTTGTTGCAGATATGGATTTTGGAAAGAAAATTTTTAAGAAATATAATTCAAATGGCAAGTTATCAGAGATTGAAACTCCCGGACAGCTGATTAAATATGATAATGAAGGAGGTGAAGAATCTAAAGAATTGTACAATTCACAGAGTTATGAATTGTATGAGTATGGCAAACTTCGAACAAAAAAAACTTACACTAAAAAAGATATAACGACCATAACTTATGATGAGAAGGGTAAAATAAAAGATAAAAAAATCGATAAAAAAGAGGATGTTGTACAAACTATAGTTGATGATTCTGACCGCTATCACGGAAAACTAGGGAAAGATGAGTTTGAGTTTTTTAAAAAACTGGCAAAGTAATTTTTACTTAGTGATAAAATGTAGTATTCCGATTCCTATAAACAATTAAAACACTGATGAATTACTATTTAAAAATTTTTCTGTACGCTTTAGGAGTAGGTTTTGTAGAGCTATTGATATACTTTTTTTTGCTGCAATTTCAGATTGTTCACAGCAGTGGCTACGTTCCGCAAGAGTTGGTTGGTATAGTGCTTATTTTGCTTGCGATACCACTTCAATTTTTGATATTGCTGTTAGTAGGCTACATTTTCAAAAGAAAGCCCAATGCACTTTATATTACCTGTGTCGCATTTTTTTGCATCTGTTTTACTACGATTTTATTGTCATCCAAAGAAGAAAGAGCGCTCTACAATAACGAACAGGTGTATAACAGAACCGAAAAATACGATTACTCACAGGGGATTTCTACACCGGAAGGTTATCCGATAAAATTATTAACAGATAGCAAATTTACGCTGTCAGTGATAGGAGACCGAACTTCTGGCGTGCTCTTGGAAACGGGCAAAGTTTACAGCATGATATGGGGCGCTGGCGATAATACGACCAGCATCTCCAACGGAGGCGTCGTCATTCCAGATAGTTTGAAGCTTTATTGGTACTCTTTCGTAGAAGACAAATATTATGGACTAAAAACAAAATTGGATAAAGACAAAATTTCGCAAAATTTTAAAACGACTTACAAATGGGACATTAATGGAGATATGAAGGGGTTAATCGATAGTAAATACAGTGAATTAGTAGCTGGTATCGCACCTGGCGGAAATGTCGTGTTGTGGATTTCGAGTTCTCATAAAGCCAGAGAACTGGGGATTTATAAGGCTAAAGAAATGGACGCAAAATCCCTCAAAGATTATGATGTTGTTAGTTCATCCGAGAGACAAAAGGTCTTAACCGATACTTGTACTTGTGAAAATGACCTACAAAACAGGCGCATTGTTCATAATATCAAACCAATTCCTTTTGGATTGTGGACAGAAAAATATAGGAAAAAATACAATTGGAAAATCGACATTAACCAAGTTGGGCAAACACGTTCTTCAATTGAAATGCTTTTCTTCAATGGAGAAAGAGATTTGTTTTATAATGATGCTATCACGAATATGAAATCACAGATGCAGGCGCTTCCAGTCTACATTTATTTTGTGTTTATCAAAGGAGATGTAAAGTATAAAGCGTTTTTATCATTCGACGAGGACGAGATTTATAACAATTTTGATAAGTTGTCAAAAACAAATCCTGCGGAGCCTCTTAGTTTTGATATTGCAATAACGACAGATTTTCAAAAAGTTGAGGTTAAGCTAAAATCCAAAGACCAATCTGTAACATTTCAAAAAATAGAATCTTTGAAAATCTCCTCTAAAAAAATAAAGAACGAGTAAAATTTCTAAAAACAATAACCGCCTCAATCGAAGCGGTTATTTTATGTTCAGGAATATTACTTTGGCAATTGCAAATGCGTGCTGATACCGATTCGGTTCCAAGCGTTGATGATAGTTATTGCCATAATAATTTCGCCGATTTGTTGCTCGGTAAACAATTTCAATGCATTTTGATAAGTTTCCTCTGTCAATCCATTTTCCGAAATTTTGGTGATTTCCTCCGTCATTTTCAGCAAAACCTTTTCCTCGTCCGTGTACAAAGTCGTTTCCCACCATGCGTTCAGCAAGAAAATACGTTGTGGCGTTTCGCCATATTTTAGCGCATCTTTCGTATGCATGTCGATGCAGAAGGCGCAAGCATTAATTTGAGACGCTCTTATTTTGATAAGCTCTTTTTGGATATTGCTCAGTGATGACGCTCCCATTGTGGCGTCCAGTGCAATCATTGCTTTGTAGGCTTCTGGCGCAGATTTGGCCATATTCAATCTTTGTGACATATTATTTATTTTTATTGATTAATTCGTCGATACTAAAGGAAAATTTATTTTGTGTAGCCAATAGAAAAGCCGCTGCTGTGCTTGTCCAAACCGAATAATCCAAAGGCGCTTTAACACCTAAGGCAATTGTCATCGCGATTCCGAAGCTAAGAAGTAAAAGTGAAGTTGCAGAAGCTATAATCTTCGTTTTGAAGCCAATTAGCAGCAATATCGAAAACACAATTTCGCAAAAAGTGGCAATATAGGCACCGACTTTACTTAGAAAACTCGGAAGAAAAAAAGTTAAAGTTCGCGTGTACTCTTCAAAAGCAGCCCAGTTTCCCCAAGCGGCGTTGCTTCCCCAAAATCCAAAACGGTCAGCTACTGCGGAAAACATCGTGACAGCTAAGGCAATTCGTAGGAAAAGTTGAGCGATGGAAAATTTTGTATTGGACATTTATTTCATTTTTGTTGAGACAAATTTCCGATATTATTTTCCCAAAAAACTTAAACCAGTTTAAGAACGTAACTTCGCCCTTATTTCGCTCAAATATTCGGGCGTAAAACCCAAGTAAGAAGCCAATAAATACTGCGGAATCCGCTGAATAAATTCCGGAAACAAATTCCGAAAATGCAGATAAGATTCCTCCCGCGAGAATTCGTACAAATACCGAATTCGCCTTTCCGAGGCCGCCGTATTTATTTGATAAATCTTTCTGAAATAGCTTTCCATAACGGGATGTTCAGTCAAAAGCTTAACATAATTCTGATAAGAAATCCGCAAAACCGTCGACTTTTCAACTGCCTGAATGTAACAATCCGCAACTTGCTGTTTCTCGAAACTAAACAAATCCGCTATCCACCACGTTTCCAGCGCAAACTGCGTCGTCTGTTCCGAACCATTTTGCTTCACAAAAAACTTTCGTAAACAACCATTTAACACAAAATAATTGAATTTCGAAAGCTCACCTTCCGCCAACAAATTCTCCTTTTTCTTGCATTCCAAAACCTCGAAATACGCTGTAACCGCCGCATATTCCGCTTCGTCAATCGCCACAAATTTCCGCAAATGCGTCCAGAAAATTTCCATGTCCGTCCAATTGTCTCCCAAATGTATAAAACAAAATTTATTTGGGCGCCTTTTCCGCGCTCCGTTCCCGCTATTTTGCTCCGCTGCGCTCCGCAAAATGAGCTCCACTCAGCTCGGGGCGCAGATTCCGCTCCGAAACACTATTTGCCGAATAGTAGAAATCGTCGGATATCGGACAAATATTCATAACTTTAGACTTCGAACTCTAAACAATTTTTATGAATTACGCAGAACCAATGCTTCGCGAAGACGCATTAAAAGATAAAGTAGCCATCGTTACAGGTGGCGGAAGCGGTTTAGGAAAAGCCATGACCAAATATTTCCTACAATTAGGCGCCAAAGTTGTGATTACATCTCGTAACCTCGAAAAACTTCAAAACACAGCCAAAGAACTCGAAACCGAAACTGGCGGAAAAGTCCTTGCAGTCGCTTGTGACGTCAGAAATTACGATGAGGTCGAGGCAATGAAAGAAGCAGCGCTTAAAGAATTTGGGAAGATTGATATTTTGCTTAACAATGCGGCGGGTAACTTCATCAGCCCAACCGAAAGGCTTTCTGCGAATGCGTTCGATACCATTATCGATATCGTTCTGAAAGGTTCCAAAAACTGTACACTTTCGATTGGTAAACATTGGATTGATTCCAAAACTCCAGGTACAGTTCTAAATATCGTGACTACTTATGCTTGGACTGGTTCAGCCTATGTTGTGCCGTCAGCAACGGCAAAAGCAGGTGTTTTAGCGATGACAAGAAGTTTGGCAGTCGAGTGGGCAAAATACGGAATCCGTACCAACGCTATCGCCCCAGGGCCATTCCCGACCAAAGGTGCGTGGGACAGATTACTTCCTGGAGATTTGCAGGAGAAATTCGATATGACCAAAAAAGTGCCGTTGCGTCGCGTTGGCGATCACCAAGAGTTAGCGAACTTGGCAGCTTATTTGGTGTCTGATTTTTCGGCTTATGTTAATGGCGAAGTCGTTACCATCGATGGTGGCGAGTGGCTGCAAGGTGCAGGACAATTCAATATGTTGGATCAAATTCCATCCGAAATGTGGGATCAACTGGAAGCCATGATCAAAGCGAAGAAGAACGGATAATTAATAAATCAAAAAGTGCAAATCAAAATAATTTTGATTTGCGCTTTTTTGTACTTCGTTTTTTACATTTTTAAAGCTCGTGTAGCAATAAAGGTTGGCAGAAACTCGTCGATTAAAAATCTTGGATTAGGCTGATCTTCTTCAAAGTAATCCGTGATTACAAAGCCAGCTTTCATCTGTCCACCCAATAAACTTTGCAACGAATGTCCAAAAACCAAAGCTTCATTTCTCTCTAACTTTCCCTCAATTTCAGTTTGTGATAAATCTTTAATATCCGCATACGGCAGTTTGTATTTTGGACGCATAATGCCATTTTTGCGATCTTCAGGATTTCTGTCTGCTACGAAAACCACAGGGTTAAAAAAGCTTGCTAACAAAATTCCACCTTTTCGTAAAACCCTATAAGATTCACTCCAAACTTTCTCAACATGTTCGACATAATGGTTGGAAATCGGATGGAAGACAATGTCAAAACTGTCATCAGCAAAAACCGATAAATCGGTCATATCACCACGAACTGTTTCTAAAGAAATTCCATCGCGTTGTGCTACCATTTCGTCCATTTTCAGCTGCTCATCCGAAAGGTCGAAAACCGTTACAATTCCGCCTGCTGCTGCCAAAATTGGGGCTTGCTGCCCACCAGCCGAAGCTAAGCAAAGTATTTTTTTACCCGAAATATCGCCCAACCATTTTTTATCAAGCGGCGATGGCGTTAGGTGAACTTCCCAATCTCCAAGCTTTGCTGCTTTAGTTTGTTCCGCAGTAACAGGCTTTGACCATTCTCGTTGTTGCGAAGCCTGCTCGTTCCAAGCGGCTTGGTTATGTTGCAAGAAGTCAATATTATTTTCCATAGATTTTATATTTTGAAAATGAAGCTTTTTATACACAACTTCAAATGAATGGTGAAGTTAGGAATTCTAATAATTTTGATAAAATTTTTAAAACAGGCTCTTATTTAAAAAATATGCGATGCGGAATTTCTGAATCAAAAATTAGTTTTAAAAGCATATTAGAAATGCAAAAGTTTTTTATTTATAACTTTGTTAGAAATCCTTTTGTAACAATCATAAGTTTTAACCAACCAATTTTAAAAATATTTTAATGAAAATCAAATTTTTATCAAGCAGCATAGCAATCGCGGCGACATTTCTGTTTAGTACGAATGTTTTGGCGCAGCAAAAAGGTAATTACGATTATAAAGATGTTTTCAAAGAACCGTTTTATATGTATAATGGTAATGAATTTCGATCGGCAAGTGGACAGCCAGGTCCGAAGTATTGGCAGCAAGCGGTTAACTACAATTTGAATATTACTTTGGATGACACGCAGAACAAATTTACTGGTTCGGCGGAAGTTTCTTATACCAACAATAGTCCAGATGCGTTGAAGTTTATTTGGTTTCAACTGGATCAAAATTTATTTAAAAAAGAATCTCGCGGAAGTGCGATGATTCCAACGACCAATTCGAGATACGGTTCTAGTGATTCGACTTTCGAAGGAGGTTATACCATTAAATCTGTTAAAGTTGATGGTAAGGACGCGAAATACCTTATCACCGATGCGCAGATGCAAGTTGATCTTCCAAAGGAGTTAAAAGCCAATGGTGGAAGCACAAAAATTAGCATTGAATATTCTTTTGTTTCGCCTGAAGATGGTGCAGACAGAATGGGTGTCCTACAAACCAAAAATGGAAAAATATTTACCGTTGCACAATGGTATCCGCGTGTTGCTGTTTATGATGATATCAAAGGTTGGAATACGATTCCTTATCTCGGACCATCGGAATTCTATTTAGAATACGGGAATTTTGATGTAAGCATTACGGCACCGAATAATCTTTATGTGGTTGGTTCTGGAGAATTACTTAATCAAAAAGATGTATATACGGCAGAGCAAAACAGAAAGTGGAACGAAGCGGCAAACAGCGAAAAAACGGTGAGCATTCGTACAGCTGCCGAAGCCAATACGGCAACAAAAAGTACAGGTACTAAAACTTGGAAGTTTAAAATGACTAAAAGCCGTGACTTTGCATTTGCAGCGTCTTCAGCTTTTATCTTAGATGCAGCAAGAATCGATTTGCCGTCGGGTAAAAAGTCCTTGGCAATTTCTGCTTATCCTGTGGAAAGTGATGGTCAAGATGCTTGGTCACGATCGACGGAATATACGAAAGCTGCAATCGAGCATTACTCTAAACAATGGTTTGAGTTTCCTTATCCAGCTGCGGTTAATGTTGCGGGAATCACCAATGGAATGGAATATCCAGGAATCGTTTTCTGCGAATATAAAGCGAAAGGAAGTAGTCTTTGGGGCGTAACCGATCACGAGTTTGGGCACACTTGGTTTCCGATGATTGTTGGATCTAATGAGCGCAAACATGGTTGGATGGACGAAGGTTTTAATACTTTTATTAATGATATTTCGACAAAGAATTTTAACAAAGGTGAGTATTACAAAAATCCGAGTGTTAGAACCATGACAGGATATTTATTTAATGATCGTCTAGAACCTGTAGATACGGCGCCAGATAATATGAGAGAAGGAAGCATCGGTGCTTTGTTATATTACAAACCAGGCGCAGCTTTGAAGATTCTGCGCGAAAATGTACTTGGACCAGAACGTTTCGACAAAGCTTTCCGAGAGTATGTGGATCGTTGGGCTTTCAAACATCCAGTTCCAGATGATTTCTATCGTACGATGGAAAATGTTTCGGGAGAGGATTTGGGTTGGTTCTGGAGAAGTTGGTTTCAGAATAATTGGAAGTTGGATCAGGCGGTGACAGGCGTTAAATATGTTGATAATTCTAACTTCTCAAAAGGCGCAATGATTACAGTTGCTAACTTAGAAAAAATGGCGCTTCCTGTTAATTTGGAGGTGAAGTATAAAGACGGAACAACGCAGGCTTTGGATTTGCCAATTGATATTTGGAGAAGAAATACAGAGTGGACTTTCAAAGCGCCGACTACTAAAGAGATTGTGTCGGTAACTGCTGATCCAAAAGGAAATCTTCCAGATATTAATTTAGCAAATAATGTTTTCAAAATGGATGGCGCGGCACCAACCGAGAAGATTAATGTGAGCGACTTTACAGGAACTTTCAGTAATAAGCAAATGCCGATTAAATTTGTACTGACCAACGATAATGGAACGTTGATGGCGAAGGCAGGCGACCAACAAGCCTTTCCGTTAACTTATGACGGAGACAATGTTTTTGTGTTTGACATGGCGGACATTAAATTGAAATTTACTAAAGACAAAAAGAGTTTTGATATTGTGCAAGCTGGGCAAACTTTCACATTTACAAAGAATTAATATTTTAATTAAATCATATAAAAGGCAGCTTCGGCTGTCTTTTTTTTATTCGGGAAAGTCCAGTTCGAAGCCGACACCACGTATCGAAATAATCTTAATTCTAGAATCGTGAACAAAGTATTTTCTGAGTCTGCTAATGAAAACATCCAAACTTCTTCCCGAGAAATAATCGCTGTTTTCCCACAAAGTTTCCAACAAAACTTCGCGCTTTACAGTTTGATAATTGTGTTTAAGAAAATAAAGGATTAAATCTTTTTCTTTTAGTGTTAAACGAATTTTTTCGTTGGGATGTTGAAGTGTAAGATTTACTGTGTTTAAGATATAATCACCGATTTTTATTGTTTCTTCAACGTAGTCTTTCGGTTGGATTCTTCGTAAAATATTTTGTATTCTTAAAACCAATTCTTCGGGATCGCAAGGTTTAGAGATATAGTCATCAGCACCAAGTTTTAATCCTGTCAAACGATCGATTTTTTGATTTTTAGCGGTTAAAAAAAGAATTGGAAAATCGGTTTGCTTTTTTAGGATATGCTTTGCCAAAGAAAAACCATCGATATTCGGCATCATCACATCCAAAATCCCAATCTGAAAGTCAAATTGAGATTCTATGATTTGCAAAACATCTTCAGGGTTTTGAAACCAAATAACTTCAAAATCGCTTAATTCGAGATACTGTTTTAGGATCATCCCGAAATCGGCGTCGTCTTCAACTAAAAGGATTTTAGGATTCATGATTTAATTTTATTACAAACAAACTTCCTTTACCGGTTTCACTTTGTAGGTCGATGTTTCCGTTATATTTATTGACGATATTTTTTATTAAAAACAATCCAAGTCCAAGCCCTTTCGTGTTGTGAATGTTGTCGCTTTGGATTCGATAGAATTTTTCAAAGATATTTTTCTGCTCCGCTTTAGCAATACCGTCGCCATTATCTTTAACACTAATCAACAAGCTTTTTCCAGAAGATTCAACTTTGAGGTTAATCTTTGTTGCACCATATTTAATGCCATTTTCACAAAGGTTTTTCACGACCGTTTCCATGTTTGTTTTTGCAAAAGGAAGATTATCGGCTGTTTTATTTTCAAAAACAAATTCGGTTTGAGGATTTGAAAATTTTAAATCTTCCGCAAAATGTGTCCAATCTTCAGAATTGATGATGTTGATTTCATCCTTGTTTTCTCCATCGTGGAGCTGCTTCATAAGATTTTCGAGACGTTGGATTTGGCGTTCCACCAGTGGAAGATTTTCTTTGTTCCAATTTTTGCTAAGGGACTTTGCCGCAATTTTTAAAGTCGCGATTGGTGTTTTGAATTCATGTGAAATATTATCCACCACATTATGCAAAACTGCAACTTGTTTCTGTTGCTTAATTAAATTTCTGACGGTCAAAATAAATAACCAAAGCACCGCACCAAGGATAAAAACACACAAAGAAATTAATAATGCCAACTCCCGAAATACCAGCTGCTTGATGTTGACAATTTGATAATTGGTTTCTGTTAGAATCTTGAAATGCTCACTACGATTGTAGACTTTGGTGGTGTCATTAATAGAAGATGATTCAGAATTCCAACTTCCTGTTGTTTGCAAACCTACTTTAGTAACAGGTCTTTCGGTTTGATAAAGATTGATTGGTTTTTTTAAAAGATCAATGCTATCGGGAAGAATGAGGATGGATTTGTATTTTAGCTCTGTGGCAACTTCGTAGCCTTGCTTTTTAAACTCTTCGTCCATGAACTGGGAAAGTAATTTTCGATAGCTGAGGTTCTTCGCATTGTAATAATCTAGAAACTGTTTTTCTGTAATTTTTTTTGTCGCGTAATCCGTAATGTTTTTAATCACGGCATCTTCATTTTTGCGGTCTCTTTCTTCCAATTTATCAATAAGAGAAGCGCTTCGGTCACGAATATTGCGGTAGATTTCTTTTTCCTTTACGACGTAGGTTTGGTACATAAAGAAAGTTTGTATTCCCAAGAGAATCAGGAATAATAGGCTGAAAATCACAATGATGTTTCTGTTCTTTGAAAGCATGAAGCAAAGATAGAATTTTGAGGTATATGTAAAGTGCATTAACCGAGCATTAACCTTTCATTAACCGTTTTTGTTTAGAATTAAACAGAATTTTGCTGCATAAATCTTACATCATGAGAAAATTAGTTTTTATTCTATTAATACTTCCTCTTTGTTTTTTTGGACAAAAGAAAGTAGAAATTTCTATCGTCAACGAAAAGAAAGAATCCATCCCAAGTGCTAAAGTCGAGCTGTTTTCAAAATCTGGAGAATTGCTTCAAAGTCAAATGACCGACGAAAACGGAAAAGTTAGTTTTGACGTCGCGTCAGATGCTAAATTTGTTGTTCAGGATTTGGAATACGACTCGTTTTCAAAAGAATTTGATTTTGCAAACTTGACAGACCAACTGAAAATTGTCCTAAAAAAGCAAGAATCAGAAATCCAAGAAGTTGTTTTGACAAAGCAAAAACCTGTCGTTAAACGAAAAATTGACCGTTTAGAATTTAATGTTGAAAATTCTAATATTTCATCACTTAATGCTTGGGAAATTTTAAAGAAAACGCCAGGCGTTAATGTTATTGATAACACCATCAAAATAAAATCCTCGTCAGGAATTTTAATAACGATAAATGATAAAAAAGTGATGATGTCGGCTGATGAACTTCAGAATTTGTTGGAGAATACCTCTGGCGATGACATTAAATCTATTGAGGTTATTACCAATCCGCCCGCAAAATACGAAGCTTCGGGAAGTGCGGTTTTGAATATCGTTATGAAGAAAGCCAAACTCGAAGGTTACAAAGGCACGTTAAGTGGACGTTTTATTCAATCCAAATATGCAAAAGGCGCGGTGACGACTTCGCATCAATACAAGAAAGATAAATTTTCTACGATGTTGAGTTACTCCAAAGGTGCTGGCGATTATTTGCGTGAAGGAACCGATGTGGTCTATTATGAGGAAAGTGGTACGACGTGGAAAAGTATTATGAATCGTAAAGACAGCAACCATAACCAGAATACACTTAATTTTAGTGCGGATTATCAATTGGATTCTTTGACGAATTTTACGCTTAACTACACTGGTTATTTTAGTCCAAAAACAAAAGGACTTTATGATGTTCCAACGGAGATTACAAATGCCAATAATCAAGTTGAGTCTACTTATAGAACTTTAAATAACCATTATTGGAGAACAATTAACAATACTGTGAGTTTCCAAGCGGACAGAAAGTTCAACGAAAATTCTAGTTTAACTTGGATCAATTACTTTGCTACCAACAACTATAAGAAGTCTGAAGATATCCAAACGCATCTTAATTTTATTAATCAAGATCCTAAGTTTAGTCGTTTTGTCACCAATAATTTACAAGATATTAAACTGTTTTCGACGCAGTTGGATTATTCTTGGAAGAAAGATAGTTGGGAGGTCGAATCTGGCGCAAAATATTCTTTGGTAAAAACAAATAGTGTTTTGGGATTTGCCGATAACGAATTGGGAGAATTACAAAACCGTCCCGAAAAAGGTAATGATTTTGATTATAAAGAATACAATTTTGCGGCTTATGCATCTTTGGCTTTGGATCTGAAAAAGTGGAGTTTCAAAGCGGGATTGCGTGCTGAAAATACCTCTCTTACAGGTATTGTTTCTGATCCTTATGAAGTTAACAAAAACGATTATCTAAAGTTTTTTCCAACTTTTTATGCGCAGTATACGACAGACAACAAACATCAGTTTGGTTTCTCTTACGGAAAACGTATCAGCCGTCCAAGCTATTCCTGGTTGAATCCTGCAAAGTCCTACTATAACTTGTTTTCGTACTTCCAAGGTGATCCAGCTTTAAAGGCTACTATTGTTCATAATCTTAATTTTACCTATAATTTTAAAGAATGGAATTTTGACTTTTATTACAGAAAAGAAGTTGATCCATCGATGGAAATTTCTTATCAAGATCCCAAAACCAATCAGCTGATTTATCATTACACCAACATCCAAAAAGGTCAAGCTTATGGTGTGGATATTTACAAAAATTTTACCTTAAAAGATTGGTGGACGCTAAGTGTTTCTGAAACTCTGGAGCATAACGAAAATTACTTTTTCGGAGTTGATGGCAATTTGTACAAGAATAAAATTTTCGGTGCAAACTCTAATATTTCGACGAGCATCACTTTTGATAAAAAAACAGATTGGAACTTGCAAGTTGGTAATACGTTCTACACAGGCGCTGTCCAAGGCAATCTTAAAATTAGAGGAGCGTCAACGACTTATTTAATTATGAATCGTAAGTTTTATCAAAAAAGATTGGAAGCGAGTTTGTATTTTAATGATATTTTTAGAACTTCTGGCGATAAAATTTCTACGCGATATGCCAACCAAAATAACTATTTCTTAGACTATCGCGATGCGCAAAGTTTTTCGGTTACGCTTAAATACAATTTTGGAAACCAAAAATTAAAAGCAACTAAGAAAATTAAAAGTGCAGATGAGCAGGGCAGAATGTAAGCTTAAATTAATAAGAGTTTGAGATAAGAAAATTAACGTCAGTTCGAGTAGATTTTGCAAAAATCGTATCGAGAACTTTTCTCAAAAAACTTCTCGATACAAAATCTTTTAGATTTTTACTCGAAGGGACGACTGGGTGTTTTTTTCATACCGAATTATCCCAAGCATAGAAATTGCGTATCTTTATAACTTGTAAAATACGCAATTTTTGTTTCAGTAAATGAATATTTTAGACCTTGTAATTTTTGATCGAGAAAAAGTCACTTTGGATGATGTTGTTTTGAAAGACGCTAATAGAGCAGAGCTTCTACAACTTCTGAAAGAATACAAATACATCGAAGAACTCCGAAAGTATAATCTTCCTGTTAATAATAAATTGCTCTTGTCTGGGCATTCTGGTTGTGGCAAAACGATGACGGCGAAAGCAATTGCAACACAACTTAACAAGCCTTTGATGATTCTTGATCTTAGTACTTTTGTGTCTTCAAGAATTGGTGAGACTTCAAAGAATCTAAAACTTGTTTTTGAAAAAGCTGAACGTGACAAAGCGGTTTTGTTTTTGGATGAGTTCGATCATCTCGGGAAATCGCGAGGCAATGACGATCACGATGTTGGCGAAATGCGACGCTTGGTGAATGCGATGATTCAGTTGGTTGATAATTTTCCTGATAAAGCGCTTTTGATTGCGGCGACCAATCATCCTGAAATTATTGATGTTGCTTTGCTGCGACGTTTCCAAATTAAAATTACATACAAGATGCCAACCGATGAGGTTTTGGATAAATTCTATGATAAGCTTCTGACGGATTTCCCTGTCGATTTACAAGATTTTGAACGAA
The DNA here is from genome assembly GCF_030151385.1 of Soonwooa sp. Lineage (GTDB taxonomy): Bacteria > Bacteroidota > Bacteroidia > Flavobacteriales > Weeksellaceae > Soonwooa. The sequence goes on from NZ_JASLDS010000044.1 coordinate 31,699, forward strand.
AGTACCATTTGTCTTTTGCCGAAGCTAAAGATTATGCTTTTACAAAAATGAAGTCTCGATTGATAGAATCTTTAGAAAAGAAAGAACTTTAGTATAAAATAACAAAGGCTTCCGAATGTGGAAGCCTTTATGTTATGTATGATTCTTTTATTAGATTTTTAATTTAATGTTTTAAGCATTAGACTAATTATGTTAGTAAAATATTAATTCGTATAAAATTATATTAAATTATTTGGATAACGTTTTTCATTTGTTAATTTTTTGATTGAAATTTTAAAATGTATATAACTTGTTTATGTTGTAAGACTTTGTTTGTTAGCTGTGTAGTTTCTTAAAACTGCATTTGTAGACTTTTTGTAGAGTTTCTATAACTGATAAAAAAATGTATTTTTGTTAGTGATAATTATAGATTTATGAAGAAGTTATTATTTAGTGCTGCTCTTTTTGCATTGTTTTCGCAAGTTTCTGCACAAGAACTTTATATGCCAAGAAATATTAAAAAAGCCTACGAAAAAGGTACACGAGATATTTCTGGAAAACCTGGAAAAAATTATTGGCAGAACAAAGGTGTTTATGATATCAAGGTAAAAGTAAATGCGGATACTAAAATAGTTTCTGGTTCGGAGACGATTTTGTATTCTAATAACAGCCCTGATGAGTTGAAAACTTTAGCCATTAGATTTGTTAATAATCTTCACAAGCCGCAATCGCCACGTTCAGGTTATGTTTCTAAAGATTTTTTAAGTGACGGTTTAACGATAAAATCCTTAATTGTCAATGGTGAGAAGTATAACATTAGTTCTGATTTTGGAACAGTAACTTCTGTGAAACTAAATAAAGCTTTAGCTTCTAATTCTAAAACCGAAATAAAAATTGAATGGGAATATCCTTTGTCTGTACAAAGTGGACGAGAGGGACAGATCGACCCAAATACTTTTTTTGTTGCTTATTCTTATCCTAGAGTGTCGGTGTACGACGATTATAATGGTTGGGATATGTTGCCACACTCGGACAGACAAGAGTTTTATAATGATTTTAATGATTATAGTTTTGAGATTTCTGCACCGAAAAATTATGTGGTTTGGTCAACAGGTGATTTTCTAAATCCCGAAGAAGTACTTCAACCAACTTTTCTGAAACGTTATAAAGAATCGCTTAAGTCTGACAAAATCATTCCTGTTGCCAACGAATCCGAAATGAAATCAGGATTGGTAACCAAACAAAATGATTGGAATGTTTGGAAGTTTAAAGCCAATCATATTTCTGATTTTACATTTGCGTTGAGCAATCATTATGTTTGGGACGCGTCAAGTGTCCAGCTAAAGTCAAAGCGTGTTAGCGTGCAATCTGGTTACAAAGTTGGCGCAAAAGATTTCGAACAATATACAGGATGGATGCGTTACAACATCGATTGGTTTTCCAAAAACTGGCCAGGTGTTGAGTATCCGTACAACGCGATGACGGCGATACAAGGTTATGCTGATATGGAATATCCAATGATGATTAACGATAGTACGGTTCCTGATGATTTGCAAGATGCGAGATTGACAGCCGATCACGAGATTGCCCACACCTATTTTCCGTTTTATATGGGAATTAACGAAACGCGTTACGCCTTTATGGACGAAGGTTGGGCAACAACTTTAGAATATCTAATTGGGATTGATCATTCTGGAAAAGAAGCCGCAGAAAAATTCTATAAAAACTTCCGAGTAAAGCGTTGGATTAATGACCCATCTACCGAGCAAGATCAGCCGATTATCACGATGAGTACGCAGGTTTCGGGTGCAGGTTATGGAAATAACTCTTATGTTAAAGCTTCGCTTTCTTATTTGGCGCTTAAAGATTATTTAGGTGATGCCTTGTTCAAAAAAGCCTTGCATCATTATATGGACAATTGGAACGGGAAGCATCCAATTCCGTGGGATTATTTTAACTCGATGAATACTGGATCTGGCAAGAATCTTAATTGGTTTTGGAACAATTGGTTTTACAGCAATTATTATATTGATTTAAAAATTAATTCGGTTTCTCAAAATAACAATACTGTTGATTTAAAAATTGATAATGTTGGAGGCTTTGCAATTCCGTTTGATGTGGTTTTAAAATTTGATGATAACTCTACACAATCCAAACATTACACACCAGAAGTTTGGGAGAAAAATCAAAAACAATTGTTATTAAATATTCCATCAAATAAAAAAGTAAAATCTGTAGAATTAGACGGAGGTTTGTTTATGGATTATACGCCAGATGATAATAGAAAGGATTTGTAAAATACAAGGAGCTACAATTTAATGATGTAGCTCTTTTTTATTGGTATTGATTTGTTGGAATACCATCAAAATAGTTTTCTTTAAAATTAGTTCTTAAAAATGTTTCAAAGTAATGCTGTTTCTGTATTAAATGATAAATTTGCAGCTATTATTAAATCGATTAAATATAAATTAAAAATTTTCAAATGAAAAAACACGTTATCTCGTTATTAGGCGTTGCAATTTTTAGTGTTTCTTGCGCGCATAAAGAAGATAAACAAGATACTAGCAAATATACGGATGATCAAAAAGCGTCTTATTATATTGGTTTGAATATCGCTCAAGGTATGAAGCAAGAAGGTTTTAAAGTTGACGCTGATCTTTTGGCTCGTGCTATCAAAGAAGAAATGGAAGGCAAAAAGAAATTATTGCCAGCTGAAGATATGAATAGCTTCATGCAATCTTTTATGCAAAAGCAGCACGAAAAAAAGCAAGCTGAAGCAGTAGCAGGTGCTGAAGAGAATAAAAAAGAAGGGCAAGTTTTTCTTTCGAAAAATAAAACCAACCCTAAAGTAAAGACAACTGCGACTGGTTTACAATATGAAGTTTTGCAAGAAGGTGATGGTAAAACAAAACCAAGCGCTTCAAGTGTTGTTGAAGTGAAATATACAGGAAAACTGTTGAACGGTACAGTGTTCGATTCTACCGATAAGCAAGGTGGAACGCCAGCAGAAATTAATTTGAATCAAGTGATTAAAGGTTGGACGGAAGGTATCCAGCTAATGAGCAAAGGTGCGAAATATAGATTTTATATTCCTTCGGACTTGGCTTATGGAGACCAAGGTGCTGGTGGTGTTATTCCTCCAGGATCTACGATTATTTTTGACGTAGATTTAGTCAATGTTAAATAAGAATAAGCTTCTAAAACTAAAAACCTCGACTAATATTTTAGTCGAGGTTTTTTAGTTTAATATGAAAAAAATTTAGTTTCTAATTATTCAGTTGGTCTAAAAACCAAACCACTTTCTGGGAAGTAATCCATGGTGATTCTGTCGCCGTCATTTACATTTCCAGCTAAGATTTCTTTAGATAACTTGTTCAAAACATCTTGCTGAATTACTCTTTTCAAAGGTCTTGCTCCGAAAACTGGGTCGTAACCTTTGTTCATTAAATAATCCAAAGCATCCTGAGTTGCGGTCATCATAATGTTTCTTTGAGCAAGAAGCGTATTCAAACCTCGCAATTGATACTGAACGATTTTTCCGATATTCTTTTTGGTTAAAGGTTGGAAGAGTACAATTTCATCAATTCTATTCAAGAATTCTGGTCTTAAACTTTGTTTTAAAAGGTCGAAAACCTCTTCCCTTGTTTTATCAAGAACTTCATCAAAATTGTTGTCATCTAATTTTTCGAAATTTTCTTGAATTAAATGCGAACCTAAATTCGAAGTCATAATGATAATCGAATTTTTGAAATTCACCACGCGACCTTTATTATCGGTTAAACGACCATCGTCCAAAACTTGCAATAGTGTATTGAAAACATCTGGATGCGCTTTTTCGATTTCGTCCAAAAGCACCACAGAATAAGGTCTCCTTCTCACGGCTTCCGTCAATTGTCCACCTTCATCATAACCAACGTATCCTGGAGGCGCACCAACCAAACGAGAAACGCTGTGACGCTCCTGATATTCGCTCATATCAATTCTCGTCATATTGTTTTCGTCATCGAAAAGCAATTCTGCCAAGGCTTTTGCCAACTCGGTTTTACCAACACCTGTTGTTCCTAAAAATAAGAACGAACCAATTGGTTTTTTGTCGTCGCTCAAACCAGCTCTGTTTCTACGGATAGCATCTGCAACGGCTTGTATTGCTTCGTCCTGACCAACCACACGTTTGTGCAATTCGTCTTCCAAGTGCAATAATTTTTCTCTTTCGGATTGAATTAATTTGGTTACCGGAATCCCAGTCCACTTTCCAATTACTTCTGCGATATTTTCAGAAGTTACTTCTTCTTTAATTAATTCGTTTTGATGGTTTTGCATTTCCAATTCCACCTTTTGAAGTTGGTCTTCTTTTTCGCGAAGTTTTCCGTATTGTATTTCGGCAACTTTTGCGTAGTCACCAGCTCTTGAAGCACGTTCAGCTTCCAGTTTTAGAGCTTCTATTTCTTTTTTAATGTTGGTTAAATCTTCAGATTTTTGTTTCTCTTTTAACCATTTTGCATTAATATTATTTCTTTGTTCAGTAATCTTCGATAAATCTTCTTTTAAATGGTCGATTTTCGTTTGGTTGCCTTCTCTTGAAATAGCAGCCAATTCGATTTCCATTTGCATGATTTTTCTATCCAAAACGTCCAATTCCTCAGGTTTAGAATTGATTTCCATTCTCAATTTTGCAGAAGCTTCATCAATCAAATCGATGGCTTTATCTGGTAAAAATCGGTCAGAAATATAACGCTGAGACATTTCTACAGCCGCAATAATCGCTTCGTCTTTGATACGAACTTTGTGGTGCGCCTCGTATTTATCTTTAATACCTCTCAAAATCGAAATCGCCGATTCTGTATCTGGCTCTTCTACCATTACTTTTTGAAAACGTCTTTCAAGGGCTTTATCTTTTTCAAAATATTTTTGATATTCATTCAAAGTGGTTGCTCCAATTGCACGAAGTTCTCCTCTTGCTAAAGCGGGTTTCAAGATATTTGCAGCGTCCATAGCACCTTCGCCACCGCCGGCGCCCACCAAAGTGTGGATTTCGTCGATGAAAAGGATGATTTGTCCATCAGATTTCGTTACTTCATTTACCACCGATTTCAGACGCTCTTCGAATTCACCTTTGTATTTTGCACCCGCAATCAAGGCGCCCATATCCAATGAATAAAGAGTTTTGTCCATCAAGTTTTCTGGAACGTCACCCGAAATAATTCTATGTGCGATTCCTTCTGCAATTGCGGTTTTACCAACACCAGGTTCCCCGATAAGGATTGGATTGTTTTTGGTTCTTCTCGAAAGGATTTGCAAAACTCTCCGGATTTCTTCGTCACGACCGATAACTGGGTCTAATTTCCCTTCAGCAGCAAGTTCGTTGAAGTTTTTCGCGTATTTATTTAAACTTTGATAAGTTTCCTCAGAACTTGCAGAAGTCGCTTTCGAACCTTTACGAAGTTCTTTAATTCCGCCTTCCAAAAGACTTTTTGTAACGCCCATGTCTTTTAACATTTGCGAAACTGGAGAATTTACTTCAATTAAAGACAACCAAAGATGCTCAATGGTAACGAACTCGTCGCCCATTTTTTTAGCAATATTCGGCGCGTCCAACAAAACTTTGTTTGCTGTCTGAGAAAGATAAATGTTTCCACCTTCAACTTTTGGAAGTTTCTCGATGCTTTCGCGGTTTCTGGCTCTTACCAAATCGGCGTCAGCTTCGGATTTTTTCAAAAGGAAAGGCGATATATTTTCATCCACTTGGAAGATTCCCTCCAAAAGATGTTGCGGTTCAATCTGTTGGTTGCCAAACTCCATTGCTACTTGTTGTGCAGCTTGGATGGCTTCTTGTGATTTTACAGTGTACTGATTTAAGTTCATATTATGTTGTGTGTTTTAATTCTATTTTGTTGTATTTGTTTACTTTTTTAACATTAAGGAATTCAGCATGATGCTAAATTGCCTTAATCGAAAACAGTTTAATGATTTCCTAAATTGAGCAAAGTTCTTTTTTCTTAAGTTGACTAGGTCGAACCTAAAGCTTTCTTAATGTTTAAATTTTAAGGATGAAATATCTTCATCTGCATTAAGAAGTTTGAAACTTTTTTAAAGTTTTTAGAGATTGAGTTTTAAACTATCTTTTGGAAACTACTTTCATATTGTCATTTAAAACTCAACTTCTAAATTCAATCATTTAATTCTAAATCTTAGTTTGCAAAAACTGTTCTTTTGTGAAATTCACTAAAAATTAAGCCAAAATTTCCGAAATATTAAAATTTAACCTAAGTTTAACTTGACAAAATTTCCGAATTGCTTGTTTTTGTAAGTTTTTGAGAGGTCATTATTTCCGATGTCTTTTGTTAGCGGGCTTTTCTAAATTAAGAATATTTGTTTAAAACAGAAGAAATAGATCTAGCTCGTTGCCAACATTGTAATGTGAAACTTTGATTTCTAATTTAGATTGATGCTAAATTATTTTTAAAGATAAATTGTAAATTAGAATATTGTTAAACTCTGAAAATTAGTAGCATGAAAAATTGGAAATTTGCTTCGTTTATCGAAGTTGATAAAGAATTTAGAGTAGAAGGTCTTAATATTTGGAACCATTATTGGCATTGCTATGATCGTAATGTGGAGGTTTTGCATCCTACAAAACATCATCAATACCGTTTTAAAGAATATGAAATACGTACGCCAGAAAAATCTGTGAATTTTGTCGCTGGTGAGTTTTCTGATGGGCAAATTGGGATTTTTCTCAAAGATGAATTACACGACGGAATTTTGTGAAATCATTGATTTAATAAAATGAATCACGCAAAATTTTTAGAATATTCGCAACACGCAGATAAAGTAGAACTGAAATATATGAAGCTAGAAAAGTTTCCTAAACATTTGGTTCATCACGCAAAATGTAAATTGATATTTTTATTTGCTTTTCTTTTTGCCTCCATTTTGGGATTCGGGCAAGACTTTGAGGAGTATTCGCAGCTTCCAAAATCTCTAGATTATCCTATTGAAGTTCGGATTTATAAATCCCGAGGCATTACTAACAGTGGGCAAGTGTTTCGAATGTACTTTGATAGCAAAGTTTGGAAATCGGAGATGATTCGATGGTTTTTGCCAAAGAATGGTTCTCAATCGGGAAGTGCTAAAGTGCCTATTCATGAGCCATTAGTTTCCAAAGATGGTGAAGAACGTTTGATCTTGGGTTTACAAGCGTTGAATATTGCTTATTTACCAATAGAATCCGCATTTGAATATAAAAAATCAAAGAACACCGTTGTTTGGAGTGAAGACGATAAGGCTTGGCTGATTGAAAAATCGATAGCATCGGTGGTAGACGGAAATACTTATACTGTATGGTATAAATCGGGAAAGCAAACCAATAAATTTACCTATTCAAATCCTGAAAGCTTTTTGAAAATCTACCCCAATATTAATGAGTTGACTTCTTTTGTAGAAATTTTAAAGTTTATTCGAGAGCAGTATGCAATTGATTTTTGATGTGCGCCAAGGAAGTTTTTATGTTAATGCTATTTTAAACTATGTGTCGCGTTTTAATTTCTTTATTCGGGTTTTGTAAGTCTGCAAATAGTTTTATCTTTGGGAAAACCCTGTTGGTATGTATACACAATTCGAAGTTGAATCCCATTTTGATGGGAGATTACAAGTTATATTTCTTAATCAGCCAGAAGTTTTTAACAGCCTAAATAAAGTGATGTTAAAAGAATTGCGTGTTGCTGTTGAAGCTTTTGGAAAAGATGAAAACGTAAGATGCATCGCTATTTCTGGTCGTGGAAAAGCCTTTTGCGCTGGTCAAAATTTAAAAGATGCTGTTGATCTTAAAGACCATGTTGATGATGACCGCGAAATCCAAAGAATGGTAATTGATTATTACAATCCTTTGGTTGAGGCGATTACGCATTCCAAAAAGCCGATTATCTCTTTGGTAAATGGTCCTGCCGTGGGTGCTGGTGCGATGTTAGCCTTAATTACTGATTTTACATTAGCAACGGAAAGTGCTTACTTTTCTTTAGCTTTTGCCAATATTGGATTAATTCCTGATACTGCCGGAACTTATTATTTGCCAAGACTTATTGGTCGTCAACTGGCGAGCTATCTTGCTTTTACTGGTAAAAAAGTACCTGCCATGGAAGCTAAAAAGTTAGGAATGATTGCAGATGTTTTCCCAGATGCAGAGTTTGCGGAGAAGTCTTTTGAAATCCTTGGACATCTTTCTTTTGCTGCAACTAAAGCGATTGGATTGACGAAGAAAGCTTTCTTCGAAGCTGAGTCTAACACTTTGAAAGAGCAATTGGATCTAGAGTCGATTTACCAACAATCTGCTGCGGAGTCGAGTGATTTTAGAGAAGGAATTACAGCTTTCTTAGAAAAGCGCAAACCAAATTATATCGGAAAATAGTATGAGCAATCCTTATTTTGAAGAAGCGCAAAAACTATATTCCGGAGATGCGTTTTCGCAATGGATGGGCGTTGAGTTGGTTGATGTTAAAGAAAACTATTGTCTTATCAAAATGCCTATAAAGGCGGAAATGATTAATGGATTAAAATCCGTTCACGGTGGTGTGACTTTTTCTTTGGCAGATTCGGCTTTGGCTTTTTCCTCAAACACGAAAGGTGACGCGGCGGTAGCGCTTAACTGTTATATTAACTTTATGAAAGCTGTTCGTCTCGGTGATACTTTAACCGCTGAAAGCATTATGTTAAATGACACGCGAAAAACAGCGGTATACGAGATTACGGTCAAAAATCAAGACAACGAATTGATGGCAACTTTCCGTGGTACGGTTTATAAAATCGGGAAGAAACTAGCTGATTTATAGTGAATTAGTTTTAAAATTGTAGAAAGTCCAAAATATTTTTTGGACTTTCATTTTTATTATTAACTTTGTATTTCAAAGTGCTTTATATGGAATCAAATAATATTCAAAACGATTTGCAACACATCCGTCAAATGATGGAGCGCAGTTCTAGGTTCATTTCTTTGAGTGGTTTGTCTGGTGTTTTTGCTGGAATTACTGCTTTGGTAGGTGCTTTTTTGGTTCATCAAGTTTTTCAAAGCGAGGGAGTTTCTTATTTTGATAATTCTGGACGCGTTTACGAATTCCATTTTGTTAGAAAGTTATTTTTAATAGGTTTAGGAATTTTAGTGATTGCTTTGTTCTTTGGATATTTTTTTACTGCTAGAAAGTCGAAACAACAAAATCAAAAAATTTGGGATGCGACGACAAAGCGTTTATTAATTAACTTTGCAATTCCGTTGGTAACAGGCGGTTTGTTTTGTATTGGTCTTGCTTATCAACATTACTTTGCGATGATTGCTCCGGCAACTTTGATATTTTATGGATTGGCTTTGGTCAATGCAGAACGTTATACTTTGACAGATGTCAAATATTTAGGAATTTCCGAAATTGTTCTTGGCTTACTATCCTTATTCTTTTTGGGATATGGATTGCTATTTTGGGCAATTGGTTTTGGCGTTTTGCATATCGTTTACGGTTTGGTGATGTATAAGAAATACGATTCGAAATAAGTTTAGAATTGTCAATATTTTTAGAAAATGCTTAATATTAATTTACTCAATAAAGAATTTGAAAGTAGGGTACGACTTGGGATCATGTCGGTACTTATGGTCAATGATTGGGTAGACTTTAACGAAATGAAACAGCTGTTAAACATCACAGATGGTAATTTGGCGAGTCACAGTTCGGCGTTAGAAAAGCATGCTTATATTGAAGTTAAAAAAGAGTTTGTTGGTAAGCGTCCGCGTACGTCATATCGTGTAACACAAGTTGGGAGAGAAGCGTTCCAGAAGCATATTGATGCTTTGGAAGCGATGTTGGGGAAATAGTATATTTTTTTTGTCTAAAAAACTTTGAAATACAAAGTGCTTTGTTTTATGAATAAATCAATGATTCTTTATGTGAAAATTAGTTGGATTCTAGGAGTCCTTTGTTGCGTGTTGAAAGATGTTTTACATGGCGAATTGACTTTTTTTCTAATCGTAATTTTAGTGCCCATTAATCTCTTAGTAACGATTTGTTTTCTGTTGTTTTTCGCTGTGATGTTATTTGTTTTTCCTGAAAAGAAAGAAGACTTCATCAAAACACAAATCTTGCTTTGTTGCAATTTTCCAATCGTGTTTCTCCTCTACATCATCATATTTTATTGAACTTTTAAATAATATAAAAATGAAAAAACTACATTTAATTTTATGCTTTAGCATTATGTTTTTCCTATTGTTCTATGACGAAACTGCAGGAATCAATTTGGCGTTATTAGGAAGTGCTTATGCCATCGTAATTTATGCTTTAACACCGAAATCCTTAAGAACGGAGCGGGTAAAAGTGATGTTAATTCTTAGCCTAATCTCTTGCGGTGCCTTTGCTTACTACGGCGATTTAATTTCTTTTTTCGCAATTATGATTTCTATTTTCATATTGCGTTTGTTTTCATTATCAAAAGAGCTAAAACCTGTTTTAACCTTTCTGGTCGTTATGTGGCAAGGCTTAAGTTTTCCGTTGCGATTTTTTAGTTTTAAAGAATGGGTTCCTAAAACCAATACAGAGAAATCTGTCCAAAAAGTCTTGGCAGTGGTGATTATTCCGAGTGTTTTTCTGATGGTATTTTTTGCGATCTATACCTATGGAAGTGATACTTTTGCGAATTTTTTTGGTAACATCAATTTCAATTTTAATTTCGCTCAAGCTTTTTTTATCAGTCTTTTAGGTTTTTTTATTGCATTTAATATTTGGAATATTACGATTCCGAGTTTTGTGTATTCGGCGAACCATCATTTCAGAAATGATTTTGCCAATGAGGATATTATTCGCAAGCCGACTTTTGATTTTTTAGATTTAAATCTTGAGCGTTTGAGCGGCGTTGTTTCTTTGCTATTGTTAAATGTTATGCTTGTTTTCTTTTTGATAAGTTTTAATTACGAACAATTCTATGTTGGCGAATCCTCGGCTGCCGAACTTTCTGGCGAAACGCACGAACGCGTTAATGCGGTTATTCTAAGTATCATTATGGCGGTTTTGGTGATTATGTTTTATTTTAAATCTTATTTTAATTTTGATAAACAAGCTGTTTGGTTGCGCCGTTTTGTATATGTGTGGATTTTGCTAAATATCCTTTTGGTCGTTTCGGCTTTACTGAAGAATGTCGAATATGTTACCGAGTTTGGTTTGACATACAAAAGATTAGGTGTTTTTGCTTTTCTGTTGCTAGCTTTTCTGGGTTTGGTTTTTACTTTTTTGAAAATTTATTATCGAAAAACAAATCTTTTCTTGGTCAATACAATGCTTTGGGCTTTTTATGGAACAATTTTAGCTTGTAGTGTGGTCAATTGGGGAAGCTTGGTGACTTCTTATAATTTGGCTCACAAGAAAGGCGATTTGAGTTATTTAGAAAGTCTTAACTTTAACGATCATATCTTAAGGGAGCGAAATCCAATTTATGAAAGTAAGGATTATTTTCAATATAAAATGAAAACGGATTATTCTAGTTTTCTGTCAAAAAGTATTTATTATGAAACATTATCTCAACAAAAACCTTAATCTTACACTACTTGCAGTTGTACTTTTAGCTGTCGTTTCTTGTAAAAAAGATGGCGACAAATTGCCAACTGAAGTTAAGCGCGACACCATTACAGTCATCGAAAAACCAGCTGATACACTAACTACCGTGCTTAACAGAAAAACAGAAACCAACCAATTCATTATTGACGTGGATGCCAGCAAAACGCCTGTGAAGTTGGTGGAAGAAGTGAAACTCCAAGATCAGCAAATTATTCTAAGGCTTTTGAATTATGATAAGCCAACGCTGAAAGCTTTTATCAAACCTGAACAAGCGGACATGAATATCCGTATTAATCAAATTAGGATTCCAGATAATACTTTTGATGGACCTTTTAGTCAGACCATAGAATACAAAACACCGCAAAAAGGCGAGTATTGGTTGGTGATTTCTAAAAACAATATGGCTTCTGGAAATCCTTTGGGTAAGTTTTATATTCAAGTGGATTAAGTGAAGTTTTATAAACTAGAAATTTCGTTTAAGAATCCAATTCCCAGCATAACAAAAAAGAATCTCAACTGAGATTCTTTTTTATTTATTTCAAACTTTGGATAGCAAGTTGGTAACCTTTCATTCCAAAACCGCTGAGGACGGCGTCGCATTGTTCTGCTGTGACCGACTTCTTTCGGAATTCTTCTCTTTTGTAGATATTGCTAATATGAACTTCTATTTTCGGCTTCGAAATATTTTTTAAACAATCTGCAATCGCAAAAGAATAATGTGTGAAAGCTCCTGGATTAATCACCAAAGCATCAAAATCATCTTCTTGTAAGCGGTTGATAATTTCGCCCTCGATATTGGATTGATAATATAAAATCTCATCATTCGCGAATTCTTTTTTTAATAAATCAAGACGCGCTTCCATAGTTTCGGAACCATAAATGTCGGGTTCGCGTGTTCCCAAAAGGTTAAGGTTGGGACCGTTGATGATGAGGATTTTCATTGTTTAAAAAAATTGATTTTCAAAGTTAGTGATTTCAAAAATTTAAGAAAAGTTTTTAACCAAGTTCTAAGAGCCTGTTTAAATTTTATTGATAAAATTTTCATAGCTATTTTGAGATGAATTTTTTATTTCATATTTGAAGATTTAGTGGGCTAAATCAAAAATGAGAAGCAAAAAATTGGCTTAAAAGAGCATTAAAATTTAGCAAAGAGGATCTGAATAGTTTAAAAATATGTTTCGGTAAAATTTTTAATCAGGCTCTAAAACTATTTTATAATCGTAACACGTTTTCCTTCTGTATGAGCGCTCATTGCTGGTGCGTACATATTTTCAAAAGTGGTGATGCCGTCCGAAAATTCGCCAATGTTGTTGGCTTTTAATTGATATTCGAATGTATAAATTCCTTTTGGAAGGAAATTAAAAAAGAAGTGCGTCGCCACATCTTTTGTGCTTTCGTAATAACCTGCGCCGTTTTGCCATTTGTAAGTTGATAAAACATTAACAGGTTCAAAACCGCTTGCTCGTAAATCTTTAAGATGGATATATTCCATATCGCGGTCGGTTTTTATCACCAATCTTACGACAACCACGTCGCCCAAACGAATCTGTTGACCTTCAGTAACTTCGCGAAGTTTGGTTTCTGGACCATCATTTGTTTGAACAAAAAGTTTCTTTTCTATTGCAACATTCGAGGAGTTGTGAGCGGTGATGGCATCCATGTTTTCATAATACAAACGGTACATGCCACCCCAAGCAACGCCTGGACTTGTTTTGCTGACTTTCAATTTCCCTTTATCAGGTGTAATGTCTTTCCAATAATAGGATTTTTTGAAGAATCCAGCTTCCGAGGTTTTAACGCCTGGCGTATTTTGATCCAAGACTGTTTCTCCCAATTTCATGGAAATTCCTTTTTCTGAATCGATCCAAGATTTACCATAATTGAGCAGTGCATAGACCGCTTCGGTTGTGGATTTTGTAGTTCCCCAACTTTCCGTTTGTTTGTTGCGAAGAAGCCAGATTTTCATTTCTTCAACGCTTTTTGTATCTTCTGGAGTTGCTTCTGCGAAAGCTTCTATCAACATCGCTTGCGTCTCGATTGGCGCTTGGTACCAATACCAACCATTGAGATTATTTTCCCAATACATTCCATTTTCTTCTGTAGTCGTTGCCGATTTTTTTAGAGTTGCAACGCATTTTTTTGCCAAATCATTATAGCCGAAACGTTGCAAGAATGTCGTGATCATCGCTTGGTGATAAAGGCTGTAGTCGTCAAAATTTTCTGTATAGCTTTTTGCAACTGTTGTTAGAACTTTTTTTAGTTCTGATGGAATTTCTTTTTTCTTAGTCCAATAACTGCGGTAATAAAAGTAATCTGCATAATCGTTGAGGTCTAATTTTGACGAAACTTTTCGGTCTTCGATGAGTTTGTCATAATATTCTTTATCCAAATAATCGATAGAGTTGGAAATCACTTTATTAATTTGGTTGGTGAAAAACTCATCCGATTGACCTTTTAGCATTTTTTCCAATTTTCCGAAACCTGCCAAAATATGCCCAGAAACGATTTTATCTTTATTGCCACCTGGGAACCATGAGAAACTGCCATCAGGGTTTTGTCTATCCACAAGGTCGCGTTGTGCTTTCTTGAGGTCGCGCTGCATTTTGTTTAAATTAAAAAATAAAGCCAATTGTTTCATTTGCTCCTTTTCGTCTTTAATACTGCTAAGCCAAGGCGTTTCTTCGATAAGAAGTGATTTTAATTCTTGATTGGCTTCAAGTGGATTGGCCGGCGTTTCTTTGGCATTCCATTCATCAAAAATCTTTTTTATTTTCGGTGACGAATTCATAATGTAAGTCGACAACATATTTCCGTAAAGTCTACTGAAAAGCTGTTCCGAACATTCGTGAGGATAGGTTCTGAGATACGGAATCGACATCACCGCAAACCAAAGTGGATTGGTGGTCATCTCAACTGTTAGGTTAAAATTGGCTGCCGAAGTCGAAGTTCCGTTTAACAAAGAATTCATGGTGAACGTTTTGTTTTGACCTTCTTTAATGAAAATCGGAAGCGTTTCGCTTAACAAAATTCGGTCTGCTAAAATCGGAATTGTACTTTCTTCGCCATCCGAGAAATCTTTGCTTTTTGCTAAAACTCTGTAGCCAACATTATCCATTGCTTTTGGAACTTTGATGGTCCAGTTAACTTCTGACGAAGCTTTTGCTGCGATTTTCACTTTTCTAAGATTATCGGTATTTACAAATGCCGAGTCCAAAACTTTGTTGGTAATTGGGTCAAAAAGTTGAAGCATTACATCAGGCGAAAGCTCTTTGTCCGAAAGATTATCCAGCTTGGTAGACAATTGTATTTTGTCGCCTTGTCTTAAAAATCGTGGCGGATTTGGCGTGAGCATTAGCTCTTTTTGCGTTTGGGTATAATAGGTTGCAGAACCAGTTTTTAAATCTTTGGTATGCGCAAAAAGCAGAAGCTTCCATTGCGTTAATGCTTCTGGAGAATTAAATTCTAACTTGATGTTACCTTCCGAATCTGTATAAAGATTTGGCATGAAGAACGCCGTTTCGTTGAGGTTGGTTCTGGCTTTTACATTATTTAGAAGTTCTTGCTGTAAAGCCTTTTTAGTGATAATCACCGTTGCGCCGTTCGCCGCTTGTTGACCATAGAGTGCAACAGCTTCTGCAGGACTTAGTTGTCTGAGTTCTGCGATTTCGTCTGCGGGAATTTCTTTCTCAAGTATTTTTCCGTCAACAATTGTAACTGCGGCGGTTGATTCTGTTTTTTTAGTGGCTAAACCTGTTACAACAACCTCTGATATCATATAATCATTTTGTACGGGACTTCCCAAAGCTCTAGAATTATAGTCGCTTAATTGTCTGATGTCGGTATAATCAAACGCGGGAACATTTGGCGTTTGAAAATTATTATATTTTGACATTCTATATTTTGTGCCATAATCGAAAGATTCAAATTTTGATGTTGCAAGAAAAGTGCTCAGAAAATCTTGAGTGCGATTGTAGTAATTATCATAATTGTAGTAAAAATATCGATCATAAACCTGCGGCACATACGGCGTAAATTTGAAATCATTTTTTGCAAACTTATCCAAAGACGAATCATACATCGCTGCAAGAACTTCTGCATTAATCTTGTCCTTATCCTTTCCTTT
Source organism: Soonwooa sp. (assembly GCF_030151385.1). Classification (GTDB taxonomy): domain Bacteria; phylum Bacteroidota; class Bacteroidia; order Flavobacteriales; family Weeksellaceae; genus Soonwooa. The sequence goes on from NZ_JASLDS010000044.1 coordinate 47,383, forward strand.
GATGGTCAATATCCATTTTTCTGGAACGCCAGGTTGAATTTTGTCTCGGAAAACTTGGGTGCTGATTTCTAATTCACGGTTAATATTTTCTTTAACATCTATATTAAATCGTCCAGATGCAAAATCGTTATCGTGGATAAAATCGTATTCTAAATAAATTCCTTTTTTTAGGTCATTGTCTGTTGGCGTATAATTGACATCTGTTTTTCCGTTTTTAAGTGCGATTTGTTGATAGGCTTCGGGAACATTGTTTTTCCACAATCTGTAATTAACAAATCCTTCTTTGAAATCTGATAAAAAACTAATCGTCATTTTTTGCCCTACTTGGTAAGAATCTTTATCCAGTCGAACCGCAAAATAGGTCGGAATTCCATTTTTCAAAGTTTCGTCATCAATCACTTCTACAATTTTGTAATTTTTAATGGTGTCACGATCGACGATCGATTCAGCTTCGATAAGGTATTTTCCGGCTTGTATGTTTTTGTTAAGTTTTATCTTTTCGCCATCAGAGGTTTTAAAAGTTTTAGAAAAGACATTTTCTCCTTTTAGTAAAGGTTTTTCCGTCTCTAATGCGTAATAACTGATATGCGGAAAATAGGCATCATACAAATCTTTGCTGTACAATGTATAAGGCAAAATATCTTTGTTAGAAGATCGATTGTATCTTCTGTTATCATAGTTTTGGTTCGCATATTTTGGAAGCAGGATTTTTTCTTCGGTTTTAAGTTTAGTAATTTTAATGTTTCCTTGGGAATCAATTTTTTCATTGTTAAGATTGCTGACCGAAATATTTAGGTTATTCCATTCACTTTGCAACATTCTCTCAGGGATGTCAATACTCAATTTTGCTTTTAGGTCGCCAACAGTTACATAGGAATCTTTGTTTTGTGATTCGCCATTAATATCTGTAACATAAACGGAAACCGAATATTGATAACTTCTTGGCTTAATTACCGATTTATCATCTGCTAAAGCTTCAAAATCGAAACTGAAATTTCCGTTCTCGTCGGTGGTTGTTTCGCCTTGTTTTATTTCTGTTAAAGGTGAAGAATAGGTTGGGTAATAATAATCGTAATAATAGTTTCTCCAAATACGAATTTCTTGTCGCTGGATTTTGTATTTAACATTAGCATTGGCAATATTAGCACCCGAAAAAGCTTCGCCTTTTCCAGTGATTTTTACCTTGTCGCCAAGTTTGTAAGTTTCTTTAACGGGATTAATTTTAACCTGAAACTTAGGACGTTTATATTCTTCGACACGAAAATCAACATCTCCATTGATGGTATATTCATCATCATCTTTTTTGGGACTGGGTTTAGGTAGTTTGGCAGTTAGGTTTATATAAAATTGACCTGTTAATCCACCAGAAGGCAACATAAATTCGCCAGAGATACTTCCGAACTCATTGGTGATGGCATCTTGCTTCGCAACTTCTTTCCCGTTCGAATCTTGTAATGTTACGCTTACTTTTTGCTTAGGAAGTACTTTTGTTTTTTCAAAACATTCTTGCGCTAAAATCGCTTTGTAAAAAACCTTTTGCCCTGGACGATAGATAGCGCGGTCGGTAAATGCAATAAAGCTTTTTCTGATAGGTTCTGCAGTGTCTTGTTTCTCTTCTTTATCGTTGTTAAAGCGATTGTAGCTGTCGCCAAGCGATAAATAGTCTTTAGTAATTGGGAAATAGATGATTGTATTTCTATAATCTCGATCTTTAGATTTTTCAAGAGTTAATATACCTGAAGAATCGGTTGTTCCACTTCCAGTTTTTATAAGTTTGTTTTCGCGCTTTTCATTGTATTTATGGTCATAATCATCAATGTTTTGATACATAATATAAGCGGTATTATTGAAACTTTGTCCTGTTTTACTATTTAGGACTTGGAAGCTGACTTTGCTGTTGTCTTCACTACGCTTCACGTATTGCCAATCTGTGATGGCAATATTTTGCGTTTGCAGTTTTCCATTCAGATATGTACTGATATTATAGTAGCCGTTTTCCAATGGTGACAGCGCAACATAGGTTTGATGGCTTTTGTAATCGTTAAATTTTTTGAGCTCGATATTGTCTTTACGAAAATCTTTTTCGACCAGCTCACGGTTTTTATTTGTGTTTTGTAAATCGCGAGCATTGTAGTTTTGCCAATTAATCTCTTTACTAAAATCTAAACGCGGTGAAAGTTTGCTGTAACTTATCTCAAAGTTATCTGTATTTTGGTGTGTTACCTTTATCGGAATATATTCTCCAGGAAGATTTTTGGAAAAGAATTCTAAATTGACAGATTTGCTTTCTAAGCTATTGATTAAATTTTTACAATGTTTATTCCAGTCCGAGTTTGGAAACTGCGTAATGGCTCTTTCGCAACTTTGGTGTGCGTTTATGAAATTGTTGGGATTATCTTCTTCTTTTTGTAATGATGCAATTTGGTATAGTAAATAAGCCGAGAATTCTTCCTGTGGATAGTCTTTAACAATGTTTAGCAATTGCGAAATTTGAGAATCGGAACTGCCTTTTACTTGAGTACTTTTTAAATAAATAAAAGCTGTTTTGTCCTTGTCATTTTGATGGAAGTTGTATAGACGCTTGTTAATGTCTTCGATTTTTGACTGTTTAGTATTGTCATAATCAAAAGGAAGTCTGTCCAGAAATGAAAGATAATAAGTTGCAATCATATCATACAAAGTTGGCTTGTACTTGATGTATTCTCGATTGGTGATAATTTGCTTCCAGTTTTCTGTTTTTTGTTTCTGAAGCTCTGTTTGATTGCTAAGTGCTTCTTGGTAAAGTCGATCGGCTTCATGGTAGAAATCGTTGATCGCCCAAGTCCTATAATCTTCTGGAAGCTTCTCCAAAGATGTAATATTAGTGGACTTAACACGATACGAATACCTGTCAATATAAGAAAGGTAGATATTGGCAAGATAGAATTGAAGAATCCCTTTTTTGAGACCATTGCTTTCTGCAATATACTTTCTGAGCATTATAATATAATCATCTTCTCCAAGGTTGAACGCATCCTTGTCAAGATGATGAGCGTTCATCACAATGGAGTGGATTTGGACTTGCAAAGAGTCTTTGGGGTTGGGTGTAGAAAGAAAGAAATGGCTAGGCTCGCCATATACGATTGGAGGAAGTGGTGCTTTAACTTTTTTGCGAACCGGAACTTGGCTGAAAGCAAAATTCGATGTCAAAATTAAAACCAAAAGGCAATATATTTTGTTGGATAATTTCATAGTTTGTGTTTTAGAATTATTCTTGAACGAAATTTGGAATCTCAATACGGTCTCCATTGTTTCTGGGAATAAAGAATCCTCCATTTTCGCGCATCATAATATATTTGTCATTGGCAATTTTGAAATATATAAGAGCAGATTCTTTTTTGATATTTTCAGACGCTAATTTTGCGCTAATATTTTTAGCCATAAATTCTGGCGAATCAAAATACAGTTCTTCTGTTACATTTTTGTCTATTGTCGGTTTGCTTTTCCATTTTTTGTTTGCAAAACGTTTGTAGATTTGTTCTTTATTAAGATTCAAAATTTCTGAAACAGGGATAAGTTTGGTTTCGCTGTCAAGATATTCTTTCATTTCTTTCCAAACAGAATTACTATAATTATTCCAAGTAAGGCGCATGAATTTTGTGTTGTTGTCCGAAAAAATATTGTAATCTGTTTCTCGGTACTTATCTAGACTAGGATGTTTTTCTAAGAAATGCAGTGTTCCTCGATAAATGATGATGTGGCTAATGTTACGGGTTTCAACCTCCGAAAAAGGGAAACTTTTGTATTCTATAAAAGTCGGAGAATTTTCGATGTAACTTTTGGTATTGGCGTAGTAGTAAGTTCTTCCATTTTTCAATTGACGACTTGGATAATAGTAAGAAAGGCTATCAAGGGATTGAAGTAGGTTTCCGTTTTCGTCATAGTTTTTCTCACTAATCGTTTTACCATCAAATACTTGGTATTCTACGGCGGTTTTTAAAGTGTTTTTCCAATAAGTAATCCTTGTCGTGAGTTGTGGAGCCTCTTCGGATTTTTGAATATCGATGTGTTCATTATTTTTAGTCTTTTTGTTGTAACGATAATAGTAAGTATTTGGAAGTGAAGAATTTCCGATGGTTCCCGATATTAAACTTCCATTTTTATAGATAGCTTCTCCTAAAATGCTGCCATCAATTTTGTATTCTATTGTTTTGCCATGTTTTAGGCTATCTCCATATTCAATGGTTTTCCATAAATTGCCGTTATCAAAATAATAGCTAAGTTTTTTTTGTTTGCTTTTATTGATGTAAGATTCGGAAGAGTAACTTGTGCCATCAGAGCTGTACCAATAGATATCACCAACATAATTCTGGTCTACAGCATCTGCGTAGTAACCTTGCATTTGCAATTTATCTGTGTCTGAATAATAGTCGCGTAACAACTCTAGATTTGCCAACTTTGGTAAAGGCAGTTTTCGATAGTAGTAAGCTTTTGACTTTGTCGTTTCTTTCCAATTGCCATCAAAATACAAAGTTTTGTCTTGTGAAAAAACCAGAAAAGAAAATAGAACAGAAAGTATGAGAAGTTGTTTTTTTATCATTTGATTTGTGTTTTAAAAGTGACTAAAATTAATTTCTTGTTTGCACAACAACTGATTGTACCTTGTCATCCGCATCATAAGTTATAATCTTGCCTTCGCAGTTTTTGTCAATCAAGGATTTTGTAAGGCTTACTTTTTTCTTCCCAGCGTCTGATACAGAATATTGAATACCATTTCCTGCTTCAGTAACATATTTTGTCTGAACTCTATTGTTGGCATCAAGAACCTCAAAGTCTGTATAACGCACTGTTTTGTCATTTGGATAATGAAAAATAATCGAACGCTCCAACTTTTCGTTGTCATAGGTTTTTTCAGCTAAAACTCTTCCGATAATATCATAAGTATAGCGTTGCTCGCTACTTGGATTCGTGCTTCGGTTGAAGTTTACTTTTTTGTCAACTCTTCCAAGATTGTTTAGGTAGAAATCTTCGCGACGATTTCCATCAGCCACAACAACAAATTTATCTTTTAAATACTTAAATACTATGCTCGATTCTCTTTTGTTGTTTTCGTAACTCGTGATGGAATCTAACAAGCCAAGTTTGTTAAAGTAATATTTGGTTGTGTTAATCGTGTTCTCGCGAGTGTACGAAGATCCAAGAAGTTTGCCTTCTAAGTAATGATTTGTCATTTCGTAGATTTTATTCTTCATTTCCAAATCAGAATAAATATCATATTTTATTTTGCCATTACATCGATTATCATTGATTAAAAGAGGCATCGGAAAGTAAACAGTGTTGCTGTTTTTGATAATATTATCGGCATATTTGTAATCAGGCACGAAAGGAATTGCCCAGATGGAATCTACTACACGAGAAAAGTTATTGTTTGTTTTTGCTTTTGTAGTGTTTTGCGGCGAACTTGAAAGTTGTGATGGCGTTGCTGTAATGTATTTGTTAATGAACTTTTCGAAGTTTTTTTTGTTGTACTCGACAATGGGTTGGTGTTCACCATCAAATAATACCAGCGCTGTAGGTTTGGTTAATTTGTTAACTTCCACATACCAAGTTGTCTTTTCATTTGAAAATTTGAAAGTTTTAGCATTAGTCCTTCCAACAAATAATCGGTCTGTAGCACCACCAAAATAATTATAATACTTGTTGGAAATTTCTTTGTAGTCCTCCAATTCTTGGTCCGAGGCTTTTAGATTTTCATTAATGACAAAGAATAAAGCTTGGGTAGGTTTTGTTATTCCAAAATCTGTTTTGTCTGTCGTTGTCGCAAGCCGAATAGGATTGCTGGCACAAGAACAAACTATTATTAAAACTAATAAATAGTAGTTTTTCATCATTTTTTTTTAGGCTTTTTATTAAATTTTAAACAAGACAGAACTAAATCTTAACCTGATAAAAATTTAATTGTACTAAAAATACTAAAAATGATGTTGTAAATAATGTAAATTTTTAATTAAAAATCAAAAAGAGCAAAAGCGGATTGGATAGATAATGAAGTGGGAGAGAAGTTATCAGGTTTGCTATCTTTTAATTTCGATAGCTTAACGAAAATATTTGATTAGGTCTAAACACAAAAAAACCTTCAGAAAAGTCTGAAGGTTTTAAGTAGCCCGTAGGGGAATCGAACCCCTCTTACCAGAATGAAAATCTGAGGTCCTAACCGATAGACGAACGGGCCATTTTATCGTCTTACGCTAACTTGTTAACG
>NZ_JASLDS010000033.1 GCF_030151385.1 Soonwooa sp.
TCTTTTTCTTCGAACTTTACTATCTCAAAGTGATTGATTAGGTATTCGGGCAGTAATAATTTAAGTAATTCTGTCTCATTTAGCATATCACAAATTTATGCTTTTTTCAAAACCCTCCCCTGGTTTTAGGACTGATCCATAGTTTTTCAAAAACCTATGAGGTTTCTGCCACCACTGCTTCGGGTCGCTACGTCCGCTACAATCTTTAGTTTGTCGCTCGGACGGCTCCGCTACGCTCCGCCGCCTCACGCCAACCCAAAGGATTTCCGCTATCATCGCTCACGCAAAGTCGTTTAAAAAAGAACTAAATGAATAATAAGAAAACTAAGAAACCTTACGTTGTGAAAACTTCTCGTTAATCTCTTTTGTTAAGAGATGATTAAGCTTCAAACGTTTGGAAATAAAAAATCCAAGAATAGCCAAAACCAAAAGACTGACAACAACAGCAATTATATTTAGTAGTCGCGAAGATGCATTATCCTCATTGATGATTAAACGATTAGCATCTCGCGTATCATCAATAGATTTGCTAATAATAGTCATTTCATTTTCTTGTTTTTGAGAAACAACAGCTTGATACTTTTTATAATAATCACGATAAAGGTCTGTTTGCTTTAGAGCTAAATAATTATTAGCCTTTAATAGATAGATTCCTTTATTCAAAATTAAATCACCAATATTATCTGCTTTAGATTCTGCCTTATCCAAATAACTTAGTGAAGTTTGATAATCTTGATCATAAAAATATAGCTCGCCCAATCCTTTCAATGCAAAAGCTTCTAAACTAGAGGCTTTATTATTCGTTGCCAATTCTAATGACTTCTGAAAAGCCTCTTTTGATTTTTCAAAGTTTTTAAGTTCAACATAACAATATCCAATATTGTAGTAGATTACACTTAAGTTAGAATTTCGCGATACCGTTTTTTTATACTTATTAAAATACGAAATTCCTGTTGAAAATTTCTCTAAAGCCAATTCTGGATTGGATTGTGTTCTATAATTTATACCACGAACTGTGTATATAATTCCCAACATCGAATATTTTGATGTCATGGTATCAGGCAACTTAAGACTTAACTTTTCCGCACTTTCAAGATTTTCGAAACTATTACTAAAAAGTTCCATTTGTTGATACTGGATTGCTACATTTAGTAACACACTTGCTTTAGCTTTATCATCGTCAATATACTTCAGTTGGTCTTGCGCTTTCTTCATGGACTTAAAAGACTGATCCAAATCTCGTTTCGCAATATAAGCTGTTGACAAGAGAAGATAATATCTAACTTTAATACTTGGATTTTGGGCCTCTGCAACCAATTTATTAAGGGTTTTAATCGCTTTGTCGGGCTCATTATGGATTTGCGAACTAGCGACTGCTTCCAAAGAATCTCTAGAAGAAGACTGCGCGAAAAAGAACTGCACATTTAAAAACAAAAACAAAAGAATAATTCTCATAATATTAAGCTTTTAATTGTTTAATAAAAGTATTCGGAGAAATACCTGTAACAGTTTTAAAGACAGCTGCAAAAAGACTGTGGGATGAGAAACCAGCTTTATCGGCGAGGTAACTAACTTTATAATTGAGATAGGCTGGATCTTCTTCCAACAAAGAAACGATATAGTTAATTCTCAACTCGTTGATGTATGCATTAAAATTTTTGCCCTTGTAATTATTGATGACATCCGATAGATATTTGACATTAGTATCCAGATGACTCGCCAAAACCGCTAACGAAAGATCTTTGTTAAGATAAAAATCAGAATTTTCGAATAGCGTTAACTTATCCAAGATTTCTTTCTGCGTATCTGCAGGTATAATAAGCTGACGTACACTTTTAGATTGTTTTTCAGCCTCAGGATTTTCAGGTTGCGTTTCAACATCAACGATATCTTCTGAGCTAATCTCTGGTTCAATAATTTGAGGTTTTGCACTTTCAGAACTATAGCGTTGATCTAGGAAGAGAATTTGCTTTTTTAAGTTCTTCGTTTTAACAATTTCGGTATAGAGATAAATCCCTGATGCTAAAATCAATAAACCTGCAATACCTAAAATAAGTAGACTTTTTGTAGATTGCTTTTTCTTGTTGATTGCAATATTATTTTCTTCAATATCCTTAGTAATCTTAATAAGATAGCTTATCCCTTCTTTCTGATTATTGTTAATTGTCTGATCCAAATCCAAGAAAAGCTTGTTATTAGATTCATATTTAGCCATGTCATTTAAAGCTAAATAATTCTTAGACAAATCGCCGTACAGATTTCTTTTTAACGAGACATAAGGTAATTCACCCAATTTTTCAAAAGCTAAATTCAACTCTTGAATTGCAGCTTCGTAATTTTTGTCCAAAAAATAGCAATTCGACAATCTTTCACAAGCAAGCGCAAACAAAAACTTTGGCTGTCCTGCAGCATCGAGATTAGCTTTAAGTTCTAATAATTGACTTTTTGCTTCTTCTGTTTTTTTTTCTGCAATAAGAATAGTAGCCTTAAAAATGGTATTTTCAAACTTCATATAATCCGAAGCCAATTGCTTATCGGTTAAGTACGAATCACTTTTTTTAAAATACTCAGTTGCCTTAGAATAGTCTTTTGAAATCAAATAGTTAACAGCTTGCAATTGATAGATTTTTGCAAACAAAATAGGCTGTGACTTTGGCTTTTCGTTTTCAACTCTTTCTTTAATAAGATTATCGAGCAATTTTTTACTTTGATCAAAAAGTTTAAGGTTATGATATTGTTCGGCTATGATAAAATCAAAATATATAGGTCGCTCTCCTCCTTTATCTATAATTTGAGATTCTTGACTAAGAGAGATTCTGACAGACTGGACAAACTCCGCTTTTAACATATAAGCCTGACCAAGAATTTGCTGAAGACTAAGATAATCATCCTCTGCTTGGACATTTAGCAAATTGCTTTGCGTGGTCATAATGCAGTCATCAGGATTTTGATAAAGCTTCGTGTAGCTTTGATTATAGAGTACCTCAAAATCCGACTTTATCTGAGCAGTCACAAATTGCAAAGAGCAAAAGAAAATTAAAAAAAAACTTCTTAAATAAAACATTTTACGGATTAAAAATCTGATAAACTACACCCCATAACATAAGGTTTTCAAAAATCACTCAACAACTACAAACAACACATTTATTTAATAATCAATCATTTAAAATATCAACAATACGAAAATGCATGAATTCTGTTAGACTAATATTTCCAAAGATATTACTTTCTATGTAAAATTGTATTATCAAATTAAAACCTATTAATAAAATGAAAAAAAGATTTTTACTTCCTTTAAGCTGCGCAGCATTATTTATGACTAATACTATTAATGCGCAACTTGAGTATTCTCCAATGGCTGTACCATATTCTGTTGCACCAACAGGAATCAATAACTCTGGAACAGTTGTGGGTGTTCTTGATGTACATACATATCTTTTGTGGAAAAAAGGTCAAGAAGTAGAACAAATTGGTGAATTGGCAGACAATGTTATGCAAACGCTATTCATTCAAATCGGAGCAGACAACAACAAGATTAGTGCATTAATGTTTAATAATGACACTGGCAAATACGAAGCAAGTCTCTATGATGTCAATAGTCAATATTGGACAAATCTTGGGGGCATGGGCGGATCTATGGATCGTCTAACTTCATCACCGTATGCGATGTCCACTGATAGCTCAACAATAGTTGGACTTGCCTATGACTCTGATAAAAAGGCACGAGCATTCAAATGGACGCAAGCAACTGGCTTTGTTAATCTAGGATCTCTAATTGACAGAACGATGACACGAGCAGACGCCATAAGTGGCAATAATCAAGTTATTGGTGGTTGGCAAGATCAAGAAGACGGATCTAGATCTGGCGCATATTGGGTTGATGGTGTAGAAAAAATTATTAAAGATGATGCCGGCGAGTGGGTAGGTTTTGTTAGATCTATATCTTATGACGGTACCAAACTTGCAGGTAATCCACTATGGGGAGCTTATCCTTATTATTACAACAGAACGACTAACAAAGTAACATACATAATTGGTAAAGGAAGTACAGCTGACTTCTTCTATAAAGGATCAATTAATGGTATGACCGCTGATGGAAAAACGGTTATCGGTTATTTTGGATCAATCCGAAGCTCAGCAACCGAAGGCTTTATGTGGTCAGAAGCAACTGGATATGTAGATTTTACAGATTACGTTAAAAGCTTAGGTATTGATGTGCAAGGCGAATACCTACACCCAACAGCAATATCTCCTGATGGTCTAAAGGTAACTGGTTCTACAAAATCTAAAAAGCTTTTCAGAGTAGATCTTACACAATACTTAGCTGCGCAAAATGCCAATAAAACAGCTATCAAAATCTATCCAAACCCTGCAAGCAATGTTTTAAACATTTCTGGTCTTAAAGCAGATACAAAAATTAGCATCCACAATGTTGCAGGACAATTGGTTAAAACTTCTACTAGCTCACAAATTGACATTAACAGTTTACCAAAAGGAAACTATGTTGTTAGCTACGAGGTAGATGGTAAATCAACAAGCCAAAAATTCATTAAACAATAAATTATTTAAGTTATCTCTTGAAAAGCCCGATTTACTCGGGCTTTTCTAATTTGTATAACAGACCAAAAACTAAAGTTCCTGTGAGTAATTTTTAAAGTATCTTAAATCTAAAAGATTTGTCTTTTTCAGCAAGATAAACTCGTCAATAAAAAAATACATTTATAGCCTTTTAGGAAAATTAGTCACACAGATTAATTTTTACCATTATCTTATTGTGCGTTGAGAATAGAAATGTTACAACCCAGAGTAAAGTGGAAAACCTAATCAAACGTATCAACAAAGTCAATATCAAACACTTAACCCCAAAACTTACTACTTCATCACCAATCAAAGATTCGCATAGTCGAAGACATAAATAGTCAAAAAATTGCTTCAAGCGCTAAGATGATCCAAGTTAATTTTATTTCAAAACATTCAACTAAAGCTCGCATTAATTTCCTCCAGTGGGAATACCAAACAAAAAATTCCCCAAAATAATTGGGGAATTTCCTTTTTACATTTTAATTATTTCGAACTTAGTCTTTTATAACTTTAGTAGACTTCGTTTCTCCGTTAGAATAATTGAAGTTGATGATGTACACACCTTTTTTCAATTGAGAAAGGTTAAGATCCGTACTTGGCTTAGAGCTTATCACAGTTCTTCCTGATAGATCGGTAACGACAATACCTGTCATATCTTTGATGTCAGAAATCTTCACAACATCTTTAAAAGGATTAGGATATACTGACAAATTAGATTTACTAATATCATTAACCGCTAATGAGCCTTTCGGAACAACTTCTATAGTATAATCTTCAGCTTGACCTGCAGCATCTCCCGTATTGGCACACGGATTCTTCATATTGTTAAGATTAGCGGTTGTTGGTGCATTTGTAGGACCATTAATCGCTTTAATTCTCATACGCGTTTTGCCCAAAACAGCATTTTCAGGAACCACCATGTCCATTGTTACAATTTTTGCCGCATCAACACCATCACTTCCTAGATTAGAGAAGTACGGAGCTGTTGCATAATAAACTTCTCCTGCATCATTAAAATTGCCATTTTGATTCCAATCAACAAAGACCGTATAATAATGCTTCTTAGCAGCACCGCCAGTATTCGAATTTACACTAATTGTTGTGGTACCACCCTTTTCAACTTTAAAGGTATTGGTAATGAAATTTTCGTGTTGAAAAGTAGTATTATCACTCGATGTTTTTGCAGTATTAAACTTGAAATTAACATAAGTAATCGGTTCAACTTCGTATCTATAAATAGGTCCACAATAAGGCTCTAATGATGGCATTGTGGTAAAAGACCATGTTTCACAATTAATTGCTGAACCATCCGCATTTTTCGCAATAACCTTCCAATAGTATTTTGTATCAGGTGTAGTACCACCAACATAACCACCAGTTACAGTGGACGGTCCGAGCAATATCATACCACCTGGATCCAGACCGATATAAAGATCGTAGGTTGTAGCACCGCCACCCAATGGAGGATTCCATGTAAAAACTATGGGATCATACACACTACCAATAGAGTTATTAGGTGGGCTAAACAAATTTGCACAACCAGGAGGAGATAACAAATTAGATGTATTCGATTCGCCAACAGAAGTGTTCGATGTCTGATTATTCAAGTCATTCTTTGCGTTTGCTGCATTCAACTTTCCTGTAATATCATAATAAGGAAATTCTGAAGCATTTTTTGTTTCAGTTCTCAAATTTGTAGACGGATGGACTTGAGCATTTGCAATTATTCCGAGCGCCAAGACACTTGACAGTAAAATTTTCTTCATATTGTAATTATTCAGATTTTAAGTGTTAAAACAATTCTTAAGATTTGGTAGTAATGTAGCGTCTCGTAGCTTCAAAAGCTGTCTACAACGCCTGTGTACCAAAATCAAAATTATAGTGCAATTAAGAAAAAAATTCTCTAATAATATAAATTTTGAAGCTACAACAATACAAGAATGCATGAATTCTGATACAATTTAATGCTTCTTCCTCTATTTTAGCAATATCTTGGGCGTGTCCCTCGCCTCCAAAACAAAACCTCATAGGTTTCCAAAAACCTATGAAGTTTCTGCCATCGCTACTTCGGGTCGCTACGTCCGCTACAATCTTTAGCTTGTCGCTCGGACAGCTCCGCTACGCTCCGCCGCCTCGCGCCAACCCAAAGGATTTCCACTATCATCGCTCACGCAAAACTGTACCTATAGAAAATGAAAAAGATAATTAATATCAGTTCTGGACAAAGCACTTTTTGCTAGACAACATGCCCAAAAAAAATTCAAAAAATTTGATGTCAAAAAAAATTTTAACGATAAAAAAACAACTTGATTTGGAGAAAGCATTTTGCAAAAGTCCACCAAATGGAGATTAATTCACTTATCTCGAAATGTCATTAATTTGAAAATGAAGATAATTTACGTTGCGAAAACTTCTCGTTAATGTCCTTAGCTAGGAGACGATTAATTTTCAAACGTTTAGAAATAAAAAATCCGATAATTGCTAAAACCAAAAAGTTAACTACTATTATAACAATATTAAGCCTTTGAGAAGACGCTATATTTTCATTGATAATCAAACGATTAGCTTCTCGCATATCATCAATAGACTTGCCAATAATAGCCATTTCACTTTCTTGCTTTTGAGAAACAACAGCTTGATACTTTTCATAATAATCACGATAAAGATCTGTTTGCTTTAGAGCCAAATAATTATTAGCTTTTAGTAGATAAATCCCATTGTCTAAAGTCAAATCTCTGACATTGCTAGCTTTCGCCTCAGCTTGATCTAGATAGTTAAGTGCCTGCGAATAATCTTGCTCGTAAAAATAAAGCTCACCTAGTCCTTTCAGAGCATAAGCTTCTAGACTTAAAGCTTTATTATTTGTTGCCAATTCTAAAGATTCCAGAAAACTACTTTTTGCTTTATCAAAATTCTTAAGTTCCAAATAACAGTATCCGACATTGTAGTATATAACACTCAAGTTAGATTCTCGAAAAACGCCTTTTTTATACTTATTAAAATACCAAATTGATTTGTAAAATTTCTCCAAAGCCAATTCTGGATTATCTTGGATCCGATAATTCGTCCCACGAATTCCATAAATCATTCCCAAAGTCGAAAATTTTATAACCATAGTATCAGGTAGTTTTACAGCCAAACTTTCCGCACTTTCTAGATTGTCAAAACTATTACTAAAAAGCTCCATCTGCTGATATTGGATAGCAATATTAAGTAATACACTTGCTTTAGCCTTATCATCATTAATGTACTTCAACAAATCTTGTGCTTTTTTAATAGATTCGAAAGACTTATCCAAATCTCTTTTTGAGGTATAAGCGGTGGATAAAAGAAGATAATATTTTAATTTGTCACCTGGGACTTTGGACTTATTTATTAAACTATCTAATGAAAAAATAGCTTTATTAGGATCACTGTATATCTGGCTTCTTATTCTATAATCCAAATCTGTTGGTTGTCCAAAAACCAAAAGCACATTCAAAAAGAAAAATAAAAAATAATTTCTCATTGCATTAGGCTTTTAATTGTTTGATAAAAATATTCGGAGAAATACCTGTAACCGTTTTAAAAACAGCTGCAAAAAGACTGTGGGATGAGAAACCAGCCTTTTCTGCTAGATAACTAACTTTGTAATTGAGATAGGTTGGATCTTCTTCCAATAAAGAGACAATATAATTAATTCTCAATTCGTTGATGTATGCATTAAAGTTTTTGCCTTTGTAAGTATTAATGATATCCGAAAGATATTTGGTATTGGTATCCAAATGAATCGCCAAAACCGCTATCGAAATATCTTTATTCAGATAAAAATCAGAATTTTCGAAAACCGTTAGCTTATCCAAGATTTCTTTTTGCGTCTCAGCTGGGATAATAAACTGACGTTCGATTTTGGGTTGTATTTCTGCCTCTGGACTTTCAGGTTGTTTTTCAACATCAACCATATCTTCTAAGCCGACCTCAGGTTCGATAATTTCGGGTTTTGCACCTTCAGAATTATAGCGTTGATCTAGGAAGAGAATTTGTTTTTTAAAATTCTTGGTTTTAATAATTTCAGTATAGAGATAAATCCCTGATACCAAAACCAGCAAACTTGTAAAACCAAAAATAAGTAGACTTTTTGTAGATTGTTTTTTCTTGCTGATTGCAATATTATTCTCTTCGAGATCCTTAGTAATCTTAATAAGATAGCTTATCCCTTCTTTCTGATTATTGTTAATTTTCTGATTCAAATCCAAGAAAAGCTTATTATTGGACTCATATTTAGCCATATCATTTAATGCTAAATAATTCTTAGACAAATCGCTGTATAGATTTCTTTTTAGTAAAATATATGGCAACTCACCCAATTTTTCTAAAGCCAATTCCAGCTCCTGAATTGCAGCTTGGTAATTTTTGTCCAAAAAATAACAATTCGATAATTTCTCACAAGCAAGCGCAAACAAAAATTTTGGTTGCCCCGCAGCATTGAGATTCACTTTAAGTTGCAATAACTGACTTTTTGCTTCTTCTGTCTTTTTTTCAGCGATAAGAATGCTAGATTTAAAAATAGTATTTTCAAACTTTACATAATCCGAAGCCAATTGCTTTCCTGTTAAATAAGAATCGCTTTTTCTTAAATACTCAGTTGCCTTAGAGTAGTCTTTTGAAATCAAATAATTAACAGCTTGCAGTTGATAGATTTTCGCGAACAAAATAGGCTGCGACTTTTGCTTTCTATTTTCAACTCTATCTTTAATAAGATTGTTGAGCAATTTTTTACTTTCATCAAAAAGCTTAAGATTATGATATTGCTCGGCTATGATAAAATCAAAATATAGAGGTCGCTCTTCTCCTTTATCCATGATTTGCGATTCTTGACTAAGAGAGATTCTCACAGATTGGACAAACTCCGCTTTTAACATATAAGCCTGCCCAAGAATTTGCTGAAGACTAAGATCATCATCCACTGCTTTAACATTAAGCAAATTACTCTGCGTGGTCATAATACAGTCATCAGGATTCTGATAAAGCTTGGTGTAACTTCGATTATAGAGCACCTCAAAATCCGATTTTATCTGAGCAGTCACAAATTGCAAAGAACAAAAGAAAACTAAAAAAAAATTCTAAAACAAAACATTCTACGGATAAAAAACCTTATAAATACTACACCAAAAGAAGATAATCACTAGAAATAACAAAAAAAACAATACAAAAATTCGCGAATTCTGCTAGACTAATACTTCCAAAGATATTACTTTCTATGTAAAATTGTACCATCAAATTAACCCCTTTAATAAAATGAAAAAGAGATTTCTACTTCCGTTAAGTTGTGCCGCATTATTAACAACTAACATTGTTAATGCACAACTTGTATTTTCGACAGTTACCACACCAGGATATTCACGTCCAGGCTCTGTAAATAATTCTGGTACCGTTGTTACAGCTATTAATTCGCAGAAACAATATCTATGGCTAAAAGGTTCTGAAATGGTACAGTTTGGTCAATTAACAGGACAAGACCAAGCAATGTCCCCAAAAACTGGT
The DNA here is from genome assembly GCF_030151385.1 of Soonwooa sp. Lineage (GTDB taxonomy): Bacteria > Bacteroidota > Bacteroidia > Flavobacteriales > Weeksellaceae > Soonwooa. The sequence continues at coordinate 10,105 of NZ_JASLDS010000033.1, forward strand.
GAAGATAATACCAAAATATATGGTCAAACGAAAAACTTTGATACCAATAAGCTGGGCTTTGGCGTCTTTGATACCAATTCGCAAGCTTGGACAATACTAGGAGATCTATTACTATTCGACGTTTCGTCAGATGGGACAACGGCGGTAGGAGCTGGTGGCGAAAATGGCTACACTCGATCTTTCAAATGGGTAAAAGACACAGGATTTATCAATTTAGGTTCAACGTATCCAAACAGAGACTCAAGAGCAGATGCAATAAGTAATGACAAAAAAGTTGTCGGAGGTTATCAGGATCAATTGAATAGTCTAAGAACAGCAACATATTGGATGGATGGCAACGAGATTAATATAAAAACAGCAACGGGCGATTTTGTTGAAGGCATCGTACATGCAATTAACTATGATGGTACTATAATGGCAGGAAACCCTAACGTTAACAAATTACCTTTTATCTATGACAGGCTTAACAATAAAGTAACCTATATAGAAAGCCAACAATACACGACCAACCCAACTTACAAAGGCTATGTCAATGGAATAAATGATGCTGGCACCATAATTATTGGATACTACAGTTCATTCTTATTGCCTACTAGTGAAGGCTACATATGGACTAAAAATGGTGGTTATCAAGACTTTACAGAATATGTAAAAAAACTTGGTATTGATGTACAGGGCCTTTATTTATACCCTACAGCAATGTCACCAGATGGTCTAAAATATGCTGGATATGCACAATCAGGTGCTGAGCAGAAAACTTGGATGCTAGATTTGACTACTTATCTTGCAACCAACAATACCAGCAAGGCAGAAGTCAAAGTATACCCAAATCCAGCAAGCAATATCTTAAATATCTCAGGTCTCAAAGCTGATACAAAAATTAGCATTCACAATGTTGCGGGACAATTGGTTAAAACATCTACTAGCTCTCAAATCGACATTAACAATCTACCAAAAGGCAACTACATCATCAGCTATGACGTAAACGGTAAAGCAACAAGCCAAAAATTCATTAAACAATAAATTATTTAAGTTATCTCGTGAGAAGCCCGACTTGTTTGGGCTTTTCGACGTTGTAAGATTTTGGGCGTGTCCCTCGCCTCCAAAACAAAACCTCATAGGTTTTCAAAAACCTATCAGGTTTCAGCCTTCGCTACTTCGGGTCGCTACGTCCGCTACAATCTTTAACTTGTCGCTCGGACGGCTCCGCTACGCTCCGCCGCCTCGCGCCAACCCAAAGGATTTCCGCTATCATCGCTCACGCAAAATCCGTGAACGCATCAATATTGATTACCAATTGAAAAAGTCAAAAACAAAAAAAAGCATCTTCAAAAGATGCTTTCAATATTTTCGGCTTTCATCGAAAGTTACTTAAAATCCGACAAGTGTTTTTACATTTAAAAACAAGATTCGTGAAATTTCGAAATTATTACAAATTCATAAATAACTTAGGATTGACAGGCGTATTATTTTTATGAACTTCATAATGAAGATGCGGTCCTGTCGAACGTCCTGTATTACCAGATTTTGCAATCAACTCCCCTACTTTCACTTCTTGATTGGTGGCCACCGAAATGCTAGAAAGATGCCCATAAAGTGTTGCCAAGCCATTGCCGTGCGAAATGATTACACAATTTCCATAACCTCCTTTTTCACCAGCGAAAATAACTTTACCAGCTGCAGCTGCCACAACATCAGATCCATAAGGAACCGCAACATCAATCCCTTTATGGAATTGCATTTGATCTTTCTCGGCAGGCGCATTTTGACCAGCTTTCGGATCTTCTTTAATTGTAGGATTTGACGCAACCGAAGTACTATCATGAGTTGCTTTCAAAGGTTTAACAGATGCAAACACAGTTTTGAAAGGAATAGGATTCTTACGAACACCAAAATTAGAAGAAATATAACCAGAAGTCGGAATCCCGAGCGGAACCTGTTGTAACTTTTTCTCTAGATCAACTAAATATTGGCTGTAACGATTGCTTTGCTTCGAAAGGTAAACCTCGTTGGCCAAACTATCTTTGGCAAGGCTTTCGATTTTGAGGTCAGATACATTTTTAGAAACCAAAAATGCATTAAGATTTCTAACCACTTGGTCAACGCTTAGGAGATTTTCCTTTAGCTCGCGATGGTCAATACTATCTTTTACTGTATTAATCTTTACTAAATTAACTTGATAATTTTTGTCGTCTTTCTCAGAATAAAGTTTCCCGATTAAGACCGCTTGAGCAAATACAACCACCAACAAACAACCTAAGACGATATTGGTTTTTTTATTGCTTCTCAAAAATCTTTTCATATATTTTCTAATTGATTATACTTAAAATTTTAAGGCTACAAAAATACTTACTTTTTATTAAAACGAAATATTAAGCAGAATTATTTAACAAACTTTAAATAAATTTTAATTATTCATAAAGAATCACAAACTATAGAACCTCAGTAAGCATTCTAAAGATTTTCTTTTTCATTATATAATTGTAGCTTTGCATTAGGTTAAAAAAAGTGTAAAATGGCAAAATCAAAATCACCGCAGTTGCCCAAAGTTGGTGTAGTTGGAAGTGGAAGCTTTGCGACGGCAATTGTAAAGATGTTGACAGAAAATTGTAAAGTCATCCATTGGCATGTCCGTAACGAATTCGTGAAAGGCGCTATCCAATTGCGTGGCCATAATCCAACATATCTTCCGATGGTTAGTTTTAATATGAAACAATTAAAACTGACAACGGACATTAACGAATTGGTTGAAGCTTGCGACATCATTGTCCTAGCAACACCTTCTATCTACTTAGCGTCGACATTGGCAAATCTTAGTTGCAATTACGAAGACAAATTATTCTGTTCGGCTATCAAAGGTATTGTACCAGAATACAATGATATTGTTGCCAATTATCTTCGCGACAAATTCCAAATTGGTTACAAAAATCAAGCAGTTATTGCAGGACCTTGTCATGCTGAAGAGGTTGCAATGGAACGTTTATCATATTTGACAATCGCATCTGCCGAGGAAAAAGACACCGCAGTCCTTACCAAAATTTTCTCTTCATTCTATATTAAAGTGAATGAAAGTTGTGATATATTAGGTAACGAATACAGCGCAATTCTTAAAAACATTTACGCAATCGGTGCTGGTATTGCTAGTGGATTAGGTTATGGTGACAACTTCATCGCAGTTTATGTTTCTAATGCAATTCGTGAGATGGAAACTTTCCTAGAAGCTGTCTATCCAGAACCTCGCGATGTTAACGAAAGCGCGTATCTTGGAGACCTTTTGGTTACCGCTTACTCGTTGTTCTCACGTAACCGAAACCTCGGAAACTTAATCGGGAAAGGCTACACTGTTAAATCTGCAATCCAATCAATGAACATGGTTGCCGAGGGCTATTACGCAACCAACGGTATCTATACTATTTGTAAGGATAAGAAGTTAAAACTTCCAATTATCAACACAATCTTTGCGATTCTGTATGAAGAGAAAAATGCAGAGAAACAATTCGCGAAATTGACTGAAAAATTAAATTAGCATTCATTTATATAAAGGGTAATGATGCGCTTTGCTTGTCTCCGGATGAGCAAAGCTTTTTTTTATTTCAAATTTAAAAATTTGGTGAAATTTTAAGCTGGCTCTAAATAATTATCCGAAATCTCTGGCCCCGATGGAGGCGGCATCCTTTGGGATTGGAGTGAGGCGGCGGAGCGTAGCGGAGCCGTCCGAGCGACAAGCCTAAAGATATAGCCGAGAGCGGGAAAAGCTTCAGAAAACAACTCTAAAAGCTTTTCGATGAAATAAAAATGCCTTTCAAAAAATTTCGAAAGGCATTTTATGATGATTTTTGGTTATCCTAGTATTGGATTAAATCTAAAAACTAAATACTAAAAACCAAATACTTTATTAAAATTCTGCACTTTTTGGCGTTCTTGGGAAAGGAATCACATCGCGAATATTGGTCATTCCGGTTACGAAAAGCACCAATCTTTCTAGTCCTAAACCGAATCCAGCGTGCGGCACAGACCCGAACTTACGTGTATCCAAATACCACCAAAGCTCGTGCTCGTCAACATGCATTTCTTCCATTTTTTGTTTAAGAACATCTAGACGCGCTTCTCTCTCGGATCCGCCGATAATTTCGCCAATTCCAGGGAACAATACATCCATTGCAGCAACGGTTTTGTTATCTTCGTTCAGCTTCATGTAGAACGCCTTAATATCTTTCGGATAATCGAACAATACCACTGGACTTTCGAAATGCTTTTCTACTAAGAAACGCTCGTGCTCCGATTGCAAATCTGCTCCCCAAGCTTCGATTGGATAAGCAAATTTTCCTTTTTTATTCTCTTTTGAGTTTAACAAAATGTCAATCGCTTCAGTATAAGAAACCCTTTTGAAACGCTTGTTAACAACGTTTTGAAGTTTTTCAATAAGACCTTCTTTAGCTCTTTCTTTTTCTGGTTTTTGTTTTTGCTCTTCTGCAAAACGCTTATCCAAAAATTCTAAATCGTCTTTGCAGTTTTCTAAACAATAGTTGATCACATATTTTAGGAAATCTTCCGCCAAGTCGATGTTGTCCTCCAAATTATTGAAAGCAACTTCTGGCTCAATCATCCAAAACTCCGCTAAGTGACGTGTTGTGTTAGAATTCTCAGCACGGAAAGTTGGTCCAAATGTATAAATGCGCCCCAATCCCATCGCTGCAGTTTCGCCTTCTAACTGACCAGAAACCGTTAAATTGGTTTTTCTACCAAAGAAATCTTGCGTGTAATCGATTTCCCCTTCTTCGTTACGCGGAATATTGTTAAGGTCAAAGTTGGTAACACCAAACATCTCGCCAGCGCCTTCTGCATCTGCTCCTGTAACAATTGGCGTGTTGATGTAGAAGAATTGATTTTTGTTAAAATATTGGTGAATCGCAAAACTGACAGCACTTCTAACTCTGAAAACCGCTCCAAAAAGATTGGTTCTGAATCTAAGATGCGCTTGCTCACGCAATTTTTCTAAACTATGTTTCTTAGGTTGAAGAATCGTTGACTGTAATTCTTCGGTAAAGTTGTCACCAAGAATTGTAATTTTTTTCGCGATTAATTCTACTGTTTGACCAGCACCTTGACTTTCCACAACTTCGCCAGTTACTTTAAGAGAAGCTGCTGTGTTGATATTTTTGATAATGTTTTCATCAAAATTTTCGAAGTCTACGACCACTTGCAAATTATTGATCGTTGATCCGTCGTTAAGTGCTATAAAACGATTAGAACGGAATGCTCTAACCCAACCGTAAACTGTAATGTCGTGATGTAAAACTTTCTTGTAATCTGTTAAAAGATCTTTAATTGTTTGCTTTTTCATTATCAAAAATTAATGTCTGCAAAGTTACAAAAATACAATGAAGATTAAATCTGAATATTTGTAAAAATATCGTCCAAAAGCTTACTTATTGAGAAACTTCGTTCAAAAACAATATATTTGCGAAAACATTTTAATGAAATCTTTATCGATAAAGGGAATTACAGGTGTTAGGACTAGAGATATCCCTAATATTTTGTCCAATCTCCAAGAATATGACAACGACGCAATTGCCATTGCACTGTGCGAAACAAAAAGACGAGAAGCTCCATTACCAGAAGAAACACAAAAGATTGTTGACAGTTTTTTAGCAACGAATAATGTAAGCGAAAGCGAATTTATTCAGCAATTTTTACAAAAAAATGGAGCAGATTCTTACGACGATTTATTTGCAAAAGAAACTTATGAGCCCGAAACGCCAGAATCTCAATTAAGAAAACAAATCGCTCTCGCTCAATATGAAGCTCATTACAAGAAAGAACAAGCAAGTGGTAGAACTGACATTGTTATCGGTGGCGTTATATTCGCCGTTGGCTTAATTATCACAATTGTCACCTTGCAAAGTGGAGGCGGAGTTATAGCTTATGGGGCAATATTCGTTGGTTTTGTAAAAATGGCCAGAGGTTTTACGAAAATCTAAAAGCAAACAATTCCTTTTCCGTTTCGCTTAAAATATCTCTATGGAATTGATTTTCTAAAAAACACCAATCCATAGAGACTTATCAATTAAATAAAACATTCTTTTTAATAGCTTTCCCTTGACGAATTTGCCATGCGTGATAGCAACTTGGGATATCATGTTGCCATTTTGGAAGTATCAGAATAATCAAAATCACATCCAGATGTGAGATCAAGCCCAAAACGACGCACGTCATGAAAGCCCAACCTGCATACTCAAAACCTAACAAACTGGTAAACGCAAGTAGTAAACTCAGTCCCCACATTTTGGATAGAAAAGCATGTGTACAGGTTTCTTTTCCGAATTTTGCAAAACTTACGATGTAACACAAAGCTTCCATAACGAAGATTAAGATAATCGGAACTTTGTTTTGTTTAATCAATTCTGGAAAGAGCAAGTAAGTTGCAATACCTATGGATAACCAAAACACCAAATCGGTCTGACTGTCCAATCGTCTTAATTTCTCGGAAGCAACACCTGCTTTTCGCGCAATAATTCCGTCAAATATATCGGAAAACAATCCTAAATACATTAAAATCAAAATCGGAATTCGCGCTTCTATCTTTAAATAAAATGCTAAAACTAAAATAATTGGTGCGCACAGAAATCGAAACGCAATCAATAAGTATGGTATATTTTTCATCGTTCTTATTTTAAAAATTATAGTTTAACTGAAAATATTAAATCGACACTCAACTTCTCAAATCGATTTGGAATTTTGTTTCTGTACCAAAAAGAATACGGCGAATAAGAGACCTGTGGCATGATTCCAAAATCACCAATCCAGAACCTAAATCCTTGCGCCAGCCGAAAACTAGCGATACTTTCTACATCTACATTAATGACAATTGTGTTAGGATCGTCGGGTTTTGTTCTTGGCGTATCTGGGATATTTTTACCATCAAAAAACATATTGTCAATCGTCAATTCGGAGATCCACTCAATGTTTTTATTTTTAATTTTAAAATTCTTAACCATTCGGGCGCCCAAATTCCAATCAACAATATCTGAGTTAACATCATAGAAAACACCATTTTTTCCATAGACGAAATTATATTTTGCTTGGGTGTATTTTATAGAACCTCCCAACTCCAATCTTGCATCATACTCTATTGGATATCGATACCAAAAACCAACCGAAACACCAACATTATTTTTTACAATTCGGTTAGAAAAATCAAAAGATGGTGACACTTCAAAAACCAAATGCTTTTCCCTTTTAAGACTATCACTTTGTCCAAATAAACAACTTGATAACAGAATAAATACTAAATACTTCATGGCTAAAAATTTATAAATGGCATTGTACGTTTTCCGTTTCGGTTCCAAAAACCTAATTGTAAACCCGAAGTTGATTTCGAAATATTAACCAAGCCAATTTGGATTCCGAAACCTGTCTGCATGTGGTTGTAGACACCAATCTGCATTCCCTTGAAATCATCAGCCGAATTAAATCCTCCAACATGAAGTCCTCGTCCACTGCTTGCATGATTTCCAAAAATCGAAACACCAAGTCCATTTAATTCTTCCACGTCATTACTTACAAGGCTTACAAAAGCGCCATTCATATTCATTCCGTAATTGTACATCGAGATACCAACGCCGCTATTACTCACATCTCTTAGATTACCTGCCAGCGATAGACTTAGTCCATTAACTTGCGCTTTGGTTATTGTATTTTGTGCTTTTGAGGTATCGTAAAAACATATCATCAAAAAGCCTAGCGGATTAACATCGAGATTTAACCCATTTATTGTCTGAAAATTCTTTGATTTAGGACTAAAATCTCCATCGAGACCAATGCCAACTGCAAGTCCATTGACTTCGCTAATGTTAGATGACAATGGTGTGAATGCAATTATTTTTGAAGCACCACCTCCAGAACTTGTTACTTCTTGACCAAAAACTGTCAAGCTTGCAAATATTGTGATTAGTATAAAAAAATAGGTTTTCATAATTCTGACTTTTAAAATTCTATTTCAAAATTAGAGGCAGAATAGAAGATTGTCTATGTGTAAAACATTTAAGTTTTTTATTAAATTTGTGAAAATCACAAAAAGATGTATCAGGAAGCTTTACTTCGAGAAATACGAAAAAAAATCGGCGACAAATCCCTCAATGATGAGTTGGCAAACATCCTAAATATCAGTTACGATGCTGCACACCGAAGAAGTTCGTTGAAGTCAAAATTCAGTTTGGAAGAAGCTATAGAATTAGCAAGATATTATCAAATTTCTTTAGACCAATTTGTCGGAACGCCAAACCAGTTGGTTGTACAACGCACACAACCTGTCAAGTCATCTGAGGACTTGCTTAATTATTTTGATAATTCGCTAAAGATTTTGTCTTCGTTTAAAAACAAAAATCAGCACGCAAAAGTTTATTATTCAGCGAAAGACATTCCATTTTTTTATACAATTTCGGATTCCGTTTTATCGAAATTCAAGTTTTATGTTTGGATGAATCTTCTTAACCAAGATAAGTTTTTGACCAAGTTCAAAGATTTTGATTTTAAATACTATTCTGAAAGCAACAAAGCATTAGAAGAACTTTATGAACAACAGGAGGTCACCGAAATCTGGAACGAAAGTAGCATTTCGAGTATTCTGCAACAGATAAAATTCTATTTTGAAATTGGAATGATCTCTTCAAACGAGGGCGAACTAATCTTAGAAGATTTAGAATTGTTATTCGAACGCTTGGAATCGAAAATCGCGGACAACAAAAATTTTGAAATCTACATCAACGAGCTGGTAATCCTTAACAATAGTATTTTGTTCACCAACGAAACTGAGAATTCATACTTCGTTCCCTTTAGTATGTTTGGCTACATTATGACCAATGACAAAGTAACTTCTGACGATGCCAAAAGTTACTTTGAACACCAAATCAAAAATTCAAAATCCTTGAATAATGCTGGAAACCGAGATCGCGCTCTGTTTTTTAATAAAATGAAAAGAAAAATTAATGCATTGAAAGACGAACTCGTTTAAGTATTTTTTTTAATATTTAAACAACAAAAGATAGACAATAAATTGTTTAAGCTTAAAAGGAAACTTAAATTCATTATGCTCTTTATTCAAAGTTGTTAAATATTTTATGCTTTTGTGGTTTAGTACTTTTAATCTTGTTTAAATAAAATTTCAAAATCTTATCTTAGTTTTTAGAAATACAATTATGAAAAACTATCTTCATTTGCTTTTCTTGACTGCAATTACCGTTTCATGTTATTCGCCAAAATCGGACATTGAAGAAGATAAACATCCTGACATTCCGCACTTTCCGAGTTTTAAAAACAATAATATCAAACTAACAAAAGTTGCGGAATGGACTGCTACAGAACGAAATAGCATCAAGTTTTTATCACGTGGCGACTACTTGTATCTTTTTTACTCACCGGAATATCTTCTGAACGATCGTCAAGATTGGAAACTTCTCATTCTTAAAAATGATAAAATCCTACAAAAAGACAGTCTAAAAACAAATTTTACAATTCAGAATTTGGCTTTTCTTGACAGCAAAAATAATCTTTACGTAAATAGATTTATGTATCAATATCCTGATTATAAAACTAAAAAAGAGATTCCTATTTTCGACCTTGATGTTATCGCGGAAAAGTATGACAAACAAATGCATCGCGGGGAGCAGGAACGAGATTCGGCGATATTTAACCAAATACATCAAGAGCAAAAAGCCTTTCAGGATAAGATGTATTCGCAAATCCAAGACCTGACTTTGGTAAGCAATCCAAGTAATTCTTCAGTCGACCTCGACAATTTCTCGTGGGGAACCTTCAATTATTTTTGCAACCTCAACTCAAACGAAGCTTTTTTGTTAAGAGATGGTTTTCTGTCGCCGATATCCACCGAATACACTAAGTATCAGCCCGATCAACGAAATCTTTTAAAAGAATTAAAACCGAAAATGACGCTTGTCCCAAAAAAGGATATGTTGCAAGATAATTATTACGATACGTCCAGCATTTTGAAAACAGAATTTAAAACTGCTAAAGATAGCATTGTCACGGGGAATGTTTGGTTTAGCCGCGGAAATCATTATGTTGCTAGCTTTGGTTATGCGCCAATCTATATGAAATATTACAATCTCAACCTCAACGGAACAAAGACCGAAACCAAAATAGATCACACCAAAACAGGTATTAGCCACCTCATCGACACTGACTTGGGAACTTATTTAATAATGATAAATAAAAAGGAAAATGTTGGTAAATATGAAGTTTATTTCTTACCGAAAAAATAACTATTCGTCTTTTTTATGCTCGCCAAGGAAAACATCCATAAGACCTTCTGGCAACTGCATTTTGATAAATTTTTCGTCGCGATTAACTTCCAAAATCCAATCTTTAATAATCGGAATAACAACATCTTTGTCTGCCAATCGTAGCATAAAATAATGTTGCGCTGTTTGGTCGTTAACAGACTGAATGGTACCACAAGTTTTTCCATCTTCTTCATGGATTTCGAAACCGACAATTTCGTGGTAGTAGAATTGTTTGCCAGAGAGTTTTGGCAAAGTAGAAAGCGGAAGATAGACATCTTTCCCTAGAACTTGGTCAGCAAGCGTTTCGGTAATATTTTTAAGTAAAATATTAAGCGCATCGGACTTGCTCCAAGATGTTTTTTCAATAAAAAAAGGAACCAATAATCCGTTGATTTCAACGAATATTGATTCCAATTTATTGTAAAGTTCAGGTTGATCGGTATCCAATTTTAGGATCACGTGACCAGCCAATCCGTGCTTACGCGTAATTCTTCCTAATAAATAACAGTCTTCTTTACGCATAATTTGGGATTCTTAAGCTTCAGTGTTTTCTTCAGCAGCAGCTTCTCCTTCAGCAGGCGCTTCTGTAGTTTCTTCAACAGGTGCGTTAGCAGCTTCTTCAGCAGCTTTAGCATCAGCCTCAGCTTGTGCAGCAGCAGCAACTCTAGCTTCGTTTACTTTAACCTCAGCTTCCAAAGCAGCTTTCTTAGCATCAGCTTTAGCAGTCGCTAAACCATCAACTTTACCTTGTACTTTAGCTTCTTTTGCATCAACCCAAGCAGCGAATCTCTTCTCAGCTTCAGCTTCGTCAAAAGCACCTTTAGCAACACCACCTTGTAAGTGTTTTTTGTACATAGCACCTTTGTAA
>NZ_JASLDS010000050.1 GCF_030151385.1 Soonwooa sp.
ATCCTGAGCCAGGATCAAACTCTCCATTGTATGTTTGTTTAATCCTTAAACTCTTGCTCAATTTTAAATTGACGCTTTGGTTTTTTTCCTTACTTGGTTGTTATATTTATGTCAATGATCTCTTTTCTTTTCGCATCCTCGACTTCTTTTATTCTGTCATCTTTCTGCCGATTTGCGAGTGCAAAAGTAAAAACTTTTTTCGAACTACACAAATGTTTTTAAAAGTTTTTTTTCAAACACCCTAAACCCATTTACTAAATCTAAATACTCATCTTTAATTATCTCCTGCGCTTCTTTTTGTTTCAAAAGTGGTGCAAAGATATGCACTTTACTTTATTAAATCCAAATAAAATTTGAATTATTTTTTAAAGTTATTTTTAATGTGCGTCTTCTCTACCGTTTTTTGGTTCTGCAAATGTAGGGCGTTTTTACAATCGCTTCCAAACTTTGTTAATATTTAGTTTAAATTGTGGATAACTAAAACCATAAACAACTGATTATGCATAACTTATAACATATTCCGATTTACTAACAATTAGCAGCGAAACAAAAGCCATCTCTAATTTTAAAATTATCTACAAAAGAAACATCAAAAATAAGGGAGAAATTATCGATTATAGTCGATGCATTAATCTTTAATTATAGAAGACGTATTGGTTTTAGCCAAGAAACAAATTTTTACTTTCCAACCTTTACTCTATATAATAGTATAGATGCAACAAAAAATTGGACATGTTATATTTATATTATAGAATAGTAACATGCCACCTTACTAATAATATCTGACATAAAACAATCTACAGAAAAGGTGCTCTCGCAATAAATCAAAAAAAACTATTTCCTTATAATATAATAATATAACATATAAAACAAAACCTAGACTTTCATCTAGGTTCTTATAAAAATCTTTAGAAGGTTGCCGCTGGCGCCGTATCATTATTTAGTTTTCGGTCGACTTCGTTTTTCTTACCTTTTGCAAAATCGTAGCTCACACCTACGATAAACATATTTCGGTTATTGAAAATTCGGGTTTGTGAATTGTAACTAACCAAACTTTCTGGCAAAGTCTTGGCTTTATATCGCGAAGGCATCCCTGCCCAGTACATTCCACCTGTCACCGTCCAGTCACTTAACTTATAACTCGCAAACAAGTGACTTGCATTTTCGCCCATATTTAGGAAAGCACCACTAAGTTGGTAAGTCGGAATATTAAACATATAAGTTACACTTAGGTTTTTGTACTCAGATGATAATGTGAAGCTATTTCCGAAGTAATTATTTTTGAGCAAAGTCCCAGAACTTGTTTTCACACGTTGCATGGTTGGATAAAGATTGGCTTTAATAACCAAAAGGCGACTACCAAATGGCTTCAAAGATCCTGTAACTTGCACACCAGTTCTCGAGTTAAAATCTGCGTTCTCATAAGTAATAGCATACTGCGTATCATTATTATATAAGGTGTAGATACTATTGATCGCATCTTGCGTATAATTGTAAAACAAATTCGCATTAAAATCAAAGTACTTATTATTATAAGAATACGTCAAACTATTATTCCAAGCTTTTTGTGGTGTCAGATAAGGATTTCCTGTACTAACAATATTAGGAACAACCTGAGTAACATTCGGACTTAAGCTACCACTGCTTGGACTGTAAGGCGTATAACTACTGGTCAATCGTAAACTCTGATTCTTTTTAAGCTCATAACCAAACATTAGTTTTGGTGTTATAATCCAATCATCTTCCGTCGTTGCAGCACTCTTGTTATGAATATTGGTTAATCCCAAACCTAATCGGTACATGAATTTCTGTTTCTTTCCAGCGAATTCCGAATACATATATTGTTTCAAATAATTAACTGAATAAGTGAAATGCCCAGCTAAATTATCCAAAGTGTTATCTACATGATCATTAGAAATACGATAACCAGCACTCAACTTCCCTACTCCAAAATCATGCGTATATGCAATTTCGCCAACGATACTACTTTGTTTGGCTTTTAGATTCATGTCATTATCAAAGACGCTTGCGCCAGTATCCAAATTCCACTCTTTATCAACTTCAAAACTTTTACTGGTGTAAGACGATCCAACAAGGTTAAAACTGATTTCGTCTTTTTTGCCAAGATTTTTAGAAAAATATAAATCCAATTTTGGTGGACTATACTTCTCACCATTATAATCCGAGTTTCCGTGTTGCTCCAATAGATTATCTTTAGTAAATAAGCTACCACCTGCTCCTTTCGAAAAATAGTTAAAAATATTCATGGTAAACTTTGTCTGGAACACATAATTCCCCATCAAAGAGTTGGTATAGCGCAATGTAATATCTTGATTGGTATATCCAAAATGATCTCTTTTGGTTTCTTTGGTATTATAATGCGAACCTTGCAATTGATAATCATATTCTCGGTTTACAATTCGGTTGTCGTAATCTCTAAGATTAAAACTATATTCGAAGCCAATATTATTACGTCCATTGGTATAATTAGCATAAGCCTGACCATCTACAAAGCCAGTCGTAAACGCTGATTTAACATCTGCACCAGCTGCAAAACCGATTTCTGGATTTCTTGTGATAATGTTAACCACTGTATCGGCGCGGTTTGCCCAACGTGTAGGCGGATTATCATAATATTCAACTCTTACAACATTTTCGGGACGAATACCTCGCGCTTGCAATTCTGTAGCTTCGACACCGTTTATCAAAAGCAATAAAGACCCACCTTTGATACTGGTGATACTGCTGGATATTGGATCAAATTGCAACTCCGGAAGCGTTCTTAATAAGTCATTAGAATATCTTGCTTTTTTTAAAGCTTCTTCGTCGAAAGTGTAAACCGATTTGTCAATGTATTGTTTTTTACGTTGTGCTTTGATAAGGACTTCCTGAATTTCTGCAGTTTGCTTAATGGTATCTTGGGGAACATGTTGCTCTTGCGCCAAAAAGAAACTTGATAAAAGAATTGAGGAAAATGTAAATATCTTATTCATGTCTGATGTTATCTGATAATAATTAGACAAGCGTCATTCAATTTTTGTTACATCGATACTGAAAAAATTTTAAAACAATTTAAAAAATATTCCCAAATAGCTGATTTTCAAAATGAAGCAAAAAATAACAATTATTTTTACTAAAACTTTATCTTTACAAAACCTAACTTAAAAATAATATATGAAAATACACTTACCAGTTTTAGCAGCAGTTTTCTTTTCGGGTGTCGTCTTTGCACAACAAGAAAACACTTTCCATGCTACAATGGATGGAAAAAGTGCACAAGCCTTGCAGGATTTATTTCCGAAAGAAGTTTCTATTTTAAAAACAGTAGACAACCAATCCGCTGTGATTTTAACAGAAAATGCAGCACATCACCTACACAAAAATATCTTGACGCATGGTCCAGGTTATGTTTATCATGATAATGTAGAAACTGCTCTGGAGGTTTTAACTAAAAAAGCAAGTAAATCCAACCTTCTTAATTTAACAATCAGCGAAAACGATTGGGTTAATTATTGTATTGGAAAAGTAAATACGGATAATATTAAAACTCATATCCAAACTTTAGAAGCTTATGGAACGCGTCGACATGACAATGCAAAAGGCAAGCAAGCAGCTCTAGATCTAAAGGCAAAATGGGAAGCAATGATTGCAGCGGCAGGACGCACGGATATTAGTGTAACATTATTTAATCATACACTAACGCCAATGCCTTCAGTTATTTTAAAAATAAATGGCAACAGCGCACCAAACGAATCGGTGATTATTGGCGGGCATCTCGATTCCATTTCCAATACATCGCAAGCGCCAGGTGCCGACGATAATGCTTCTGGGATTGCAAGTATTACCGAAATCTTGCGCGTTTTGTTAGATACGAAATTCAAACCTCAGAAGAACATAGAAATCATGGCTTATTCTGCGGAGGAAGTTGGACTTGTTGGATCCAAAGAAATTGCAACGCAATATGCCAATGCTAATAAGAATGTAGTTGCCTATGTTCAGTTTGATATGACTAACTACAAAGGATCCTCCAAAGATGTTTACTTAACAACAGATTCTTATAATAGTAATGATCTTAACCTCTTCTTAATTGAGTTGATGGAACATTACAACAAAACCAGTGCGCACGCCTTTACCTATGGCAATACCATTTGTAATTATGGCTGCTCAGATCACTTTAGCTGGGCGCAAAACGGATACAATGCCGCTTTTCCTTTTGAAGCAAGTTTTAGCGATTCCAATCCTTACATACATTCGGCAAATGATACTTTTTCTGTAAGTGGCAATTCTGCAACACATGCAGCGAAGTTTACAAAACTAGGTTTAGAATTTTTAATAGAAACTGCAAAATCAAGTCAAGCCTTCATGGCAGTACAAGATGTTAAAAACAATGACTTAAAAGTTGTTGTTCAATCCAAAGTTTTAAACTTATCCAATGTAGATTTAGGAAAAATTAAATCAGTGAAAATCTTGGATGCATCGGGACGAATCGTAAAAGAAAGCCTTAAACCAAACTCCAGTAAAATCTCACTAGAGAATTTAAAAGAATCCTACTATTTGTGCATTGTGGAAAACAATGACGGAACAATTAGCAGTACAAAATTCATTAATCAATAACAATAAAAAAGCCCTGGATTAACTTTCCGGGGCTAATTCTATAATAAGACCTTCTAGACTTTCGGTCGCAGGTATCTGACAACTAAGTCGACTATTTGGTTTTACGTTGTAAGCTTCATCCAACATCGCTTCTTCATCTACTTGCATTTCTGGCAAAGCAACATTCTCACTAATTATATAACATTGACAAGAAGCGCACATTGCCAATCCACCACAAATCCCAATTGTCCCTTCTGGCACCAATTCGTAAGCACGAATCACTTCCATAAGGCTCATCGCCATATCTGTTGGTGCAGCAACATCATGAGAAACGCCTTCTCTATCTATAATTGTAATATTAACATCTGACATTTTGAAATCTTTTTGACAAAGTTAATCATTATTAGGTTTAGAGAAAATTCAATTAGCTACGAAGTTGATAAAATTTAAAAAGTATTATATTGACTTCTATCATCTGCAGGAACATATAATTTGTTAATAAAAAGGACATCAACAAAACCTTTTTCTTGAAGCGCATTAATATCTCCAGTAATACGCCAAGTACCATTAGGTCTTAAAGTCCAGCCCATCAAATGCTTATCATTAAAAACATTTCCAGCAGCATCCAAAAAAGAAAACGTATAAGAAACATTTGACATAATCGCTTCCCATTTGGCAACAGACATTGTTGTATCAAAACCATTCTTATTATCATTTCCCTCAGGATAATCTCCTACAGTAAATCTTTTTATAACAAACATTGCAGTAGATGAATTATCGGTCGTAATACCTGAAGTCAAATTCTTAATTGGCACAAGACCAGCCTTATTGGTTTTTCCAATAACATTATAGGTATCATTAGAATTAACCAAAGGCGTAGTAGGTGCAAAAACTTGAGATGTAGTAGCAACCATATCAACACCAGCAATTGGTAAACTTCTTACTCGCATATTACCTTTTACATCCAAAATTTCTGTCGGTTTTCGTGTATCAATTCCGACTTTTTTTAAGTTTGATTGAGAAAAACCTGCTACAGCGCCAGACATCACAAATAATAATGTGATAAAATATTTATTAGCTTTCATAGTACAAGTTTTTATTATTGACTTCTATCTTCAGCAGCTACATACTTTGCCTTAATAAACAAAACATCAACAAACCCCTTTTCTTGAATATTAAGAATATCACCAACAATTGTCCAATTTTTGCCTGGAGAACCTTGTAATCTGTAATTGAACGCTTTATTAATTGCATATTGAGAAACCCCAGAAGCAGGCGCTGATAAAAACTTCCAACTCGTATTGGACATAATCGCTTGCCAATCATCAACCTTCATTCCTGTATCATAACCGTTAACTGCAAATTTACCGTCTCCAGGAACGGGATTATCATCAATAAGTTCGAATCTTTTCACAACAAACATTGCGGTTGAAGTATTATCAATTACCCCTAGAGACGAAGTAAAACCTGATGTCAAATTATTAGGAACCAAATCTGCGCTATTGATTTTACCAATAATTCCATTAGCATCACTAACCAAAGGTCTCCCAGCATTAAAAGTCCCCGTTGGCGTTGCTCCAGAATTGGTGTCGGGCCCCGTAGTATAAATAGAGTTAGCTTGACCATCATTTGGTAAAGATTGTACTCTCAATGTTCCATTGACATCTAGCTTCTCTGTAGGTGTTTTAGTCCCAACACCTACCTGCGCGTGAACAAATGCAGCATATAAAAAAACTGCCGAAAAAAATACTTTTTTCATCATGTTAAATGTTTTATAAAGTGCACAAAGATAAATATTTATTAACAGATATATGTTTATTTAATTATTTTTAACAACGATACAAATTACTTGCTCAAAAAAAACAACAATAAAAGTAATATTATTGCTCTATTTCTAAATATTAATCTTAAAAAAACATCTAACATCTAATATCTATTAACATAATAATATTTCAAAAACATCGATACAAAAAATGAAAAAGCCTAAGATAAATTACCTTAGGCTTTTCATTATATTTTAAAACTGATTAATCAATTGATTTTACAACCGCCTTTTCAGCTTCTTTTCTTGTTCCATCGAATCCATCAATTCCTGAAACCGTTGTATATTTAAGAACGAATTTCTTACCTGGATTAAGTCTGTTGTACACACTTTGACACATTAAGGTTGCCTCGTGGAAGCCACAAAGAATAAGCTTCAACTTTCCTGGATACGTGTTAACATCCCCGATCGCGTAGATACCATCGATATTGGTTTGATAATCCAAAGCGTTATTAACTTTAATTGCATTTTTTTCAATATCCAATCCCCAATCGCCTAATGGACCAAGTTTTGGAGTCAATCCAAACAACGGAATTAGATAATCGGTTTCTATGATTTCTTTTTCTTCACCTTTCGTAACTTCAATTGCAGTAAGCGTCTCCTCACCTATCAAGCCAGTTACTTCGGCAGGTGTAATAAGGTTAATTTTACCTTGATGTTTAAGTGCCGCAACTTTTTCAACAGAATCTAAAGCACCACGGAATTCATTTCTTCTATGGATCAAAGTAACGCTAGACGCAACATCCGCCAAGAAAATTGACCAATCCAAAGCAGAGTCTCCACCACCAGCAATTACAATTTTTTTATCACGGAACATTTCAGGATTTCTCACGAAATATTCAACACCGTTTTCTTCAAACTTTTCTAAGTTCTCCAATTCTGGTTTACGTGGATCAAAACTTCCTAATCCTCCAGCAATTGCAATCGCTTTACCTTTAATTTTTGTACCGCGACTTGTCGTTACGATAAAATCTCCTTCTTCAGTTTTCTCATAAGACATCGCTTTTTCTGAAAGAGAAAACTTAGGTTCGAATTGTTTGATTTGCTCCATCAAATTATCAACAAGTACACCAGCATCAACACTTGGAAAACCTGGAATATCGAAAATCGGTTTTTTTGGATACAACTCCGATAACTGTCCACCAGGCTGTGGCAACGCATCGATAAGATGGCATCTTAGTTTTAACAATCCCGCTTCGAATACTGCAAATAATCCTGTTGGACCTGCACCTATTATAATGATATCTGTTTCGAACATTTCTTTAATATTTTATTATGCAAAGCTAAGCATTTTCACTTCTTTTAGAATCATTCTAAATGATGACATTACTTAGTTTTATTTAATTTAAATTTATTTATCTCTCTTTATCAAAGCCATATAGAATCCGTCATAACCTTGGCTAGGCATAATTTTCTCTTCTTTCACTAAAGAGTAATCTGGATTATTGGTTAAGAATTTCTCCACTTGAAGATTATTTTCTGACGGCAAAATCGAACATGTTGCGTAAATCATCAAACCATCTTTTTTAATAATTTTAGAATAGTCTTGAAGAATTTGTTCTTGCTCTTTTTTAATTCTATCAATAAAATCTTGGTCGATTTTCCATTTAGAATCGGGATTACGTTTCAGAACACCAAGTCCAGAACATGGTGCATCGATTAACAATCGATCTGCAGTGTTATGAAGTCTCTTAATAACTTTAGAATCCGAAATAAAACGCGCCTCAATATTATGAGCACCAGCACGTTTTGCACGACGTTTTAGCTCTGCCAACTTCCACTCAAAAATATCAAGGGCGATAATTTGTCCTTTATTTTTCATCAAGGCTGCCAAGTGCAAAGTTTTTCCACCTGCTCCAGCACAAGCATCAACAACGCGCATACCCTCTTTTGGAGCCAACAACTCACCAATGGTTTGCGATGATGCATCTTGCACTTCGAACAATCCATCTTTGAAAGCCGAAGTTAAAAACACATTTTTCTTTTCTTCCAATTGTACCGCATCTGGATAACCTTGGATGGTGAAAGCGTCAACACCTTCATCTTTAAGGTCAGCCACCAATTCTTTAGCAGTCGTTTTAAGTGTATTGGTTCTCAAAACAGTTGGTGCTTGTTCGTTAAGCGCCACCATTTCTTTCTCCCACTTTGGCCCCAATTCTTTTTCCATAGTTTCTGCCAACCAATCCGGAATAGAATATTCGATTGCTTTTGTTGGGATGTAACCTTTTTTAAGCTTGTTAAGAATATCGGCAGTTTTGACACCATCAAATTCTTCAAACTTTTTATAATGCGACTTGCTCCAAAGCAAATATGCCAAAATTAATTTGTAAACATTATTTGGTTTAACACCTTCTCCCATATAATATTCCAGACGTTTTTTCCAACGGATAATGTTGTAGAAAATCTCCGAAACAACTTGTCTGTCTTGGCTTCCCCATTTACGATTAGCTTTCAGAAGCCTTTCGATAACTTTGTCAGCATATTTTTTGTCTTGAAAAAAAGTCTCTTGCAAAGCGTCGTGGATGCCTATGAGAAGATTGCGATGTATTAATTCCATAAAGTAAAATTTCTTATAATTAAGAAGATTGCAAATTTACGAAAAATAAAAAAGTTCAGAAATTAATTCTGAACTTCGGATAAAACCTCTGGTAATTCTTTTTCCTCTTTGCTAAAAGTCAGCTTGACATCGCCCCAATTTTCGCCAGTTTTGATGCGGTGGATTTGCATATCCGACACGCCAAAACGTCTTGCCAATCTCGCCATAGGTTCTCCTTTGTCAAGTTTTCGTTTAATAAAAACCACATCGCTGTACGATAATTTTGCGTGATCTCTTTTTGGTTTTTCGCGACGTTCTAGTTTTAGATTATGTTTAATCCATTTTGGACTTTTAAGACCATGTTCTACAACCTCATCTTTAGTTGCCCAAGCAAGATTCTCGATGCGATTGTCTTTTTTATCATAGTTAAGATGAATAACAAATTGCTTTTCTGCAGGATTATCGTTCTCGATAAATAACTCCGCAACTGCCTTATGAACTAGAATTTGATAATAAACCGAACGTTTTTTATTAATCTTTGTGCGTTCTTTCGAAAGTCTTTTCGTTAGTTTGTCTAGTAATTCTTTTCGAGGATTTAGGTAGCGCTCAATTTTTCGAGACTCCTCGTAAGTCGTCGTTTTCTTTCGGAGGATTGCATTTTTCTCCTTTATTAATGAACGTAAATCGTCAACTTCTTTTTGCAGTTCTTCTAAAAGATTTGACGAAGCCTCATCCATATCTCCCAATCTTTTAAAACGAATAATCGGATAACCGCCTTGTAGACCTCCATTAATTATGCGTCCATCAGGACAGTTTACACTAAAAGATTTAATTTCTCCAAAATTTGAAAACTCGAGTCGAGTTGTTTTGTCTTGAGCACCAACCAGCGTGTACTCTTTCCAGATTACATTATTACTTTCCACATTAATACATTTTTAACAAAGTTAGAAATAAGAAAGAACCCATGCCCTATTCCACAGCTTTAAAACATGATTATTAACAAATTTTAGCCTTAGTTAAAAACATTGGCATCATTTTTAATAACACTGAAACCTAGCAACTTACAAGCTTTACGACTAAGTATCAAGCGATAACAAATATAACGTTATCCGTATTGGTGTAGACATCATTAAAATACGCACCGATTAAATGTTAATTTTTTGTTAAACAATCATTGACATTTTTGTTAAATATCAAAATTTAATAATTTTGTCAAACTTTTTTGTTAAACAAATATAAATGAGTCAAGAAATTAAAAAAGACGATACAGAAGCATTGATCCGACGGACTGCAAAAAGACTGTTCTTTGGAGAGGGAAAATTTAATGCTACAACGCAGGAGATTGCTGATGCAGCAGGCGTTAACCGCACTTTAATCAATTATTACTTCCGTTCTCGTGATAATCTTTTCAACTCGGTTTTTGATGAAGCTTTACTGAAAGAGCAAGAAAAATCTGATGCTATTATGAAATCTGAAAGGACTTTTCGTGATAGATTAACAGAATTTATCGAAAACTCAATGTCTTCTGCAATACAGTATCCTTTTTTGGAAATATATATTGTAACGCAAATGAACCAAGGCTGCGCTTACAAAACGCCAGAAGACATGAAGCAAACGATGAATAAGTTAGACCTCGAGCTAAAAGAAGAAATTGAATTAGGCAACATAAAGCCAATTAGTACGGAACAATTTATCCTAAATCTAGCATCACTGGTGTCTTTTCCGACTTGTATGCGTCCGCTTTTCCAAAATACAATGGAAATGAGCAACGAAAAATACGAGCAACTATTGAAAGAACGAAAGGAAGTTATCCTAAACACGATTTTCAACAATTAACAAAAAAACGTAGAACTTTATAATATGAAACATTACACTAATTACAAAGCGAAAGCCATCTTGTCAGGCGCGCTATTAGTGTTCGGCATGTTTTCGTCAGCTGCCCAAGAGGTGGTTTCTTTACAAGAAGCCATACAAAAGGCCTTACAAAACAAAGCCGAAGCCAAGAAAGCTGCTTTGCAGGTGCAAAAAGCAGAGTACAAAATCGACGAAGCCAAAGCTGGCGCATTGCCGCATGTATCGGTTGGCGGAAATCTAACTTACAATCCTGTTATTCAACAATCCGTTTTGGAGTTTGGTGGAGAAACAATGGTCGTAAAAATGGGGCAACCATGGACTTCCAACATCGCTGCAACAGTTAATCAAGCCATCTTTGACCAAAAAGTTTTTATTGGTTTAAAGGCAGCAAAGTCAACTAGAGAATTTTATGTTCTTAATGCGCAGCTTACCAACGAACAAATTATAACAAACGTTGCAACAGCTTATTACAACGTCTTTGTTCAGGAAGAAAATCTTAGAACTTTGGAAGCAAGCTACACGAATACAGAAAAGGTTAGAAACATCATCAAAAGCCTTGTTGATAATGGACTTGCAAAACAAATCGACCTAGACAGAACCAATGTACAGCTAACAAATATTGCATCTAACAAGCAAAGATTAGTTAATGGTGTTGAGCTTACAAAAAATGCGCTTAAATTCTATATGGGCGTGCCAATTGACACTCCAATTGAATTGGAAGAAAAGTCTATCGAACCAAAACCAGAACTTCTTGCATCTGTTGCCAATCTTGATAACCGCTCGGAAGTTAAAGTTTTAGAAAAGCAAAAAGAGCTTCTTCAATACAATAAAAAAGCGACAGAAGCAGCGCTATATCCAACAGTTGGCCTACAAGGACAATATGGTTGGTACGGAATGGGGCCAAAATTCCCTTTAACTAACGGATTATCAAATGGTGTGAATTGGAGTGATTTTGCTTCAATTGGTCTCAATGTAAATATTCCGATTTTTACAGGTGGTGCTACAAAAGCTAGAATTCAACAAGCGGAAATCGACTTGCAAGACGTGCAACAAGACATTGAAAATACGAAGCTTAGTTTAGATTTAGATTATAAAAACTCGGTTACCAATATCGAAAATGCTTTAATCAATCTTACAAGCATGAAGGACAATGTCGATTTAGCAGAAAAAGTTCAGAGAAATACGCAATCCAATTATCAATATGGACTTGCAACTCTAACAGAACTTCTGGATGCAGAAAATGCGTTGACACAAGCAAGACAAAACCATGCTAATGCTTTACTAGACTACAAACAAGCAGAAATACAGTTAATAAAAGCGAAAGGAGAACTTAGCACTTTAACACAACCTTAAAAATAACTATTACTAAAATGAAAAAAACTTTAATATATATCATCGTTGCAGCAGTCCTAGTCGGATTGTTTGTTTACAAAATTACAAGTAACAAAAAAGAACAAGAAACTACGGTTGCGGAAGTAGCAAAACAAGTTGACAAAATCAATGTTAACGTTATTACAGCTTCTCGCTCGGACATCGATACAGACTACTCAGCTAACGGAACTTTTATTCCTAAAGCAGAAACAAATCTTTCATCAGAAATCGCTGGTCGTGTTACGAGTGTTTTGGTAAGAGAAGGTTCTAGAGTTGGCGCTGGTCAAGTGGTAGCGACCATTAAAAAAGATGCCATTGACGTTGACATGACGCAAGCTCAAAATAATCTTCAAAATGCGATTATTGACAACCAACGTTACGAAAACGCTTTCAAAACTGGTGGCGTTACTAAGCAACAAGTGGATAACTCTAGATTGCAATTAAAAAATGCGCAAGCTGCAGTTCGTGCACAAGGTGTAAGAGTTAACGATGCGACTGTACGTGCTGGTATCAGCGGAACAATCAACAAAAGAATGATTGAGCCAGGTGCTGTTGTATCTCCAGGAACGCCGATGTTCGAGATTGTTAACATCAACACTTTAAAACTTTCAGTTCTTGTTGACGAAAGTCAAGTTGGGAAAATCCAATTAGGACAAGTTGTAAAAATTAATGTTAATGTATTGCCAGACGATTCTTTCGCAGGTAAGATTACTTTTATCGCTCCGAAAGCTGACGCTTCACTTAACTTCCCTGTAGAAATTGAAGTTACAAACAATGGTTCTTTGAAGGCTGGTATGTACGCAACCGCTCTTTTCAAAACCAATCATGGTGCTGCAACTCAAAATATGTTAACAGTTCCTGCAGAAGCTTTTGTTAATGGTGTTAGCTCTGGACAGCTATTTATCGTAAACAATGGTGCTGCCAAAATGATTAAAGTAACAACTGGAAAAGTATACGGCGACAAAGTTGAAATCCTTTCTGGATTAAACGGTGGCGAACAAGTAATTACCAGTGGTCAAATTAACCTAAACGACGGTTCAAAAGTCAATATTGTAAAGTAGATATAACATGAAGTTAGCAGAAATATCGATTAAAAGACCAACCTTAGTCATTGTATTATTTACATTGCTAACGTTGGGAGGATTGCTCAGTTATTCCATGATGGGATACGAGCTTATTCCAAAGTTTGAAACCAATATGGTAACCATTTCGACGATATATCCAGGTGCTTCGCCAAGTGAGGTGGAGACTTCGGTGACACGTAAGATTGAAGATGCCGTTGGTTCCCTAGAAAACGTAAAAAAAGTAGAAGCTTCATCTTATGAAAGTCTTTCGGTTATTATGGTTCAATTGAATCCTGGTGCCGATGTAGATTTTGCATTAAATGATGCACAACGTAAAGTAAATGCCATCGCATCCGAACTTCCAACCGATGCCAAAGCACCATCGCTTAACAAATTCTCGTTAGACGATTTACCAATTATGACATTGAGTATCTCGAGTGACAAGATGAATAGCAAAGACCTTTACGATTTATTAGATAAAAAAATTGAACCCATATTTTCTCGTGTAAATGGTGTCGCGAAAGTAGACCTTGTTGGTGGACAAGAGAGAGAAATCCAAGTTAATATTGATGAGAAAAAATTGCAAGGTTATGGACTTTCTATTGGACAAGTTCAACAAGTAATTTTATCATCTAACCTAGACTTCCCTACTGGTAATGTTAAAACAAGAACAACAAAATCTACAATTAGATTAGCAGGTAAATACAAATCTGTGGAAGATATGCGAAACCTTGTCGTATCTAACAACGGCGCACAAGTTCGTTTATCAGATATTGCGACAGTTTTCGATACGACACAAGATGTTGAAAAACTAGCACGTTTCAACCAACAACCAACAATTTTGCTTCAGGTTAAAAAACAATCTGATGCTAATGCGGTTGCTGTTTCTGAGAAAATTCAGAAAACGATGCAAACTGTTGAGAAAAACTATGCTGCACAAGGTATTAAACTTAATATCGTAAATGACTCTACAGTCTTTACATTAGAAGCTGCAGACCACGTAATTTTTGACTTGTTCTTGGCGATTATATTGGTGGCAATTGTAATGTTATTATTCTTGCACAGTATCAGAAATGCCTTTATCGTAATGGTTTCCATTCCGGTATCCTTGATTGCGGCATTTATCGGAATGAATTTGATGGGATACACCCTCAACTTGATGAGTTTACTAGGACTCTCACTCGTTGTTGGTATCTTGGTGGATGACGCGATTGTGGTGCTAGAAAACATCTACCGCCACATGGAAATGGGAAAATCTAAAATCCGTGCGGCTTATGATGGTGCTTCCGAAATTGGATTTACCGTAACAGCGATTACCTTGGTAATTGTGGTAGTATTCTTGCCAATCGCGATGAGTACAGGTTTGGTAGCTAATATCTTGGCGCAATTCTGTGTCACAGTGGTTATTGCAACGATGCTATCATTATTAGCATCATTTACGATTATCCCTTGGTTATCATCAAGATTCGGAAAACTAGAGCATTTGACAGGTAAAAACTTGTTCGAAAAATTCATTCTTGGATTCGAAAAGCAATTAGAAAATTTCACACATTGGATTTCTAATATCTTGGAATGGTGTCTTAAAACAACTTTACGAAGAATCATGACAGTTATTGTAACTTTCATTATTTTGATTGCATCGTTTAGTTTAGTTGGAATGGGCTTCATTGGAGGAGAATTCTTCCCGAAAATTGATAAAGGAGAATTCCTAGTACAGATGGAATTACCAAAAGATGCTTCGGTTGAAAAAACTAACCAAGTAACATTAGAAGTAGAAAAATTCCTTAGACAATATCCAGAAGTTGTGGATATGATTACAACAGTTGGACAACAGTCTTCAGGATTTGGAGGGGCACAATCGACATCGTATCAATCAGAAGTTCAGGTTATCTTAACAGACAAGTCTAAACGTTCTGAAAGTACCGAAATTCTTTCAGCTAAAATTAAAAGACAGCTTGAAGAAAAATTCACTGGTGTAGAATTCAAAACAGCGCCAATCGGTTTAATGGGAGCAGAAAACGCACCAATCGAATTGGTAGTAACTGGACCAGATGTGGAGACAGCAACCAAAGAAGCAGAACGTATTTTAGCATTGTTAAAAAAAGTTCCGGGTTCTATTGGCGCTGAGTTATCAACAGATACAGGTAATCCCGAAATCCGTGTTAACATCGACCGCGACAAGATGGCGGCATTAGGATTAAATCTTTCTAGCGTTGGACAATCTATGCAAACAGCGTTCAACGGTAATACCGATGGTAAGTTCCGTGCTGGTGAATACGAATATGATATCAACATTAGATTTGCTGACAATAGTAGAAAATCAATTGAAGATGTTAAAAACCTAATCTTCACAAACGCACAAGGCGAACAAATTAGACTTAGTCAATTTGCAAGCGTTGAAATGAGTTCTGGGCCAAGTTTATTACAACGTCGTGACAAATCGCCGTCTGTTAAAGTACAATCAAAAGTTGTTGGTCGTCCATCAGGTGACGTTGCAAATGAGTGGGCAAAAATGTTCATGAATAATGAAAAAACAAAACCTGCAGGCGTTGACTACATTTGGGGTGGTGATATGGAAAACCAATCGGAAGGTTTCGGTACTTTGGGTATAGCTCTACTTGCCGCTATTATTTTGGTTTATTTAGTAATGGTATCACTTTATGATAGTTTTGTGTATCCATTCGTAGTATTATTCTCGATTCCACTTGCCTTAATTGGGGTAATGGTTATCTTAGCCTTAACAGGAAATTCATTGAATATCTTTACCATGTTGGGTATGATTATGTTGATTGGTCTAGTTGCGAAAAACGCAATTATGATTGTCGACTTTGCTAACATGAGAAAAGCTGCAGGTGCCAATACACACGATGCTTTGATACAAGCCAACCACGCACGTCTTCGTCCGATTTTGATGACGACTATTGCGATGATTTTTGGTATGATTCCGATTGCCTTGGCAAAAGGTGCTGGAGCCGAGATGAACAACGGTCTAGCTTGGGTAATTATCGGTGGTTTGACATCATCATTATTCCTAACCTTAATTATTGTACCAGTTGTATATTCATTATTTGACTCAGTATTGAGAAGATTCGGAAACGATAAAAAAATCGATTACGAAGCAGAAATGAAAGCCGACTACGAGCACAGAGAATTAAGCGAAGACGGCTTTACTCCAAAACATACAGATTAATTTATTAATCACTTTTTTAACCTGAGATCCCATTGGCTTTTGTCAATGGGATTTTCTTTTGGTCTTTTTTAAATATTATGGCAAGCTCAAACAATTACTAATGCTTTTAAATTTAATACTAACATAACTAGAATTTGGCCTAAGAAAATTAACGTCAGCTTGAGTGATTTTCAACGAAAATTGTATCGAAAACAAGTTGATTTTGATTTCAATCTGCTTTAATTTTAAAAGTTAAATTTAAACATGAATTAAAAATTTTCGTTCAAATACTTGAATTTTATTTTTTAATAGTTTTATCTTAGAGAAAGATTTCAAAATAACAAATGGCAAAAAACATAAAAGCAATCAAATGTCCTCAATGTGGCAGTACAAAAGCAACCGAGCTAAAACCCGATTATTATCGTTGCAATAGTTGTGGTACAGAGTTTTTCCTCGATTCGGACGACATCAACATTAATCATAATTACAACTATCCTAATAACAAACCGCAAGTAGACAGCAAAAAAGTCGGACTTATTTTTGGAGGTATGGTTATCTTATTTGTTATACTTCCCATATTTATTAATCTTTTTACAAGCTCGAAAAAAAATAGCTACGGCGCCTATTCTTCGTCTACAAAAGACAGCAAGGAAGCACAGTACAGCTGGAATAATTCTAGTGACGCATTGTTTGTTGACGCAAAAGGGGATCCTTACTTTGTGGTTGTTGGAAGTTTGTACGACGACGCTGCAGATTATCAAGAACGAGATGTAAAGAACGCTTACTTGGTACTTTATGATGGGAAAACCTCAGAGAAAAAGATGGCGAAAGATCTTGGTAGCTTCAAATTTGAAAGCTCTAGCGATGTGGAATTGCGCATCTTCGACGACAAAAATCTATATTTCATTCTTAATAAAAAGAGAATTTTTAGGTTAAACGCAAAAGATCTTTCTGTTGAGGAACTTACAGATACTTATGTAAAAAATAACAACGACATAAGTGTAGGTCTTGCAAAAGTTGAGTTTTTGTACAGCAATTATGGCTCAGGTTTTAATGTTGTTACAAACGATGGGCGCAATCTGGTATTTATGCCTTTTATCAATAAAACTTATGATAAGAATCAATCTTATAAGGCGGAAAATGCAAAGCTACCGCAACCAAACTTGGAAACGGCTTTTGCTTTCAGCTCGCCATCGACTGAATATCCGAACGAAAAATTAGAATTGGTAAAATATAAATACGAGTACCAAATGGGATATATGCGAGACAAACCACGCTTCGAGTGGCGAAAAGACTACGGTGGTTCGGGTATTTTTACAGACCGAGATCCTTACACCAAATATTTTGCTTATAAAGGTGACGGACGTTTGGTTTCGTTTATAGATTTAACACCAGGCAGAACGTACTTTTCCCCAACCTTAGTAGCTTTCTCTACGACTGAAGTTTTGATTGGCATAAAACCAACGCCTGGCGAAGACGAAAAATATCAATTGCAAATTCTAAATCCCGATAACGGAACAATTTTAAAAACAGTTGATTTGCCAACTAAATATCTAAAAGAAAATGGTTACATCTTAAAAGATGGCTATTTTTTTGAAGGTAATGATGCTTATTTTATTGATAAAAATGGAAAAATTGTAAATACAATAAAAGGAACATATGATTTAAAACTTAAAGATCTAAACTAAAAAAAATACAGATATGAGCATATTTAATATATTCAACGGACAGCTTTCCGAAGTTATCGAATGGAAAAACCAAGAAACTAATTTGCTTTGGTATAAATTCCCATCAAATAACGACGAAATAAAAAATGCTAGCAAATTGATTGTTGCAGCAGGACAAGGTTGCGTTTTGGTCTACGAAGGAAAAATAGAAAACATCTTGGAAGACGAAGGTATTTATAATTTGAAAACCGACAATCATCCATTTTTAACAACACTTTCGAGACTTCGCCAGAATTTTGAATCGGAGCACAAAGTTTATATTTACTTTTATAGAAAAGCACAGATTCTAAATCAAAATTGGGGAACATCTAATCCTATAAAATATCTGGATCCAGAATATAAAATTCCTGTCGAGCTCGGACTTAACGGAACTTTCTCGTATGCAATCCAAAATGTGACACACTTTTATCAAAATATTGTTGCCAATAAAGAGAAAATCTATGCGAGCGATTTGCAGGATGTTATCGTTAACAAAATTCCGCAAGAAATCATCAGTGTTATCGCTTCGCACAAATACAGTTTTATAGACATCGATTCGCAATTATCGAATCTTAGCACAGCTTTGTCGGAAGCAATCACAAATGATATCTCGGGATTGGGTTTACAATTGTTGGATTTTAAAATTTTAGGAACCAACTTCGATGACAAAACCGTTGAGCGAATTGGTTCAATTGCAGAAATTACCAGTCAGAATCGTGCTGCACAAGAAGCGGGATTATCTTATGTTGAATTAGAAAAGCTTCGTGCTTTGCGAGATGCCGCACGTAACGAAGGTGGCATTGCAGGAATTGGAGCGCAATTGGGCGTAGGTATGGAAATCGGAAAGCAATTCGACACCAAAAAAGAAGAGCTTGTAAAAGACACGACCGAAAATGTAAACGCTGACGATTTTGTTCAGAAACTTCAAAAGTTAAATCTTCTTTTAAAAGAGAATATTATCACTCAGGAAGAATTTGACAATCTTAAAAAACAAATCTTGTCCAATATTTAAAACCGAAAATTATGAAATACCTTATCGGAATTTTTGTAACAGCAATTGTTCTGTTTGCATCGACTTTTTTCTTACTTCGCGTTTGGGGCATCGAAATGTTATCACCAGAATACACCACCAAACTTTTGTATTCTTTAGCGATTATCGTTGTGACCGCAATTATTATTGTTGCTATTATTTTAGCTTTTTCGCATAACACAAGAGGATACGATAAAAACGGAAGCGGCATTGCACAGAAAAAACTGTAGCATGAAAAAATACTTTTTAGTTTGTTTCATTTTAACCTTGCTTTTTCCACAAGAAATAGCATCACAAAATCTTGAAAAAAAACTTGAAAATACTTATTGGCATCTTTACCTAACACAAGGCAATGCGGATACATCTTTTTTTGAACCGATAAAAGAACAACCAAAACCAAATGCAAATTATCAGTATCTGAAGTTTGAAAAAAATGGAAAGTACGTTCAACATATTCAATATGGAGAAGATTGTATTGGTGATTTGAGTGGGACTTACAAAATCGAAAAATCAAAAATAACATTTACAGTTCTTCAAAATACCATTTCAAACACTTGTAAAGAAAGACAAAATTTAGGCTTTACAACACGCTCAATTGTTCTTAAAAACAATACGCTTTATCTAACACCTCAAAAAGTTTGGTATGACCAAGCACCTCAAAAAAAAGGCGATACGATTATCCTAAACAAAGAACAAGTCGATTATTTTGACCAAGAAAAGGATGGCAGGGTTAAAGCAACTGATGCAAGTCGGATTCCGTTTGATGATGGACTTTACAAACTTGTTGATGATGGTAAAAGTAAAAAACTAGTTATTTTCAGAGCCAAAAACGGATATGTTGATGGTGAATTTATTGCTAAAACCGATTCTAAAGGCTTTCGAAATTTATATACCGAAGGCAATTTAGTTTCCGAAAAACGATATACAAATGATGTTCTTTTTTATGAAAAATCAATTCGTAATGATGTTAAAAAAGATGCCACAGGTCATTATAAAATTACGATAACACAAATAGAAACTAATAAAAGTCGTAATCGTAAAGATTCGACTATCACCGTTTATGATAACCAAAAACCTGTTGGTAAACTTCGATACGAAAACGATAAACTTATTTCTGAAATGGATTTCAAAAATGATATCTTCAAAAAATACCGTTCCAATGGCGCTCTTTCGGAAATGCAACATGACGGAACGACAATTACATATGATTATGATGGTGGAGAAGTATCGAAAGAAATCTATAAAAAAGATAGTTACGAACTTTATAGTTACGGCAAATTAACAACGAAAAAAATCTTTGATAAAGACAAAACAACGATTACAAACTTTGATTCCAAAGGAAATATCGTAAACACAGAAGTTGCTAAAAACACAGGCAGAATACCAACTGTAGAAGAAGCCGAACCCAACCGAACTTTACCTGAGCTTTCGCAAGAAAAATTCGAGTATTATAAGAAGCTAGCAAACTAATACTGCGACCAAACCCAAAACACTAATGAAAGATAATCCTTTTATAACAACATTTTTACTCATTTGTATCGAGATTGGCGTATTGTATTATCTCACGTATACCAATTCATTACTATTTAAAAAAGAAGGTGTTTTCATGGGAATATTTTTTAGCGTTCCTATCATCTCGTTGGGCATTAGTTTGATATTAGAAAACAATCGGTATCAAAAAAGCTTTAGAAGATTCAGTATATTTTTAATAATAGTTGCAACTATTGCTTTTGCAATTATAAGTTATCTAGGTGCTTTAGGACGTGCTTATCAACATTAATAATTAGGAATATGAAGACTTCAAAACTAGATTATTTCAACATATTTTTAGCGATAGCATTAGGTTTTATTTTAATACTAAATCTCATGGTTCGTTACAAAAATAAAGAGCAAGACAAACTCCTTTGGGGAGCCTATATCCTTAGTAGCAATGCTGATTCTTCAAAAGATGATGTCAATGCAATCAAAATTATTGACGCCTCCTTTTCTAACCGTTTTGACAAGTCTCAAAAAAGCCTCAATTACGATTCCAAAAAGGAAGCTGGTGAGATTGTAAACACCGTTGATAGTGTTAAAATTAAATTTTCGACCTATAATGAAGATTTACTTCCCGACTCGCTTAGTGTAAGATTCTTTTCTGGAAACGAACGTAAATTTTATCAACTTACAACAAAATTACCTTACGAAAAAATTCGAAAATTAGTCCTAAGAAATAAGCAAAATCCTGCTTTCTTCATTGAAATTCAAAATAAAGGAAAAGTTTTGCTTAAATTAAATCAGGCTAAGAATGACAATCTAAATTATGCTACAATTGCTTCCTTTAATGCCAAAGAAACGACAGGTACTATCGACGAATTGGTTAATAAAGAATCCCTTGATGGTCACTATAATGATTATGATGGTGTAACAAAAATTTCCGACTTTGGAGAACTTATAAGCAATAAATATTGGTGGATTGCTCAGATCGAAAAAGTTAATCCCGAAGATAAAATCACAAGTTTCTATGCTATTTCTCATGCTGAATATAGTATAGATGATCTTCAAGATGACAGCAAACCAGCACTTCGAAGCATTCCCAAAGAATTTTATATCGATTGGAAAAACAATCGAAAATACTCCGTTGTATACGAATTGAATTCACAAGAAGTCTTGGACGCTTTTCGAAAACTAAATCAACTTAACAGTCCTTATCCGATTATGATTAAGTTTAGGATTGATGATAATGATTTTACGCGTTGCTACATTTCTCGCGGCGATACTTCCATCGAATTAAAAGATCTATATCCGAGCAAGCCTTAGATTTAACTGTAAAAAACAAAAAACCGACTTCATTACAAAGTCGGCTTACTACAATAAACAAAACTCAAATGAGTTATTCTTTAATAACCTTAGTGGTTGTTGACGATCCGTCTTTTAGTTTAATTGTTACAAAATAGATTCCTTTATTAAGTTCACCCAAATGTAGCTCAGATGCTGCCGCTAGAGACTTAACTGTTCTTCCCAATGTATCAGTTACCAAAATTGAAGTAACATCTTTAACATCCGAAATCTTCAGAACCTCCGTGAAAGGATTTGGATATACTGCTGCAAAGCTTTTGTTTGTTTCTACAGTTGCCAAATCACTTTGTACTGTAACTGTATAATCTTCTGCTTGTCCGTAGGTTTGATCATCACAAGGATTTAGTTCTTTGCCTGTGTCTGTTGTAGATGCATTAAAATTGTATTTAATACGCATTCTTGTATCTCCCAACTTGGCTGTTGCTGGTACTTTTATATTTTTATTAATTGTAATTGTAGAACCCACACCTCCAGCAAAATCAGAAGCAGCGAAATAAGACTCACCAGCATCTAAGAAAGATCCATTTTGATTCCAATCGATATACACTGTGTAGCCAAATCGGTTAGTCCCCTCACCTGTTCCTGTGATGCTAATCGGATAGGTAGTATCTCTCTTTACAGTTGCTTTCTTATCTAAGAAAAATTCATGAGCAGATGATCCATTTACAGTTGCATTTGAGCTATTATTAATTCCTGCAAAATTCACATTAGAAATTGGATAAACGATTTCACCAATCACTGGTCCACAATATGGCAAAGCTTGGTTAGCACCTGTTGTAAAACTCGTTTCTTTACAAGTAGGCGTCATTCCCGAAGTGTTATATGAACTTACAGAAGCGTAAATCTTAGTATTTGGTGGTAATTTCGTAGTCTTACCAACATTAAAATAATTTGCAAATGTCGATTCTGACAAAAGATTATCACTACCATGTGTCGTACCTAGAGTAAGATAATACCCAATTGTCCCTTGTGTTGCTGGCCAAGAAAGAGTAGGTCTTATTGATACATTGGTTGCTCCATCTGTAGGAACATTAACCGTTGTACATGCAGGAGCATCGGTTGTATCTTGCAAGATGTAAAAGGTATCTAAAAATGCCATCACACTAACTCCTGCACCTTCGTCAGCAACAACTCTAACTCTAATTTTAAGATTATTTCCAAAGCTTGCATCTGGTGTTATAGTCCCATCCACAGCAGTACATCCGTCACCATTCGGATCCAATCTGTAAGTAGAAATATTTTTATAGGTTATTCCATTATCTGTACTGTAATCAAGCGTTGCAGTCCCATCCATCACTGTTGCACCTGTATTATCTCCAGGAAAAGTAAGTAGTGATATTGAAACATAGATGGGCAATCCATTAGAAGTAACATTTGCTGGCTTGGTATAGATTAGATCCATTGTTCTGTTCTGAGTCGAAGTACCTTTTAGCAAAGCCCCCACAGCTTTATCACCATCACAAGAATGTGGATTAATAGTATAGACATCAGGATTAATACCCCCTGTTAAAGAGTAGGCAGAGCTAATGCTTCCTTCAAAACTTTCAATTGCTACTATCTGTGCACTTGCAAAATAAGAAGCTAACGCAAAGCACGAAAGTAAAATTTTCTTCATTTTTCAATATTTAGTTAATTACGACAAAACTAAAAAAATATCCAAACAATACAAATATTTTAAATAAAATTTTCAAAATATTTACAAAATCACCAATCAAAAACCTAAAAACAATTAGATTACAATAAAATTGTTAGTTTTCAACAAAACAGTAACACATTACATACAAATAAAAATATAAACACCAACAAGACAATCAGTGTAAAAATAAAAAAGCCGACCTCTTTCGAGGTCGGCTTGTATTTAGAAACTAATTAGATTAGTCTTTAATTACTTTGTTAGCAGTTGATGTACCATCGTTCATTTTGATAGTTACAATGTAAACACCTTTCTTAAGCTCACCTAAGTGTAATTCTTCAGCAGCAGCTAATGTCTTAACTGTTCTACCAGAAAGATCAGTAACGATAACTGAATTTACATTCTTAACATCAGAGATTTTTAATACATCTTTGAATGGATTAGGATATACAGATACTTTAGACTTATTAATATCGTTAACAGCTAAGTTTCCGAAGTTTAAAGTATAGTCTTCAGCTTGTCCGTTACCCATTTCGCTACATGCAGTTGCTAAAGCTGGGTGCATTGCAGTAGAAGATCCAGACATGAAGTTATACTTAACTCTCATAGTTTTAAGACCTGGAGCAGTTCCTGGAGGTACAGTAATATTACCTGTTAATGTAACTGGGTTATCAGCAACACCTGTTTTAAGAATTTTAGTTGCCATTGTATTGAAATACTGCTCACCAGCATCATCAAAATCACCATCATTATTCCAGTCAATAAATACTGCAGTTGCCCAACCATTTGAAGGGTTACCATTTGTTACACCTTGTACTGTAATTGGCAATGTTGTAGCAGTAGCAGGAATATCAATTACTGTACTTCTGAAATCTTCGTAAGGAGAAACAGTTCCTGATTGAGAAGGCGAAGTCTTTGTTGTTCCAGAGAATGTCATTGAAGAAATCGGGAATACAGCTCCCGGTTGATTAGTTGTCAATGGACCACAAACATTAATACTAGAGTTAGTAGAGAATGTTATTTCTTGGCATCCTGTTGCAGCTCCCACTGGGTTAACAGGCGTAACTTTTGCATAATATGTTTTATTAGGCAATAATGAAACGTTAGCTGTAGTATTAGCAGCAGATACAGTAGCATTGTAAACATCTGTACCACCTGAAGTTGTACCAATAGTTACTTTGTATGACGCTGTGTTTGGCGCTGCTGTCCACTTAATAGTATTTGTTCCTGCTGGTATAGTTGATCCAGCTGTAGGCAATGTAAATGTAGTACAGTTAGGTACTGTAGTTGGCACATCTTGTACGATCTTAATATCATCTACATAGAAGTTACCTGTACCTGATGCTCTAGTCACCCATACACCAACACCATTTTCAGCGTCTGGTGCTAGCACTCCACCAGGAATAGTAGCAGAAACCGTTGTACAAGATGTCATAGCATCCGTAGTTAAATTAATTGGATCTCCAACATATGCAACATTCCATGATCCGCTATTCTGATCTTTCACCATATATGCTATACGTGCAGTACCAACAAGACCAGCAGACTTTTTGTAGCTAAAACTTAAAGTACCACCCATTCCGTTACTAATCTGTCCTGTAGTGTCCATCTGCACCATCCAACCTGTTTGTGGCGTTGTAGCAGATAAAGCTAACTGCCCACCATAACTTCCATTACAAGCAGCAGCAGCAGTAACTGTACCACCCCCAAATTGTCCATAATATCCATCTGCAGCATCTTCAAATGTTCCAGTGAAATTGTACTGAGCATTTGCTCCGATACCTAATGCCAATAGGCAAGGAAATAGAATTTTTTTCATATCAATAATAATATTTATCAGTTCAACAAAACTAAATATTTAATTTCAATCGAGCAAGTTTTATTTAAAAAGTTTTTCGATTCCACAGAAGAAATACAAATAATACTTAATATAGATAATACAGACATACATTTTCAATTGCCAAAAATTAAATATTTTTCACAAAAAAAAGCCGACTTCCTAGGAAGTCGGCTTATAATTAATATTCTAAAAAAATTATTCTTTAATAACTTTAGTAGATTTCACTTCTCCGTTAGAATATTTAATGTTCACAATGTATACACCTTTATTCAATTGTGATAAGTTAAGTTCTGTTGCTGGTTTAAGCTGTGCAACTGTTCTTCCAGAAAGATCAGAAACAATAACTGAAGTCGCATCTTTAACATCAGAAATCTTTAACACATCCTTGAATGGATTAGGATACACTGATACATTTGACTTATTGATATCGTTAACTGCCATGCTTGGATCTGTGATCATAATTGAATAATCCTCGACTTGTCCATACTGTGTATTTCCGCAAGATGGACCTTCAGCAGCATAATTCAATCTAACACGCATTCTAGTTTTACCCAATTTCGCAGATGCAGGAATTGTAATATTACCTGTTGAAGTTGCTGCATTAGTTAATGATACTTTCTCATCATTACTAAATATACCATCTTGGTTATAATCGATCCACACTGTTGTAAAGTCACCATCAAAGCCTGAAACACTAACAGAAATAGGATACGTTTGCGATCTTAAAACATTACCCGTTACAGATGTAAAATCTTCGTAACCTGCAGTTGCAGTTGACGGATTATTAATATCAGCAAATACAACTTTAGATATTTTCTCATATTGCGTACTTGTAGCTGCAGCAGCACAGTATCCAAGTGTATTATTAGTACTAAACTGAACTTCTTGGCAACCAGTAGCATCTCCATTCGAATTAGTCGGAACTACTTTCACATAATAAGTAGAATTAGGAGATGTTGGAACATATTGAGAAAGGGTAGCTCCCGTAACTGTCCCATTAAACACATCACTAGCACCTGATGTAGAACCAACCGTTACTTTGAAATTAGTCGCTTGAGCAACTGCATTCCATTTCACCTCATATTGTCCATAGTTTGCAACTGTTCCTGCTGTAGGTGCTGTTATAGTAGCACAAGATGCAGGAGGAGTCGTTACAACTTCTTGAACGATTTTGATATCGTCGCAATAGATATTACCAGAACCCGAAGTTCTTACAAAATAAGTACCAAAAGCAACTGTTTGACCAGGCATAACCGTACCTGCAGGAATTGTTCTCGTCACAGATGTACAAGTTGTAGTTGCAGCAGAAGCCAAACTAATTGCAGCGCCTACTGGATAAACTGTCCACTGATCTGTAGCCTCATTATAAACAAAATAAGCCGGATATAAACTTCCTACTGCACCTGCTGCCTTCTTATAGCTAATCGATAAATCGATTTTTTGTCCATTAGAAATTTGACCAGTAGGATCCATCTGAACCATCCAACCTGTCTGCGCATATGTTGCACTAATTGCCAACTGGCCGCCAGCTGCTCCATTACAAGCTGCTGCCGCTGTAATTGTACCCCCACCGAATTGTCCATACACTCCTGAAGATGGATCTTCAAAATCACCTAAGTAATTAAACTGCGCACTTGCACAAAATCCTAAAGCTAAAAAGCCTGATAGTAAAATTTTCTTCATAATTATTTAAATTAAGTTATCGATACAAAAATATAATTTCGTCAGTAAAAAACAAATTTTAAATACATAAAAATCAATATTTTTCTTAAAAAGATCAAATAAACACAATAACAACCGCATTTTAACATTTATTAAAAAAATATTAAGTAAAATAAAATCTTCAAACAACAATAAACATAAGTAAATATATCTAAATTACAATGTGTTATTAAAAAACTAATCTATTTCATTTTTTCTCAATTCGAAAAAAAGACATACAACAAGCAACATTAAAGATCAAAAACCTCCAACAGTCTTTAAAAAACAAAAAAAATCGTTTAATAATTAATATTAATCCCCGAGGCAAAACGATGTGGTATTCTGTTCGAATAAATAATAAAATTACATTATACAAGCTACATCAAGATTTTCAAAAGCTTTAAAGATTCTCAAAAGAACACGAAGAATCGGAATAACAACAAGTCATGACCAATGTAAACAGAATCTCGCGTTAGGGATGGAAGCGACATCCTTTGGGATTGGAGCTAGGCGGCGGAGCGTAGCGGAGCCGTCCGAGCGACAAGCCTAAAGATATAGCGGACAGCCCGACTTTTTTTGCGATGGCTAAAGTTTGGGCAAAAAAGGAACGCCCAAAAAGTTAAGGTTAATTGAAAAAAAATCAGGAAATTTGCAGCCGATGCGATACTTTATAGAATTTGCTTACGATGGCGCACCATACTTTGGTTATCAGATACAACCCAACCAAATTTCGGTACAGGAAACTTTGGAAAAAGCTTTATCAACCTTATTGCGAGAACCGATAAAAACGACTGGCGCAGGCAGAACAGACACTGGCGTACACGCCAAAAAGATATTTGCACATTTTGATTTTGAGGAAAAACTGATGGATAATCTTGTACATCGACTCAATAGTTTTTTGCCAGAAAGCATCGCTATCAAAAGAATTTTTGAAGTTGAGAATGATGCGCATGCAAGGTTTAGTGCAACTTACAGAACTTATAATTACTTAATATCAACGGAGAAAGATCCGTTTACAAAAGATTTGGCGTGGCAACTTTGGCGCAAAAAATTGGATGTTGACGCGATGAATAAGGCTTGCAAAATCCTTTTTGAATATTCTGATTTTACGAGTTTTGCGAAACTACACACGGATAACAAAACCAATATTTGTAAAATCTATCAAGCGAATTGGGAACAAAACGGAAGTTTGCTGAAATTTACGGTTTCGGCGGATCGTTTCCTTAGGAATATGGTACGAGCGATTGTCGGGACAATGATAGAAGTTGGCGATGGGAAGTTGAAACCCGAAGATATGCATCGCGTGATAACTGAGCAACATCGCAATTCGGCGGGGACATCTGCTCCTGCGCACGGATTATTTTTGGTAGATGTTGGCTATGATTTTTTAGATTAAAGAATGGAAAAAGAAAATACTTGGCAGATTGTCAAACGACTTTTTATGATTGGGATGAAGTTCCGATCATGGTTTATTTTGACCTTAATCATCTCCATTTTACTATCGTTGGTGTCGACTTATCGACCTTATCTAACGATGGAAATTGTCGATAACGACATTACACATCTTAAGGACAAAGCTTTGATGATGAAGCATATCTACATCCTAATTGGATTGGTGATAGCGGAAATGTTGCTGAATTTTTTCTTGGTTTATTTTTCGAATTTTATATCGCAGAATGTTATCAGAGATATTCGTGAGCGATTATACAATAAACTGATTTATTTCAAAACTTCTTTCTTTGACAAAACAGCTTTGGGACAGTTGGTAACGCGTGCTGTTGGCGATGTCGAAACAATAGCTGTAGTCTACACAGATGGATTTTTGATGGTTTTTGGCGACATCCTAAGACTTGTTTTTGTACTGGTTATGATGTTTAAAGTCAATGTCGAGCTAAGTTATATTTCGTTGGTGATTTTGCCTTTGATGGTTGTTATCACAAGGTTTTTCCAAAAACGATTAAAAAAAGCATTTGGTGACGAAAGAAGTTGGACAGCCATCCAAAATAGTTTTGTGCAAGAGCGACTTTCTGGAATGTCGATTATTCAGGTTTTTAATCGTCAAGAAGCGGAGTTTAAGAAATTTGATGATATTAATATTCAACTGAAATCAGCTTTGTTGAGAACGGTTTTTATCTTCTCATTGTTCTTCCCTGTTGTTGAA
This sequence comes from Soonwooa sp., assembly GCF_030151385.1. Taxonomy (GTDB): domain Bacteria; phylum Bacteroidota; class Bacteroidia; order Flavobacteriales; family Weeksellaceae; genus Soonwooa. The sequence goes on from NZ_JASLDS010000050.1 coordinate 29,319, forward strand.
TTAATTTCTTCCCTGTTTATTGGATTCATCCTTTTTTACGGTGGTTTTATTGAGGTTAAAGCTGGGGTAATTATCGCATTTATTCAGTTTATTAATATGCTAATTCGTCCTTTGAGACAGATTGCAGACCGCTTTAACAACATCCAACGTGGTTTGGTTGGCGCAGAGCGTGTGCTCGGCGTGATGGACGAAAACAACGCGATGCCGAATGATGGTAAAATTGTTAAACACGAATTTGCAGGACAAATTGAATTTCGAGATGTGCATTTCTCTTATGATGAAAAACAAGAGGTTCTGAAAGGCATAAGTTTTAAGGTTAATCCAGGCGAAACCGTTGCTATTGTAGGTGCAACTGGTGCTGGCAAATCCACGATTATTAGTTTGATAACGCGTTTGTACGATATTAATTCTGGTGAAATTTTACTAGACGATGTCGAAATCCGAGATTACGAATTGTACAATCTTAGAAGTCATATTGGCGTTGTGCTGCAAGATGTGTTTTTGTTCCACGGTTCTATTTTTGAAAACTTGACTTTGGGCGATGAAAGTATCACTTTGGAACAGATTAAAAAAGTAGCGCAAACCATCGAAGTAGATGATTTTATAGAAAGTTTGCCTGGCGGTTACAATTATGTGGTAAGCGAAAGAGGTTCTTCAATCTCGCTGGGACAACGACAACTTTTATCGTTTTTAAGAGCATATTTGTCCGACCCAAAGATTTTGATTTTGGACGAGGCGACTTCATCAATCGACCATGAAAGTGAGAAACTCATACAACATGCCACCGAAAAAATAACGAAAGACCGAACTTCCATCATCATTGCGCATCGCCTTTCTACCATCGAAAAAGCGGATAAAATTATCGTTATGGAAAAAGGTAAAATCGTGGAAGAGGGCAAGCACGACGAGCTATTAGCACAAAATGGTTACTACGCTTTGCTGTACAATAATCAATCGCGAGATTCGGAAAGCGCAGATGATATTGAGGAAATTTAGTTTTTCATAGAAGACGTAATTTGAATTTAGATTAAATGTAAGTTCCGTAGGAACGTACTGTTCATAGAAACATAAGATTGTTTTCGGGGAGCTCCGTAGGAGCGACCTGATCATTAAGTGTGATTAAAAGTTCGCTCCTACGGAGCTCAACTTCACGTATTTTAAATTACTATTAACAGAATGCTCCTATGGAGCTCAACGTAATTTGTTCGAAACTTTTCACTCACAAAATCCTCCGATAGAGCCTAATCAATATTCAAAAAATTTAGGATTATTTTCAATTTGAAACAAGCTCATTTACTGCAACAAATAGTAGTAATTTAAAATCTAATCTGAGTTCGGGATAAGAAAATTAACGTCAGTTTGAGTGGTTTTCGAAGAAAATTGTATCGAAAACAAGTTAATTTTCTTATCATTCAAACTTCGCGATACAAAATCTTTCAGATTTTTACTCGAAGTGGCGCCTCGTATAAATAAAAGCGCTTTATTCCGAACAGACATTAAATCTAATATACAAATCATTGTTTCGAAACCATATCCTACATACAGAACAAAAAGCGACTTCTTTCGAAATCGCTTTTTGTTTTATAAAAACTGAAGTTTATTTTTTCTTAGCTTTTAGTTCTTCTTTGTCTTTGTCAGAAGGATTCCAAACTTTAACCTCAGCATTTTTATCAATACCAGAAAGGATTTGTACACGTACACCATCACTAGCACCAAGTTTAACATAGACTTTTTTGAAACTTCCATTTGGTTGTTTAACCTCAACAAAAGACTTGTCAACATTGTTCACTTTTTCATACTGAATTAAAGACTCATCCAACAGCAAAGCATTCTTTTGACTGCTTAACAAGATTTCGCCATTTGCACTAAATCCTGCACGAATGTATTCGTTATTTTTGTTGTAAACATCACCTTCTACCGAGAATTTTATTGTTCCTGCTTCTTCTTTACCTTTTGGGGCGATAAGTGTCAATTTACCAGGGAATGATTTGTTTTGCAATGCACCGATTACAACATTCATTTCCATGCCTTCATTTAGTTTTCCTGCTTGCGCTTCATCAATTGTTCCTTTAAAAATCAACGAACCCAAATCAGCAATCGAACAAATCGTCGTTCCAGGGTTAAAAGCATTCGCTTCGATAACTTGGCTACCAATTTTCACAGGAATCTCCAAAATAGTACCGGCAGCTTTTGCGCGAATTTGCGTTGTTGCCATACCTTGCAATTCTGGCGTTGCTCCAGTTTTTACAATTTGCAATCTTTTTTGTGCAGCGTTCAGTTGTTGGCTAGCAATTTTTTGTTGCTGAACCGTCGATTCATATTGTTGTTGCGCCGTGATATATTCTTGTTTAGAAATTACCCCTTGCTTGAACAATTTATCTTGCATTGCATATTGCTTCTGTTGATTAGCGACATTGATTTCAGCGTTTTTAACCTGAATTTGAGCATTGTTAATATCTTGCATTGCAGCGTTAACATCTGATACCGTTGGGATAATTCTCAACGTCGCCAAAAGTTGTCCAGCAACAACTTTGTCACCTTCGTGCACTTCAATGTTGGTGATAATTCCTGACATATTGGGTTTAATCTCAATTTCCTCGCGCGGCACAATTTTACCAGTCGCCATCACCTTGTCATCAAGATTAGAAATCGTCGGTTTTCTTGTTAAGAAGCTTTCCTTTTCGGCAGAATTGGATTTAACAACGTAACTAATTCCCATCATCAAAGCGCCGAGAACAAACAGTCCAAGGATGATATAGAGAACTTTTTTGAAAGTGAACTTCTTTTTCATTATAGTAGTTTATTTATTTAAAATTTATTCGGTTCTTAAAGCTTCGATTGGTCGAATCTTAACAGCGCGCTGTGCGGGAATCATCCCAATTAGTAACCCCAAGACTAACATAATTCCTAGTGCAGAAAATACATTGGTGTAATCTACCGTCGGATTATAAAATGGGAATTTGTCATTGTCTTTTGTTGCTAAATTAAGTCCCATCAAAAGGAAAATTCCAAACAAAAATCCAATAAGTCCAGAAGACAAGGTGATGACAACACTTTCCACCAAAATCTGGTTACGCACTTCACTAGGTTTTGCTCCCAAAGCTCGGCGGATTCCAATTTCTTTGGTACGTTCTTTTACCGTAATTAAAAGGATATTCGAAATCGCAATAACACCTGCCAAAATGGTCAAAGTCCCAACAACGATTGTTAGAAATTGCATCCCAGTTAAAAAGCCTGTCAACTTCTTAAAAGCTTCACCAAGGTTAAAACTTCCATAAGCATTGGTATCATCAGGCGAAGCATTATACTCTTTTTTTAGTTCGTCCTTTGCAAGACTCTCGACAATTTTGACATCGGCATCAGGCTTGCTCACAATCGCAAAAAAGTCAACAACATCACCTGCATTATACATCTTGTTATACGTACTAAACGGAATATACGCTGACTGATCGCTCTCTAATGGTCCTCCAGATTTTCCAACACGGAAAACGCCGATAACCGTGAAAAACACGCCTTTAATATTAACGGATTTGCCAATTGGGTTTTCATTCTTTTTGGCGTCAAAAAAGTTTTTATAAATTTCTTCTCCGATAACCACAACATTTTTGCTACTCGTAATATCTGGATCATTAATGTATCTTCCAAAAAGTAATTTCTTTTGCGAAATCATATTACCAATAGGGAAATCTCCCGTCAACATATAAGTTGCCGATTTACCATTGCGCGAAATTTGCTCTGGCGGATTTCCAAAATTTCCACGTGCACTTTGCGGCGAAATATAATCGATTTGAGGAATTTTTGATTTTAATAAATCGATATCGCGTAAGTGAAGTTTCATAGTTCTACCCTTTGGAAAACCATCAAACGGAATACTCGTACTTTGTGCCCAAAGAAAAATTGAATTGGTTGCAAATCCCGCAAAGGCTTTATTAAAACCATTCTCCATCCCTTTTGCAGCACCCAAAAGACTTACGTACAAAAACATGCCCCAACCTACGCCAATCATGGTGAGGAATGTCCGAAGTTTATTATTACTCAACGAATAATAAATCTCCTGCCATGTATCTAAACTGAATAAAATTTTCATTCTGTGGTCGAAGCTTTTTGTTTTTTATTATTAAATTTTAAATGCGTTTTACATTTAAAATTCGCTCTTTTATCTATTTTAAAAATTATTCCGCTCTTAGCGCTTCAATCGGTTTAATCTTAGAAGCACGGTAAGCTGGGATAAATCCTGCAATAGCTCCCGCAAAAATCAAACAGAAAAACGCTGCCGAAATCAATCCCCAACCAACTGATGGATCGGTGATGAAATAATCTTCCAAACTATCGCCTATTAATTTTAATGTTAAAACACCTACACCAACACCTATCAATCCCGAAATAACTGTGATAACAATACTCTCCTGAAGAATAAGCGCAACAATACCTGCAGGCTTTGCACCAATGGCTTTTCGGATACCGATTTCTTTAGTTCGTTCTTTTACGATATACACCATGATGTTACTGATACCGATGATTCCTGCTAATAATGTCCCAAGTCCAATGAATCCTACAACTGCCGAAATCACAAAAATGAACATGAAAGACTCTTGGTTGTTTTTAGCATTATTTCTGACAACCACCGCTTGTTGATCTGTTGGCGAAATCTGATGACGGCTTTTTATTTTCTTCTCAAGTTCGTCACCATATTTTATCGCTTGATCTGGTGACATTTTTTGATCATAAGACAACATAATGGTACTCAAACTGTCAGAACCTTGCTTCATCTGTTGCAATGTCGACAACGGAATAACCACATGTCGCTCGTCCCAGTCGCCACCAGCATCAGAAAACACACCAACCACACGAAACATCGTTCCGTTAATCTGGATCATCTTGCCAATTGGGCTTCCATCTTTTATCAAGTCGCGTTGCACCATTCTACCAATCGAGGTTACATAAGCTTTGCGGTCAATATCCATCGGCGTTATGTAACGACCTTCCATCATATTTCTATTCTCGAGGAATTTTTCATCTGGCATCACGCCTTGTATTTGGTAAGTTCCACTTTCGCGACCATATTTTACCATCCAGTTCGCCGTATATCTTGGCGAAGCATATTCAACTTTACCTTTTGATGACTTGTCGATATCGTCGAAGTCTCCATTGTTAAGTGTAATCGTTCTATTGGTTTGTAGACCTGCATAAGCCTCCGATGTACGACCTGTAAAAATCATAATAAGATTGGCGGCGTCTCTTGTAAAAGCTTTCGCAAAAGAGTTGTTAAGACCATTACCAATCCCAAATAAAACAATGAAAATAAACAATCCCAAGGCTACTGTAAAGCCAGAAAGCACCGTCCGCAATACGTTACTGCGAATGGAACTAAATATCTCTTGCCAGCGGTCTATGTCAAACATTTTGAATATTGTTAGTTATAGGATTATTTTTAATTTTTATAAAACGATTTGTTGAATAAACTCATCGCTTTCTATACGACCATCTTTGAGGACAACATTACGTTTGGTTTGTGCCGCAACATCTGGTTCGTGCGTCACCACAACAATCGTCTTACCTTCGTTGTTGATCTCTTGCAAAAGTTTCATAATATCATGTGTCGTTTGCGAATCTAGAGCACCAGTCGGTTCATCCGCCAAGATAAGTTTTGGCTCTGTAATCAAGGCGCGAGCAATTGCAACACGTTGTTTTTGTCCACCCGACATTTCACTTGGCAAGTGGTCCGCCCATTGTCCAAGTCCAACTTTTTCTAAATATTCTAAAGCTTTTTGACTTCTCTCTTTACGACCAACACCTTGGTAATAAAGTGGCAATGCAACATTTTCTACTGCGGTTTTATAATTAATCAAATTAAATGATTGAAAAATAAATCCTAAAAACTTGCTTCTATATTCAGCAGCACGACTTTCAGTCAAATGTTTAATAGGTACACCATCCAACTCGTATACACCAGTATCAGCTTCATCCAGAATCCCGATGATGTTAAGTAAAGTTGATTTACCAGAACCCGAAGAACCCATAATCGACACAAACTCCCCTTCTGCAATATTCAGGTTGATACCTTTCAGAACATGTAATTTGCTCTTACCAATATCATAGGATTTATTGAGTTCTTCAATTTTTAAAATTAAATTCGACATATTCTCGGATTATATTCTAATTGGTAATTGAGATTGTTAAAAAGTTACAATTAATTTAAAAAAAAATATTTTTTTTCATCTAGGCGTAACAAATTATCATTTGTTGAGTCTTATTGTGTATAAATTGTTTTTATGAAACTTCGTAATATTTTAGCAGCATCCGTTATTTGTTTTAGTATATCTGGCTATGGTCAAAAGATTTGGACTTTGCAAGAATGCGTCGATTACGCAGTTAAAAGCAATTTGCAAGTCATCCAAAACAATTACAATAAGAAAATGCAAGAGTCTAATTTGACCATTGCAAAAAAAGGACATTTGCCAACAGTTAGCGGGAATATTTCTAACACTGCCAGCTTTGGACAAAGTCAAGATGTATTTGGATTTTCGCAACGTAACGACAACTTTAACAATAGTGCGAATCTTGGTGCTAATGTTTTGGTCTACAACAATGGCCGTGTCGAAAAAAACATTCGAAAAGTTCAGTTTGATGTAGAAGCTTCACAATTTGACATTGCAACAATTCAAAATAATATTTCGTTACAGATTGCACAACAATATTTGAGTATTTTGTTAAACCGCGAAATTGTAAAAATATCGCAAAGCGCAGTAAACAACGCCAACAAATTATATGAGCGCGCCAAAATAACGACCGAAGTTGGGACAACAGCACAAACGGTTTTGGCAGAAGCGCAGGCAGCGGTTGCAAGAGAAAAACAAAACTTAAAAGTTGCCGAAGTTAACCGCGACAGAAGTCGATTTGCGCTTGCGCAACTTTTGATGTTACAGGATTACAAAGATTTTGACATTGAAGATGCGCCTGTTATTTTTGATCCGCAAGCACCAGATTTGTTAGTCGATCAAGTTCTAAACAAAGCCTATAACAATCAACCAGAGATAAAAGCTGCAGAAAGTCGCATTAAATCTTCTGAAGCACAAACCGAAGTCGCAAAAACGGCATATTGGCCAACGGTGACGGCAACTGCTGGTATTGGTTCTTTTTATTTTAATTCTTTGGCAACTAACACAATTGGTGTTAATCCAGATGGAACACCTATTAAAGAACGTCCTTTCTTCCGTCAATACAAAGATAATTTTGGTCAGCAAGTTGGACTGTCGGCTAATATTCCGATTTTTAATCAAGGTGTTACCAAGTTGCAAGTAGAACAGACTAAAATCAATCAAGAAATTGCAAAAAATAATCTTGAATTACAAAAGCAAGATGTCAAACAAAATGTACAGAAAGCCGCTTTCGATGCTGATGCCAATTATCAAACGTATGTAACTTCTGTTGAGGCAGAAAAAAGCACAAAGTTAGCTTTAGACTTTGCTGAGAAAAGTTACGAAGCTGGACGTACAAGCATCTATGACCTCAATATTGCGCGTAACAACTATGCTAACGCACAAGGTAGCGTGGCACAAGCGAAGTACAATTATTTGTTTAGTCAAAAATTATTGGATTTCTATTCTGGCATTCCTTTAAGTTTGTAAAATGTTTTCTTTTTTAAAGTTAATTTTAAACTTTCGTTTTGCATATTATTTGATTAAATTTGAGACATGCGAAAGTTTGGAAAAGATTTACTAAAAAGTTTAAAAAACACCGATTTAAAAGGTGAAAAAGCGCACTGCATTTATTCGCCTGCTTACCGCCCATTGTTTTCTTATGATGAAATTTTAAAAAAGAATCCAAAATTTGCGGCGGTTAATATTTTATTATATTTAAAAAACGACGAATGGTACTTTCCACTAATGGTACGCAGCGAAAATGAGCACGACCGCCATAGTGGGCAGATTTCTTTGCCTGGAGGAAAACGAGAAGACGAGGACCTTAACTTTGCCGAAACCGCAAAACGCGAAACCTCGGAGGAAATGGGAATCGACCAACATTACATCAAGATTATTCGAGAAATATCTCCGATCTACATCCCGCCAAGTAATTTTTATGTTCATCCTTTTATATCATTTACAAAAAAAGACCCTACATTTATATTGCAAGAAAGCGAAGCTGTGGAGTTAATAGAATTTCCTGTAAGTTCATTACTGGCTTTACCTGACGAACCCAAAATGATGACAATGGCGACCAGCAGAGGATATGAAGTTCCTGTAATTGACTTTAATGGTTACCTAATTTGGGGAGCAACCTCAATGATTTTGAGTGAGTTTAGCTTGTTATTGAAAAATGTTTAAATTTGCGCTTCGAAAAATCTGACTTGCGCGGAATTATAACTGCAAAAAATGGCTAAAAAAAATATTTTTACCGATTCCTTTGGGAACATCTACGTCCTCAAACGTTTTATAATCTTTATATTAGGTTTGGTGTCGTACCGCCGTTTTAATGGTTTTAATAAACTAAAAATTACTGGTTCCGAAAACCTTGTCGATTTGCCAAAAACCAACGTGCTTTTTGTGTCGAATCACCAAACTTATTTTGCGGATGTTGCGGCAATGTACCATGCTTTTTGCTCAGTAAATAACGGCTATCTCAACACCATTAAAAATCCCATCTATCTTCTAAATCCGAAAGTTGATTTCTATTATGTAGCGGCAGAAGAAACGATGAATAAAGGACTTCTTGCAAGAATTTTTAAAATCGCTGGCGCTGTTACTGTTAAAAGAACTTGGCGCGCAGAAGGACAAAATGTAAACCGTATGGTGGACATGAGCGAGGTTGAAAACATTATGAAAGCTTTGGACAACGGCTGGGTTATTACATTTCCACAAGGCACAACTTCGGCGTTTGCACAAGGTAGAAAAGGAACGGCTAGATTGGTAAAAAACCAACGTCCAATTGTAATCCCTATCAAAATAAATGGTTTCCGTCGTGCTTTTGACAAGAAAGGTTTGAAAATTAAAGTTACTGGTGTCAAGCCAACAATGGAATTCAAACCGCCTTTGGACATCGACTACGACACCGAAACACCAGCGGAAATTCTTGACAAAATCATGTACGCGATTGAGCAAACGCCAGAGCATAATCTTCTCCATGAGTACGATGAGGAGCTAAAAGCCCAGAAAACGAAAACTGAGGATGATCCTACAGTTTAATCTATAGAACAAAATATCAGCTGTTGAATTTTCAACAGCTTTTTTGTTGCGTTTATTCCTGATATTTATTGAAAAGGATTCGATTCTCTAAGAACTTACTTGTAGAATTTAAAATGTTTTAAAACTCGCCAAAGCTTAAATTTTCACTACTTTTGTTTCAAATTAAAATTGAATTGAAAACGCATTTTATTGCGATTGGCGGAAGTGCAATGCACAATCTTGCCATCGCGCTTAAAGATAAAGGATATCAAGTTACAGGTTCGGATGATGCTATTTTCGAACCATCACGTTCTAGACTCGAGAAAAAAGGAATTCTTCCTGCCGAAATGGGTTGGTTTCCCGAAAAAATAACTTCTGATATCGATGCTGTTATTTTGGGAATGCACGCACACGCAGACAATCCCGAATTGGCAAAAGCAAAAGAATTAGGTCTAAAAATATACTCGTATCCCGAATTTCTATACGAGCAATCCAAGCAAAAAACCCGCGTTGTTATCGGCGGTTCTCATGGCAAGACTACCATTACATCAATGATTTTACATGTTCTTAATTTTAATAAAAAGGACATCGATTATATGGTTGGTGCACAATTGGAAGGTTTCGATTGTATGGTGAAAATTACTGAAGATAACGACTTTATGATTTTGGAAGGCGACGAATATTTGTCTTCAACCCTTGATCCAAGATCCAAATTTTTGTTATATCAACCAAACATCGCTTTGGTATCAGGAATTGCATGGGACCATATCAATGTTTTCAAAACCTTTGATGATTATGTTGATCAGTTCAGAAAATTCGTGGCGAGCATTACGCCAGGCGGTGTTTTAGTTTATAATGAAGAAGATGCCGAAGTTGTAAAAGTTGTAGAATCAGCCGAAAATTATTTCCGAAAAATACCTTATAAGACGCCAGAATACGAGATTGTTGACGACTGCGTTTATTTAAAAACCGAAATGGGCGATATTCCGTTATCGATTTTTGGAGCGCACAATCTTCTAAATCTTGAAGGCGCGCGACATATTTGTCAGCAATTGGGTATTATGGAAGAAGAATTCTATGAAGCGATTATGAGTTTCAAAGGTGCTTCCAAGCGTCTAGAAAAAGTCGAACGCCCAGATGGTGGAACTTTATACAAAGATTTTGCACATGCGCCGAGCAAGGTAAAAGCAGCTGTTAAAGCCTTTGTAGAGCAATTTCCGAACAAAACTAAAAACGCTTTTTTAGAACTTCACACCTACTCGAGTCTTAATCCAATTTTCTTGGAGCAATACGATCATGCGATGGATGGCTTGGATAATGCTGTTGTTTTTTACTCGGAAGACGCCCTGAAAATTAAAAGAATGGACGCGATTTCGCCAGACTTTATAAAAGAAAAATTCAAGAACGACAATCTAAAAGTTTTCACGAATGCCGAAGATCTTCATAATTATTGGGAGACTTTGGACAAAAAAGAAGGCGCCTTTTTGATGATGAGCTCTGGTAATTTTGGCGGACTCGATTTAACAAAATAAAATTTTATAAAATGTCATTCAGATTCTGGATGACATTTTTGTTTCAAATCAAATTACTAAAGACGGATCAGTCCTAAAACCAGGGGAGGGTTTTGAAAAAAGCATAAATTTGTGATATGCTAAATGAGACAGAATTACTTAAATTATTACTGCCCGAATACCTAATCAATCACTTTGAGATAGTAAAGTTCGAAGAAAAAGAT
>NZ_JASLDS010000064.1 GCF_030151385.1 Soonwooa sp.
TGTCCACTACTTCATAAACCAAATGGTGAAGACCTCTTGTGCCCACATCACCAATGTACATCGAAGGACGCATACGTACGTGCTCCATTCCTTCCAATGCCTGAATACTACTTGCTGTATATTGTTTTTGACTCATATAAATTTATTAATTTTTGCGTTGCGCAAAGACCCACAAATATCGTGAAAATTTTCGGGTTTTGAAAGTTTTTAATATTCTAAAATCTGTTAAATAAAATAGTCATTCCAGAAAACATAATTACAATTTGATAGATGAAATATATCATTTAAAATATTCCATAATTATATAAGAATGAATAACTTATAATACTTAGCTTTATTCATTCAAAATAGCAATAGAATGGACGATTTTATCGCAGCGCGTTCGCAGATGGCGCTTTCCTTAGGCTTTCACATTATTTTTTCCTGTATTGGGATGGTTATGCCTTTTCTTATGGCTTTCTCGCATTGGAAGTATCTAAAAACTGGAAACGAAATTTACAAAGGACTCACCAAAGCTTGGAGTAAAGGCGTTGCCATACTTTTTGCAACAGGAGCTGTTTCTGGAACGATGCTTTCCTTTGAACTAGGCTTACTTTGGCCAAAATTTATGGAGCACGCAGGTCCCATTTTCGGAATGCCATTTTCGTTGGAAGGAACTGCATTTTTTATTGAAGCCATAGCTTTAGGATTCTTTCTGTATGGTTGGGAACGCCTCAACAAATGGTTCCATTGGTTTTGCGGACTCATTGTTGGGATTAGCGGTTTAGCATCGGGAATTCTTGTGGTAGCCGCCAATGCATGGATGAATAGTCCTACAGGTTTTGACTTCATAAATGGTCAATATACCAACATCGATCCTATAAAAGCGATGTTTAATGAAGCTTGGTTCCCACAAGCCTTTCATATGACTGTCGCCGCTTTCTGTGCGACTGGATTTGCTGTTGCTGGCGTACATGCTTATTTAATTTTAAAAAAGAAAAATATTCAGTTTCATACAAAAGCATTTCGCATTGCGATGGGATTTGCTTTGATTGGCGCTTTTGGCGCTCCACTAAGTGGCGATATTGCTGCGAAATCGGTCACCAAACGCCAGCCTATAAAATTAGCAGCAATGGAAGCACATTTTGAAACAGAAAAAGGCGCATCATTTGTCCTCGGTGGCATTCCTGATGAAAAAAATGAAGAAGTAAAATATGCAGTCAAAATTCCGAAAGTGTTGAGTTTTCTTGCGACAGGTGATTTGGATGGAGAAGTAAAAGGTCTAAAAGAATTCCCACGAGACTTGTGGCCACCAGTAGCTGTTGTACATTACGCATTTCAGATCATGATTTTCTTTGGTGTTGTGATGATGTTAATAGGCGTTATTTACCTTTTTGCTCTGTATAAAAAGAAAGAATGGCTAACAAAAAATTGGTTTTTAAAAATATTTTTTATTGCAACACCTTTTGGTTATATCGCTCTAGAAGCAGGCTGGACCGTAACCGAAGTTGGTCGACAACCATGGATTATTTATGGCATTATGAAAACCATTGATGCGGTAACACCAATGCCTGGAATCCAATATTCATTCTACTTCTTTACGTTTATTTTTGTTAGTCTATCCATGATTTTAGGATTCTTATTATCAAGACAAATTAAGATGGTTCCGAAATTATACGATTCTACAGACCCTAATTATTCACCAAAAACTAAAAAGTCATGATTTATGTAGTTATCGCCTTTCTGTGGCTTTCAGTTTGTTTATACGTCGTTTTTGGAGGCGCCGATTTCGGTGGTGGAATTGTAGAGCTTTTCGCTGGAAAAAACACCAAAAAGAAAGTCCACGAAATAATGCACGATGCCATAGCGCCTGTTTGGGAAGCCAATCATATGTGGTTGATTATTGCGATTGTTGTTTTGTTTGTTGGATTCCCACAAATCTATGCTGGAATTTCGACCTATCTCCATATTCCTTTAGTACTAATGTTGGTAGGAATTATCGCACGTGGAACGGCTTTCACATTTAGAAATTATGATGCCGTCTCTGATGATTGGCAAATTCTATACGAACGAATATTTTATGCAGCAAGTCTTTTAACACCATTCTTCTTAGGCGTTATTGCGGCAGCTACAGTTTCTTCGTCGATAAATCCAGATGCGACTGGCTTCTTGGACTTATATGTCTACAGCTGGTTAAATCTATTTGGCGTTTCAGTTGGTTTTTTTACGATAAGCATTTGCGGGTATTTAGCCTGCATTCTTTCCATTCGAGAAAGCCAAAGTGATGACGAAGTGACAATGATGATTGGCAAGTCTAAAAAAGCCATGTTAGCGGTTGTTATTTGCGGTTCTATAGTATTTGGCGTTGCTTATTATTCTGGAATCCCATTATTTGAATGGATATTTTCAAAAACATTAGGAATCTCAGCAGTAGTAGTTGCAACGGTTTTGTTAGGTTTAATTTTCTATTGTATGAAAATTCGGAAATTGCTACCCATTCGGGTATTCGCGGGATTGCAAGTGGTTTTAATTTTAGTAGCAGCAACTTATCAGCACTACCCTAATATCGTACTTTTAGGAAATGGAAACCATTATTCTTTAATAGAACATGTTGCGCCAGAAGCGACAATCAATGCTTTAGCTTGGGCATTATTAATTGGCTCGATCTTCATCCTACCCTTTTTGTTTTATTTAATTTATGCGATGAGACGAAAATAAAAACTTAGAAAATATTTTTCAAAAATTCTTCAAGGAAATACGAATTAAAAAAATAAGCTGCTTTAGTAAAGCAGCTTATTTTTTTATACATATAGGAATAACTACGGCGTGAAAACCGCTTCTTGAATCCATTCGAAAGCGGAGCCTGATTTTTTGACATAACCTAAACCTGTCCATGGAAGATGATAAGCTAAAGTTCGGGTTTTAGTAGCGGCAAGATCGGCAAGAATTTTTCGGCGTGAGGAAATGGCAATGTCCAAATCGGTATCTCCCGAAAATCCCCATTCAGGATGCGGAAAAAGTAAAATATCGGAATGAATAAGGTCAGCAACGACCATTAATTCTTCGTTTGCGGATTTTATTTTGGTCAAAGTCATTCCTGGTGTGTGACCAGGCGCCAAAACGAAAGTGAAATTATCAAACAAAGCTTTTTGATAATCGTAATAATTGAGTTTTGGTTTTAATGTTGTTAAAATAGATCGAACTTTCGGAATGAACATTTTGAGAAAATCCAGTTCGTGGATTAAACCGCTATTTTTGAAATCGTTTTCGGTGGCTTTCATCCAAAAATCATATTCGGTTTTGGAAATGAAATACTTAGCGTTTGGAAAAACGAAGTTGTTATTTTTGTCCAACAATCCGCCAACATGGTCGGGATGCGCATGAGAAATAAAAACATCGGTTATTTGGTTGGGTTGGAAACCTGCTTTCGCCAGGCTTTTGAGAAGAACACCATTATTTTTGTCTGCAAAAATCCCTAAACCTGAATCGAGAAGAATCAACTGATTTCCTTTCTTCACCAACAACACATTAATCGCCATATCGATGTATTGATCGGAGCGGAAATTGTCTTTTAGGATTGTTTTTAGTTCGGTGACATTTGCGCGTGGACAATAGGTATTCACATTATCTTCTCGGATAAAACCATCGGACAAAATATATAAATCGAGATCGCCGAGTTTTAGTTTTCGGAATCCCGAAAGATTGTCGGAATTTTCATTATTTAGCGAGGATTGTGCAACATTTGCCAACAGATTCCCTGCAGGAATTAAAGTTGCTACACTTGCTAAAAGTCCGGTTTTTATGAGGTCTCTTCTTTTCATGACAAATAGTTGTTTTTATGCAGAATCTCGCAGCCCGGCTTGAGCGGAAATCCTTTACAACATGAGCCTGAAAGGCGATTGTTGCAAAGATTGGGAGCGGAAGACGGAAATGCTGCCATAATAATTAGTTTAGGAATGTACTTTTTTGAAGTTTACAATGCTGAGAATCGCCAATCCCAAGAGCGCAATAACGAAATAGCCGACCGCCACAAAGTCCTGAGAGACGGGCTTTACAGCCGCAACAACACCGTAACTGAGCGCGGAAGTAACGATAAACGCCATTCCACCTGTTAAACCGCCCGCAATCCCCGCAGAATTAGGGAATCGACCGATGCAATAGGCGAAATAATTGTTAAAAATGAATCCCGCCGTGATATGAATAAAAAACGCAAAAATCGCCAACGTATAAAGGTTGGAAATCCAATAGGAGCTCGCGAACATCACGATGATCAGGAGGATTTGAATGAAATTAGCGTAACGAAGTTTGGGCAAAAAGGATTTGTTCATTAAAAACTTTCCTAAAAAACCGCCACACATCCACGCAAAGCCCATCAACAGCGAAACATAGCCTGTTGTAATCGCCGAAAATCCGAGTCGATGTTCGATGATAAACGGACCACAAAGGTTGTAAAACATGACCAGTCCGTAGCTGACGCCGCACATGAGCATTCCGTAGAAGAAATCGGGCGTGCGGAACATTACTTTGAACTCGTTGAAGAGGAAACCGAGGTTGAAAGGATTCCTTTTAACTAAGGTTTCGCCAGAGAAAATGAGTTCTAAAACGAGAACCACAGCGCAATAAATTGCCAGCGCGATAAAGTTGGATTGCCATCCGAAATTGGATTGCAAATATCCTCCGATAAATGGCGCAATAATCGGCGCTAAAGACCAAACAATTGTCATGATACTGAGGTAATGTTTGCGCTCCTCGCCATCGAAAACATCTACAAAATAGGCTCTTTTGGAAACCACCGCAAATCCCGACAAAATTCCTTGCACGATTCGCATTAGATAGATGACATAGATATTTTGTGTTTGTGCCGTCCACCAAAACGAAAAAATAAATAAAAATAGTGAAATTATCGAAACTTTGTAACGTCCAAATGCGTCCACCACCGCTCCTGCAAAGAACTGCGCCAGTCCGTAACTAATCAAAAACAAGGATAAGGTTAACTGGATTTTGGTTTCGGGAAGATGAAGTTCGGACGCCATTTCGGGCATCGACGGCAAATAGATATCTGTTGCCAATCCCGAAATCGGTATGACCGAAAATGCTAGAAAGGTTGCAATGGATTTGTTGCTTGGCTTTAATGTTTTGTTGAGCATCATATTACTTCTACATATTTCTGAAATTCCTCATTGGACTTGGTTGGAATGAATTCGGTGATTTCGTAATCCGCGATTTCGTTTTGATAAAAAGGATCTTCTTTTACAATTTCATTTAAGGTTTCCCTTTCTATATTATTGGCAATAATAATTCCGCCAGTTCGAGGATTTTTCCGTCCCGAAATAATGAAAGTACCATCCGTATAATATCGTTCTAAAAATGCATTATGAGCATTAATAAGTGGTTCAATTTCAGCAATCTCTTTTTTATATTTCAACGAAATAACATACATTTTTTATAATTCTTTACATTAATAAATAACCACCATCCACAAGGTAGGACGTTTCCATGATTTTTCACATCTTTTCTTCATTTTCTCTTTTTAGTGATTGACCAACTTCATCCCTCCCTCCGAATATCTTTCGCCAGTTTTCGGATATTTTTTCAGGATTTCGTCGATTGAAGCAAGATCATCGGATGTTAAATGAATGTCCGTTGCCGCGACATTTTGTTCTAAATATTTTACGCGTTTGGTTCCTGGAATTGGGATGATATCATTTCCTTGTGCCAAAACCCAAGCTAACGCCAATTGGCTTCCAGTCGCATTTTTTGTTTGGGCAAACGCATTTAGTTCTTTGGCAAGATTTTGATTATTTTCTAAATATTCGGATTGAAATCTTGGCAAGGTTTTTCTGAAATCATCATCCTGCAAAGAAGAAACTTCGTTGATGTTATTAAATAATCCTCTTGCAAGCGGCGAGTATGGAACTAAAGAAATTCCCAACTCGCGGATTGTCGTTAAAATTTTGTTTTCGACATCTCTTGTCAGCAAAGAATATTCGGATTGCAAAGCAGCAATTGGATGCACTGCATTTGCTTTTCGGATCGATTCTGGTGAAGCTTCAGACAAACCTAAATATTTTACTTTTCCTGCTTTTACCAAATCTGCCATTGCGCCAACTGTTTCCTCAATAGGAACATTTTGGTCAACGCGATGCGCATAATACAAATCAATTGTATCAATCTTTAATCTTTTGAGACTAAGATCAACAGCCTGTTTAATCCATTCTGGAGATCCATCAATATAAGTTCCAGGCGCGCTGCTTGGTCCTGCAATTCCGTCTTTGAATCTAAATCCAAATTTGGTTGCAATAAAGATTTTGTCTCTGTTAGGTCCTAAAACTTTTGAAATCAATTTTTCATTTACGCCATTAGCATACATATCCGCCGTGTCCCAAAAATTAATTCCTAAATCTAAAGCTTTGTGCAAGGTGTTTAAACTTTCTGTTTCATCAGTTGCACCATAAGCAAAACTCATCCCCATGCAGCCTAATCCGATTTCTGAAAGCTGTTCTCCTGTTTTTCCTAATGTTCTAAATTTCATTTTTTAATTTTTTATGATTCAACATAACAAAGGTAAGATTGCTATCTTCCTTTGAAATATAAGATTCAAACCAATTATTATAAAATTCAAACAAGGCCACTTCTAAAACTGATTGGCGATACTCCAAGTCGCTTTTTGAAATAATTGGTAAAATAAGCAGGTTCTTCAAAACCCAATCCAAAGGCAATTTCATTAATATTCCAGTCTGTATGATGCAGCAAAGCTTTGGCTTCTGTTATGATTCTTTCGGAAATAAGATCAGAAGTCGTCTTCCCTGTAATTTCTTTTAAAGATCTATTGAGTGAGTTGACATGAACATTAAGATGAGATGCATAGTCGACCGCGGTTTTTAGTTTCAAAAAATTCTCGGGTCCATCAATAGGAAACTGTCTTTCCAACAATTCTAAAAACAAGGAAGTAACTCGATCGGAAGCATTTCTATAACGTTCAAAATTTTCGGCAGGGTTTAGCTTTAAAGCTTCGTGAATCAAGAGTTGAAGATAATTTCGGATCAAATGGTATTTATGAATATAATCTGATTCCAAGTCTTCCATCATCTTCTGAAAGATGATACTAATCTCGGCAACTTGCTTCTCTGATAGGAAAAATATAGGTTCGCCTCCGACTTTAAAGAAAGACTTTTCTCCAAGATTATCAACGGTAATCGTATCGCGAATAAACTTCTCGGAGAAGAGACAAAACCAACCTTTCTGCTCCTCGGATTCTGCTTCCCAAGAATAGGGAACTTTGGGATTGGAAAACATAAAAGCCGGCCTATCAATCTTAATCCAACGATCGGCGTAATGCAAAGTTCCTGTCCCAATTATCAAAGAAATCTTATAATAGTCTCGTCTGCGATAAGGCGCCACCAAAGCACAATTATCGCGAGAAAAGACATTAATATGTCCCAAACTTTTATCACAAACAGACTCTGGCAAAGCCTGAGAACCAAAGGTTCTTTTATAAAAATCGATAATACTCTCTGAGTTTTCCATGATTCAAAATTATAAAAAACAAACAGAATAGAAACAAAAAAACGAACCGAAGTTCGTTTTTTAATATATCGTTAAGATTCAATTAAGCCAATTTTATCAACAAAACATCATCCACTTTCTCTACTTTCACCAAATTATTTTTGGTTAAAGTTTTAGACGCTTTGTCCCATTTTTTTCCTGAGAATTTAGTTTGTTCTTTAACGTCGTTCAATGGCATTTGCTCACCGGATTTTAGGATTTCAAGAATTAACTTTTCATCATCGCCTAATTCGATTGTTGGCGCAGCTTTTTCTGGTTTCATTTGAGGGAAGAACAATACTTCTTGGATTGATGGATTGTTCGTTAAGAACATAATCAATCTATCCATTCCGATTCCTAAACCTGAAGTTGGCGGCATTCCGTATTCCAATGCTCTTAGGAAATCTTGGTCGATAAACATCGCTTCATCGTCTCCTCTTTCAGACAATGCCATTTGTGCTTCAAAACGTTCTCTTTGATCAATTGGGTCGTTCAACTCCGAATAAGCATTCGCTATTTCTTTTCCACAAACCATCAATTCGAAACGTTCTGTAAGACCTTCTTTGCTTCTATGTTTTTTTGTTAAAGGCGACATTTCCACTGGATAATCTGTAATGAAAGTTGGCTGAATGAAGTTCCCTTCACATTTCTCACCGAAAATTTCATCAATCAATTTTCCTTTACCCATAGTTTCGTTTACTTCGATACCAATCGACTTAGCAAACTGACGAAGTTCGTCTTCCGTTTTATTTGTGATGTCAAATCCAGTGTACTTCTCAATTGCTTCTTGCATAGAAACTCTTGGATAAGGCGCTTTCCAGCTAATCTGATGTTCACCAAAAGTAGACTCTGCTGTTCCATTAACTTGCGTTGCACAGAATTCTAACAATTTCTCCGTGAAATCCATCATCCAGTTGTAATCTTTATACGCTACATAGATTTCCATTGCGGTAAATTCTGGGTTGTGCGTTCTGTCCATTCCTTCGTTACGGAAGTTTTTCGAGAATTCATAAACACCATCAAAACCACCAACGATCAATCTTTTAAGATACAATTCGTTTGCAATTCTTAAATACAAAGGAATATCTAAAGCATTGTGATGTGTAATAAATGGTTTTGCAGCTGCTCCACCTGGAATCGATTGTAAAATCGGTGTTTCTACCTCGAAATATCCTGCGTTATTGAAGAAATTACGCATTGCTGCGAACAATTTTGTTCTCTTTACGAAAATTTCTTTCACATGCGGATTCACTACCAAATCAGCGTAACGTTGTCTGTAACGCATTTCTGGATCAGTAAAACCATCATGAACATTACCATCTGCATCCACTTTTGGTAATGGCAAAGGACGAAGTGACTTTGTTAAAAGAATAAAATTCTTAACATTAACGGTCATTTCGCCAACTTGAGTTTTAAACAAATCACCTTCTATACCGATGATATCACCGATGTCTAAAAGCTTTTTGTAAACTTCATTGTATAATTCTTTATCTTCTCCCGGACAGATTTCGTCACGGTTAAAATACACTTGGATACGACCTTTAGAATCTTGAAGTTCAGCAAAAGATGCTTTCCCTTGGATTCTTCTGGACATTAATCTACCTGCAATCTTCACCTGTTTACCTTCTGCAAAATCCTGTTTTATAGATTCTGTAGTGTCAGTAATTGTGTATTCTTCCGCTGGGAATGCATTGATCCCCATTTTGCCGAGCTCTTCTAACTTTTGTCGGCGGATAATTTCCTGTTCAGATAATTGCATTGTCTTATTTTAAATAACGTGCAAAATTAGTGAATTTAGAATTGATGGTCAATTGCTTTG
>NZ_JASLDS010000065.1 GCF_030151385.1 Soonwooa sp.
CAAAAAATGTGGTGGCGTTGCGAGAATCGCCTTTAATAGACCAGAAGTTAGAAATGCTTTTCGTCCCAAAACAACTTCAGAATTGTATGATGCTTTTTTTGATGCTTCGGAAGATCCATCGATAGGCGTTGTGTTGTTGTCAGGTGAAGGGCCAAGTCCTAAAGATGGAGGTTGGGCATTTTGTAGCGGTGGCGACCAAAAAGCACGTGGTCAAAAAGGATATGTTGGAGAAGACGGAAGGCATCGTCTTAATATTTTGGAAGTTCAACGTTTGATTCGTTTTATGCCGAAAGTCGTTATCGCTGTTGTTCCTGGTTGGGCTGTTGGCGGCGGACATTCTCTTCATGTGGTTTGTGACTTGACGTTGGCTAGTAAAGAGCACGCGATTTTCAAACAAACAGATGCTGATGTAACAAGTTTTGACGGTGGTTATGGTTCTGCTTACTTAGCAAAAATGGTAGGGCAGAAAAAAGCGCGAGAAATTTTCTTTTTGGGAAGAAATTATTCTGCGCAAGAAGCTTTCGAAATGGGAATGGTTAATGCTGTTATTCCACATGCAGAGCTTGAAGATACGGCTTACGAATGGGCGCAAGAGATTCTTGGAAAATCGCCAATGTCAATCAGAATGTTGAAGTTTGCGATGAATTTAACAGACGATGGCATGGTAGGACAACAAGTTTTTGCTGGCGAAGCAACGCGTTTGGCTTATATGACTGACGAAGCTATCGAAGGCCGCAATGCTTTCTTAGAAAAGAGAAAACCAAACTTTGGCGACGACCAATGGATATCTTAAATAAGGAATTAGAAATCAAAATTTAGAAATTACCTAAACATTAAATCTAAAATTTGAAATCTAAAATCTAAAATCAAAAAGAATGATTGACTGGATAAAAGCAGCGCGTCTGCGAACTTTACCACTTTCTTTAAGTGGAATTATCATGGGATCTTTTATTGCCAAATGGCGATTAAAGGAAGATGGCGGTTTTTGGGATTGGAAGATTTTTGCATTGGCACTTTTGGTGACTTTGCTGTATCAAATCCTTTCCAACTATGCCAACGATTATGGTGATGGCGTAAAAGGAACTGATAAATTGAGAATCAACGAAGCCGAGGCTAGAGCAGTGGCTTCGGGGAAGATTACTGCCAAACAAATGAAAAACGCGGTTATTCTGCTTTCAATTTTGTCATTTGTAGCGACCGTTGCCTTGTTGTATGTGGCATTTATCCCAAATTATATGAATGAATTTTATATTTTCATTGGTTTGGGTGTAGCCTGTATTTTGGCTGCGATTGGTTATACGGTTGGCAAAAAACCTTACGGATATATGGGCTTGGGCGATATTTTCGTGTTTGTCTTTTTCGGTTTGGTGTCGGTTTGTGGAAGTTATTTTTTGTTTACTAAAACTTTTAGTTGGGATGTTTTGCTTCCTGCGGCAGCTGTTGGTTTGTTGAGTGCTGCAGTGCTTAATCTTAACAATATGCGCGATATGCAAAACGACGAAGCTTCTGGCAAAAAAACTTTGGCTCTGAAACTTGGTTACAAAAATGCAATGATCTACGAAATGGTGTTGTTACAACTTCCTATTTTGTTGGTTTTGACTTTTTTAATGATTAACCAATTGCAAGCGCAAGGCAAATATTACGCATTTATAGTGATGATTTTGCTGTTTCCATTTGCTGGGCTTCGACGCAAGATTATGCAAATTAAAGAAAACCGCGAGTTAGATCCTTTTCTAAAGCAAGTCGGGATTTTAACTTTTATGATGGCGATTTTAACCGCTGCTGGACTTAATCTTTTTTAAAACAAAATATATGGAACATCCAATTTTTGTACAATGTCAAATGTTAATCAGAAAGCCCATTGCTGAGGTTTTTGAGGCGTTTATAAATCCCGAAGTAACAACCAAATTTTGGTTCACAAAATCGAGTGGAAAGCTGGAAGAAGGGACTACGACAACTTGGATTTGGGAAATGTATAATGTCTCGTCCGAAGTACAAACCTTGAAGATTGTTCCAAATCTTAAAATCGAAACTTTGTGGGGGAATCCTGCAACCAACGTCGATTACGAGTTTAAAGAAATGAAAAACGGAACTTTAGTAATCATCAAAAGTTATGGCTATACACAAACTGGCGACGATTTGCTAAAGGTGATTAATGATAATACGGGCGGTTTTACAACTGTTTTGGATGGCTGTAAGGCTTGGTTAGAACATGGTATTAAATTAAATCTTATCGAAGATAAATTCCCAGCTGAATAAATGCGAGAACGCGCCAACCTTATTATTGCTTATCTCTTATTAATTGCGAATATTATTGCATTTATTTTTGAGATTAAGATCGTTGCTGATGATGGTGGCTTTCATGGTTATGCCTATATTTTAGCGGCGGTTCTTCTCTTTATTCATCCAACTGTAATCCCAGCATTAATCACGATTTTAAAAAAAGACAAACGAAATTCGCAGTGGCTTTTAGTATTTAACATAGCTGCGATTTTGTACATTTTCGTATTGTCTCAAATATTTATAAAAATTTAAAAAAATGAAAATAAAATTCTTAGGACAAAATTGCTTTTTGTTCACACATAACGGAAAAACGATATTAAGTGATCCTTTTTATAACTTTCAAAAAGACAAAACAGGATTCGATATTACAGCGCAAAAAATTGATTATGTATTGATTACGCATGCACACGGCGATCATACTGCAGATGTGGCTGAGGTTTTGGCAAATCATCCAGATGCGACCGTTATTGGGCAACCAGAAATTTGTGGTTACTTCAAACATGCAAATAATATTGATATTAACTTTGGCGGTTCTGCCAAGATTGATGATCTTAAAATTTCGATGGTGCCAGCAAGCCACACAAGCTCTTTTCCGGACGGAACTTACGGTGGTGAGGCAGCAGGATATATTTTCCGTTTGCCAGGCAAGAATCTTTATTTAGCAGGTGACACAGGTGTTTCTGCAGAGATGGCTATTTTCTCAAAAGTTTTTGGAAAGTTAGATGTTTCGATTCTTCCGATTGGTCGTCATTATACGATGTGTCCTCGTAAAGCGGCTTTTGCAGCAAAAGAATTATTGTTGACGCCGAAAGTTATCGGATGTCATTTTGATACGTTTGAGCCAATCAAAATTAATCATGATAATGCAAAGAAACATTTTGCAGATGCAGGAATCGAATTTAATTTGCCAGAGTTAGGTGAGGAATTTGAATTTTAATTTAAAAAAACTGAAGCCTTAAGTTTTGAAAAATGCAGCTAATAGTTTGATTTTAAATAAATTAAAATTAGAATATTCAGAATTTTGGGAGAATTTAATGCTTCAGTTTTTAGATAAAATTACGAAACATATAGACACAAAAAATGGCAAGCTACCTACATCACACCGCTACAACCGATTACCTTTGCTGCGTTCCCACCCTGGAGGATTCTCAGGAGCTGGTTGTGTAGGACTTGCCAGTGCAAATATAGAAA
>NZ_JASLDS010000036.1 GCF_030151385.1 Soonwooa sp.
GGACGATGCCCGTAGATAATATAAAAGCTTCCGAGAAGTTTCCTTCCGGAAGCTTTATTTATTTTTATCGATGATTAGTCGATGATTTCAGTAACCTGACCAGAACCTACTGTTCTACCTCCTTCTCTGATCGCAAATCTAAGACCTACGTTAAGAGCGATTGGCTGAAGCAATTCTACAGTGATGGTCAAGTTGTCACCTGGCATTACCATTTCTACACCTTCTGGCAAGAAGATTTCACCAGTTACGTCAGTAGTTCTTACATAGAACTGTGGACGGTATTTGTTGTGGAATGGAGTGTGGCGACCACCTTCTTCTTTAGAAAGGATATAAACCTCTGCTTTGAATTTTTTATGTGGTGTTACTGAATCTTTCTTAGCGATTACCATACCTCTCTTGATGTCAGTTTTTTCAATACCTCTCAACAATAGACCTACGTTATCACCAGCTTCACCTCTATCTAGGATCTTTCTGAACATCTCAACCCCTGTAATAGTAGAAGTCAATTTTTCATCACCCATACCAACGATATCAACTGGATCACCAGTATTGATAACACCAGCCTCGATTCTACCAGTTGCTACAGTACCTCTACCTGTAATAGAGAATACGTCTTCGATTGGCATCAAGAATGGCTTATCTTGATCTCTTTGTGGTTGCTCGATCCAAGTATCAACAGCATCCATTAATTCATCTACAGTTGCAACCCATTTTGGCTCACCGTTAAGTGCACCTAGAGCAGAACCTTGGATAACTGGAGAGTTATCACCATCATATTCGTAAGTAGACAATAAGTCTCTTAATTCTAATTCAACAAGCTCTAAAAGCTCAGCATCGTCAACCATGTCAACTTTGTTCATGAATACCACGATTCTAGGAACGTTAACCTGACGACAAAGAAGGATATGCTCTCTAGTTTGAGGCATTGGACCATCTGTTGCAGCACATACTAAGATTGCTCCATCCATTTGAGCAGCACCAGTTACCATGTTCTTAACATAATCAGCGTGACCTGGACAGTCAACGTGAGCATAGTGACGGTTTTCAGTTTCGTATTCAATGTGTGAAGTATTGATAGTAATACCTCTTTCTTTTTCTTCTGGTGCAGAGTCAATCGCAGAGAAATCTCTTTTCTCAGCAAGACCTTTATCAGCTAATACTTTACTGATCGCAGCAGTTAAAGTAGTTTTACCATGGTCAACGTGACCAATAGTACCAATGTTCAAGTGGGGTTTGTTACGATTAAACGTTTCCTTTGCCATGACTTTAATATTTAATTATTTACAATTCAATTTTTAGGTGTGCAAATATAGTGATTTTTTTAATACCAAAATATTTTTTGATATTTTTTTTAAAAATTCACCAACATTAAGACCTATTTATTTTTCAGATGCAAATTTACAAAAAAAATTCACTTTCGAAAACTTATTATTAATTACTTCGCATTTATTCGAAAGATTAAGCTTTTTTTAAGTTTAAGTTTAACCTAAAACGACAAATAAGAAATCATTTATAATCCCATTATCGTGCTCTAATAAAGGTTTTCGACAATATTACTTCTTTCTTTCAAAATAATTGATTTAAAATTAAAACTAAAACCACGGTTATCAAACAAAAGAATAACCTAGCCTATTACGAAATAAAAGGAATTCAAAAACCGTAGAAAGTCTAGAAAACTTAAAAAAGCCAACTTCAAAACAAGCTTAACTAAACTTAAAATAGATTCGTAGTTAAATCAATTTAACACTAAATAAATTCTTGACTTAAATAAATTCCAGAAAGCTTCTGTATTTAATTTAAAAAAAATGCCCCAGAATTAAAATAACTCTGAGACATTCGCTATAAAGAGAGAAATGAAATTTTTTACTCGGTTATTGCTTCTTCTTCCTTTTTACGGTTAAAATACCAGAAGAAAATTGGAGAAACAACCAATGTAACAATCGTAGAGGTCATAAGTCCTCCAATAATTACAATTGCTAATGGCTTTTGCGATTCTGATCCAATTCCAGTTGAAATCGCAGCAGGAAATAAACCAATAATCGCAATTAAAGCTGTCATAATAACAGGTCTTGTTCTGGCATGGACACCATCGATAAGTGATTGCGCCAAGGATTTACCCATCTGTAGATTCTTATGAAACTCAGAATTTAGGATAACACCATTCTGAATACAGATTCCGAAAAGAGCAATAAAACCTACTCCGGCAGAGATACCAAAATTCATATGTGTTGCGAATAATGCCAAAATACCACCGACAAGTGCAAAAGGAACATTTGCTAAAACCAGCAACGAATCTTTAATCGTTCCAAACATGATGAATAAAAGAATGAAAATCCCAGCAATACTCATTGGTACAACTTGCGCCAATCTTTTACTTGCACGTTGTTGGTTTTCGAACTCCCCTGTCCACACATCGCTGTAACCTTCTGGAAGTTCAACTTTTTGATGGAATTCTTTTTGAGCATCCGAAATCGTACTTCCCAAATCGCGATCACGCACCGAAAACTTGATACCGATATAACGTTTCATCTCATCACGGTAAACGAAAGCTGCACCAGTCTTCATCCCAATCGTGGAAATCTGACGCAACGGCACTTTTGAAGTCCCATCCGTTGTTGGCACCATTAGATTCCCGATGTCATCCATATCTTTACGATAATCTTTGTCATATCGAACTCTGACATCAAACTTCATATCACCTTCATACAACTCCGTCCCTACAACACCTCCAACTGCCATTTGCAAACTCGCTTGCGCATCGGACTCTTGGACGCCAAACATTGCCATTTTATTTCTGTCAAGGATAACATTAACCTCTGGCTGACCCACATTTTTAAGAATACCAACATCGGCAACACCATCTACATCTTTAATAGAATTAAGCGCCTGTTCTGCAAGTTTATCCAATCTATTAAGATCTGGTCCATAGATTTTAATAGCATTATTTGCCTTAATACCAGCGGCAGCTTCGGCAACGTTATCGGAAATAGGCTGCGCATAATTGTACAAAATACCTTGATGCGTTTTTAATTTCTTATCAACATCTTGGATAATGTCGTCCATACTGCGGTGCCATTCGTCTTTTGGTTTTAGATCAACTTGAAACTGAATAAAGTTAAATCCATTCGGGTCTGTACCGTCATTAGTACGTCCCTCCATAAAAACCACATGTCGAACCTCTGGAAATGATCGAATATCTTTTGACAAAACTTCCGCCATTTGCACACTGTATTCCTGCGAGCTACTCATTGGTAAATTTGCTGTCACCCACAAAGAGCCCTCATTTAATTGTGGTAAAAACTCGGTTCCCATAAATTTGAACGAAATCAAAGTTGTCACCAAAATTGCCAAACTTATAATTGTTGTCAGCTTCTTGTTTTGGAATGTCCACTTAAGAGCGCGTTGTACAAGGCTGTTCCAAAATTCCACAAAAGGATTTCGCTTTTCGACGATATTCTTTTTTAATAACAAATGACACATCACTGGCACCAAAGTCAAAGTAAATATCAAAGACCCTAGCAAGGCAAATCCAAATGTATAAGCCAAAGGACTAAACATCTTCCCTTCAACCTTCTGAAAAGAGAAAATAGGAATCAGCGCCATGATGATGATTAATTGGGCAAAGAAAATATTCTTTCCTATCTCAGAAGCTGTTCCTTTGATCCATCCACCTTTGGAAGCTTTGTTAAAGCGCTCCATTCCCATCTTCATTGCCCTATGATCCAGCATAACGAATATTCCCTCGACCATGACGACGGCACCATCGATAATAATTCCAAAATCGATTGCACCTAATGATAATAGATTCGCTTCGAGGCCTTTTAACTTAAGACATAAGAACGCAAACAATAAAGAAAGTGGGATAATAATCGACACAATAACCGTTGTACGCCAGTTGGCCATGAAAATAATAACCATAACAGTTACCAGCACAATTCCTTCTACAAGGTTATGCGAAATGGTATGTGTACAATAATCGATTAGATTTTGACGGTCGTAGATACACTGGATTTCTACACCTTTAGGTAATATTTTTTTATTAAGTTCGTCGACTTTTGCTTTCAGACGTCCTAGTACTTCTGTAGGGTTCTCACCTTTTCGCATCACAACGATCCCAACAACAACATCGTTATTAACATCATCATAACCAGCTTGCCCAAAACGAGGAAGTCCTCCGATGCTGACATTAGCAACATTCTTTACCAAAACTGGATTTCCGTTAAAAGTCGTGATAATAATATTTTCGATATCCGAAACAGAATTAAGCAAGCCCAAACCTCTTACCACAAATGCTTGGTTATTCTTCTCGATGATGTCCCCTCCAACATTCACGTTACTACCATTAACTGCTTGGTAAACCTGAGCCGAAGTAATGCCATATTTTTCTAGTGAACGAGGATCGAGGTTAACATTGTAAGCTTTGGTAACGCCACCAAAAGTATTGATATCTGCAACGCCAGGCACGCCTCGAAGGTTACGATCGATAACCCAATTCTGCAAAGTTTGCAAATCTCGCGAGTTATGATCTTTACTTTTTATGATATAACGGTAAATCTCTCCCGTTGGTCCATAAGGTGGTTGTACATCAGGATCAACACCATCAGGAAGACTAACACTTCGCAATAGGTTATTAACCTGATTTCTCGCAAAAGGATCATCAACATCGTCATCAAAAATGATTTTAACAACTGAAAGTCCAAACATTGTTTGGCTTCGTACATTCAGTTTTTTCTGAAGCGGTTGCATTGCAATTTCAATTGGCGTCGTTACCAATCTCTCGACTTCCTCAGCGCTTCGTCCAGGCCATTGAGAAATAATGGTAATCTGCGTATTGGTAACATCTGGAAAAGCATCAATCGCCATGGACTGATATGAGAAGAAACCTCCCAAAGTCAAAACTCCAACTAAGAAAAACGTAAAAACCTTATTCTTAAGAGAGAAGCCTATAATATTTTTTATGATTTTATTCATCACTTTAATTATTAATAGTTGTGGAATACATGGACTAACAACCTATTAATTGTTCATCGATTGATAGATTAACAACTGGTTGGTAGCCACAACTTTTTCACCATCCATAAGACCATCTTCAACATAAGTTGTATCACCACTTTGCTTCAGAATTCTTATTTCTCTGATTTTAACATCTGATCTCGATTTGTATACAACTACAAAATATCTGTTATTATCAAAAATCACAGACTTTGATGGAATTGCAATTGAGGTTTTATCAAGTGTATTTTCCACTTTGATAGTCGCCTTACTTTCGGGTACCAACAATCCTTCTGTGTTATCTAGCACCACACGCGCCTGCATCGAGTTGGTTTGTGGATCAATAATTTTAAAAATCTTATCAATCTTACCGTAGAATAATTTGTCAGGATAAGACAATGTCGAAACTTCAGCCTTCATCCCAAGACTAATTTTATCAATATCAGATTCGTTGATATTCATAATCGCCCAAACATCTTTTGTATTGGCAACATCAAAAATATTATCTGTTCTGTCACTACGAAGCTGCATATCTTTATTAATATTCTTTTGCACGACATAACCATTGATAGGTGCCACCACCGAATAGATGTTTCCGTTTCTCACATTATAAACCTGACTTACCGCTTGTGCTCTTCGTAGATTATCTTCCGCTTTGTTCATTTCGCTTCTTGCTGTCAAGACATCACTATTTGTATTTAGTTTTCCCTCATACATTTCTTGGGCAACGCGCAAGTTATTCTTAGCAACTGCAAGATCATTTCGCGCATCATTAAGATCTTTTTGAAAACCTGCAACTTCGGTACTTCGGATGGTTGCCAAAACTTGCCCTTTGTGTACATAATCTCCCAGCTCCGCATTCACGGTTAATACATTTCCGCCTACCAAAGGATAGATATCGATATAACTATTTTTGTCCGCAGAGATTTTTCCAAAGAAGCTCATTTGATCTTTGATGTACTCTTTACGAGCTTCGGCAAAAGTTGTTGATTTTAACATCTCATTGCTAATTTCATAACCTTTTGTCACGACTTCTTGTTTCTTAGGCGCTTCTTTACTACAAGCAACAAGAGCCATAGCTGTCATTATATATAAAATTGTCGTTTTCATGTTAATAGAAAATTTTAGTTTGAGTTATATGGTTGATTTCTTCTGCCGAAATCATAATTTGTTTTTTCATCTCCAAAATACGCAACACCGTTTCCTTGTAGCTATCTGTAAAATCCGTGAACTCTATTAAGCTAATATTGCCTTTTCTAAAGTTGCTCAGAATACCTTGATATACCGTTTCTAAATCAGCAGCATCTTGGGGTTCGATTTTATAATAAAGGTCATATTGATTTTGCCAAGTCTGATAAGCTGCGTCAATTTGCGTTATAAGACCTTGCTTCTTCATATCCACCGTTTTTTCATTTTGTTGAATCTGGTATTCGGCTTTCTTTACATTACCATTATTTTGCTTCCATAATGGAATAGGAATCCCCACTGAAAAATTAATTTCGTTTTGGAAGATACCTCCGTTTTGATTCCATCCCGCGCCAACCGTCAAATCTGGAATATTCAAAGATTTTTGCCATTTTAGCATCGACTTAGCATTGTCAATCCCTTTAACCGCTCCCAAATAATCTGCATTATTTTCTAAAGCCGAATTTTTGATTTCATCTAAATTAATTGAGGGTTGCATTTTCATAAGTTGATCCGCTTCTGTCTCCGAGTAATCGGCAACAATAGGATCATCAACACCTGTGAAAACTTTAAGCGCTTGTTGTTGTTGTAGAATATTGTTGAGGATATCATTCTTATCATTGCTAAGACCAATAACCACAGCTTGCAGTCGCACTTCATCTTTCAGAGAGATATTTCCCTTTTTCGTTTGGACTTTGTAGGCTTTTAGCAAGTCTGCCATATAATCCAATTGAGTCTGCACGCTTTTCTGCTTTTTTTGTTCAAAATATAAAGCATAATAAGTTTCTTTCATTTGGGATTTAAGATCAGCCAACAACTGGTTGAATTGTAACTGACTTAACTCTTTATTGGATTTTGCAAAATCAACTTCATTTTTCTTTTTGCCACCCAAGTATATCAGCTGTTGGATAGTGGCATTTTTCGATTGTCCAACATGCATAAATTGTTTGTTTTGGGGATCATAAGCATTAGCACCAAAACTTGCCTGTGGCAAATCCCAAATCTTAGCTTGCATAATATCGGCATCCGCCATATTGATATTATATTGTTGAGCTAGCAATTGCAAATTGTTCGCGCGGAATGCTGCTTCACATTCTTCCAATGTCATTTTTTGCTGCGCTCCCAACATCGAACCGACCACCAAAAACAAATATTTAACATTTCTCATCTCACAATATTTTACGCAAAAAAGCAGCATTTAACTTAAATCCTCCTTAAAATGGACTTAAAATATGATTAAATTATTACAGAGCGCAACCTACAACAAGCTACAACTCATTGCAAATCAAAATATTAATAAACAAAAAAAGAGGTTTAGGAAAATAAATATTAAAAATTAGAATCGAATCTTGAAAAGGTTTTCACTATCCGATTTTGCCGTGTAGACAATGCCTGCGTTGTGGTATTCGAGAATACGGCGTGTAATACGCAAGCCAAGACCAGAACCTGTCGTATTAAGTGAGTTGTCGCCACGCATAAAAGCATCAAAAAGTCGTTGTTGCTCCTCTTTGCTTAAGGTTTTTCCTTTCGACAAAACATCGACAACCAAATGCGAAGATTCTTCGCGAATGTAAATATTAGCTTTGCAATCTTCCGAGTAGATTGCCGCATTTTTTAGCAAATTTGTAAAAACGATTTCTAACAATGATTTAACACCATGTAATTCCAAAATGTCAAGATCCTGAATGTCATCAGAAATTTGAAAATCCATCTGAAAGTTCGGAAAGCTTTTCTCAACACTTTCAAACGATTCAAAAATGACTTCGTCTATTCTTATCAGTTCAAAAATACTTTTGATGTTTTCTTTATCAAACTTTGTTAGTAGCAATAAAGAGTTGGTTAACTCTGATAATTGGCGAACATCGGCTTGTATCCTTTTTAAAGAAAGCAAAACCTCATCATCAAGCTTCTGAAACTTTATTAAATTCTCCAACTGAAAAGACATTCTCGTCAAAGGTGTTCTGATCTCATGCGAAGCACTGGCTGTAAAATCTTTCTGCGATTGGAAAACATCGTTAAGACGTTTTATCATGGTGTTAAAAGATTTTGTGAGGATGCTTATTTCGTCCTGCGCATTTTTTTCAGGAATCTGCGTCGTTAACTTATGTGCGGTAATCTCCGAAACTTGCTCATTGAACTCTTCCAAAGGTTGTAAGAATTTTGCCACAACATAATAACAAAAGAACCACAAAATGACAACGCTCGCACAATAAGAAAAAATTAAGAGATACTTTAAGAATTGTAATTTCGAATTTCCATTAACATCGACTGCTGTCGTCAAGATATAATACTTATTATCTTTAATGTCAAGCACCGCCGCATAGATTTCGGGAGTTGTGCTTTCGTCGTAGATTACTTTTTTTCGATCCAACTGCTCGAGAAGATCGGCGTCCCAAGTTACATTTTGATCTTTAATGGTGCTGTAGATAAGCTTTTTGTTACCATTAAAAATTAAAATCTTTTCGTTAAGTAAAACATTGTCAGAGTTTTCGTCAAAAAA
Source organism: Soonwooa sp. (assembly GCF_030151385.1). Taxonomy (GTDB): domain Bacteria; phylum Bacteroidota; class Bacteroidia; order Flavobacteriales; family Weeksellaceae; genus Soonwooa. The sequence goes on from NZ_JASLDS010000036.1 coordinate 8,678, forward strand.
TAAAGGCGCTTCTTCCTCAAAATTTTTAGACTTTTCGATAAAGTTGATTGTAAAATCAAGACGTTTTCTAAACCGTTCCTTAAACTCGTCTTTCCTGAAGCCATTAAACAAAATATAGATCACAATCATCACCAACCCAAACAATATTGAAAAGGCAAAGCTGAGATTGAAAGCTATCTTCCGTTTTAGCGTCATCTATTGTACAAGACTTAGATAATATCCAAAACCGGAACGTGTGTGGATAAGTTTTACAGGAAAGTCTTTATCAATTTTCTTGCGTAAAAAATTGATATACACTTCAACAGTATTGGTATTCGTACTGAAATTATGTTCCCAAACTTGCTCTGTTATTTGCTGTTTAGAAACCGTTCTGCCTTGTGCCTCTGCCAAAAAAACCAATAATTGAAACTCTTTAACAGTCAAACTAATTTCTTGATCGCCACGGAAAACTTTATGATCGGTTTTGTTGATTCGCAAATCCCCAATGATAATTGAATCTTCGGCAGCTGCATCTGTCGGCACTTTTCGACGAAGTAAAGAGTTAATGCGAAGCAACAATTCTTCGAACTGGAAAGGCTTTACAAGATAATCATCTGCTAGACGATTATACGCCTCCTTTTTGTCCGATAACTCGCCATAAGCAGATAGAATAATAATTGGCGTCGTTTTGTCGTGAGAACGCACCGTTTCGCAGACTTCGAGTCCATTAATCTTCGGAACATTAATATCTAAAAGATAAATATCGTAATGTTTTCCTTCTGCCTGTTCTAGGAAAGCTTCACCATCGTAAACCTTATCACATTGGAAATCGTTAGAAGTCAAAAACTTGCAGAGTTCTGCAGATAACACCAAATCGTCTTCAAGAATTAATACTTTCATCCAAAAATTTTTTATGAATTTAAACAAAATACGGACATAAAAAAAATCCTAGGGCAAATTTAGAATTTTGAATGGACTATCTACAAAAGCTTTCTTCCAAAATAGTCTTGCCAAACAAAAAAATCTGTTTTTTTCTAAGAACCGAATTCTATAACGGAAATGACCGAGATGTTCGTACTTGCAAGGAATAATATATTATTGACTTTTTATAAACGAAGCATAAAACATAATAGCACCAACTGGAATAACAATTAGCAAACCTACAGCCGCACCAATAATACGAGCTGTGGCACGTCCGAGGTAACGACTGATTTGTCCCGCACTCCAATTACTCTGATAACTTCGGTCTGGTGCATAAAGCCAATCCCAATTTTTAATGGCACCCAAAACTAAAAAAACACCAACAGCCAACAACGACACTGATAGTATTTTACCAAAAGCACCAGGATTACTATGCATCCAACTTTTTATTTTGTCTTCATCCATGTTATCTTTTTTAAATTCAGTTATTGGAAATTATATTTGACTAATTATAAATTCAAGCTTATTCCTCAATTGTAGTAAAACATTCTTTTCAAAACCAATGTTTGCAAAATCTAAAAATCTAGTGCAAGCGTTATACTTTGAATCTATAATCATTATAAAACTTAATCTCTCACAAAAACCAAAGAGAACAAAATGGTTTTTGTTTGTTATACGAGCGAGACGCTCGCATCAGCTACAGAATTTTACTTGTCTATAAATTCTATTTTTAAAAACTCTAAAGCATCATAAGTACTCAAGCCAATTAAATATGCAATCTCATTTTGGTCAATTGTGTAATCAAAAATGCTTTGCGGCATCACAATTTTACTTTGAGTTCTCTTAAGCTGTTTACATGTGCTTGAGAAGTATTTTTCATTAAGAATATATTTTTTGTCACGCTCTCGCACATAAAGCATCAAATAAATACTTTCGTTCACCTTATAAAGATAGCAATTTTTGTCTCCAGACACATCTCCCCAAACATTCCCATTATCAATAAAAACCGACAACATTCCTTGATAGGCTGTATTAGCAGGAATCTCCTTGTCAATTATTATATTTGAAACTTTAAAATCAACAATGACAAATAGAGGCTCATCATTATAATAATTAGCTTTTATTGTAGATGAAGTTTGAACAAACTTTATAACGTTTTCAATTTTTTGCACAACTGAGTTATTTGTTATAAACTCGCTAATATTATTATCCTGAGCGTAATTAAACGAGAAAAGTGAAACAAATATTACTAATATAATTTTTTTCATATTCTTAGGAAATATGCCTTCAAATTTGACACTTAATTCTCAACCTATTTTTCTAATACCTACTATATAAAACTTAACTTTTAATTTCACTATTTATCGACTGCATGAAAATAGTGTGAAAAAAGTATTTTTTTAGGCACTTAACAAAGTAAAAATAATAAAATGGAGAATAAGGAGCAAAACAAAAAAAACCGCTGGAAAAGCGGTTTGTGTGGAGAGCCAACAATGAGATTTGAACTCACGACCTCTTCCTTACCAAGGAAGCGCTCTACCCCTGAGCTATGTCGGCTTGGATAAAAAAAAATCACATTCCAAAAGTGGTTTGTGATTTTAATTGAGCGGAAGACGGGGGTCGAACCCGCGACATTCAGCTTGGAAGGCTGACGCTCTACCAACTGAGCTACTTCCGCAATTTTGTTTCCAAAAATGTTGGTAACGGCTGCAAATTTAAAATAAATTTTTGAATTTGCAAATAATAAAAATGTGGGGAGAGCAGGATTCGAACCTGCGAAGCCGAAGCAACTGAGTTACAGTCAGTCCCATTTGACCGCTCTGGAATCTCCCCAGTATTTTTTATTAGAGCCTCCAGAGGGATTCGAACCCACGACCCCGAGATTACAAATCACGTGCTCTGGCCAACTGAGCTATGGAGGCATTTTTTATTTTAAGAACTCTTATCTTGCTTTGGTTAAGCGGTTGCAAATATAAAACTTATTTTTTAATTTCCAAAAACTTTTTGAAGTTTTTTTTATTTTTTATTTTTTCTGACTTTTTGCAAAGCCTTATAAAAACTGAGGATTTCAAAAAACTTTCGTTCTGTTTTGCGAGTGCAAATATAACGCAGTTTTATTGAAATCCCCAAATTTTTTATTAAGTTTTTTCAAACTTTTTTTTATGCCATTTCTTTTCTCTTGATTAACAATTTCTTAGCAGTGTCCGCGCAAAGGTCTAGGCTTTCTTCAAAGCTTGCACAAGTCTTCTTAACAACGATGTCATCTCCCGGAATTTTTACGATAAGCTCCGTGGTTTTGTTTTCTTTGTCGGAAGTATTTTCTACTTTCAAGAATACTTGACACTCGACAATTTTGTCATAAAACGTATCTAGTTTGTTTAATTTGTTTTCAATTCTTTCTTCTAATGGTTCGTGAGGCGTTAAGCCCATTGCCTGAACTGTGATTTTCATAACAACATTTTTTTTTGAAAATTAATATTATGGATGTGACGGTGTATCACATTCTTCCTATTTTTTTTGCGCCCTTGGATGCGCTTTGTTAAAGACCTTCTTCAATTCTTCTATATTAGCATTCGTATACACCTGCGTTGATGCTAGACTAGAATGTCCCAAGAGTGTTTTTACTTTAGAAATTTCGGCACCGTTGTTCAAAACGTGAGTAGCAAAGCTATGTCTAAGAATATGCGGACTTCTCTTTTCTTTCGTAGTAACAAGACTAAGGTACTTATTTACCACCGAATAAACAAATCTTTCGCCGAGTTTTTTACCCTTTTTGTTGACAAAAAAATAAGTTTTACTTTCAGCATCAGGACATCGTACTTCGGCATAATTTTGGAGTTCTTTTTGCAATTTTTTAGAAATCGGAACAATGCGCTGTTTGTTTCCTTTTCCGATAACTTTGAATTCCGACTTTGTAAAATCGACATTCTCGAATAGCAAATTACACAATTCTGCCTTTCTCATGCCTGTCTGGTACAAAGTCTCTATAATCAACTTTTCTAATAAAGGCATTGTTGCTTTATCCTCCACTTGTTCTTGTAAAGTTGTCATCTCGTCCAAAGAAAAGGGCTGTTGCTTTTCTGCATAGAATTTGAGCGAGGAAATACTTTCCATAGGCGAGACTTTAATTTCGCCTATTCTGAGCAAATACACGTAAAAACCGCGCAAAGATGACAGCTTGCGGTTGATACTTCGTTTACTAAGCTCTTTCTCGCTAAGATAGACGATAAAGTTGCGAACGACTTTCTTGTTAATCGTACGAAGGTCTGTGGTGGCTTCGGTTTCGAGACAAAAGCTCAGAAAGTCTTCGATGTCTTTTTGATAGGATGTTATGGTATGTGCGGAATATCGTTTTTCGATACGGATGTAATCCAAGAATTTTTCTAACATCTGAATATTGGTTGGGTATAAAAACAAAAAATCACTCTCAAATATACGAATTCGAGAGTGATGTGTATGTGTTGCCTAAAATATATCTTAAGCTTGTTCTTCTTTGCTAAGTAGTCTTTGCTTATGAGCTGCTTTTGCTAAAGCTTGTCTGTTAGTTACAGAAGGTTTAATAAATTGTTGTCTTGCTCTTAGTTTACGAACAACACCTGTTTTATCAAATTTTCTTTTGTACTTTTTTAAAGCTCTGTCGATAGACTCTCCGTCTTTTACTGGAATTATTAACATATTTTACATCTCATTTTGAGTTGCAAAAATAAAACTATTTTTTGAATCTGCAAATTTTATTTTCTTTTTTTGAAGAATTTTTATCAAATCCACGGATCTCGCGTGAGCGATGTTAGCGGAAATCCTTTGGCTTGGCGCGAGGCGGCGGAGCGTAGCAGAGCCGTCCGAGCGTCAAGCTAAAGATTGTAGCGGACGTAGCGACCCAAGCGAGGAACTTGAGGTGCGTAGCGAAGCAAGCACCAAAAGTTACCGAGCGAAGGGAAACGCCATAAAAAAACTCCCAATAAAATCGGGAGTTAATTATTTATGCTTTGATGTACATTGCTTTTTTAATTTCAGCTTTTACAGTTTCTAGTTTCGGGAACCATTCTGCAAATAATGCTGCTGAATATGGCGCTGGCGCATCTGGCGTCGTAATTCTCTTAATTGGAGCATCCAAATAATCGAAAGCTTTCTGCTGAACCATATATGTAATTTCTGAAGCAACTGATCCAAATGGCCAAGCTTCTTCTAAAATCACCAATCTGTTTGTCTTTTTAACCGAAGCTAAAACAGTTTCGTAATCCAAAGGACGAACAGTTCTAAGGTCGATAACCTCTACAGAAATACCTTCTTTTTCTAAATCTGCTGCTGCTTGCATCGCCAACTTCATGATTTTACCGAAAGAAACCAAAGTCACGTCTTTACCT
>NZ_JASLDS010000055.1 GCF_030151385.1 Soonwooa sp.
TGTGGAAAAGGTGTAATTCTCCAGTTGTAGCGTCTTTAGCTAATTGAGGAGCAACAGCTTTGTAATGTGTTCTTCTTTTATCTCTTCTTGTAGACGATTGTCTTCTCTTAGGATGTGCCATTACTAGTGATTTTTTTTAAATTCTATTATGAATTATTGTTATACTTAATTATTATCTTTTAATTTTTTGAGAGCTGCCCAGCGAGGGTCAATCTCGTCTTCTTGCTCTTCTTCCTTTATTTTGGGACTGTACTTTTCTAAAAGTTGATGATAGTCGTCTTCATCTTTTAGATTGGGAGAAAGTTTCTTCATTGGGACGCTTAACATAACACCTTCGTATACGAGCTGGGCAATATTAAAATCGCTGTCGCTGTGTGGTATTGTGATAACTTCCTCGTTGCTATCGTCATATTCTTCTCCTTGTTTTACAAGAATTTTCATGTTTTGATTAATTGGATAATCGAATTCTTCGTTGCTAATGTCGCATACTAACTCGATGTCACCAGTTATATCTAACCAAAACTCCATAAAAGTAGTGTGTTTGTCAAGCAAAACGTCTACTTGTATTCTGGGCTTTGTAAATTCTTGTTCTATCCCGAACAAATCAAAGAACGCCTGATTAATTTCAAATCTAAACTGATGCTTACCTGTCTTTAGACCTGTAAATGCAATGTTATAATTTTTGAATTTGTCCATAAAATTCGGTTTGCAAAAATAACTTTATTTTTTGAAATAACAAAATAATTTTAAATCAAAGTTTTAAGAATCAATTTTGTTGTTAATTTGTCTCTTCTGGTAAGTCTTCGTCAAAGTTGTCTTTTGCGTTAACAACACGCGGTCGCAGCTTGCCTTTTTGTAGCTCGATATAATCCATTCGGTTACGATAGATGTCAATCGCTGCAAAAATGGCTTCACTAAAACTTTGTTCGTCGGCAAGATTTTTTCCCGCAATATCATAAGCGACACCATGATCTGGTGATGTTCTGATAATTGGTAAACCTGCTGTATAATTAACGCCTTCTTCGTAAGCAATTGTTTTGAAAGGTGCTAAACCTTGGTCGTGGTACATTGCTAAAACAGCGTCAAATTTTCTATATTTCTCTGGTTGGAAGAAGCTGTCCGCAGGATATGGTCCAAATGCTAAAGTACCTCTGTTGAAAAGTTCTTCAATGGCAGGTTGGATAATTTCGATTTCCTCTTTACCGATAACGCCACCATCGCCAGCGTGTGGATTTAATCCTAAAACTGCAATTTTTGGTTTCTCAATACAGAAATCTTCTATTAGAGTTTTGTTGAGTTGTTGCACTTGTTTAACAATCTTTTCTTTAGAAATGTTTTCAGCAACATCTTTTAAAGGAATGTGATGTGTCGATACAGCAACTTTTAGGTTGTTTGTAATTAAAAACATAACGCCTTTACGACCTGCTTTTTCTTCAAAATAGCCTGTGTGACCAGCATGCTGGAAACCATATTTCAACATTTCGTCTTTGTTGATTGGTGCAGTAACTAAAACGTCGATTTCTCTATTTAATAAAGCTTCTGTTGCAGCTTCTAAAGATGAAATTGCAAATCTTGTCGATTCCTCAGTCGGAACACCAAATTCTACATTAGAATTATCTTTGGTTAGATTTAGCATATTTATTTTGCCGTGCGCTGCTTCTTTTACATTCTGTATGTAATTGAAATTGAGGTGCTGAAGCTTGAAGAAATTCTTCTGATAACTAAATAATTTACCAGAACCAAAAATAATTGGTGTGAAGAAGTCAGTAATCGCTTTATCTTTTAAAGACTTCATAATGATTTCTGGACCAATGCCATTGAAATCACCTATCGAAATGCCTACTCTTACTTTATGATGCTTCGCACTCATTTTATTATCTTTGAATATTATTTTAAACCACAAATTTACAATTTTTGAAATTAAGAGTTTGTTTAAATTTTATTTTAATAAAACTTTGAAAAGCGAATGTTTGGCTTTTTCTAAAATATAAGATGGGTTTATAATGTGGTTTTTGGTAATAATAATTTTAAGTTTAATATCCTCAAAATAAAAAATAGAATGTTTACAGGTATTGTAGAGGCTACTGGAAAGGTGCTAAATGTTGATAAAAATGGAACGAATGTTGATTTTACGCTAGAGTGTAATTTTGCCAACGAGTTAAAAATTGACCAAAGTCTTGCGCATAATGGATGTTGCTTAACGGTGGTGGAAATCGATGCACCCAAGTATAAAGTGACGGCAATTGACGAAACTTTAGAGAAAACAAACCTTGGAAATTGGTCTGTTGGTACAGAAGTTAATCTAGAACGTTGCCTGAAATTTGAAGGTCGACTTGATGGACATTTGGTGCAAGGTCATGTTGATAAAACGGGTAAAGTTGCTAAAATCGAAGATTTGGATGGTAGTTTCTACGTGACGATTTCTTATGAGGAGGAAGTTAACTACACAACGGTGCCACAAGGTTCTATTACTGTTAATGGTATTAGTTTGACAGTGGCGGATAGTCAACCGAATCAGTTTTCGGTGGCAATAATTCCTTATACTTGGGAGTTTACAAATATGAAGCATATTAATGTCGGTGATGTTGTCAATTTAGAGTTTGATATCATCGGAAAATATATTTCGAAATTGATGCAAAAACAGAATGTCATTAAATAATTATAAGGGTTATAGTCTACGTAACAGAATTTTTGTTGGATTTTTAATCGTTTGTCTTCTTAGTACAATCGGCTCCGCTGTGCTTTCATTTATCGTATTGCGCGATAATGCGATGACACAAAGTAAGGTCGATAAGCAAAGTAAATCTGAGGCTTTGATGTCTTCTTTGGATTATGCATTGAGTCATACAGAGGTTAAAGAAGAAGATTTACCGAAAGTTTTAGGTAATAAAATCTACGAAATTGCTGACATTAACAAGCATGATATTGTTGTATATAATCTAAAAGGAGAGTATCTTCTTTCTAATAAGGATCCTAAGCTTGTTATACAAAAACGTATTCCTGCTGATATTTTAGCAAAGCTTAAAAAAGATGGCTTGCAATATGATAAAACGGAGTATGATTCTAATTTGAAAGCGGATGTAACCTCGTCGTACATGGTTCTTAAGAATAATATGTTGGCGGATATTGGTTATGTTTATTTTCCGCTTTATCATAATGAGGATGTTTATTTGCAGGTTTTTAATCGTTATTTGGGTTATATTATCCTTATTAATATTATCATTCTTTTAGTTGGTGTTTGGATTAGTTGGGTAACTTCTAATAATCTAACCAAGAAGATTACGCGTTTTTCGAGCATTATTAATTCTGTTAATTTGTTTGATGATAACATTCGGCCGATTCGTTACTATCAAAATGATGAATTAAATGGTCTCGTGAAAGCTTATAATAAATTGATTTCCGAAATCCAAGATCAGAGGGAAAAGTTAAGATATAAGGCATCGGAGGAAGCTTGGCGCGAAATGGCTAAACAAGTTGCGCATGAGGTTAAAAATCCTTTGACGCCAATGAAGTTGACGATTCAGAATTTTGAAAGACGTTTTGATCCCGAGGATCCGGAAGTGAGGGCTAAGGTTAAGAAGATGTCAAAAGTTATTGTAGAGCAAATTGACTTAATTTCTGAGGTGGCTTCTGCGTTTTCAGAGTTTGCAAAATTGCCGCAGCGTAATGATGTGGAGTTTGATGTTGTGGATGAAGCTCGAAATGTAGCCAATGTTTTTGCGTCTAATAATATCTATATCCATTCTAACAAAGAAGTGATTCGCGTGTCGATGGATAAAATTTATTTAACTAGAATTTTAACCAATTTAATTTCGAATTCAATTCAAGCGCAAGATGCAGAACGTCCTATGTTGATTAATGTTGATATTGAAAACGTTCATAAAAAACTGAGAATTAATGTTGAGGATAATGGTGTCGGTATTTCCGATGAAAAGCTATTGAAAATTTTTGAACCAAACTTTACAACGAAAAGTTCTGGAATGGGACTTGGTTTGACGATGGTAAGAAAGATGATTGAGGATTATGGCGGCGAAATTACTGTAAAGTCAGAAGAGGGTAAGGGAACGGTGTTTAATATCACATTGCCGACAAATATGTAGTTAGGAATGAAGCTTTTTAAATTTCAACAATTCAATATTAATCAAGATGATGCTGTTTTTCGTGTCGGAACAGATGCGGTGTTGCTTGGTTCGTTAGCAAATCCAGAAGATGCAAAATCTGCACTCGAAGTAGGTTCTGGAACAGGGATTGTTTCTCTAATGTTGGCGCAACGTTTTTTTGGGTTAAATATTCTTGCGATTGATATTAATGAAAGCGCAGTTGATTTGACCAATCAGAATTTTATTGAATCGCCATTTTCGGCTCGGTTAAAAGTAAGTCAATCGGATTTTAAAAGTTTTGAATCCGAAGAGAAATTTGATTTTATTTTTTCAAATCCGCCTTACTTTGAAGCTAATGATTCTTCGAAAGATGTTGTTGCAAGACAAAAAGTTGAACTCGATTTCCAAGATTTGATTCAGAATGCAAATCGTTTGTTAACAGAACAAGGGAGGTTCTCTGTAATTATTCCATCGCAGGATGAAATTGTTTTCGTTGCCTTGTGCAAAAAGGAAAATCTACATCTTCAACGAAAAGTTTCGATTAAAGGAATTGAGGGTGGAGAAGTGCGGCGTGTAATTTTAGATTTTACTAAAATTAAACCTAAGCATTTAGTTTTGGAGGAATTTGTAATTGAAAAATCACCGAGACAATATTCGGATCAATATTTAGAAACGACTAAAGATTTTCATCTTTTCAAATCATAAAAAAAGCACCATAAGGTGCTTTTTTAGTTTATGTTATATTATTCAAATAATTCTGCAGTGTCAAGTACGCTAACTTGTCCATTTTCACAACGGATTGCTTCTCCTGGAAAGTTCTGAATCATGTGATAATCGTGTGTTGCCATAACAACAGCACAATTGTTTTCTGTTGCGACATTTTTTAACAAAGTCATAATGTCGTTAGATGTTTCGGGATCCAAATTACCTGTTGGCTCATCTGCCAAAATCAATTCTGGATGGTTAAGTAGTGCTCTTGCAATCGCCACACGCTGCTGCTCACCACCAGAAAGTTGGTGTGGCATTTTGTGTTTTTTGGTTTTCATACCAACGCTGGCAAGGACTTCGTTAATGCGGTCTTCCATTTTTATTTTGTCAGACCAGCCAGTTGCTTGTAGTACAAACAATAGGTTTTTTTCAATATTTCTATCTGTCAAAAGTTGGAAATCCTGAAACACAATTCCTAGTTTTCTTCTAAGATTTGGGATGTCAGATTGACGAAGTTTTGCAAGGTCAAAACCTGCAACTTCACCTTTTCCGCCTTGGAGAGGAAGATGTCCGTAAAGAACTTTTAATAAAGAACTTTTACCAGCTCCCGTTTTTCCAATAAGATAGCAGAATTTTCCTTTTTGGATATGCAGGTTAACATTGTTAAGAACTGTAAAATTCTTTTGTACAATTTTGGCATTGTCAAGATTGATAATGTTTTCTCCGCTTTCGTGTCTATGTGGCATAGTTAAAAATCTTGTGTATTAAGTTTTCGAGCCTGTCGAATATTATCTCAAAAATAAGGAAAACTTTTAGGATAGACTTAATTTTTATTATATTTTAACAACAAAAAATGCTTGAAAGACTTAACTTTCAAGCATGATTTGTATGTAATAATTCAAGAATTATCTCTTAGCGCGTGCAGCACTTACAGTTAAACTCTTTCTGCCTTTTGCTCTTCTAGCTGCTAATACTCTTCTACCGTTAGGTGTAGACATTCTTTCTCTGAAACCGTGTTTGTTTCTTTTCTTTCTCTCCGATGGTTGGAATGTTCTTTTACTCATCACTAATATATTTAGTTCGTAATTATCTTTTGATTTTCAGATTGCAAATATAGAGATTTTATTTGATAGTGCAAATCATTTTTTAAAATTATTTTTAAAATTATTGATTGCATTTTCTAAAGCTTATGTTTACAGACTTTTCGTAAAATTCCTATTTTTGAAGTCATAAAGATTTAGCAATAATGTCGGTAATATATAGCATTTTTATAGAGTTTTTTATTCTTGGTTTTAAGCTGTTTTCGCTTTTTAATACAAAGGCGCGACGTGGTTTGCTAGGTCGCCGAGAGAGTTTGGCTAAGGTGAAGCAACAATTGAATGGCAAGTCAGTTATTTGGATGCATGCTGCCAGTTTGGGCGAGTACGAACAAGGTTTGCCGGTTTTAGAACAATTAAAGGCAGAGTTTCCTGATTCTAACATTCTTGTCAGTTTTTTTTCGCCGTCTGGTTATGAAAACGTTGTTAAAAAACAGCACTTAGCGGATTTGATTATTTATTTACCTTTTGATAGAAAGTCAAGCATGCAAAAGCTGGTTGATGCAATGGATGTTAAGATTTTCTTTACCGTTAAATATGATTACTGGTACCATTTGTTGAGAATTCTACATCATAAAAAAGCTAAAGTTTTCGTCGTTTCTGCTCTGTTTTATGAGGGGCAAGTTTTTTTTAAAATGTATGGCGGATGGTTTTCTAAGCAATTAAAAACTTGTTTGGATTGGGTTTTTCATCAAACAGTTAATAGCTCTGCGCTTGCCAAAAGTGTTGGTATTGATCAATCTTCTGTTACAGGAGATACCCGCTTTGATAGAGTTAAACAATTGAAAAATCGAGATAATCACGTCGCTTTTATTTCGGAATATGTTTTTAACCGCCGAAGTATTGTCCTTGGAAGTTCTTGGGAGGCTGAGGAGAAAGTTGCACAAATGTTACATCTTAAACTTCCCAAAACCAAATTGATTATTGCACCACACGATTTGAAGCGCGTTTATCATCTTAAAACTTTATTTCCCGAAGCTTTATTATATAGCGAGATTACGGATAAGACCAATTTGGAAACCAATGTTTTGATTATTGATAGTATTGGTTTGTTGTCAAAACTTTATTCTTATTCGACTTTAGCGATTGTTGGTGGCGGTTTTCACAGTGCGGGACTTCATAATATTTTGGAAGCTGCGGCATTCGGAATTCCTGTGTTTTTTGGCGATCAGTACAGAAAAAATCCTGAAGCTGATGCTTTAATAAAAATGAATGGTGGTAAAAGTTTTTCCGACGAATTTTCGATGGCAGGCTTTATTGAGGAATTGATTAAAAGTGCAAACCGTACACCAATTGATGAAGTTTCAACTTTAAAAGAGATGTCTGAAAATGCCAAATTCTTTGTCGAATCTCAGCCTGATGCAACCAAAATGATTATGGCTAAGATTTTAAGTTTCTTTCCCGAAAAGATTTCGAATTGACTTTTAGTTTGTCTAAGTTTTAAACAAATTGTTCTTCAATAAAGTTGCTTTGTATAACAAAGATGCTTTGTCTTGAATTGATTTTAGTTGAAAATCTTCGAATACTTCATAAAACCGTTTAGTGCCCAATTTGCGGTGTAATACAAAGATTTAACAGTGGAATATTTCATATAATCTTTGTAAACCAAATATTGGTCTTTGATAATGTTTTTCTTGTTTCTGGAAATACTGCTTTGGTGCATTCTGTATTTTGCCATAGTTTTCGGAAGCGGTTTTCCTTCTGGGATTTTCTTCAAAAGATTTAGCCACATCACATGGTCTTCACGCTTTGTGCCTTCCGGGAAATATTCTTTACCAACACGAGCAGAATCGTACATGGACGATAAAAGTGACAATCGGCAAGTTTTTAAAAGATTGTTAAATGTCACCACAGTGTCTGCTTTGAAATCTTCAATCTGAGGAACTAAATCTTCATTGCAACGCGCATAATTAGAATAAGCGATTTCTGCAGTTTCTTTTTTCATGAAGTTGACCATTTCTTCAAGGAAGTTGGGTTCCCAAAAGTCGTCGGCATCAAGAAAAGTGATGAAGCGTCCAGAAGCTTTCTCTAAGGATAAATTACGAGCATGACCAGCACCGCCATTTTTCTCAGCCTTTATTAAAATGATGCGTGGATCCTTGTGTTGTTCAATAATCTCGGTGGTTGTGTCCGAAGATTTATCATCAGTGATAATCCATTCCCAATCGGTTAAAGTTTGTGATAAAACCGAGTTAATTGTTTCCTGAATATACTTTTCGGTATTGTAGCTCGGCGTGATAATCGAAACTTCTGGCATTTTGTGTTTTTTGCAAATTTAACAATACTAAAACAAAAAGAGCCTTTCGGCTCTTAAATTTATTCTTGCATTTTAGCTTTCCAAGTTATTCCGCTAATATCGGTTAACACAATTTCGTGAATGCTTTGGTCGATTTCAAAACTTAAATTTGCTTTTGCCCCCAAAGGTAAAAGCAAGCTGTGTTTGTGTGGTTTTATTTTTGCAACATAATAATTCTGGATTTGTTCTTTATTGAGATTGCTCAAATCTTCCATACTTAGACTTTTTATTGTGTTTCCATTTTTATCCAAAAAATCAATTCCGATCAAGAAAGAACCGTAAACATCGGCGCCTTCAATTCTCATAACATCGAAACTGACTTTGTTTTTTTCTTGTTTAAGATTTGTGATTTCCAATTTTGGCTTGACAGATTTGTTGTAGAGTTCGCCATAGACACCACCGTGGAAAACTTGATTGGTATAAAGTGTTAAACCAAATATTAAAAAACTGATTACTAAAAACGGTGTGTAGAATTTTAAGTTTAGTTTGTCATTAAATCTAGTTTCATTTAATACAAAATTCTTCGAAAGTCCGTCAATCGAAATTTTGCCGCCACCCAATTGGAAAAGCGTGAATCCTCCAGCGATTCCGAGGACGCCAATTTGCCATTCGTCGAGGCAGGTTGTGCCAATCCAGCCAGAGCCAAGCAGAATTCCTAAAGCTAAGGACATAACGATAAGGCTGTTGATTCTGGTTTTGAAACCTATCATTAAAAATAAACCGACGACACCCTCAACAATCGTGAAAATCCACATTTTTGTCAGTAGAATTTCTGGATTGCTGACGAGGTATTCTATCAGAGGTTTTATGAAAAGAGCGTTTGGTAAAAAGTGATTAAATTTTTCGCCGATATAGCCAGAAACCTCTGGGTCGAGTTTGTTTTCTAAAATTAATCGCCTCCAAAAAGCAGAAAAATAAGTCCAGCCTATAACAAGGCGGAGCGCTAATCCTGCGTTAGGAAAAGCATTGATAATTGTTTTGTTCATTATTGCAATGTTTGATTTTAAATAAATTTTTACTGTGAAATTTTATTTAAAAATTGCAATTTTGAGTTGAGAGTAGAGTAGGAAGAGTCGTTCTTGGACGCGTTGATGAATGACAAAAGCTGTCTTTTCTTTAGTTTTAAAAATGAAATCTTCAATGTTTTTAAAACTGAAAAAATCATTAGCTAAAGCTTGGTCAAGAACAAATTTTACTTTCGTTTTGGTTTTGAAATTTTGGAGATCGCAAGTTGTTTTATCCGAAAACTTGCTTTTGTTGGGAGAGGTTTTCTCAAAACTAAAATCTTCTTGTGAAGTTAATTGGAAAAGGCTTGCCTTGACGCTACACGGCGAAAACAATATTCCAAGCACAAAAAGTAATTGTAAGAGAAGTCTCATGTTGGCAAAAATAGCCTTTTAAAATGCTAAAACAAAGTTTTCATAATTTCTTAATCCTTTAAAAATAGTTAAATGTGCGTTAAAATAGTTATCTTTGGAAGTCTTTTTGGAAACCTAAATGATAATGTTTTCCAAAATCTTATCTATAGTTTTTGATTTTACTAGAAAAATTATTTTTAAAATCGCTATTGTTTAAAATTTTATATCTTTGCAATGTCGTTTTTAAAGATGTTAATATTTGGATTTTCAAAGATTGATAGAATTATTAACTACAAAATAATATTTTAACAGTGTTTTACGATCACCAACAGATTGAAAAGAAGTGGCAGAAGTATTGGGAAGAAAACCAAACTTACAAAACATCGGACGCTACTTCTAAACCGAAATTTTATGTATTAGATATGTTTCCTTATCCATCGGGAGCAGGACTCCATGTGGGACATCCGCTCGGATATATTGCGTCGGATATCTATGCGAGATACAAAAGGCATCAAGGCTACAATGTGTTACATCCTGTTGGTTACGATAGTTTTGGTTTGCCGGCTGAGCAATATGCTATCCAAACTGGGCAGCATCCTGCGATTACAACAGAGCAAAATATCAATCGTTACGAAGAGCAGCTAAAGAAAATTGGATTCTCTTTCGATTGGAGTCGAGAGATTCGTACATCTGATGCATCTTATTATAAATGGACACAATGGATTTTTATTCAATTATTTCATTCGTGGTATAATAAGGATACAGATAGAGCGGAATCTATTGATACGTTGGTTCAACATTTTGAAACAAAAGGAACTGAGGGTCTTAATGCGAATCAAAATGACGCGCTAAGTTTTTCTGCAGAAGAGTGGAATGCGGCTTCGGAAGAAGATAAGCAAGATATTTTATTAAATTATCGTTTGGCGTTCCGTGCGGAGACTACTGTTAATTGGTGTCCAGCTTTAGGAACGGTTTTAGCGAACGACGAAGTTATTGGAGGTAAGTCGGAGCGT
Source organism: Soonwooa sp. (assembly GCF_030151385.1). Classification (GTDB taxonomy): domain Bacteria; phylum Bacteroidota; class Bacteroidia; order Flavobacteriales; family Weeksellaceae; genus Soonwooa. Next base: position 10,573 of record NZ_JASLDS010000055.1, read on the forward strand.
GGTGGTTTTCCTGTGTATCAAAAGAAAATGATGCAATGGAGTATGCGTATTTCTGCATATTCTGAAAGATTGTTACAAGGTCTTGCGACTTTGGATTGGCCACAACCGCTTAAAGATTCTCAGGAGTATTGGATTGGAAAATCTCAAGGTGCGAAAGTTAAATTTTTAGTTGATGGTTCTCAGTTGATTGTTGATGGTGTTCAGGAAAATTCTGACAACCAACAACCAACAACCGACAACGTGGTTGAAGTTTTCACAACGCGTCCTGATACTATTTTTGGTTCGACATTTATGGTGTTGGCGCCAGAAAACCCTTTGGTGGAAAATATTACAACAGAAGCTCAAAAAGCAGAAGTTGAAAACTATATTGCTGAAACTTCTAAGAAAACAGAGCGCGATCGTATCGCGGATGTTAAGTCGGTTTCGGGTGCTTTCACAGGAAGTTATGCCATCAATCCTTTTACAGGAAAGAAAATGCCGATTTATATTTCGGATTATGTGTTGATGGGTTACGGAACAGGCGCAGTTATGGCGGTTCCGGCGCATGATGAGCGCGATCACAGATTTGCAAAGAAATTCGGTTTAGAAATTATCGAAGTTGTTGCAGGTGGCGAGAATGTTCAGGAAGAAGCTTTTGCATCAAAAGATGGAAAATGCATTAACTCAGATTTCTTGAATGGTTTAAATTACGAAGAAGCGAAATCTAAAATCATTGAAGAAATTGTAAAACGAAATATCGGCGAAGGTACAATTAATTATAGACAACGTGATGCGATTTTTTCTCGTCAGCGTTATTGGGGCGAGCCAGTTCCTGTTTATTTTAAAAATGATTTGCCTTACACATTACCAGTTTCGGCTTTGCCATTAGCTTTGCCGGAAGTTGAAAAATATTTGCCAACGGAAGATGGAGATCCACCTTTAGGAAATGCTAAAGATTTTGCTTGGGACGAAGCGAATCAAAAAGTGGTTGCTGCAGATTTAATCGATAATGTAACTGTGTTTCCATTAGAATTGTCAACGATGCCAGGTTGGGCAGGTAGCTCTTGGTACTTCCTAAGATATATGGATCCGCATGATGATGAGGTATTCTGCAAAAAAGAATTATCAGATTATTGGGGACAAGTTGATTTGTATATTGGTGGAAGCGAGCACGCGACAGGACATTTGTTGTATTCTCGTTTTTGGAATATGTTCTTAAAAGATCGAGGTTATATCGAGCAAAATGAACCTTTCCAAAAGTTGATTAACCAAGGGATGATTTTGGGGATGTCTGCTTATGTGTTTAGAGTTGATGGAACTAATCAGTTTGTGTCTAAAGCTTTGATTGGCGATTATAAAACGCAGAAAATTCACGTTGATGTTTCTTTATTAAAAGGAGGAAGTGATGAATTGGATACTGAAACATTTAAGAAATGGAGACCAGAGTTTTCTGATGCTGAATTTATCTTAGAAGACGGAAAATATATCACAGAACGCGAGGTTGAGAAAATGTCAAAATCAAAGTTTAATGTGGTGAATCCTGATGATATTAGTGAAGAATTCGGAGCAGATTGTCTTCGTCTTTACGAAATGTTTTTAGGTCCATTGGAGCAATCAAAACCTTGGAACACGCAGGGACTTAGCGGTGTTTATGGATTCTTGAAAAAGTTCTGGAACTTGTATTTCGATGGCGATACTTTCGTGGTAAGCGATGAAGAGCCAACAAAGGCGGAATATAAAGTTTTGCATACATTAATAAAGAAAGTCGTTTACGATGTTGAGAATTTCTCGTTTAATACATCGGTGTCATCTTTTATGATTGCAGTTAACGAATTGCAAAAATTGAAGTGCAACAAAAGAGCAATTCTTGAACCTTTAGCTGTCATTATTTCACCTTATGCACCACATATTTGTGAAGAGTTATGGAGCTTGCTTGGTCATAGTGAAAGTGTGGAATATGTTAAATTCCCTGAGTTAAATGAAGCTTATTTGGTTGAAGATGAAATTGAATATCCAGTTAGTTTTAACGGGAAAATGAAATTCAAATTAGCACTTCCTGTCACTTTGACAGCTAACGAAATTGAAGAAATTATATTAAAAGATGAGCGCGTGATTAACTTTTTGGGAGATCAAACACCGAAAAAGACAATTATTGTACCTAAGAAAATAATAAATATCGTACTTTAGAGGTCTTTTTTAATACAAATTAAGTAAGTGTTTAATTTTTAATACTATTAAAAAAATCAAAAAAATACTGCTTTATTTTATGTATTAATTAAGCGAATAAAAGTGAAGCGATATAAATGCTTCAATAAAAATTAAAAAAAATATCAAAATAATAATTTTATTAATAAAGCGCTAATATAAATTAGAAGTTAAATATAAACTAAGTATTGCATTTTTAATTTATTTGCCTTTATTTTACAACCTAGAAAATTTAACAATTATAATTTAGTTTAATATGGAAATGAATGTTTCGAAGACAGACGAGCAAGTAGTTGCTAGAAAAATGGGAGGCCTTAATCCGGCTATAATTTTACCAATCCTATTTTTGGTAGGTTTTGGTATCTATTACTTTATTTTGGGTAATCCAGGAAATTTTAAAGCTGATCCAAGATTAACAGGAGCAACGGTTGCTACTGCTGATATCGCAGCTAAAGAGATGCACCCAGAAGGATTTCTAGGAATTATTTACATGGGAGGTATCATCGTACCTATTCTTATCACATTTATGATTATCGTAATCGTTTTCTCATTCGAGAGATTCTTTGTATTAAGAAAAGCATCAGGTACAGGTAATGTAGATAATTTTGTATTAAAAATTAGAAGCTTACTTAACCAAAATAAAATTAATGAAGCTATCGAAGAATGCGACAAGCAACAAGGTTCTATCGGTAACGTAGTTAAAGAAGGTCTTACAACTTACAAAGTTTTAAGTTCTGATACTACAATGAACAAAGAGCAAAAAATGGTAGCTCTTAACAAAGCAATTGAAGAAGCTACAACTTTAGAGATGCCAATGTTAGAGAAAAATATGATTATTCTTTCTACATTAGGTACGGTAGCAACCCTAGTTGCACTATTAGGAACGGTAATCGGTATGATTAGAGCCTTCTTCGCACTAGGTGCTGGTGGTGGTACTCCAGATGCTGCTGCATTATCAATCGGTATTTCTGAAGCACTTATCAACACGGCTTTAGGTATTGGTACTTCAGCTGTAGCGATTATTCTATATAACTTCTTCACTTCTAAGATTGATGGTTTAACTTATAAGATCGATGAGATCGCCATGAGCATCCAACAATCATTTGCAGAATTTCACTAAGATTTTCTGAATAGTGTAAATAGTAATTTTGTGATTACTATCATTGAAGTTAATTAATTAATAATAGAATAATGGCGAGAATTAAACCAAAAAGACATGGAGTAGTAACGGACATGACCGCGATGTGTGATGTTACGTTCCTACTACTTACATTCTTTATTATGACCACACAGTTCAAGAAACCTGATGTGGAGCAAATCAAACCGCCATCATCAATATCTGAGAAATTATTACCAGATTCTAGTTTGATGACCATTAACGTTACTGAAAAAGGTACTTTTTACTTTACTCCAGTAGAAAATGGTACAGAAAGAATCCAACTTCTTGAAAATATGGGAAAGAAGTATGGTATGACATTTACAGATGCTGAAAAAGCGGCGTTTGCAAAAGCACCAACAATTGGTGTTCCTATGAATCAGCTTAAGGGTTTCCTTAATCTATCAGAGGATGACCAAAAGAAATACAAAGCAACAACTGGTATACTTTTGGATGATAATAACAAACAATTAATCGATTGGGTTAAAGAAAGTTTAGCTGTTAATCCTAGTTACAAACTAGCAATTAAAGGTGATGTTTCTACTAAATATCCAAGAGTGAAGCAATTGTTTGAAGGTTTGAGAGATATTGATTTTCTTAAATTTTGGTTGATAACGTCACAAGAAGGACACGCAAATTAAGATAGAGAAATGGCAGAAGTACAAGTACAGGAAAAAGGGGGTAAAGGCGGCAAGGTCCGTTCGAAGAAGAATAACCCCCGAGTTGATATGACTCCGATGGTTGACCTGAATTTCCTATTGTTGATGTTCTTTATGTTTACGTCAACGTTTAGTAAACCAAACGTTTTAGACTTAGGTTTACCAGCGAAACCAAAAGACGAAAATCAAAAACCACCTGATACAGAGATTAAGTTGAATAACTCAATTTCAATTATATTAGGAAAAGACAATAGAGTATTCTATCATCAACAGGATCAAGCTGGTCTTAACGAGCAGACTTTGATAGAAACTAAGTTTGATAGAGATGGGATTACGAAAGTAATCGAGCAAGCTAAAGCAGGTGCAAGTGATCAAAGTAAATTTACGGTGATTATTAAACCTACAGATGACGCAGTATATAAAAACTTTGTAGATATTCTTGACGAAATGGCTATTACTAAGAATGAGGTATACGGGGTTACCGATATCAAGCCTTGGGAGCAAGCTGTTTATGATAAGAAAGTAGGAAATAAGTAATCCTCATCTATAATTTAATTCTAAAACTTAGAAAAGAATGTCACAAGAAAATTTGAATTACAATGACTCTAATTTAACTTTAGACGAAATTGTTTTTGAAAATAGAAATAAGAGCTATGGTGCTTATGATCTTAGATCAAGATATCCAAAAGTTCTTACGAAGTCTTTCTTAATTGGGACAGGTTTATTTTTATTAGTTGCAGGAAGTCCATTTATCTATCTTAAGATTCAAGAGATGAATAAGCCTGAGAAAGTGGAAGTTGATGCAAACCTAATTGATATTAAACAAGATGATCCTATTCTAGAACAACCGAAAGAAGAAGAACCACCTCCACCACCTCCACCAAAAGTTGAGCCGGAGAAAATTGAGATTATTCAAAACGTTGTTCCTGAGCCTAAGAGAGAACCAAAGGTAGAGACACCTCCACCACCAATGAGTAAGCAATTGGATACTCAAACAGGTCTTGTAAATCAAGAAGGTGTTAAGAAGCCTGATTTTGTACCACCTCCACCACCAGTACCGCAAGGTAAAGGTAATGCCGTAGAAGTTAAACCAGCAGTTAATACCAATGAGGTATATGCTGAGGTTGACCAAGCTGCAGAATATCCAGGAGGATCAAACGCGTTCCGTAAATATGTTAGTGAGAATATTGATTCTTCTAACATGGAAGGTGAAGGGCAATTAACGGTTAAGCTTAAATTCATCGTTGAAAGAGATGGTTCTGTATCAGACGTTAAAGTTGTACAGAAATCTGGAAATTCTGATTTCGATAACGAAGCTGTAAGCGTTGTTAAGAGACAGAAAAAATGGAAACCAGCTAAACTTAATGGTGAGAACGTTAGATCGTATTTCTCGATTCCAATTACAATGCAATTCCAATAAACCTCGGTTTATAAAAATAGAAAGAGAAGCTTATGCTTCTCTTTTTTTTGTTTTCGTAAGTCTTGCTTTTTTATTACTTTTAGTATTAAGTTTAGTAATAAAGATATGAGGTATTGTTATATTGTTTTTGGTTTAGTTTTAATGCTTTGTATTGCTTGTAATAAGGACCCAAAAATGGATAGTGTGAGTAGTAGTGCTGATAAGAATACAAAGTCAGATAAGAATGCGAAGTCTGATATTCAAGATCATTCCCAAATGCCTAGTGCAGATCAGTTACAAAGTCAAACTGTTGAAGAGCCAGATGTTGCTGCTGAATATCCTGGTGGTATTGATGCATTACGTGAATATATCTTAGCTGGCATAGACCCAACGAATATTGATGATTATGGTTATTTACGAGCTAGAGTTAGCTTTATTGTTGAGAAAGATGGCGCTGTGTCCAATGTTAAACTTGTAGAAGCATCTGGAAGTACAAGTTTTGATAAGGAAGCTGTACGTGCTGTAAAGAAACAGAAACGATGGAAGCCTGCTACGCTGAGAGGTGAAAATGTTCGATCCCTTTTTACGATTCCAATTGCAATGAGTGTCGATTAATTAGCATTTATTAACATACAAAAGTGGCGTTTTGGCTAGCCTTTTTTTGTATCTTTGTTGTTATGATGTTTAATTGGTTATCATTGGTTACAGGTTTTGTCTATACCATCCTTGGTGTGTTTGTAATCATTTATAAATTTTTTATTGTAGCTCTAGAACCAAAAGGGGCTTACATGCTTGGTGCATTGTTAATCGCTTATGGCATCTTTCGTATATATCGTGCAATTAAAAAAACTCGTGAGAGTAAATATGAAGAAGAATAGTTGGTTGGTTATTTTGGCTTTACTTTTAATAGTTTCTTGTAGTAAGTCAAAAAATGAAAGAGTAGTCGATGATCCTAATCAGGGTAGTATTACGATAGAGGCAGATGAGTCTTTCAAAAGTATTATTGATGCTTTGACGGATCGTTATATGGCCAACAATCCCAATACTAAAATCAAAGTTATTTACAAGAAAGAAGATTTAGCGTTTTTGGATTTGCTAGATGCGAAAACACGTGTTATTGTGATGTCGCGTAATCTTAGTCAGTCCGAGAAGAATGCTTTTGACCAAAAAGTTGCTTTGCCTTGGGAGCCTGCTAAGTTTGCCGCAGATGCACTTGTGTTTGTCGTGCCAAAAACTAACACTTCTATCAAGGAATTAAGTGTTGATGATATCAAACGCCGTATTTCATCAGATGATAAAAGTTTGATTTTCGATGGAGGAAATGGAGCCAATATTAATTTTATTGCACAAACTTTTAATGTGAAAGCTTCGGCTCTTAAATATTCGGTAATTAACGGTAATGAAAACATTATCGATCAATTAGAAAAATATCCCAATAAGATTGGTGTGGTAAGTCTTAATACAATTTCGCGTCCTTATGGCGACGAAGCTATGCGACTTCGAGAAAAAATTAATATCTTGCCAATTACTAGCAATGGTGTAACTTATACACCAACAGTGGATAATCTTCAGGATATGAAGTATCCATTCACAAGAGTTCTTTATTTTCTTGCAAATGAAAATTATTATGGTTTAGGAAATGGCTTTATCAGATTTTCGTGTACGCAGCTAGGACAGATGATTGTTGAGAAAGAAGGGCTTCAACCTTACAATATGTATCGCCGCGAAGTGCAGATGCGATAATATGTTAACAAAATTTACGATTTCAAAGTTATTTTTGGTCTGAAACTTGTGTTTCATTCCGCATAGTATAAATTTAAATAAACTAAAAATAAATTAATAATGAATTATTCTAAGAAAATTGTTTTGACTGCAGCTGTTGGATTCTTCTCTCAGTTCGCATTTGCTCAATCTGTGCAAGAAGGTACAATCTATGTTGACAGTCACAAATATGCAAAAGCAAGACAAAATTTTAATGATTTAATTACAAAAGATCCTTCCGCAAATAATTATTTTTATTTAGGAAACACATATCTTACACAATTCGATCCTAATTTTGATAAAGCTAAAGAATACTTTGACCAAGGTTTAGCGAAAGATCCTAAAAACTTTCTTAGCAAAATTGGTTTAGCATCAATCAAGCTAGGCAAAGGAGACAAGTCAGGGGAGACTGATCTTAGAAATATTGTAAAGGATTCTAAAGAGAAAGATGCAGAAGTATTATATCGTGCAGCAGAGGCTTTAACACTTTATGATAAAACTTCTAACCCAGATTTGGCAGTTGAATTCCTAAACAAGGCAATTGAGAAGTCTCAAAAAGCTGGAGTTCCTGCAAATTACTATTATGCGTTAGGCGATGCTTACCGTTTGAAGTCAACTAATGATCCAAAAATGGCGGGTAATGCACTTTCTGCTTACGAAAATGCGTTGCCAGTTGCAAAAAGCAAGGCTTCTGTATATACAAGAATTGCAACTTTATGGATGGCTGCACAACAATGGCAGAAAGCAAAAGAAAACTTGGATAAAGCAATTGCTGTAGATCCATCTTATGCACCAGCTTATAAAGCCTTGGCAGGTTTTGATATTAAATACCAAAGAAATGCAGAGGCAACTCAGGATTTGATTAAATATTCTCAGTATGCTGATGAAGATCCATCAACACAGTTGGAGATTGCTAAATTATATTTCACAAACGAAGATTACGCTAATGCGAAAACAACTTTAGATAAAGTATTTGATAAAGTTGATGATCCAGTTAAGTACAAACTTCGTTCTTATATTCAATTTGGTTCTGGAGAATATGTTGCTGCGAAAGAGAATCTAGATAAATTCGTTTCTTTAGTAGATAAGTCAAGAGTTTTGCCTGCGGATCAAGGTCTTTATGGATTGATTGCTGCTGGATTGGCTAAAGATGAAAAAGATGCTGCTAAAAAAGCAGAATTAAATGCACAGGCATTGTCTAAAATTGCTATCGCGAAAGCTGCAAAAGATGAAACTTTTAAATGGGATGACGAGTTAGCTAAAGTTAAAGGTGGTTTCAGTGCTGCAGCGGCAGATCAAGGACCAACTAATGCTAAAATTGAGGAGCTTAAAAAGAAAGTTGCAGCTAACCAAGAGGACACAACTTCTCTGGCATATTTAGCACAAGCATATCAAGAGGCTAAAAACTGGAATGGTGCAGTTATGACTTGGCAAAAACTTACAAGCTTGCTTCCAGATTGGGCGCCAGCTTACAACTCTCTAGCTTATGCTTACCAACAAGGTGGTAATACTGAATTGGCAAACACAACTTATCAAAAATTCATTGATTTGATGGCTAAGAATCCAGCAGAAGCAGAAGCTAATAAAGAGTCTCTATCTTATGCTTATTTTGCTATCGCTTATGCAAATAAAGATTCGGATAAAGCAAAAGCAAAAGATTATGCAAATAAAGCAGTTGCACTTAATCCAACTTATCAAGATGCAGTTAACTTAGTGAAATATCTAAGTAAATAATCTATAAAATTTATTAAAATCCCGTACTGCAAACTGCGGGATTTTTTTTGGATTGTGTAAATTTGTAAAAATTTATACAATGAAAGTTGATATTTTAGCTATAGGAGCGCATCCCGATGATGTTGAGTTAGGTTGTGGAGGAACAATTGCAAAATTGATTTCTGAGGGGAAAACGGTTGCTATTGTAGATTTGACGCAAGGTGAGATGGGAACTCGCGGAACTAACGAAACACGAGCGCTTGAAGCCGCAGAAGCTGCAAAGATTCTAAAAGTTTCTGCTCGTGAAAATCTGAAGATGGAAGATGGTTTTTTGGAGAATTCTAAAGACTACCAAATGCGCATTGTCAAGATGATTAGAAAGTATCAACCAGACATCGTTTTGGCTAATGCAATTGATGATCGACATCCTGACCATGCCAAAGCTGCTAAGTTGGTTTCTGATGCTTGTTTCCTTTCTGGGTTAAGAAAGATTGAAACAGAATTAGATGGAAAACAACAAGAGGTTTGGCGTCCAAATCATATCTTGCATTATATCCAATGGAAGTATATTAAGCCAGAATTTGTAATTGATATTTCAGAATTTTTAGATGTTAAGATTAAATCTTGTATGGCCTACAAAACGCAATTTTATGATCCAACTTCTAACGAGCCGATGACGCCAATTGCGACAAAAGACTTTTTGGAGAGCTTAACTTACCGTGCTCAGGATTTAGGGCGTTTGTCGGGAGTTGCTTATGCTGAGGGCTTTACGTCAGAAAAATTAATTGCTTTGAAAAATTTTGATAATTTTATTTGATAGTTAGAATTATTGTGCTATATTTGCACACGCAAAAACGGTGATTGTAGCTCAGTTGGTTAGAGCGTCGGATTGTGGTTCCGAAGGTCGTGGGTTCGAGACCCATCATTCACCCAAATTAAAAAAGCATCCTAATTTTAGGATGCTTTTTTTGTTTTTTAGTAATCTGCGATTATTGAAATTCAAGTCTGGAAATTTATCAACACTTTTTGTGAGTTTTTTTGAATTATTGAACTGCGTCAATTCCAGATACTCTTTTCTTTGTATGAGATATAACTTTGAATAATGTAGAATAATCTGTCGTCGTTTTGTGTAGTGGGAATTTGTCGAGAAGGTTTTAGGATAAGAAAATGAACTGATTTTCGAAGCAACTTTCTTTGAAGATCGCTCAAGTTGACATTTATTGTTTTATTCCAAGTCAAGTTAAATATGATAAACTCTTGTTGCTAAAAATTGTAGTCTATTTTCAAAAATATTTGCTAAAATCTTAAATCCTGACGTTTTTTAGTCTAATTCTCGACTTTTAAAATTCGAATTTGATTTTTTTATTAATGTGCCTTATTGTCGAATTGTTATGAAATAGGTGAATGGGTGGCTTGTGTCGTGGTTTTTTGGCTTTTTTTAGTATTTGTAATTGTGTTTATTTTCACTTTTTATAAATATTTGTCATTATTATTTTTAAATAATATAATTAAAAATAAACTTCGATATTTTTTGTTTTGAGCTTTATTTCAATAAAAGATGTTTTTAATATATCTAGTTTATAATGTGTTATGATTATTAATCTGATAAATTGGGATCAAGAACAAAACCTGGGGACTAAGCAAAAAGATTGGATAATCTAAATAGAAAAAAGGATCTATCTTTTACGCCGCGAAGTTGTAATCTGAAGTTTTTGATTTTGGCATTGAAACTTTCTGCTGAAGCATTTGTGCTT
>NZ_JASLDS010000046.1 GCF_030151385.1 Soonwooa sp.
AGCACAAATGCTTCAGCAGAAAGTTTCAATGCCAAAATCAAAAACTTCAGATTACAACTTCGCGGCGTAAAAGATAGATCCTTTTTTCTATTTAGATTATCCAATCTTTTTGCTTAGTCCCCAGGTTTTGTTCTTGATCCACTGCCACCTTACACATAACAAATAACACCTATTGCCTATCACCTATTACCTATTACCTATCACTTCAATTTCTTATCTTTGTATTGTGCAAGTCAGTCAAGAAAATTTACAAGAACTAGAGTTTCCGCGCTTGTTGGCCGAAATCGCGCCACTAGCCTACTCTCCCAAAATATCCGAAAAAATCCTAGAGCTTCAACCAATGCCAATTGATGAAGCCGAATTGTCATTGAAAAAAACATCGGAGTTCCTAAGCTCCTATGAAAGCGAAAACGCTATTCCGTTTGATGAATATGAGGATATCGAAGATGCATTAAAAGTAATGCACATCGAAAATTTCCGATTAGAAAATCATGCTTTTATCAAAATTAAAAACTTAACAGAGCAAGTTGGCAAGCTTCAAAATTACTTTCCAAAACTAATCGAAGTTTTCCCGAGTCTCAATGATGATGTTAAAGATTTAGATTTTAGAAAAGAAATCATTGACAAAATCGCTAAAGTCTTTAACCGTTTTGGTGAAGTTAAAAGTGATGCTTCAACGGATTTAAAAACGATTCGAGGCGAAATCCAACATGCCAGAAAAGCCATTCAAGAGAATTTTAATCGCGCATTATCTTCACTTGCGCAAGGTGATTTTCTAGATGACATTCGTGAAAGTATTATCGACGACCAACGCGTTTTGGCTGTTAAATCTGGTTACAAAAAAAGAGTTGCAGGTCGTACATTAGGTGTTTCCAAAACAGGATCCATCACTTACATCCAACCAGAAAGTGTCGTTAATCATCAGTTTCGTCTTCGTGAAAATGAAGAATTAGAAAAAAAAGAAATTGACAGAATTCTTAGAAAGCTAACTGCTGAACTTGCAGAGTTCCAACCGCAATTAGAAGATTATCAGGCTTATATTTTTGAGCTTGACATTATCCGTGCAAAAGCAAGGTTTGCCAAAATGATCAATGGTATTTTGCCAAAGATCAATCGTCACAAAAGTTTAAAACTGATTAATGCTTTCCATCCTTTACTTTGGTTAAGAAACAAAGCCGAAAACAAAGAGATATATTCGCAGACTTTAGAACTTTCTGAGAAGAATCGTATCATTTGTATTTCGGGGCCAAATGCTGGAGGAAAATCGATTACGTTAAAAACTTTAGGTTTGCTTCAGTTGATGATTCAGACGGGGATTTTGGTTCCTGTTCATCCAAAGTCGGAGATGTTTTTCTTTGACAAATTAATGACGGACATCGGCGACAACCAATCGATTGAAAATCATCTTTCGACCTACTCTTCCCGACTCAAAAAAATGGCGAGCATCATTCGCGAAGCCAACGAAAATACGTTATTGCTAATCGACGAATTCGGGACAGGATCTGATCCAGAATTAGGTGGCGCCTTGGCAGAAGCTTTTCTAGAATTTTTCTACGAAAAAGGAAGTTATGCGATTATAACAACGCATTATACCAACATCAAATTGGTTGTAGAGCAACTTCCACATGCGATGAATGCAGCAATGCTTTTCGATGAAGAAACCTTGGAACCGATGTACAAATTGGAGATTGGTCAAGCAGGAAGTTCATTTACTTTTGAAGTTGCGGAGAAAAATCGAATTCCGAGATTCATCATTCATAATGCAAAAAAGAAAGTTGAGCACGACATTGTTAATCTTGACAAAACGATTGTAAAACTTCAACAAGAAAAATATGAAGTTGAAAAACTAAAATCTGACCTTACAACTCGAAAAGAATCTGTTGAAGACAAACGTGACAATCTTCACAAACTAAATGAACAATTACAACAAAAGCTTTTCAATTTTCAAAAATTGTATGAAGACGAACATCGCAAATTGCAATTCGGAAACAAAGTCGAAGCCTTTATAGACAGCTATACCAAAGGAAAATCGCGTAAAGATGTGGTTAAAGATTTTGTTAAACTTTTGGAACAAGAAAAATTCCGAAAAGTTGGCGCCGACAAGGATGAATCCAAACGTCTGCAAGTTGTAAAACGCAAAATTACGCAACAACTCAAGAAAGAAGAAGTCATTGAAAAGATTGCTGAAACCAACGAAAAAATCGAAGAAAAACGTCAAAAAGAACGTGCGCTTTGGTTAAAAATTGGACAACGTGTTCGCATCTCGGGAAGCACGAGTGTTGGAACCATCGAAATGATTAACAAGAATAAAATCACGGTTAATTACGGAACTTTCAAAACAGTGATTAGCGCTGACGAGTTGGAGAGAATTTGAGGTTTTTTATTAAATTTATTTAGAAAAAAGATAAATTGATTCATTACCGTTCACCTTTCTTGGTTCTTATAATTTCAAAAAAACAATGCTATGAAAATCATATTGATAATTATAACAATATTTACTTCGCAAAGCTTATATTCTCAAGGAAATACTAAGCCAGAAATAATCAAAACTTTACTTAAAGAAGTACAAGAAATTAATCACATTTATAAATCGAATATTGTTGACAAAAATCTAAAATTACAAGAATATTTTACAGATATTGTATATTGTGATATTTGTGAAAAGAAAATAGGAGATTTATTAAATCCGAAAATAGAAAATCGAACATTTATACAAAACAATCTCATAGAAGTAATTAATTTATTAGATGTCAATAAATTAAAAAAAGGGAAGTACTTATATGACACCGAAACTAAAGAATACACTTTATCCTATCTTACAGCTGCACCTAATAAAAAAACAGGATTTGAAGGAGGAAGCGCAATAATTTATTTTGAAAAATTTGATGGAAAATTTAAAATTTGTCGTATAACAACTATACCTTAATTACATAAATACAAAAACATATACACATTAGTTAATATTTAAAAAATTCAAATTGCCTTTACAACATAGCTTGAAAATTGATATTTATGTCAAAAAAAATGCTTGAAAATCTTTTTGGAGTTCAAATCAATAAAAAGGCTAATATAGCAATCGGTCTAGGCGTTCTATTATTTGTAGTGCTGTGCTTCTATTTCGTGCCTAAATTTTCTAAAAAGCAAGGAATGATAGTAAAAGAAAATTGGTATAAATCTGAATTTTCAGGAACTGTTGATAGCCTATCCCACGATTATACAAATCATGGAGTAACCTCAATCTATCTAAGTAATGGATTAAAAAAAACGAACTTACCACAGGAATATTACTACGCCATCAAAAAAGGTGATTCTATTTACAAACCAATAAATAATGATTCTTTTTTTATTAAGCGACAAAACCAATTAATAAAATTTAGATAAAAATATCTGTGTTTCCTTTGTTTAAATATTACAGCATTTGACATGGCAAAGATTCTCCAAAAGCCGAAATACTAACTTTAAAAAATATCATATTTTTTTGCTTAAATTTGAATTAAACATTTTGCAAAGTGAGTCCAGCTGAATTAAAATTAAAACTTGAATTAATTAACCAAATAACTGAATTAAAGGAAATTCGGATTGTTAAGGAATTGAAAAAACTTCTTGATTTTGAGCTTAATGAGGAAGTTTTTGAGTTATCTCAAAAACAAAAAGACAGAATTAAAGAAGCTAGAGAAGAATATTCAAAAGGCGAAATATTTTCGAACGAGGAAGTTGAAAATGAAATCGAACATTACTAGTCATAACTCACAATTCCAACATACTTTTTGTCATTCCGACTAAGGAGGAATCTCAATTTAAGATTCTTCGCTTCGCTCTGAATGGCAGCCTTTTTTCTACCTCCAGCACTAAATCATAGAATAGTATAATATTTAATCTTACTTAAGAATATCAATTATTTTTCTGTCTGTAACTCATCATTTGGAATTCAAAACTTTTGAAAATCCAACTATTTGCTAAATCATTCGCAACTTGCTCACTTATTCTTATAGGCGGTTTTATTTCTTCAATATCATCAATAATGTGCGCCTTAAATCGTAATGGTTTTGTTTTACTTTTTATATAGGAAGTTAAATTTTGGTATAAAGGGTAAGAATTTGGTGAATGCAATTGTATGTCTTTATATATAAAATATTTTCCTTTTTTATCTTCCATATCAACGCTGACACCTTTTTGCAGTGTTATCTGTACAGCCCAAGAATTAATTCGAACCGCTTCTCTATAATATGGCCAATGCACCATATTTGCAGGATTTATTATAAAACCAATGCCGTTTTCAATGGACAAACTGCAAACAAAACTTTTTATGTTAATGAAAGAAATATTAGCTTGTTTCAGGTAATTTTTAGGCTTTTCTTGAGAAACAAGTGAGTTGTAAAACCTTTGATATTCTTTGTGGATATCTTGACCATTCTGAACAACAAATTTGATTTTTAGTTCTTCGCAATATTTTACAAAATCCGAAAATTCTTCAGGACTTAAAATAAATCCTAATTTCCAAAATCCATTTTTAATTGTTCCCATATTTTTTACTTAAAATTCTTACGTTATTTCCGTTATATCTCTCATAAATAAGCGTTTAGTTCAAAAGAACTAATAATCTTATCTGTTTGGGATGGTCGAAGAAATGAAGATGAAAGCGATTTTGACTATACCTAAAAAGCGATTAACAAAATTTGACATTAATATCCTACTTCGAAAAATGTCGAAACATCGCTAAATAAAAATAAGCCATTTCTTTGGAATGTCGATCGTTAACCCAATTGGAGATATTTTGTGTTGCTAAAAGCACATCTTTATTTTGGATTTTAGTTTTCAGAATGGCAGCATAAGCGACGTGGTCAAAAGCGTCTGTCAATTCCAAAATCATCGAATCTGCATCCGAATATTCTACTCTAAAACTTTTATATTTTGCAAACAAATAGTATTCAGCATTTGGAAACATATTTTCGTCGACTTGTTTTATCTTTTTAGAATAATAATTTTGAATGCTCGCCCAAGCTTTTCCATCATCCGTCGCAATTGGCATCACTTCCATTGACATTAATTTCAATTTCGAAAATTGCCTTTCTTTGGCAGATTCTAAGCTTGTTAAGAGTTCGGATTTTGTTTCTTTGACGGTTTCCAAATCCAAGCTATTCAAACTTTTTTCGTAAGCTTCCCACTCTTTCGGCAGCGCAACAGGCTCTGACTTAAAAAAGTTTTTCGCCAATGACAATTGACCAATCGCAAGCTCCAATTTTTGAGGAATATCAAGGTCAAATGAGAAATGTTCATTTGCCGAATAGAACACAGCAAAGGCTTTTTTATCTTTTAAATATTTGAAATAAATACAATTGACAGTTCCTCGATCTCGAAAGATAAGACTTTCGTTATCCGAATAATAAATCGCATCAACATCTTTTAGTTGTTTTTTAACTTTCTCAATAGTCACCGCATCTTCCTTGTCCGTCCACACAAGATTCATGGCACCTTGATCGATATTTTCATCCTTATATTTTAACTCATCTTCAAAACCAAAAGCAAAAAAATTATCACTTTCGCTATTTAATTCCAAATCACCAATTTGCCACATAAACAGAGATTCTGCTCGGTTTTTAGCTTTCATTTTAATATTAAAAGGCAAGGTCAATTTGTCCTTATCAAAACTTACGACTTTCTCAACTTTCTTTAATTGAAGCATTTTCGCAATCTCTTCTTGCGATGGTATTTTGTCCGAGGTAGCTTCTGGTTTTACAACAGTATCGGTCGACGACGTTTGCTTTGGCGTTTTGTCAGAACAAGAACCCAAAAAACACATTGATAATAAGCAAATTTGGATGATTTTCATTTTATGTTTTTAATTGAAAAATATTAACACTTCCAAAGTAAGAAATTTTAAAACCAAAAGCATCGTTCATTTCAAAAAATCATGTATAAATCCTCAATTATTTAACAAAAGCTTTTAATATTTAGAAATATATTTTTATTTTTAAACAAAATACAATATGAAAAAATTCCTTTGGATCGGCTTATCTATTGTCGTACTGTGGTTTTTGTACATTTGGGTGCAATACCATTTTCTTTATAAGTCCTATTCTCAGGAAGAAATCAACAGCATTTTTAAAAAAGAAAATCTAGAACCTCCTGTTTACGATTCAATATTTCTGCGTGGCTACCAAATCTATTATCTGACCAATAAACTTAATAGAAATGTAGAGCTTGATCCTAATACCAATAAGAGAAAGCCTTACTTAGTTCTATTGCACGATGGCGGAAAAAGCTCAAATTATTTTTTAGATTATTTCAAAAATAAAAACACCAATTCTCGCTATCACATAATTGCGATTGACAGATTAGGATTTGGAAAAAGTCATTTTATAAAACCTGAAAGTGAGCAATACATTTTCCCTCCCGATAAAGTCGAATATGGCGAACACGCTGAATATGTCAACAGTATCGCTCCAAAAGAGATACTAGGTCAAGAAGGTCAACATCTGGAAGAAACACGCATTGTCTCCGATGGCAAAACGGCTTATGTTGGACTGCGAGCTTATAATTCGAATTATCTATCTTTTGTTAAAACATTTCTTTTCTATCCCGATCTTGATAAAAGGTCTTCTATCGCTAAATTTTTTAGTAAAACGGTGGCAATGCAGCCAATTTCTTATCTATTTCCGCGCGCTTTCGTTAACAAACATCGGGATCTTATAATGTTGGATGAACCTAAAGATCGCGCAGATGATAACACACTTGGCAACGCAAAATATTCCGAAGATCAAGCTAATGAAGGTTACAACAATCTTAATATGAAAACTGTATTTTTTATCACAGATAACGAAAAGGAAAAACAGAAAATTCGAAAGGATATTGGTAATGACAAAAACTTTATTATCGATGTAGAAAAAAAGGAAAGTATCTACACCAATCCTAGTTTTGTTAATGATATTATTATGAAAAATGATGTCTATAATTTTGATTTTAACCGAATTAAATAAATGAAAGCAATACGATTTTCCAGTTTCATTTTATTTTTGTTTGTCAATACTTTCGTTTGGGCAAACATGGCGAAACCTACGGTGGATGGCTCAACTGGCTCAACATTATTGGGAAGTAAAGATTGTGACGTCATCAGCGAAAGGATAGATATCACAGCGATTACAAAGTATAATGAGTATCAGTTGTTTGATTTGCATTACAAAGTTTCTTATAAAATAAAAAGTGCAAAAACAGCGAATCTGCCTTTGCTTTTTATCGGTACTGGACTTACAACTCCAGACTACATTATGGTGAATGGTAAAAAAGTAAATTACCAATCCAGTAATAAAAATTCGATTGACAAGTTTCCGTTTCTGAAGCCTGTTAATGATATTGGTACCGAAAAAAAAGTCAGTTTCGATGGTGAGACTGATTATAGAATCCCTATTGAAGGGAATTTGTATTTTGATGCACCAATCGTCAAAGGCGAAAATACCATCACCTTAGAATATATTGGAACGCCAGAATATAATGTCTATGGTATTTTGCGAGAATTCAAAATTGAATATGCGTTGTATCCGTCAAAATATTGGAAGTCTTTTGGTCCGATTACAGTCTTCTTGCATTTGACACCCGACACCGAATTGAGATCAACAAATATTGGAAGTGCCAAAAAATTAGAAAATAACGACTATCAAATAGACATTGAGCATTTATCCCACGACAATCTCGAAATTATTTATTCTAAAAAATTATCGCTCCTTGCAAAGTTTTTGATCATGCTTGATCCATTTGGGATTTCTTGTATTCTCTTTGTAGCAATGGCATACCTGCATTATCGTTGGGTTGTAAAAGTCCGAAAAAAACGACCAAAGAAATTCAATTATACTGTATTATTGGGAAGTTTCATCATTTCGATTTTATATTCTTTAAGCTACATTTTCAGTTTTGACTTTATCGATTGGCTGGTTGATGAGCAAGGCATGAACCACGGTTATATTTTACTGGGCATTTTCGTTATGATACCCTATTCTTTTATGATCGAACTTATCTTTTCGTGGTACATCGATGTCAGAACTAAGAAAAAACTAAATACAATAGAAGAACAAAATAACTAAAAAAACAACTTTATGAAAAAAATTATGTTTGTATTAGGCGTCCTTAGCGCGCCCTTAGCATTCTCGCAAGTAAGCACAGTTACCGATGGTTTTTCCACCAATCTTACCAAATCCGATTTGGATTTTTCTGGTGACCGAAAGCTTTATGCTATTGGTCTTAACGACAAAACATCCGACAATTATTTAGTCGTTTCTAAAAACAAAATGGGCGCAGACAATGATGTTCTTTATGTTGAAAAATTCCGCAAAAATGGTGACGGAACTTTCACAAGAGTTGTCAGTGAAAAGTTTACCCATCCGATTAACAAATCACTTTCTTTTGTTAACAACCGAATGATGTACAGTGATGTTGACAAAGATGGAAACGCAGATTTCCTTTACAACATCGAGCAAAATGAAAACGGCGTCGAAAGTCCTCTAGAAAAAGCTTGGGGCTTAGTTGTTTTTAACAATAAAGCTTACAAACTTTGGAAAAATAAAGATGATAATTTTAAGAAAACTTATACAGACGAGGCTTTTCAAAAACTTCCGGATTCTGTCAAATCTAAATTCTTAGAGTTTTTCAACGGACTTTATTAAACATAAAAAACGCAAAGCTTTGGCTTTGCGTTTTTTGATTTTTATCTAGATTGGATTATTTTAGGCGTCCTTCAGCAATATTTTTGTCAATAAGGATATCGAAAACTTCACCCATTTCGTCGGACGAACGCTTCACAGCATTTTCGATAATTTTGCGCGCTTGCTCCGCTGTAACACCAGCTTCTGTCCAGCTTTTCCCTTCTGTGTAAGAGTTCAGGATGAATGGCATAATTCGGTCGATAGAACAAGCAAAAATAGCATCAGCTGTTTTTTCTTCTTCAAATTCTAGCCAAAGATTGTAAAATTCTTCTCCCAAATCTTCGCCAAGAATTCCGAATATCTTACGTGCTGCAATTTTTTCACGCTCAAATTTTCCTTCCATTAAGGCTTCATCGAAAATAAAAGTATCGCCTGCATGAATCTCTACCAAATCATGAATTGACAACATTCTAATCACACGTAACAAATCGATTTGCTCTTTTTGTTTAGCGTAAGGATAAAGAATCTGTGCCAAAATGATAATTTGCCAGCTATGTTCAGCTGTATTTTCGCGACGGCTATCATCAGCATTATAATTTCTGCGGTTAACATTTTTTAGCGCATCAACCGCCAATATAAAGTCTATTTCTTTCTGTAATTTCATTTTTATTCTTTGTAATAATCTTTGATTTTATAGGTTTTGGTCTTTGTTTGCCATTTTCCTTTTACTAGATTTCTGGTAATGACTTTAACGTTTTCGCCACCTGTTGCATCTTCTTCAAATTCCGATACCTTTACAAGTCCTTTTTTCGGCACAACCTCATATTCTGTTTTTATATGCCAGCAACAACCTGATTTTGCATAAGTTGTAATTCGTTTTTTGCTAGAATCGGTCTCGAACATCCCAAGATTTTCATAGGTTAAATCCGTTAATTCTTCGCTCAAAACATATTGCTTCTTTGTCGAATTATAAACATAAACATCATAAGACGGCCCTCCATAACTTCCTTGATTTCCGTTACGAACAGCGACATCTTCGGAACCATCAAAATTGAAATCACCAAAAATAAGTGGGCTTTGCTCACCATACATTTCGATAACATTGACGCTTGGCTTTTGGTTTTTGTTGAGATAAAAGTACAAATCTTCCGACGTCAAAGTTTGGAAAATCTTCTTCGTTTTTTTATCGATTAATTTTATTGTTCCTTCGCCGCTACAGGTATCGCCTTCACAATTCTGAACTGAGATTTTCGCATCGAAATCATTGCTCGCATTTTTGAGATTAAAATTGTATTGACCAAAACAAAACTGTCCCAAAACTAAAACTGGTAAAAAGGCTGTCTTTTTCATCGTTGTTTGTGTTTATAATTCGCTGCCCGATTCGATTTCGTAAGGTTCTTTGCCTTGTTCGAAGATTCGGGTTAGTTGTGAGCCTTCAACTGTTATTTTGTTGTCAATTCTTCTGATCCAGTTCCCTTCTCGTAAGCCAACAACTTTAAGGTTGTTCTGTGTCAGAAATTCTAAGATTCTTGTTTCGCGGGTTTCGCCATTGTGGTGCAAATCTGGATTTGGATCCAAATAATGTGGATTGATATTAAATGGAACCAATCCCATACAATCAAAACTTGGTGGATATACAATCGGCATGTCATTGGTGGTTTTCATATTAACACCACCAATATTGCTTCCTGCACTGCATCCTAAATATGCTTTCCCCGAAACGACATTTTGTTTCAGAACTGACATCAAATGTTCTTCATGCAATGTCTTTACCAATAGAAAAGTGTTTCCTCCTCCAGTGAAGTAAGCTTTTGCTTGGTTGATGGCTTCGGCTTTGTCTTCGAACTCATGAAGTCCTCTTACTTTTTTACCAATTGTTGCAAAAAAACTTGCTGCTTTTGCGGTATACTCTTCATGCGAAATGCCTCCTGGACGTGCAAATGGGACAAATAAAATCTCATCAGCGTCCGCGAAAAGTTTTTCTAATTTTGGTTTTAAGTATTCTAAATATTGTCCTCCATATAATGTGGAAGTCGATGCTAATATTATATTCATTTTTATTGTTTTATTTTTCAGATTTTGGATTTACGATTTACGATGCATGATTTACGATGTACGATGTACGATTTAAGATTTACGATTTAAGATTTACGATTCTTAATTATTAGGATTTCTCGATTCACTTCAGCTCCACTCAGTAACCACAGTATCTAACTCCTAATTCCTAAAACTTCAATTGTAATTCGCAGATAATTATGCTCCTCCATTCACTTCGGCTCCGCTCAGTGACCACAGTCCTTAATTCCTAATTCGTAAATCGTCATTCGTAAATCGTCATTCGTCATTCGTCATTCGTCATTCGTCATTCGTCATTCGTCATTCGTCATTCGTCATTCGTCATTCGTCATTCGTAAATAACGTTTTCTAATTTATGGACAAATTTCGGGATTCTGATTTGGATGGGAAAATTTTCTTATTATCACTTTCTGTGAGGGATGGCAGCGGCATCCTTGTGGGCGAGTGAGGCGGCGGAGCGCAGCGGAGCCGTCCGAGCCAGCCCGTCAAGATATAGCGAACAGCCCGACCCAAGCGAGGAACTGGAGGCGCGGCGTAGCAAGCGACGGAAGTTACCGAGCGAAGGGGCACAGCCTAAAACAAAAATGCTTCGCAAAATCGCGAAGCATTTTTTTATAGTTTAAACTCTAATTTCACATTAAAGAATCGTCCTGTTAATCGAACCGGAACTGGATAATAAGCGGTGCTGTTAACATCATTCACCCATTGATTAGCAACAGTGTTATTAATATTAAATGCATTGAAAATCTGAACGCCCAAAGTCAATTCTCGGAAATTACCCCAGAAACCACCTGTCACTTTGTTGTCTTTTTGATCGATGAAAACCTTCGTCAAACCAATATCAACACGTTTGTAAGCAGGCAAAGTTCTTTGATAATTATACGCAGCCAAATAATCTGGCTGTCCATTGTTATCGAACATCACAGGCGTACCAGACGGCAATCCACTTGCGTAAGTCAAGGTTAAGTTAACACGCATACTTGGGAATTTTGGCATATAATCTTGGTAGAACATCGAAAACTTGAATCGTTGATCTGTCGGTCTTGGAATATAACCATGGTTTTCGATATTTTCATAAACTCTGGCATAACTTGCAGAAATCCATGAATCTACACCTGGCACAAACTCTCCAAATAATCTTGTATCTAATCCGTAAGCATAACCTTCCGCATTATTTTTACCAGAATAACGTATTCTAACATTATCCAGATAATATGGAATTAAATTATCAAACTTCTTATAGTAAGCTTCAGTTGTTAACTTAAATGGTTTTGAATCTTTAGCAGTTCCTAAACGGAATTCGTAATCGTTGCTCAAGATAATTTGGTAAGAACGTTGCGCTTTGATATTCGGATTAAAATCACCATTAAGGTCTTTGATCTCCTTATAGAAAGGTGCTTGGTAATATACACCACCTGTCAATTTGAACAACATATCCATATCCCAGTTTGGCTTAATCGCAAACTGAGCTCTTGGACTTACCAAAGTTTCTTTAGTAAAACTCCAATTCTGAACTCTTACACCTGCATTAACAAAAACCTTGTTATCTCCCCAATTGAATTTTTGAGAATATTGTGCGTAAGCTGACAATCTCGTAGCATCGATGTCATTAACGCCCGCAATGTGGTATTTTAACTTTAACGCAGAGGCATCTAGATTTCCTGGAAGTACAAAATCTCTTGGCGTGCTGTACCCCAAAGAATCCACCAATTGCCATTCGTTAGTATTATCTTGTAATTTTTCTTTTTCGATTTTAACACCAACTTCGAAGTCTGTATTGACGTTTGGTGAAAAACGTGCTCTTGCTTGTGCGCCCATCGTACGAACACGTAAATCATTTCTGGCATGATCGATTTGTCCTCCAGCATCATAAGAAGCTACGGGATCTCCAGTTTTGGGATCAAAAGCCTGTAACATATATCCTGACGCAATGCTATAATATTCGCGCTCACGATTTTGATAAGCAAAAGCATCAACACCAAGATTCCATTGTTTGGTCGGCTTATAGTTAAAGCTCAAAGTTCCCATCATGTTTTTGTACTGATCGTCCTCTTTACCATTATAACCAACAGTCAAACGGATTGGCTGAAACAATGATCCAAACTCAACTTCTTTTTGTTTTGGAATCATCTCGTAGTCGTTTTTAGAAAAATATCCTAAGAACGATACATTCAGCTTGTCATTGAATTTATACGTAATATAAGATTGGAAATCCATATACTGAGGATTGAAATCCGTATCCTCATTAAGTGTATTTAGCACCAAATTCGTATTACGATATCTCGCACTCACAAGCGCAGAAAGCTTCTTGTCCTTCGTTGTTCCACCCAAAGTTAAACGACCTCCAATAAGAGAAGCTTCACCAGAAAGTTCTAATTCTCGCGGTTGTCTATAATAGATGTTAAGCACCGACGACATTTTGTCGCCATAACGCGCTTCGAAACCTCCAGCAGATACGTTAAGCGAGCCAACCATATCTGGGTTAATGATACTCATCCCTTCTTGCAAAGAGTTTCTAATCAAAAACGGACGGTAGATTTCTATATCATTAATGTAGATAAGGTTTTCGTCATAATTACCACCACGCACCATGTACTGCGAACTAAGTTCGGTATTGGAGTTAAATTGCGGCAGTGTCTTGATCAAACCTTCTACACCACCAGAAAGTGAGGCAACAATTTGCGCTTCTCTTGGCGAAATCTCTACAGAACTAAGATCGTTAGATTTTGGTTTTATTTTCTTTTGGAAAATTACTTCTTTGATCTCGTTAAGTTTAGCAACAGGCACAAACAACACATTAAGGTTTTGCGTTTTTGGCGTCAATGGAATTTGCTTTGTAAAAGATTTGAAATCTTCTTTTTCCACTGACAAGCTTGTAACTTCGGTCGCTAATGGGATTTTAATAAAACCTTTGTTATCGGTTTGGTATTCTTGATTGTTATAAGTCACTTTTGCTTGGCCAATTGCATTGCCGTCTTCGTCCAATACTTTTAGGTTAATTTGAGAGAAAACAGCCAAAGGCGTCATCAAAAGAAATAAGGAAATATAATTTTTCAATGCTTCGTTTTTTTGGTCGTTAAATATACGATTAATGTTGATTATCTAAAGTCTAAAAACGTTGAAATCTGTAAAAAGATTGTTTAAGTTTCTTAATTTTATTTATTTAATTTAACAAAAACAAAATTATTTTCAGAATACTAAATTTCGACAGCTTAATCTGAAATATTTGCCTCTACAATTTACGTGATATGAAAGAAAATGATATTCTCGATTTGATCGATAATAAATCCGATAAAAAAACTGTGAAACTTATTTTCAGGTTTTTCACACTGTTATTTGTGCTTTTAATTATATATCTCGTAGCTACAAATAATACATCTACGATTAATAAATTGTTGTCTATAGAACAATACGCTAAAGTTAATCGGATATATAACAATGAAAGAGAGCACAATTTTCTCTATGTTGAATACAGTGATGGAAAGAAAATGTTGCTAGAATACAATTATAAAATTGGAGATTCAATTTCTAAACGAAAAGGAGATTCAATAGAATATATTTTCAGAGGAGATTCCATACTAAAGAACAATCTTTTGGAGCGCGCTAGAAAAGATCGGTTAATT
This sequence comes from Soonwooa sp., assembly GCF_030151385.1. Classification (GTDB taxonomy): domain Bacteria; phylum Bacteroidota; class Bacteroidia; order Flavobacteriales; family Weeksellaceae; genus Soonwooa. The sequence continues at coordinate 14,333 of NZ_JASLDS010000046.1, forward strand.
CATTAATTCTTTAGAAACAGAAATTTTTTAATCTAATTTTAATATTTTTTACCAAAGTCAATTTTCTAAATACATAGCTTTGCATAATTATATTAATAATCATTCAGATTTTTAATTGTTGTAAAATTTTTTCCACTAAAAACAAAAGGAGTTTGATATTTTCAAACTCCTTTTTTATTTTAAATAATCGCTTCTCTTACACGCGTCAACTTCTGTAATAGATCCTCCAATTTGTCTAGTCTCAACATATTGGCACCATCGGACAAAGCGGTTTCTGGTGTCGGATGTGTCTCTATAAACAATCCATCTGCACCAACAGCTATACCAGCTTTCGCAATCGTCTCAATCAGTTCTGGTCGACCACCTGTAACACCCGAGTTTTGGTTAGGTTGCTGCAAAGAATGTGTCACATCCAAAATAACTGGCGCATATTGTTGCATCGTCGGAATCCCACGGTAATCTACCACCAAATCTGTATAACCAAAAGAATTTCCTCTTTCGATAATGGCAACTTTTTGATTGTGAGAATCTGTAACTTTCTGAACCGCAAATTGCATCGCTTCAGGTGACAAAAATTGACCTTTCTTAAGCGTTACACATTTTCCAGTTTTAGCGGCAGCAACCAAAAGATCGGTTTGACGTACCAAAAAAGCTGGAATTTGTAACACGTCAACATATTGCGCTGCCAAAGCTGCATGTTCGTTTTCGTGAATATCGGTTGTTGTTGGAATATTAAAAGTCTCGCCAACCTTTTTAAGAATCTCCAAAGATTTTTCTTCGCCAATCGAAGTGAAAGAGTCTACTCTACTGCGATTAGCTTTTTTGAAACTTCCTTTAAAAATATAAGGAATATTGTATTTATCAGTAATTTCAATTACTTTCTCTGCAATACGAAGCGCCATATCTTCGCCTTCGATAATACAAGGTCCAGCAATTAAAAAGAAGTTTTTGGAATCTTTATGTTTTATGTTTTCTAAATACTGTATCATAAGATTATTTAAGTTTTGTTATAATTTTTTGAATCGTGTTAAAGTTACGACTCGTTAATTTATCTTTCAGACTTTTCTTTCCCAAAATTTTGCCAAAGTCGGATTGCACGGTATTTCCTTTTGGTGTCTGCCAATAGAACACATCATTGACAATTTTGGCAGATTCTTGCTCCTTGTTTTTAGCATTTTCAAAAAAAGTCAAAAGCTCTCTTGCTGTTTCTTTATCCGAAATAAAAACATAATTGTGAAAATCGTCTTTAGTATCAAAAGGCATAGCTTCAGCAATAATTTCAATCTCATCTAAACTTCTGACAAATAAAAAAGCATCATAATTAAAAGCCACAGACATTGCTTTTTCCAAAACTGGCTTTAAAGTTTCAAGCTTACTTTCAGATTCAAAAAGGATATTTTCCGCTTGCTAAAATACTTTGTACATTCTGCATTCCCGTTTTTGAAAACACGTCACAAACATCTTTCATTTTCAAGGAAGCGCCGTTAATATTAACACCTCGAAGAAAAGCACAATACTTTTTCATTTAACAGTTACCAATAATAATTTCCGATTAATTGCATTCCGAATGTTTGCAAAAGACACATAAAATATATGACAGAAATATCTCTACTTTCAATATTTTTTAAAAACAAAACAAAAAACGGAACAATATAAAGACAAGCTCTTGCAGTTTCGCCAGTACCATAAGCGCCCGTTAAAAACATAACAGCTAAGGCTATAATAGCTGAAAAAGAAAAAACTTTAATCTTCTTATCATCAAAGAAATTAATCTTTTCGTTCTTAAAACTAAAAAAATAAGCGACATATCCTAATGACAAAAAGAATAAAATCTCGCAAACATCTTCCAATCTTGTGAAGAAATAAATTGTAGGGTTATGCAAAAGCATAAATCCATTTGGGTTTTCGGAATGGCTGGCTTCTCTAAAGGTTTCTAAATAATTACTTCCTGTAAAATCTGACAACCAAAAGATAAATCCAGCTGTTAGAAGGACACTTAACAAAGAAGCAATGCTTACTGAAAATTGTTTTCTGTACAAAGTTGCTAAGCATAACAAGCCTGCAAATGCAATAAGGAACAATCCTGAAAAGGACATCAAATTCATAAATGTCAATCCTAAAAACATTGCCACTATCGAAATAATGTTTAGACGATTATCAACAAAAACTTTGGACAATCCGCAAGCAAACAATAACGCTGCCGTCAAAACCAATCCATCAATCGATACCAACATATAGATATTAACAGATGGAATAACAGCAAATAACAACAACATCAGTTTTCGGCGCGAGCTTTCGATGTCAAAATTTTTCATTAGGATGTTCAGCAATGGAAAGCTTAACACAGAAATAGCGAAAAATCCTAAACTCAATCCTAAAACATTTCCATTAAAAAGTTTCAGAAAAAAGTAATGTATCAAAGTGGTATATGGAGGATGCGTCCTTGTATGCATCTGGAATGACTCTAAGTTTTTATTAAAATCACGTAACCAAATTTGCCAATCTCCGATGTTAATTGCATCAGTATAATATTGTCTTCCTTTAAAATAAAATGGCTGTAGAAAGGCGATATCAATATTTCCTTGCCCCATATTTCCTAGAAAAACAAGGAGCACACACAACAAATAAATCCAGAAAAAATTTAGCTTTCGATAACTATTATAAGATAGCAAACCAACACCAAGAAATAACAAACAAAACAAAATGCCTGTTACCAAAAATGAAGAGGGATAGATTACCGAAAACGGAAACAAAATATTATTTCCTGTAAAAACAAATTGGTTGATATAGTAGATGCCTCCAGCTAAGAATAACCAAATGCCTATGGCAAGAAAAAAAATGCCAAGTGGAAAGTTAGATTTTTGTAAATATTTTATCATTTGTGTGTTATAATAACAGGCCTCAAGAGAACTTAAGACCTGTTTATTTAGAGTTTTTTTTGAAATGTTATTGAGCCACTTTCATTAAAGCTCGTGTTACTTGTTCTTCTTTTTCGGAAGCATAAGTTGTGTCATACTTATTGGTAACATCGAACAAATATTGATAGAAATTGGTAATGTTATGCGACTGATCTAGCTTGTTGTACGCTTTCTCTTTTCCTAACATTTGCAGTTCTTTAATAAAGTTGTCAAAACGCTTATCAATCACCGAAATAGCATTAACAGTATATTGATAACCTTTATCTTTTTGTCCAATTAATCGATAAGCATCCGAAATAGAATTGACTAAATAAGCGTATTCCATTGGTTTCGCATTCATTTGTCTAGCAGAATACATTTGGAATTCTGGCGACAAACTTAAATAGTAATCATATTCTTTAAAAATATCTTTCTTAATAGCATCAGCCATTTTAAGACCTCTCTGCTCATCTCCAGCAACGATATAGGCGTAAGCAATAGCGCTTACCGAACGTGGATCATTGTACTTGGACTCAGGAATTTCTGCACTAATTAAGTTAAGCAATTCAATTGCTTTTGCCTTTTGACCAGATTGTGCCAAGGCAACTGCAGCACGCGTTGTAGACAATCTATAACCCAAAATATTTTCTAATCCTGCAACATCAAAGTGAACATTCAGATCTTTGAAATTACCCCATCTATAATTTTTAATAACATTATACATTTGGTCAGGATTAACTCGGCCCAATTCTCCATTATCACTTTCTGGTGTTTTGATAGGAACCAAACGATAACTAAAGCCATCCAATTGAAGATAATCCTGAAGATAGAATACATTTTCAGAATCGTAAACTCCACCATTTGAGAAGTTAAGCGGACGCTTCCAATCGAAGTTTGCAAGAATATCCAACAACATCAAATTGTTCTTGAACATACTGTTCTTCTTATATTCGATCGTAATCGATTTCTCAGCCAAAGGCGCTTCTGCTGCGGTGATAATTCCAGATTTAACAGCATTATCAATATTTACAGGTAATACATATTTGGAAACTGGTATAAAGTTGAAACGTTCTGTCTTGCTATTTTCACCAAAAATCATTTTCAAAATCTCAGTTTTGTTATCAGATTTTTGTTTTAAGAAATTAACAACTTCTTTAACCGTCATCGAATCTTGTGTCAAGAATTTTCGATATTCCGCCAATTCAGTTTCTGGCGCACCAGCTTGTTGTAGATTAGCGAAGATATTTTGCCAATCTTTTTTCGTCATAATATAGACTTGGTCATTGGCGCCGTCACGATAATCATCATGCACAAAAGTCGATGGCACAGGAGCCGATTTGTAAGTTTGACGTTTCATTTGGTCGATATACCAAGGTGTTGCCAACAACGTGAAGTTAACCACTTTAACATCCGAACGGAATTCTTCTGTCTCTTGTAATCCCCAAACTGGATAAGTATCGTTATCACCAAATACAAATAACAAGGCATTGTTTTGCAAAGATTTTAACGAAGAATATGAGTAATCATAAGCAGCACTTCTTTTGCTTCTGTCATGCGAGTTGTAGTTTTGGAAGCCCATCATCATTGGAATTGCAAGCAATACAACACCGACAGCCCAATTGGCACCATTACTTTTAACACGTTTCTGTATCAAATGGAAAATAGTCGCCGCGCCCAATCCTATCCAAATCGCAAAGGCGTAGAAAGAACCAACCATCGCATAATCACGTTCTCTAACTTCAAAAGGTTTAACACCTGTATAGAAAACAATGGCAACACTGGTTAAAATAAATAAGGATAAAATCGCATAAAAACGTCCAAAATCTCTGTTCAATTGAAAGAAGAACCCGATTAAACCAAGTAAAAGCGGCAACATAAAGAAGTACACCGTACTTGTATTTCGGAATTTCGACGGCATATCATTTTGATTTCCCCAAAGACTATTGTCGATAACGGGAATACCTGTGATAAAGTTACCATTGGTATTTTGCATACTTCCTTCAAGATCATTTTGTCTTCCTGAGAAGTTCCAAAGCAAGTATCTAACGAAATAATAATAATTTTGGAATGTGATGAAGTAATCTAAATTCTGCGCCAAACTAGGTCTTTGGACATTGATAACCTCGAACTGTTTCGCATCATAATAATCGCTAGCTTTTAAAGTTCCACTTTCGAATTTCTTTCTTAAACCATCAAAATATTGTTGTGCTTCTTTACTATTTGCAGCATCTTCATTATCATAATTAAATGTAAAATCTGGTGCGCCATACATCGAAATATAATTAGCAATAACACTTTTATCTTCACTAAACATTCTTGGCAAGAAGCTTACTTGTGCAGGATTATAGACATAATTAATACGCTCACCTACAACACGATAACGACCAGTTTTCTCATCTTTTTCGTAAATATCTCCCGTTTTGGTAGTTTTAAAACTTCCATCTTCATTTTTCAAAATTCCATTATAATCTAGATAAGCCGTATAGTTTTGACCATACAAAGTTGGCCAATCACCATACTGAACACGATTATAATAATCTAACATCCCAATCGCGTTATCAGGATCATTAAGGTTCATTGGCGGATTTGCATTTGCACGAATCGGAATAACCATCCAACAAGAGAAACCAATAATCATATATACAACCGACAAAGCAATGGTTTGATATAATGACTTTCCTATTTTTCTAGAATAATTAATAAGGAAGAAACAAACCAATACCAAAACCACAAACGCGAAGATCGTTCCACTGTGGAAAGGAAGTCCCATTCCGTTTACAAAGAAGATTTCACTCTTCCCGAACAACGTCATAATAATAGGGAAAATACCTTTGAACACAGCAACCAAAACAAGCAAAGTTACAAGGTTAGCAATGATAAAATTCTTCCAAGTGAATTTATAATTACGAGCGTAATATACAAGGCAAGCAGCAGGCAACGCCAACATACACATCATGTGTACCCCAACAGAAAGCCCTACTACAAAGAAAGTCAAAATAATCCAACGTTCGTTTCCGTAATCGTGATACTCGTCTTCCCATTTGGTAACTAACCAAACAATTAAAGCAATAAACATAGAAGACATCGCATACACTTCACCTTCTACTGCTGAGTACCAAAACGTATCCGAAAATGTAAAACACAAAGCGCCAATTGCACCAGAGAACAAAATTCCGACTTGCTCACCTGTTGTTAAATCATAGTCTTTGTTAAATAAACGTCGTACAAAATGTGTAATAGTCCAGAAAAGGAACAAAATTGTTAGCGCACTACAAATGCCCGAAAGTGCATTGATTACCAATGCATAATTCTCCGAATTTCCAAAAGCGAACATCGCAAAAACAGCACCAATCAATTGAAACAAAGCCGCTCCTGGTGCGTGGGTTACCTCCAGCTTTACTGCCGAAGAGATATATTCTCCGCAATCCCAAAAACTCAATCGATGCTCGATGGTCGACAAATAGGTAATTAAAGCAATAACAAAAACACCCCAACCAATAACGGTGTTCCATTGTTTAAAAGTCCAATTCTTCATATTTTACACAAATTAGTGCGAAAATAATACTTTTAACTGATTTTCGTCCGTCTTTTAACAGAATTTTAATTTTTGGCGCAATATTTGAAAGTTTCACAACGACTATTTTACTGTAAAAATTGTAATAGCTGATTTTTTTTAGCAATAAGAATTAACTCTCTATTATTTTTTTTGTATTTTTGCAAACAGTTTTTTTAGTGAGAAAAATGTTAAATAATGACTAATGTATACGATAACATTCTTGGTTTAATAGGAAATACTCCTTTAATTAGATTAAACCGAGTTACAAAGGACATTCCTGCGACTGTATACGCTAAGTTGGAATCTTATAACCCTGGACATTCTACCAAAGATAGAATCGCACTTCATATTATTGAAAGTGCTGAAAAGAAAGGACTATTGAAACCTGACTCTGTCGTTGTAGAAACTACATCAGGCAACACGGGTTTCTCTCTAGCAATGGTGTGTATTATCAAAGGTTACAAATGTATCCTGGCTGTAAGCGACAAAACAAAACCTGAGAAAATAGCCTACCTAAAAGCTTTAGGTGCTACAGTATTTGTTTGTCCAGCTAACGTAGCAGCTGACGATCCCCGATCTTATTATGAAGTCGCAAAGCGTATTGCTAGCGAAACGCCTAATTCTATTTATATCAATCAATATTTTAATGAATTAAATATTGATGCACATTACCAATCAACTGGTCCCGAAATTTGGGAACAAACGCAAGGTAAAATTACACATCTTGTGGCTTGTACTGGAACAGGTGGTACGTTAACTGGTTCTGCAAAGTTTTTAAAAGAGCAAAATCCAGACATCCAAATTATCGGTGTTGATGCAGATGGTTCTATTCTTAAAACTTACCATGAAACAGGTAAAATTGATAAAACAGAAATCCATCCTTATCAAATTGAAGGTATGGGGAAAAATTTAATTCCTTCCGCGCTTCTATTTGACAAGATTGACCGTTTCATTAAAGTTAATGATGAGATGAGTGCTTACCGTACAAGAGAAATCGCTCTTAAGGAAGCAATTATGGGTGGTTACACAACTGGTGCCGCTGTGCAAGGTCTTATACAATATGCCAATAGCACACCTCTTAAAGAGACTGATGTTGTTGTTGTAATTTTCCCAGACCATGGTTCTCGTTACATTACAAAAGTATATAGCGACCAATGGATGGCAGAGCAAGGCTTTGTCAACAACTGCTTCCACAACTACGAAGAAGTTTTTAAAACAGAAATAATTAAATAAAAATACTCCCGGTTTTTATCGGGAGCTTATTTTTTATAAAGAATCATTACATGGATATTTTTGACAGAATTAAACAAAACCCTGGACCATTAGGACAATTTGCAGATTATGGCGAAGGTTATTTTATATTTCCACGATTAGAAGGCCCAATCGGACCAAGAATGCAATTCCAAGGTAAAGAAGTTATCTTTTGGAGTGCCAACGATTATTTAGGACTTTGTAACCATCCAGAAGTTCTTGCAGCAGACGCAAAAGCAGCAGCAGAATATGGTATGTTCTACCCAATGGGAGCTCGTGCAATGTCTGGAGAAACAGATCAACACTTGCAATTAGAACGAGAGTTGGCTGACTTTGTTAAAAAAGATGCAGCTTACTTATTAAATTTCGGTTACCAAGGTATGGTTTCTACCATTGATGCTTTGGTAGATCGTCATGATGTTATCGTATATGACATGGATTCTCATGCTTGTATCGTGGATGGCGTTAGATTGCATTCTGGTAAGCGTTTTACTTACAAGCATAACGATATAGCAAGTTTAGAAAAAAACTTACAAAGAGCGACTAAAGTAGCAGAAGAAACAGGAGGAGGAATTTTAGTAATTACTGAGGGAGTTTTCGGAATGAGAGGACAACAAGGTAAACTAAAAGAAATCTGTGCGCTTAAAGAAAAATACAATTTCAGATTGTTAGTTGACGACGCACACGGATTCGGAACTTTAGGAGAAACTGGTGCTGGTGCTGGAGAAGAGCAAGGATGTCAAGATCAAATTGATGTTTATTTCTCAACTTTCGCTAAATCAATGGCTGGTTTCGGCGCTTTCTTAGCGGGAGATAAAGAAATCATTAGATATCTTAAATTTAACCTTAGATCACAAATTTTCGCAAAATCTTTGACAATGCCGATGGTTATTGGTGGACTTAAAAGATTAGAATTATTAAGAACACGTCCAGAGATTAAAGCTAAACTTTGGGAAAATGTAAACAAATTACAAAACGGACTTAAAGAAAGAGGCTTCAATATTGGTGATACCAACACTTGCGTAACGCCGGTTATGATGCAAGGTACGCCGGTAGAAGCTACCCTTTTGGTAAAAGACCTTCGCGAAAACTATAGAATCTTCACATCTGTTGTTGTATATCCGGTAATCCCGAAAGGTATGATTTTGCTAAGATTAATTCCTACAGCATCTCATACCGATGCCGAAATCAACGAAACTCTGGCTGCTTTTGAAGCAATTCACGACAAGCTGGTAAACGGTTATTACAAGGAGCAAGAGCAAAAGTTATTGCAAGAACAAGGATTGCAGTTTAAAGAAATTTAATTAATCCTCGTTATCATATAAAAACCACTGATTTTCTCAGTGGTTTTTTTGTTATTTATTTAATTAGGTCAAAAAAAAATTATAAAGAATGTTTAAATGTTCTGCATATCCACAATAACACCTAAATCGATTATTTTTAATTAAGTATGTCATTGGCTGCGTCAGTTTTAATCCTAGTTTACTTAAATTTAAACACTTTAATTGTGACAAAATCAGTCAAAATATTGGCTTCAGCCAAATTTTTATAATATTTTGGCTAAAGCCGATTTAAAATTGATTATTATTTATAAACGGGCTAAAGCCCGCCCCTATTGATATTAATGGAATATTTATAATGAAATTCAGGTTTATAATTAAAGTTTAATCATTTACAACTAATATCGGGCTTCCCGATATGGTTTTTGCAAAATCTACCCAAAGTGAATGAAAAACAATTAAAATTTACACAATAAACATCTTCCTCCATTTTGCCACGGTGTTCCTGCTGAGCTTAAAATGATTTGCCAATTGGCTGTTGTTGAGTTTGTGTTTTTTCTGGTAATCCAATATTTTTAGAATATCAGATTTGTGATAAGAGTGGTATTTTTGGTTCGTTTTATCAGATTTTCCGAAAATTCTTTCATTGAGCCATAGAACGTCTATTGCAGATAAAGATTTTTTTTGAAGAAGATTAGTACATTCTGCAATTTTTTCGGGATACAATTTATTAAGAATATCGGTGTAGATTGTTTTGTAATCGGGTTGGGTATTTTTCATAAAATTCTAAATAATTGTGAATTTCCCGGGGTTACACCCCGGGCTATTGATGTACCGCCCCTTCGGGGCTGAATCCTTTTCATCGGGTTTCACTCGTGGTTATCAATGTATCGCCCCTTCGGACTTAGTTGATTTTCATAACTCATAATTCATAACTTCTATCTTTTGTATTTCTCTATCCATTTGTAAAGAGTTGTCTTGGGTATTCTGTAGCGTTCCATCACTTCGGTTTTGGTCATTTCCCCTGTTTTCATTTGTTCGAGGATAAAATCAATGACCTCTTTGGTATAGATGTTTTTACGGAATTGCGGGAGCGTAGTCTTTCTGATTTTTTGTTTCTTTTCCTGTGCTGCAACCGGTGCATACAATATCAGATGCTGGGAATAAAGCCTGAAAAAATCGTATTCCAACAGCTTACTCCATTTCAACAGAATATCTGTGGGGAGGCTTTCCTGTGTGTACATTTCGTTTATTTCATTTTCGGAACATTTAAAGAAGTTACAGATTCGGGATATTTCTATCCCGCTTTCTGCAACCAATGTTTCTACCATTTGCCCTATGTGTATTTCCTTGAAGTTCATTTTTGTATTTTTAAAAACCTAACAGGTTTCTGAAACCTGTTAGGTTTGGTTAGAGGAAGCCCAAAGGGCTTCAATTATTAATAGCCGTTGGTACACCACCCCGCCCTGTAGGCACCAGTGCCTCCCCTTTTTTATTTGTTTTTAATGGAATCGGCGAATCTCGTTCCTCGATTTCCAAAGGAGGGGAATTATTGAACCCCTGCGGGGTTCAATATTTTCCGTTCTGCATTTCGATTAGGTTTTTCATATTCTCCACGGGTCGCACCCGTGACTATTGATATCGCCCCTTTTCATAAAGCGCAGCCCTATGCTGTTGATGACGCCCCTGCGGGGCTTGATGTTGCTGTTTTCCTTTAAACATTTTTTATTTGCTAACCGCAACGTCACTTCGGGTGCCGACCAAAAGGAGGTGTATCGAGAAGTTTTTGAAAGAAGTCCTCGATACAATTTTTGTGTAAACAATGCTACTTCGTTTATCAAAGAAATACAAACAATTTTTAAGTATTAAAAACAAACCCCTCATCCCGAATTACAGGATTATACAAAAAACCATCTCTTACGAAATGGTTTTTGTTATTATGAAAGTACAATTATTGAATTCTTACCGCAACAATTGAGTTCTCCCCCCAAGCATTTCCACCATACGTATCGAATTGTGTCGATTTTCCCGTACCAGAGGTATATTCTCTTGCATCGAGCAATCCTGCATAGTAATAATACCTTTTTGTAAGCGTAGTGTTATTATTGATAATCAGTTTTCCAAACAACATATCATATTTTTGATTAGTGGCTGTAGTTCTCGGACCCGAGAACATCCCGCTTGCCAGATAAGTAGTTCCTACAAAATCCGCTGTCTGCTGACCATCGTTTATGCTTGCCTGATTTAATCCTGAAAAAGTAGTCTTCATCCAAAGCCAGTCATTTGTAGTCATTGTACCTGCTGTTACAGGCATCAGCATCGTAACGGAAACCTCCCATTTTCCCTGTGGCAAATCTATATAAGAACCGGTTCTTAAAAAATTATTATTCGTAAAAGGAATATTAACTCCCGCTCCCAAAACACCATTTATCCTCTCTATTGCAATAGGCCTCCATGTTCCGATACCATTAGCATCTGAGGTCAGCACGTAACCTGCAGACTGGTTACCGTCTCCCAGCTTAAAACCTGTAACAGGCGCAGCGGCAGTTCCCGTGGTCTTAATTTCGAGTTTCTGAGTGGGTGCAGCGGTTCCTATCCCAACGTTTCCGTTATCCAAAGCCACAAAGTCGGTATTGGTATCCCGTGCGGTGGTTCCGTCAGATTTTTTGCCCAATTTTACCATTGCATTAGCAGGGTCATTTATCCACTCATCATCGGTCTTGTCGCCAGCTATACTTCCGCTTCCTACTTTTTGCCACAAGCTTCCGTCAAAATAATAGTATCCTGTAGCGGTTATGTTTATCCTTTGGGAAAGATTATCCCCAGCAGAAACATCCGTAATGTAAACAAGAGCTCCTTTCTGGTCGGTTCCGTAAAGCGTGTTGCCTTTGTTTGTAAGCTCCAGCCTTGTTAGTCGGGGAGCCTGTAATCCCGTCACATCTGTAGCGAGGGAAATACCAGAGACATCTGCCTTTCCGTTTATGTCCATTGTGGTTTTCGGCGTGGATGTATTAATCCCCACGCGTCCTTGCTGGGCATAGGCAGCCGTTGAAACTGCAAATAGTGCAAGCAATAAAATTTGTTTTCTCATCATATTATTAAAATTGATTATTCTGTGCTTAATAAATGATTCCTGAAAAGCTGTTTTTAATTTTAAACATTTATTTGTCAATATCTAAAAAATCTTATGACTTAAGCAGCTTATTAGAATCTGATTGCAAATTTTTAAAATTTTACAGAGAAATATGAAAAAACACAGAGTTATTATGCTACTTAAAAGATTAATTGGTTACTTTTACGGAATAATTTACAACCAAAGTGTATGGAACCACAAAAACTGAACATTGGAGACAGCATCAAGAAATTCAGGGAGCTGAAAAATATGACGCGCGAAGACATCGCAGACCGTCTTGGATTAAGCGTAAGTGCTTACGGTAAAATCGAAAGAAACGAAACCGATGTTACCATCTCCCGTATCCAGCAGATTGCAGAGGTTTTGCAGGTAGAAATGTCCCAGATATTAAATTTTGATGTTTCACAAATTTTTAACATATCCAACAATCATCTGGTACAGAGTAACATTGGTCCAAAAGCAGAAAATATGCACTTTCATAATGATGAATATCGGGAAAAGTATATTAAAATACTGGAAACCGAAAATGAAAGGCTAAGAAAAATTGCCGGAGAAATCTAAAAACCACCCATCATTAAAACAATAAAACCACCTCATTTGGTGGTTTTATCTAAAGATAATTCGGGGTTAAAATCAGTTCGTTCGAATACCGAATCGTATCGAGAACTAAACAAAAGAATTCCAAATTTCATTTACAAACCTGAGTTCGATTTTTAATTCAATATAAAATTGAATAATAAGATATGAATTGCGTCGGGCTTTAGCCCGATAAAAGATGATAAAAGCAATCAAAATATTGGCTTCAGCCAAATTTTTATAATATTTTGGCTAAAGCCGATTTAAAATTGATTCTTATTTATAAACGGGCTAAAGCCCGCCCCTATTGATATTAATGGAATATTTATAATCGAACTCAGTTTATAATTAGAGATTAATCATTTGCAATTAATGTCAGGCTTCCCGATACGGTTTTTGCAAAATCTACACGAACTGACGTGTGTACATCTTCAATCGTATAGATGAAGTGACCTTGCTTCCGTCAGTTCGAGTAAGTTTCTGTAACGAAATGAAAGAAACTGTATCGAGAACTAAACAAAAAAATATCAAATTTTATTTACAAACCTGAGTTCGACTGTTATTTCAATATAAGATTCAATAATAAGATATGAATTGCGTCGGGCTTTAGCCCGATAAAAGATGATAAAGCAGTCAAAATATTGGCTTCAGCCAAATTTTATAATATTTTTGGCTAAAGCCGATTTAAAATTGATTATTATTTACAAACGGGCTAAAGCCCGTCCTTATTGATATTAATGGAATATTTATAATGGAATTCAGGTTTATAATTAGAGATTAATCATTTGCAACTAATGTCGGGCTTCCCGATACAATTTTTGCAAAATCTACACGAACTGACGTATGTACATCTTCAATTGCATTGCGTTAAAAAAAAATCTCCCGTCTTTATAAAAGGACGGGATTTTTAAATTCAAAAATTGAAACTCAATTCTTCTCGAAAAAAATGCAACTCATTCATTTTTAGGCATATTTTGGTCAAAAATAGCAAAAAACAGCAATCTTCCGCTATCGCCTTATCCAAAGGAGCTGACAGAGATTCAAAATCATTTTTTTAACATTTTCAAGCTTTTCAAAAACAACACAAACAACTGATTTACAATTATTTAAATACAAATGTTAAATAATTTTAACATATTTTTAAACTAAAACTTAACTCAAACCATGATAACGCGTTAAATAGTCTTAAAAATTTTTTCCGCCAGTTTTGGTGCTATACCTTCGCACCCAGAAATCAGCCCATGAGACATTTTACTAGCTTTAAAATCGTTATCGTAAGTTTATTTTTAACTTTAGGTTTTACATTTGCAAAAGGACAACAATCCTATGTAAAAGATTATAAATCTTTAGCAACAGAACTTTCATCACAATACGGAATTCCCGCAACCATTATACTTTCTATCGCATTTGTAGAATCGGGAGGCGGAACAAGCAAAAACAGCAAAATCCTTAATAATCACTTTGGTATCGCAGGAAAAAATACAGTTTCTTCTTCAAAATACAAAAGCTTCTCCTCTGTCAGAGAAAGTTATGAAGCTTTTTGCCAAATGGTTAGCCGCAAAAAATACTACGCCCAGCTAAAAGGTTCCGAAAATTATGCAGAATGGGTCAAGGCAATGGCAGCAGCAGGATATTCTACACAACCTGAAGTATGGAAATCGAGAATAAATTCCATTATTTCTAAAATTTCTAATTAAATTTCGCTTTGTCAGATTCTGAAAAGAATGTAAATTTGCATCACTTTTTTAATGATGAAAATTGGACAACCGTATCTCTAAAGTACTTTATGTTACTTTATTAAGCTTCTTTCTATACTTTTCTGTATCAATCATCTTTGAGGTTTTCAATTACAGTTGGGAGCCCTTTGACCGCATTAACTTAGTTTCTGATGTTTTTCATTCCGATAAAAAAGGAAAAGATTCTGCTCCAAAAACAAACGTTAAAGATTCTGTCATAGCTTCTAAAGCTAAAGATTCGGCAGCAACTGCAACCGATTTTGAGCTTTATAAAAAACCGCAACTGATTACCAATTTCAAAACAGATAATCAAAGTGCGCTTTCTTCTTTTGCAGAAAAACTGCAACGTCTAAAAAATGGCGAAAAAATAAAAATCAGAATCGGATATTTTGGCGACAGCATGATTGAGGGCGATTTGCTAACACAAACACTTCGTGCACTGTTGCAGCAAGAATACGGCGGTTCTGGTGTTGGTTATTTACCAATTACTTCTCTTACAAGTGGTTTCCGTCAAACAGCAACGGCTTCGGGAAGCAACTGGGAAGATACCAACTTCATGACGAAAGGTGCTAAAAACATGTACCTTTCCGGTCATTATTTCACAGGACAAGGTTCGGCTTCTTTTACCGACAATACCATTACAACACCAGAAGTTTTAATAGAAAAATCTTTAATTTTTGGTAAAACAAATCCAAAAAGTATTCGTTATAACGGGACATCTGTTGCCTTGCAATCTTCGGAACTGGTTAACCGACAAGTTCTTTCTAAAGACGCTTCAAAAATGATAAAGCTTCAATCTGAAAATGCAAACGACGTTTTGTATGGTGTAAGCTTCGAAAGCGAAAGCGGAATTTTCGTTGATAATTTTTCATTCCGTGGTATCACAGGTGTTGAACTTAACAAACTGAGCGAAGATTTTATGAAATCGGTGCAGCAAGCCAATCACTACGATTTGATTGTTCTGCAATACGGCGTTAATTTATTATTCCGCCCGAATGACACCAATTATGATTATTATACGAAAATGATGTCACCAGTCTTCAAGAAGATGAAAACTGCATTTTCGGATTCTGACTTTTTAATAATTAGTAGTGCCGACCGTGCTTTCAAATATGATGGTGTTTTCAAAACGGCTATTGGACTACCAAACTTATTGGAAACCCAAGCTTTACTGGCTTTCGATAATGGTTTTGCTTTTTATAACCAATTCGAAACGATGGGTGGTGCCAATTCGATTGTAAAATGGGCAGAGCAATCGCCGCCATTAGCAAATAAAGATTACGTGCATCCCAATCATAAAGGTGCCGAAGTGCTGGCAAAAAAACTTTTTGAAGCAATCCAGAACGATTATCATAAATACAGCCCTAAGAAAACAAATGGACAGTAAATTGTTGTACGATTTTATAAACCGTTTCGATGTTAATGCTTTTTTGCAGCAATTCATCTACGACCCAAAGAATCCTTTGCTCTTTAACAATGGATTTTTTGTGTATTTCTTCTTTTTATTTATTGTCATTTTTTATTTACTGAGAAACAAAACCGGTGCGAGAAAGTATGTATTTACCTTTTTCTCCCTGTACTTTTTTTACAAAGCAAGTGGGGCTTTTGTGCTTTTGGTAATTATTTCCGGACTCGTCAATTATGGACTTTCCAATAGTATCTATCACGCCAAACAGAAGACTTCTAAAAAGCTTTTGTTGCTGTTGAGTATCATTTTTAATTTGGGAATTTTAATCTATTTTAAATACACCAACTTCTTTATCGAACTATCCAACGAGATTTTTAAAACCGGATTTAATCCTCTGCATATACTTCTACCAATAGGAATTTCGTTTTTCACATTCGAAAATTTAAGTTATACGATTGATGTTTATCGTGGCGACTTCAAACCGGCAAAAAAGTTTGTAGATTATCTATTATTCCTTGCTTTTTTTCCAAAATTAATGATGGGACCAATTGTAAGAGCGCACGACTTTGTTCCACAAATTGATAAACCTTATTATGTTTCGGAAAAAGATTTTGCAAAAGGATTTTATTTAATTGTTTCGGGCTTAATCAAAAAACTGGTAATTTCCGATTATATCACGCTAAATTTAGTCAACTATATTTTTGATAATCCTTCTTTGCACACAGGTGTCGAAAACCTGTTTGCACTTTATGGTTATGCGATGGTCATCTATTGTGATTTTAGTGGTTATAGTGATGTTGCGATAGGAATTGCACTTTGGTTAGGTTTTAAAATCCCGCCAAACTTCCTTTCGCCTTATCAAAGTTCCAACGTTACCGAATTTTGGAGAAGATGGCATATTTCCCTTTCTTCATGGCTGAAAGATTACCTCTACATTCCGCTTGGAGGAAACAGAAATGCAACATTTGCATCGTATTTATTCGTGGTTCTGTTTCTGGGAGGAACTTTTCTGATGATGAATCACCTCTTTGATTTATCCTATTTGTATTCCGGAATTGTCACTGCGATTTTCTTATTAATATTTATTTTACCACCATTAATAAATAAAAAACCAAAAGGAATTGCCGCCAACTTTAACCTATTGACAACAATGCTTTTAGGCGGTTTCTGGCATGGCGCAAGCTGGAATTTCATTATTTGGGGTGCTCTGCATGGTATTGCATTGGGAATTCATAAAATATGGATGATGCTGACTGGCAAAGCTTTCTCAGGCTTTAATAATTCTAAAATTTACAATTTTGTAATGGTCATCATTACATTCCATTTTGCATGTTTTTGTTGGATTTTCTTCAAAGCTGAAAATTTTGATATTGCCATGTCGATGATTCATCAGATTGTCTACAACTTCGATTGGGAAGTCTTTATGCCATTCTACGAAAATTATAAATACGTGCTTTGGATGACTGCTTTTGCACTTTGTATCCACTTTATTCCAGATACTTTCCCAGATAAAGTTATTGATAAATTGGGACGCGTTCCGTTATTGGTTTACGTTTTGGCATTTTTCGGGTTCCTTATTTTGTATGGATTCTTTAAATCGTCGGAGCAAGTAATGCCGATTTATCTACAGTTCTAATTTTTAAAGTTTAAAATATTTTTGAAATCGGAGGTTTGAAAATTTTCGAGTTTTTTGGATGAGTCTTCTAAGAATGATTTGCCGAATTATCAGGTCGCTCCTACGGAGCTCAAATGTAAATTCCAATATTTCTATTAACAGTAAGCTCCTACGGAGCTTTTCGATTTACTTAGAAGAATGTCAATCTTTACGAAACGTCATTTCGAGTAACGTAGCGAAGCGAAGCGTATCGAGAAATTTTTGAAAGAAGTTCTTAATATGATTTTTTCAAAGTCAACTAACTGATGTTAATTTTATTATATTGAATTCACTAAGAACTAATTTTCAAATTATCAGGTCGCTCCTACGGAGCTCAAATGCAAAATTCCAATATTTCTATTAACAGTATGCTCCTACGGAGCTTTCCAATTTAATTAGAAGAATGTCAATTTATATGAAGCGTTATTTATAGTAACGCAGCGTAGTGAAGTGTATCGAGAAATTTTTGAAAGAAGTTCTCAATATGATTTTTTCAAAATCTCAACTAACTGATGTTAATTTTATTATCCCAAACTCAGTAGAAACCAATTTTAAATTATCAGGTCGCTCCTACGGAGCTCAAATGTGAAATTCTAACATTCCTATTAACAGTAAGCTCCTACGGAGCTTTTTCAAAACCGTATTATTTTGTTTTTGTTTAAAATGCGTGGATATATCAAGAAAAACGCTTGTTTACAAAAAACTTACTTCAAATAGTTTTCAAAAGCTTTCCAAATCAATTCGCCTTGTTCCTCATAACCCGATTGCATGAAATGAACAGTATCGGCATTGGCTTTTTTAGCTTTTAAAGACTTCGAAAAATATCCAGCTCCACCTGTCGCCTTGTACATATTGAGATACGCCGTATTAAACTTTTCGCTAACTTCTTTTATCCATAGAACAACCTCAGCCGTTTTTTTTCCATTCATATTGTTATCGGTTGGAGAAATTAAAACAATCGGAAGATTAATATTCTCTTTTCTTAATTCCGAAATCAAATTGCCAGCGTTTTTAATAAAATCATCTTTAGAAATAGAACTTACACCTTCGTTAGTCCCGAGCGAAATAAAAACAACATCAGGATTGGTCTTCTTTAATTGTTGAAGTTGCAACGGAAATTTAACAAAATCCGCATAAGTAGCACCATTTACACCAACCGTATTAAAAACAACACCTTTGGTCACTTTGCTTTTCAAAAACTGAAAACCATACAGAATATTTCCATTTTTAGCATTGGTTTCCATCAGAAAATTGTTCGTTGACTTTGGATATTTAAAGGTCGTTTCCGTTCCTGTAAATTTTCCATCACTTATTTTTTTAATATCGTTTTCAAAGTTGGCATCGTAAATAGGTTCCGCCCTTTCCACAGTTACCACCTGCCCTGCTTTTGGATTCTTAATGGCGTTCCCACTTAGCTGCACCAAACGCGTTGTTACAATATTGAATTTCGCTGCCAACTCTGGAAAAGTTTCTCCCTCTTGGACAGTATATTTCTCAATAGTCTTTTTAGGTTTTACAAAATCCTTTAAAGCATTTGGACTTTCATAAATTGTAAAATTCTCGCCAGACATCGATGCATCATTATAAATTTTAACCTCATCGAAATCACTGTCGGTTGCATTAAATTGAATGTTTAAAAACGAATCTTTTTTATTTCCCATCACAAAACCCAAAGCGCCCATTTCCTTGAAAACATCCTGCTCATAAACCAAACGAAACGTTTCCCAAGCTTGGTTAGAAACGGAAGTATAATCTTGGGGGCCATTAGAATTTGCCACAGCATAAGGAAAAAGCGTTCCTCTTCCTGCATTACCATATTTCTGTTGAAAATGCTCTCTCAAGACTTTCGGAATCCAGCCCGCCTGAATATGAGAATCGCCAAGAAACAAAATATTGGTTACTTGATTATCCGATTTTAGCTTTGTAGAAAATGAACCGAGATTCGATGTATTTTCTAATTCCTGAGCAGAAAATAAAGCAGAAACCAAAAGAGGAATGGCAAAAAAGAACTTCATAGATTGAAAATTTTACTGAAGCAAATATAGTATTCTGAAATTTTAAAGACAAAACCAAGTTTTTAAAAATTTCGTTCAAGGGCTTAGTAATGGACAATCTTAAATAAAATCCCGCCGATATTTCAAATTGAAACATTTCTCAATTTAATCTGCTAATTTTTGCGAAATCAATTAATATTAAATATAAAAAAACAACATTTTACACCACTATTAACGCAAGCTTAAATATTCGTAAATTTTAATTAAAACATAAAAAAGAACTAACGTTAGTTAGTTTTTGTATAGATAAATTATCTATAAACCAATGAAAACCAAAGGAATTAAATCTATAATTAATTATATATCAAACACTTACAAAAAATTTAAAATTTTCTTGCATCATTAACAAAT
Organism: Soonwooa sp.; assembly: GCF_030151385.1. Classification (GTDB taxonomy): domain Bacteria; phylum Bacteroidota; class Bacteroidia; order Flavobacteriales; family Weeksellaceae; genus Soonwooa. The sequence goes on from NZ_JASLDS010000046.1 coordinate 34,229, forward strand.
GTTTGTATATTTAGAACCGAAGCAAAACAGTAATATTTTCTAAAATCAAATCCATTTGCAAAATATATTTTTGAAATGGTAAAAATTTAAAGATATTACATTTAATTTTTACAATAAACCAAACATCTATTATTAATTTTTAAATATCTAGGAAACTAAATATTTATAACACCTAAACGAGTTAATATGAAAAAAAATCAACTTAAGGCGCTTTTAATTCTTCCTGCAGTATTTTCTTTTATTTTTGGAAGTGCACAGTCTTATCAAGAACAAATTTCTAGCTATCTAAAAGCTGATAAACGTATGGCATCTGTACCAAGTGTTGCCACAGATTTTAACATTATTAATGTTGATAATTCAAAATCGATGAAAGCTGATGTTGTTGTCGTTCAACAAAAAATTAATGACATTCCTGTTTTTGGAAAATCAGCCAACTTCTTAATTAGAGACAATAAAATTGTATATGCAACCAATTCTTTTGCTAACTCTGTTATCAGTACTTCCAAAATTGCGGATAGAAAAGCAAGTTTATCACCAGAAGCTGCTTTTACGATTGCTGCTAATAAGCTAAAAATTAAAGATCAAAACTCTTATAAATTTGCTAAAAATGTAGCTGAGAAAAAAGGTCTAGCAAAAGTGAATTCGGCTAACGAGGTTATTGATCAGCTTGTGTATTACATTAAAGATTCTGAAGCACGCCTTGCACACCAAATAACTTTCACAGAGAAAGGAACACCAGACCGTTGGTTAACATTAGTAGACGCGCAAAATTCGCAAATTCTTCTACAAGTTAACCAAACTGTAAAAGATCATTTCCATGACAGTGAGAATTTCTTAAATCAAAATTACGATGATGAGAATGCAACAAAAACAGTTGCATATCCTTTAAACAAAGCAGCAACTTCTTCTTTGGTAAAAGCAAGTGCTGGAAAATATAATGTTTTCAAACTTCCAGTAGAATCACCAACTTTTGGTACTCGTTCTATTGTTAATGAACCTTTTAACCCAAGCTATGCACCGTTTGGTTGGAACGACACGCAAAACCCAGATTTTGAAATGTTCCAAGAATATACGATTGGGAATAATGTTGTTGCCTATTCTGATCCTTATGACACCAACAAGTTGGAAGATCTTGATCAATTAGCTTATGGTGGTCCAGACAAAATTTTTGACTTCCCATACGATGGTGCCTTACCTGCAAATACTTTCCGAGATGCAGCGTTAACCAACCTTTTCTATATTAACAATATGGTGCATGATGTTTCTTATCAATTTGGGTTTACAGAAACAGCTAGAAACTTTCAATATAACAACTTCGATCGCGGTGGCGAAGGCGAAGATTTTGTTAATGCACAAGGACAAGATGGTGGCGGTGTAGATAACGCGAACTTCCAACCTTTCCCAGAAGGAAATGCACCAATTATGCAGATGTACCTTTGGTCGCCAAGCTATTATAGCGGTGTCCATGTTAATACGGCAGGTGACTTATCAAATTTCTCTACCAACACAAAGTTCCCTGTAACAATCCCAACTTGGCCTGCTGGCGGTGTGACTGGTGATTTGGTCATTGCACAACCAGAAGATGCCTGTACAAATATCACCAATAATGTTGCTGGCAAAATAATGTTGGTTAAAAGAGGCAACTGTACCTTTACAGATAAATCTACTGCAGCTGCAAATGCAAAAGCAGCTGGAGTAGTATTTTACAATGCTAGCCCAGATGAGCAAATCGTTGCGTACGGTCCAGCGTTTTACGTAGATTATGTCTATAGCGCATTGATCGACAACGCATCAGGATTACAGCTAAAAAACAAACTTGATCAAGGGCAAAATCTTAATGTTACAATTAATAAAGACTATTCAACAGTTGCTCAACCTGATGGAAGTCTAGATAACGCCATTGTTGCACACGAGTATACACATGGTATCTCTAACAGGTTGACAGGTGCAGGTGATGGTTCTTGTCTACTTGCAACTGAAGATAATGAGCAAATGGGCGAAGGTTGGTCAGATTATTTCGCATTAATGCTTACACTAAGACCAACAGATAATGCGAGTGTCCCAAGAGGAATGGGAACTTATGCTGTAAGCCAATCACCAACAGGTCTAGGAATTCGTCCTGCAAAATATTCTCCCAACTTTAGTATCAATAACTATACGTATGGCAAAACCAATGGTATGGAAGTTCCTGCTGCAATTTTTGGTGTAGTGTTCGGAACCCAACCAGATGTTCACTCAATTGGATTTGTTTGGGCAACAATGCTTTGGGATCTTACGTGGAACATGGTTGACAAATATGGCTATAACTATGATGTAACGGCTGACCCAAACAGTGGAACTGCCAAAACCTTACAATTGGTAATGGATGGTATGAAGTTACAACCATGTAATCCAACTTTCGCACAAGGGAGAGATGCGATTTTGCAAGCAGATCAACAGATCAACAATGGTGCTAACAAATGTCTAATTTGGGAAACATTCGCTAAAAGAGGTCTTGGTGTTAATGCACAGTCAGGAGGTTTAAATGGTCTTTGGGTAACAGATAACGGAACTCCAAATCCAGATTTGTACGATCAAATTGAAGACTTTAATGTTCCTGGAGAATGTAAACTTGCAACGAATGAAGCAGCGACCAAATCAGATCTTAGTATCTACCCTAACCCTGCCAAAGATCAAGTATTCATCAATGCAAAAAATACTAAAGGTAATCTTATTGTAAAAATCTACAATATGGTTGGTAACCTAGTATCGGAAAGCAAAATTACTTCTGGATCTAATGAGAGCATCAACACATCCAAACTTACAAATGGCGTATATATCGTAAAAGTTGAAGGTTTTGGAATTGACCAATCTCAAAAATTAATTATTAAAAAGTAGTATTTTAATTCTATACATTTAAGTTGAAACAGAAAGCGCAACCAGACTTGGTTGCGCTTTCGTTTTATATTTTTTGAATAAACTACGGATTCGTAGAAAAAATAGAGCCGTTTGCAATCATCGCTCTGCGATTCATTTTGAGAATATCTCTAACCCATTCTGCAAAATCTTCTGGTTGAAGAACCGTTTCAGGATTTCCGTCGGTTAATCCTCCTTGAATACTCATGTCAGATGCAATGGTGCTCGGCGTTAAAGTAATCACACGGATATTATCTTTTCTCCATTCTGCCATCATCGATTGCGAAAGAGAAATCACCGCTGCTTTACTCGCTGCATAAGCCGACATTCCTGCGCCACCTTTAAGACCTGCTGTAGAAGCTACGTTTACGATGTCACCTTGACCTTTTTCTTTCAAAAATGGATAAACTGCTTTCGAAGTATAAAGAACGCCAAACAAATTGGTTTTCATGACTTGCTCCCAAACTTCAGTGTTCATATCATTGATTTTCCCAAAGTCACCAATTCCAGCATTATTTACCAAAATATCGATGCTTCCTAAATCAGCAACTAAAGTTTTAATGCCATTATTTACCGCTGCTTCATCATCAACACTGAAAACAGAATAAGTTGCATTAACACCTAAATTTTTAAGTTCGTCAACCGTATTTTTAAGATTTTCTTCGTTTCTTCCAGTAATTCCGATATTTACACCTTCATTAGCAAGTGCAATGGCAACAGCCTTTCCTAATCCTCTTCCACCGCCTGTTACGATTGCGTTTTTTCCTTTTAAGCTCGTCATTTTTTTAATTTTTTATGATTAAACTTTACGTTTTGCAAAGGTAACAAATGCTTTTTCGAATCGTCTACAAAGACTATTAACTAAATGTATATTTTAACTTTTAATAACAAAAAAACAGGAGAAAACAGCTTCTTAAAAGCTTTCTTTAAATTTTTGCTTTTTGCGAATGTTAAGATTCTTTAAGTTTTAAAGTTACTTACTCAGGAAGACATCAGGCGTATTTGTCGTCACAAAATCAATTCCCGCAGCTGACAGTTTATCAAAAACTTCAGCATCATTCACTGTCCAAGAATTGGTTTTTAAACCTAAATTTTGAGCTTCAGAAATCCAATTTAAATTTTCTAAAAGCAGTTCAAAATCGTAATCAAAACCATCCAAACCTGCTTCTTTCAATTCTTGTGGATTCAAATCACCGTTCAAATAAAAAACTATAAAATTTGGTTTCTGTTTTTTAATTGTTTTACAAATATTTAAACTAAAAGAAATAAACTCACACTGATTTTCTAAATCATATTTTTGAATTAAATCCAATGCTTTTTTCACCATTAAATTTTCCAATTCATTGCTTTTGCAAGGTTTTAATTCTACTATAAGTTTACAGCTTGGATTTTTCTGTCCTTGAATTAAATAATCTTCAAAACGAGGAATTTTTTCAGCATTTGAAAGTTTTAAATCTTTTAAATCCTCAAAATTTGTTTCGGCAATTTTCAAAGCATCAATCCATTCATCATGAAAGACGATGAGCTCTTCATCTTTTGTCATTTGAACATCAAATTCGGAACCGTAAACTTGTAATTCTTGAGCATTTTTTAAAGCTTGAATGGAATTTTCAGAGGTTTCCGGATTGGTTTGCCAGAATCCACGATGCGCAATTATTTGTGTCTTTTTCATTTGATAGAATTAATCAGGTGAAAATACTAATTTAGAATTAATGATTTTTACTTGATTAGTAAATTCTACTTTCTTATGAAACCTCTAATTCATACCAGTTAATACCATCACTTTGGAACGTAGAAAATTGATTGACGTTGGCGGTAGAAGATACTTGTGAAGATCCCATTAAAACAAAAGTTCCTCCTATGATGGTCTTAAGTGTTGCATTACTTGTACTATTCATATTGGTGATTTTTATAATTCGTCCTATGTTTGCATTCGACGCAGCTGGTAAGGTTATAGTAATTGGAGTAGTGGATTTATTTACAATCTGATAATCGTAATCTGCAATGGTATAATTAGCAGTAATAATTTTTATGGACATACTTACACTTCCAACTACCTGAAGTGCACTATTAGGCTTTGTAGTTCCAATACCAACATTTGTAGAACTTGTAGCATAGTTGACATTTACCACAGAACCTAAAACCAAAGAATTACTTTGATCAACTCTGGAATTTGCTCCGATAGCCGTTGCGTTCGTTAGGTTGTCCGAAATATCTGAAAAAGCGCCAATGTTGATGTTATTATTTCCTGAATAATTAGTAAGTGCAGCATTATAACCGATAGCAACATTATTACTTGCTGAATTGTAATTGGTTCCTGCATTAGTTCCTAAAAATGTATTTTGATTTCCAGTAGAACCATTCACACCACCAGAACCTTGCCCAGCGCCTCTACCGACAATAACGTTACTTTGACCTATTGAAGATGTTGCAGCGTAAGATCCAACAACAGTGTTATTTTGTGTTGCAGTATTTCCGGCAGAAGCAGAAAGCGCAATATATCCAAGCGCCGTATTTCCAGAACCTTTTGCATACTGCCCTGTATTGCTTCCTAGATAGGTATTCATAGTGCCATTACCTGCATTTGCACCACTGTTGCTGCCTATCATAACATTATCACCTGCTCCATTTTGTCCACCCGCGCTCAAACCAATTAAAATACTATTATTGCCTGTTGATTCAGCTCCGGCAGAAGGTCCCAAAAGAATATTATTATATCCATTTATTGCTTTTCCTGCTTGATTTCCTATTGCAATATTACTACCAATAGATCCTGTAGTAGATCCTAAGGCTTGATTACCTATAGCAACATTATTAGATCCATCAACAATGTAATTACCAGTACTTTCTCCCAAAATAATATTCTGAGTACCTGATGTTAAAGATCGTCCAGAATAATAGCCTATAACTGTATTACTGGTTCCTGTTAAAGCTGAAACAGCATTTTGAGCTCCAATAATGGTTGCCCCAGGCGCATTAATACTATAGCCAGAACTTGCACCGACCACCGTACTATTATTCACGTTTTGTCCTGCTGTTTCAGAACTATATCCAAAAAAAGTATTGCTAAGATCAATTCTACCAGAGGCGGTATTATAGATTCGGAAACGAAGAGGGTTACTGTCCGTAGTCCCAATAAAATTGTTCGCAGAAGTGGTTCCTGCATTTCCTGTTGTTAACCAACTATTAGCCGCTTTTACACTAACTGCTATCCATTTAGCACCATCCCAATAATGAAAACCTTGAAAATAAGGTGCTGCATCGGCAATAAGATAAACGAGTTGTCCATTAATTGTACCATTTACTGACAAGGAGCTCACTCTCGGAGCTAATATACCATCTGCTGGAGAAACGGTCCCGAGATGATTGATCGCTCTCACATCTAAAGTAGTATCAGGTGTAGCTGTGTTAATACCAACTTGTGCAGAAAACAAAACAGAACATAAGAATGCTATAGGAATAAATATTTTAATCATTTTGTATTTTTTTGCAAATATATAAACATATGTCCCATATTTGATACAATATTTTTTTTTGACGTTTAAATTCTATCTATTATTAAATAAAAATTGAATATTTATAACAATTTTTTTAAATAACACCTTTAAAAATCACAATTAATATGAAGGATGTTTCTAGCAATATTTGTTTTAATCCTCATATTCATAAATTATTATTTGGCATGGTGAAATCAAAGTTTTGAAGCAAGTTTTATTATCTTTGTTTTTACAATTTCAAAAAGATGTCCAAGGAGATTCAGCATAAAATAGAGGCTTTGCGTGAAGAGCTTCACCAACACAATTACAATTATTACATTCTTGATGAGCCGAGTATTTCGGATTTCGAATTCGATGCTTTGCTTAAAGAATTGCAAGATTTAGAAGAAAAACATCCCGAATTTGCGGATGCCAACTCTCCTACTTTGCGTGTTGGCGGTGGTGTAACTAAGAATTTCCCGACAGTGCAACATCAATTCAGAATGTATTCTTTGGATAATTCTTACGATTTTGATGATTTGGAAGATTGGGAAAAGCGCATCATCAAAACCATTGAAGAACCTGTGGAATTTGTTGCGGAACTGAAATATGATGGCGCTTCAATTTCGATTTTGTACGAAAATGGACAGCTTTCGCAAGCAGTTACACGTGGCGACGGATTTCAAGGCGATGAAATCACAAATAATGTGCGTACAATTTCCGATATTCCTTTAAAATTAAATGGCAATTTCCCGAACCGATTTTTTATTCGAGGTGAAATTTATTTAACCCGAAAAAACTTTGACAAACTCAATGCAATTCGTGAGGAAGAAGGCCTCGATCCTTTTATGAATCCACGCAATACAGCAAGTGGAAGTTTGAAAATGCAAGATTCTGCGGAAGTTAGAAAACGTGGACTTTCGGCGGTTTTGTATCAATATATTGCAGAAGAATTCCCAGCGGAAACGCATTGGGATTTGCTTGCAAAAGCTAAAAATTGGGGTTTCAAAGTTTCAGAAGACCAAGCGAAATTATGCACCACTTTGGAGGATGTCAAAAATTTCATTAATTATTGGGATACTGAACGTCACAATTTGCCTTTTGAAATTGATGGAATTGTAATTAAAGTTAATTCTTTAAAACATCAGCGTCAATTGGGTTATACGGCAAAATCTCCTCGTTGGGCGATGGCGTATAAATTCAAAGCCGAGAAGGTTGAAACCGAATTGCAAAGCATTTCTTACCAAGTTGGAAGAACAGGAGCTGTGACGCCAGTTGCTAATTTGAAACCTGTTTTGCTTGCAGGAACGATTGTAAAACGCGCTTCTCTACACAATGAAGACATCATTAAAAAACTTGATTTACACGAAAACGATTTTGTTTACGTAGAAAAAGGTGGTGAAATTATCCCGAAAATTGTTGGCGTTAACACCGAAAAGCGTACTGCTGAAAGCGAGGAAGTAAAATACATCACAAATTGTCCAGAATGTGGAACCGAATTGGTGAAAGTTGAAGACCAAGCGATTCATTTTTGTCCAAACGATTTGCATTGTCCGCCACAAGTTGTCGGAAGAATGATACATTATGTTTCTCGAAAAGCTTTAAACATCGAGAATCTCGGGAGCGAAACGATTGAGCAATTGTATCGAGAAAAATTAATTGAAAACCCAGCTGATTTTTACACTTTGACCAAAGAACAATTGTTGCCTTTGGAAAGAATGGCGGAAAAATCGGCTCAAAATATCATTGATGGCGTTGAAAAATCAAAGCAAATTCCATTTGAAAAAGTCTTGTATGGAATTGGCATCAAACACGTTGGTGAAACGGTTGCTAAGAAATTGGTGAAGAATTTTGCGACAATTGAAGATTTGAAAAATGCAACTGCCGAAGAATTAACTCAGGTTGAAGACATTGGTGGAAAAATCGCTGAAAGCATTGTTGAATTTTTTCAAAATCAGGAAAACCTTTTGATGATTGAACGTTTGAAAAATTATGGCATTCAACTCGAAAAAGGCGAAAGCACCAACGAAGTTTTGAGTACCGTTTTAGAAAACAAAACCTTCCTTTTCACAGGAAAATTATCTTTATTCACAAGAGAGCAAGCCGAAGAAATGGTAGAAAAACACGGCGGAAAAAATATTTCTGCAGTTTCTAAAAACCTTAATTATCTGGTGGTTGGTGAAAAAGCAGGAAGCAAACTAAAAAAAGCCCAAGACATCGGAACAATTACTATTTTGGACGAACAACAGTTTTTGGATTTGATTAACTCATAGGATGATTGCATTATTCGGGCTGGATACCAAAAAAAGCATTGAGAAGAAACGCTTAGTTTATGATGAAAATGGTTTCGATATTTTTAATCGCTACTTCATTTATTTCATGTTTTCAGTCCTCATTTTTTGCTTTTCAATGATACTCTATGACTCGAATATGCCTTTAAAGGATTTGGGATTTGAATACTATCTGTTAATACTGGGGATTTTTTTCTGTATTTATGTCTGTTATCGGAAAGCCACCGAAAAGAATCTTTATGTGCAAAAAAGTGATTACTCCAACGATCATACAAAAACTTTAATTCGAGATTTCTGTAAAAATCGAGGCTTGACGGAACATTTTGTATATAAAGAATTAATTATTTTCACCGAACCATTGATGATGTCGTTTAATTATGATAGTGAAGTTTCATATATTTTCATCGTCGAAAACTCTGTCGCCTATTTTGCAGTTTTAAAGAAAGGTGATCGCGCAAATTTCCCCACTTTAACAACTCATCTATTTTTGAAAAGAGATATACGAAAATTACTACTGAAAAAACTTTGACAAGCCTGTAGTTATCTGTATTTACACGCGAAATACAGAAAATAAAAAGTCTGGAAAAATTTTCCAGACTTAATTTAAACCAAAAAATAATGCATAAGAAAAAAACTACTTTTTTATAAAAGTCTTTGACACCTCTTTACCATCAATTGTCATTTTTAGAATGTAAGTTGACTTTGGTAGTTTAGAAACATCAATTGAATTTTCTGCGCTTTTAAAATCATTTCTTAAAACAACTTTTCCAGCCATATCGTAGATTTCATATTTTGAAATGTTTTCTTTTGTATCTATTTTCAAAATATCTTGTGCTGGATTCGGATAGATTTTAACATCAACAGAAGCTTTAGTCGTATTAAGTGTAGCCATGAAACTATCTGGCAAAGTAATTTTGAAAGCCACATTACCTGTCGATGTTACGCCAATACCTACAATATGTTTTCCATTTGTTGAGACTTTAAGTGGTACGGCAAAACGAATTCCTAGGTCATCAAATCCCAAATCTTTAACTAAATCATTTAGATTTTTAAAGCCTGTTTTTTCTGTCCATAAGAAACCTTGTCCATTACCTGGATTAACAGCATTCGGACTTTTATAATAACCGACTATCAAACTAGCATCATAATTAGAGGAAGTGGTCAATCCTGTAAAAGTCGTCGCTGCATTAGGATCAACCAAATCAACAACACCAGTCGCCTCACTCCATTTCATCGCATAAATACCATGTCTACCCAAAGCCCATTTTCCATCACCAGAAACTGTCTGAATGGAAGTTACAGGCTTATTGTTGCTATCTACAATAATTGTTTGGACACCATCTTTCCAAATACAACCCAGACGAGTTCCATTTTGATTATCTTGATAACCAACCATAACTTTAGAATCAGCACTTACGCCCCAAGCTGCAAAATATTCATCAGGATACAATGATGGAAGCGTTTGGAAATTATCATTCCCTGCTTTCCAATAGATACCTCGACTATATGCGTATGTATCTGGACTAGCTGTACCAACAATTACACTTGCGTCTGGTGTAATCGCATAAGGAACACTTAGATCAGTATTGTAATCTGTACTTTTAGAACCTAAGTAATCCCAAGTATTGTTGCTTATGTTGTACACCGAAATTTGATTAGTTCCGCTAGCCATATTACCCGAAAGCATGACTGCCTTTTTTCCATCACTTGTAATGTTAACTGATCCTGCAGAATAATCATCTACACTTATTAGTTGACCAACTGGTTTAATACCATCTGCTTCCGTCCAAATATAGTTTTGTTTTGTTGAGTTAAGACCAATTACTTTTCCATCATCCGAAACACCGTTTGCAAAAGGTGTATTGTTAACATCGTTAGAACGCGTCCCAATCATATAAACTTGCGCATGAGTGGGCAAAGAGAATAAACCCATCATCAGTAACATTTTAATTGATAAATTTTTGATTTTCATAATTAAGATTTAAGTTAGATTTTTAATTAAAAAATGAAAAAGTGTTAAAATAAAACACCTTACTTTTTGTAAACCTAAATTATGTACAATAATCTAAAGAAACTCAAACCTCAATCTTTCTTATAATAGACACGTAATAGACAAGACTTACAAATAATTAAAAAACAATCAATTACAATAAAAAGGACAAACGCATTTCTAAAAATATCAATCACAATTTTACATTTTATTAGTACTATTTAGAACAAAAAAATAACAAAAATGTAACCCAAAGTCCTTTTAAAATCCATCAATTTTCCGTATTTTAGAGCATATTTATAGTGCTAATAAATGCAGAATATTCCACAAAATAAAATTGAAAAACCTTCCTTTTGGGAGGCTTTTTGGTTTTGGTTCAAATTGGGGTGGATTAGTTTTGGTGGAACTACAGGACATATCACGATTATGCATGATTTTTTGGTCGAAAAAAAGAAATGGGTTAGCGATTCCAAGTTTTTTCATATCCTAAATGCTTGCATGATTTTGCCAGGACCAGAAGCGCACCAAACTGCCATCTACATAGGCTGGAAACTTCATGGCATAAAAGGCGGAATTATTTCGGGATTATTTTTCATTTTGCCATCCACGCTCATTTTGTTGGCGCTCAGCATTATTTATGCAATCTACGGCAATCATCCGTTTCTTATTTCATTGTTTGATGCTTTGAAACCCGCAGTTTTAGCGATTATTTTGTTCGCCACTTATAAAGTTGCAAAAAAATCTTTGCTTTCGGTGGTTCATATTTTTGTTGCCTTTGCGGCTTTTATTTTATCATTTTTCGTAGGCATTCCGATGCCTTGGATTATCTTGGGAATTATTGTTCTGGGAATTTTAATTCAAGTACTAAATCCAAAAATTTTAAACTTAAAAAAGCCAACAAAAGAACATTTAAAAAACGAAGAAAACTATTATATCAATAGTTTACAGGAGAATCCAAAAATATCGATTAAGAAGTTATTTTTACAATTTTCAGTTTTTGTTGTGTTATGGATTATTCCTTTTTTAATGCTGATTCATTTTAGCAATGATGGCGCATTTTTTACCTGTTTTTCATTATTGTTTACCAAAGCTGCATTTTTCACGATTGGTGGTTCTTACACAGTGATTCCGTATGTTGCGAACTTGGTTACTCAAAAACTTCATTGGTTAACGAATACGCAAATGGTTGACGGTTTTGCACTTGCCGAAACCACGCCTGGACCCTTGGTGATTGTTTTGGCTTATGTTGGATTTATGGCAGCTTTTAACAACAGCGAACATTCTTTATTGATTGGAAGTATTGGTCTGTTGGCGGCCGCATATTTTACTTTTTTGCCCAATTTTATGCTCATCTTTTTGGGCGGACCTTTCATCGAAAAGTGGCAAAAAAAATCGACTATTCAAGCGGTGCTTTCTTTAGTTACTGCGGGAGTTGTCGGCGTTATTGTGAATCTCGCATTTTATTTGGGCGAAAATGTTCTGTTTTATAATTCAAATTTCAATTTTGAAAACATCAATTGGATAAGCCTTATTTGGGCTGGAGTTTGTCTTTTACTCTTAACCAGATTCAAGGTTAATATGATTTATGTAATTCTGTTGAGCATTGGTTTTGGCGTGATACGGTACTTTTTGATTTGAAACGACTATCGGTAAAATCAATCGTAAATAAAAGTGTTTATCTGTACTAATTTCGTAATTTTAATCCATGAAAATGCAAGAAATAGAACGCATCCTCGAAAACAAAAATATTCCGATTACGCCAATGCGACAATTGGTATTGTCTGAGTTTTTGAAAAGAAAGCATTCTATTTCGTTAGCAGAGTTAGAAGAAATCTTGGAAACCGCCGACAGAAGCACGATTTATCGAACTTTAAAAACCTTTGAAAAGAAAGGTTTAATTCACAGCATTCAGGAAAATAACACCACGCAATATTTATTTTGTCACGACCATTGCGACGAGGACAATCATCACGATTATCATTTGCATTTTTTCTGTACAGAGTGTAAAAACACGGTTTGCTTAGAAAATATCAATTTTCAGAATGTCGATTTTCCAAAAGATTATTTAATTAAAGAATTAAAATTCGTAGCCAACGGCGTTTGCAAAGATTGTCTGCAAACAATGCAATAGTGTTGCACGCCTATCCTGCTTACCTTTGTTGAAAATAAAGTAAGTTATGGAATGCTGCTGCTCGGACGAACGTCCTAAAAATAAACCTCACAATCACGATTCTCACGAACACGGTCACGACCACAATCATGAACATGGACATTCGCATGATCACGACCACGACCATGATTCAGACAAATCGACTTTTCAACTCTTTTTACCTGCGATTATTTCGTTTTCGTTGTTGACTGTTGGTTTAAGCTTAGATTATTTGGTTAAACCCGACTGGTTTTCGGGTTGGCTAAGATTGGTTTATTACCTAATTGCTTACGTTCCTGTTGGTTTGCCAGTAATAAAAGAAGCCGTTGAAAGTATCAGATATGGCGATTTTTTCTCTGAATTTTTCTTGATGGCGATTGCAACGATTGGTGCTTTTGCGATTGGTGAATATCCCGAAGGTGTTGCAGTGATGTTGTTTTATTCGGTTGGGGAAGCTTTCCAAGGAATGGCAGTATCTCGAGCGAAATTAAATATTAAAACTTTACTCGACCAAAGACCTGATGAAGTTACCATTTTAGAAGAAAATCAACCTAAAACCATTAAAGCTGAACATGCCAAAATTGGTCAAGTCATTCAACTGAAACCTGGTGAAAAGTTAGCTTTGGATGGCGAATTACTTTCAGAAAAAGGTTCTTTTAATACCGCTGCTTTAACGGGAGAAAGTAAGCCAGACGGCAAACAAAAAGGCGATGCTGTTTACGCAGGAATGATTAATCTAAATTCGGTTTCGGAGGTTGTTATTAAAACTGAATTTAAGGATTCTAAACTTTCCAAAATTTTGGAAATGGTGCAAAATGCGACCACTCAAAAAGCGAAAACGGAACTTTTCATCCGAAAATTCGCCAAAATATATACGCCGATTGTTACGTTTTTGGCTTTGGGAATTTTCCTATTACCCTATCTTTTTGTAGAAACCTACGATTATAAAGTTTGGTTGTACAGAGCTTGTATTTTCTTGGTGGTTTCTTGTCCGTGTGCTTTGGTAATCAGTATTCCGTTGGGATATTTTGGAGGAATTGGAGCTGGAAGTAAAAACGGAATTTTATTTAAAGGAAGTAGTTTTCTTGATGTTTTAGCTGATATTAAAAATGTAGTGATGGACAAAACGGGAACGCTTACAGAGGGCGTTTTCCAAGTGAAAGAGGTTAATATTTCTAATGATTTTAATAAAGATGAAATTTTAAAATACTTAAATTTTATCGAAAGCAAATCCACACATCCGATTGCGACTGCGATTCATGAATATGTAGGTGAAATCGACCATCATTTAGAAATGGAAAACATTGAAGAGATTGCTGGTCACGGTTTAAAAGGAAGTATCGACGGAAAAGTTTTTCTTGCAGGGAATTTTAAATTGATGGATAAATTTGGAATTCAACACAATGTAGACCATTCTCAATTTGTAGAAACCTTGATTGCCATTGCATTTGATGGAAAATTTGCAGGTTACATTACGATTTCGGATAAAATAAAAGAAGATGCTGCAAAAGCGATTTCTGAACTTAAAAGTTTAGGCATCAAAACAACAATGTTGAGCGGCGACAAATCTGCTGTCGTAAAATCTGTTGCCGAAAAACTCTCTATTGACAATGCTTTTGGAGACCTTTTACCAGAAGATAAAGTCAACAAAGTGAAAGAAATAAAAGCACGAGGCGAAAGTGTTGCTTTTGTCGGCGATGGTGTTAATGACGCTCCTGTTGTGGCTTTAAGTGATGTCGGAATCGCAATGGGCGGCTTAGGAAGTGATGCAACGATAGAAACTGCTGACGTGGTGATTCAGGATGATAAACCGTCCAAAATACCAATGGCAATCCGCATCGGCAAGGAAACCAAAAAGATTGTTTGGCAAAATATTATTCTTGCTTTTGCAGTTAAAGCTGTAGTTTTGATTCTTGGAGCAAGCGGAAAAGCATCAATGTGGGAGGCGGTTTTCGCGGATGTTGGTGTGGCTCTTTTGGCAATTTTAAACGCAGTGCGAATTCAAAATATGAATTTTAAAAAATAGAGAAAAATATTTATGTCAAAAAATAAACAAACCCGAAAGTCATTTCGGGTTTGCTGTTTAAAAATCAAAAATATTATTTTTTCACAAATTGCTTTGTAACAATTTCGCCATCAATGATTAGTTTTACAAGGTAAGTTCCTTTTGGTAAAGAAGCTACATTAATTGATTTGTCACCAGCAGCCGATTTGTTTGAGGTCACTTTTTTACCAGACATATCAAAAATATCAAATGATTCAATTTTTCCAGATGTTTTAACATTAAGATCAGTAACAACTGGATTAGGATAAATTTCTATATCATTTGATTTAACATTGTTTGTAGCCAAAACACTATCTGGCAAAGTAATTAAAAACGGAACCATTAATCCATTTGCTTTACTACCAACCCCAATGATTTGTTTGCCATTAGAAGACATTGCCAACGGCGACGAAAAGGTAATTCCTAAGTCGTCGAAGCCCAAACTCTTAACATAAGTATTAAGGTTTTTAATCCCTGAATTTTTAAAATAAATAAAACCTTCTCCATCACCAGGAATGCTGTATTCCTCACCAATATAGTAACCAATCACAATGCTCGCATCATAATTGGCAGCCGTTGCAACGCCAACCGCTTCTGGATTAGAAGTATGCGTATAGTTTAATTCTTTAAGACCTGCAGTTTCATTCCACATAATTGCCTTCGTATAAGTGCTACCAAGCGCCCATTTTCCATCTCCCGAAACTGCTTCAAAAGGATTAAGAGGCATTCCTGAATCTTCGTCAAAAACTTTTTGAGTACCATTTTTCCAATAACTTGCGTAACGACTTCCGTCCTCCGCTGTTTGGAAACCAACCATTACTGATGCATTGTCACTAACATCGTACACACCATATACATTGTCTGGAATAATTGATCCAACATCCTTCATTCCTGTTGTAGAATTCCAAGATATGCCTTTTACGTAACTATAATCATCCGCAAGAGCCATTCCAACAATTGTTGACCCATCTGGTGTCATTCCATAAGGTGTAGTATCATCTTTTTTGAAAGTTCCTCCACTTGTACTCCCTAAATATTGCCAAGTCTTAGAGTCAATATTATAGATAGCCATTTGATTAACATTATCTTGAGCATTTCCTGAGTACAGAACTGCTTTTTTTCCATCTTTTGTTATCCCCACTTTACCAGCAGTATAGAGATTATCATTAACAAAACTCCCAATTTTTACCAGACCTGCTTGTTGTGTATAATAATAGTTAGCACTAACACTAGACAATCCAATCACCTTTCCATCATCAGAAACGCCACTAGGAATTGTAAGATTATCAATATTGCTTGTTGGAGTACCAATCGAATAAACTTGTGCCTTGATATTAGTTTTTGCTACAAAACATAGCAATAAGGCAGACAGACATGTAGTAAATTGTTTTTTCATATTAATTCTTTTAATTTAAATTTTGAATAATTTAATCTAGGCCTTGTGATCAAAAACAAATTAACTACTAAAAAACATCCCGTTTCACGATATATACGAAATGCAGTAATATACAATCAATATACATTTATTGTAAAGTATTAATTTTCAACACATTACACTTTCGTAATATTAAAAACATTTAATTGAAAAAACTTGCAAAAAACATAAAATAACTAAGCATAAA
This sequence comes from Soonwooa sp., assembly GCF_030151385.1. Lineage (GTDB taxonomy): Bacteria > Bacteroidota > Bacteroidia > Flavobacteriales > Weeksellaceae > Soonwooa. The sequence goes on from NZ_JASLDS010000046.1 coordinate 50,696, forward strand.
AATCTTAACTTTATTCTTGTAAATAAAATACATGAACTTTTTTGAAAAGATTAATTTTTTAGAATCTGCCAATGTTGGTGACCATTTGATTCTTGTTTTTGCTTCAATATTAATTGGACTTATTATAGGTGCCGAACGCGAATATCAAAACAAATCTGCAGGTTTGCGAACTTTTATATTGGTAAGTTTTGGTTCATGTTTGTTTACCATTTTAAGTATCGATATCGGTGTACAAAACCCTGATCGTTTGGCTGCAAATATTATTACTGGAATTGGATTTTTGGGTGCAGGTGTCATCTTTAAAGATGATAATAAAATTGGTGGTATAACAACAGCAACCACCATTTGGGCAACAGCATCGTTAGGAATGGCTGTTGGTTCTGGACATTTGTATTTAGGTTTTTTAGGTACTTTTTTGGTGATGATCATCTTGAGATTACTTGTATATCTTCAAAATTTCATTGATAATTATAACAAAATTCGCGATTACAGAATTAACACCAATTCATTAGAAAATTTTGAATACTGTAAAAAACTGTTTGATGATTGCAATCTGAAATACAGTATGATCAAACAACAATACTCACAAGAACTGATTAGCACAACTTGGCGTATCCGAGGAAAAACAGAGCAACATCAAATTTTGGTTGCAAAAATGATACAAAACGATAGAATTAACGCATTTCAATATTAAATTAAAATATTAAAACACAATGAAACAACCTACAAAACAAAGCATGGAAAACATTTGGTTAAAAGAACCTGAAGATCACGATTTTCCAGCCGCTCAAGATTATCTAGAGCTAATCTATGAACCAACAGAGGCAGCAAAACTTTCTAAAAAATTGAGAGCAGCAAAAACGATTGTTAAGAAATCAAAAGACATTTTCCGTGCAAGCGGTTTGCATATTTTGCCTGCGGACAACAAACATATCCAAGCGAATATTCAAAAGATTGTTTTAAGAAAAAAGCTTTCGCCAATATTATTGGTTCGAGATAATGGTCGTGTTGTCATTGCTGATGGCTATCACCGTTTATGTTGCAGTTATTATTTAACTGAAGATCTGGATGTACCATGTAGATTGGTTTCGAGATAAAAGTAAAAAAGCATTTGACAAAATCAAATGCTTTTTTTAGGTCAATATAAATATAGGTTTAGTTTTTAATAAACTTCGAACTGATAGAACTTCCGTCCTTAAGAATTTGCTTAACAATATAGTTCCCTTTTGCAAGCTTGCTAACATCAACATCTTTTTGCACCGTTTCTAAAACGATAGAACCTGCGAGGTTATATATTTGTACTTTAGCAGTTTTATCTGCGTCTAATAAAGTAATTTTCGAACTGCTCGGATTTGGATAGAATGTTGATTTTGTAGAAAAAGATTCTTTAACGCCTAAAGTTGCACTTGCCCCTTCAACAAGCATATTAACATTATTAGTAGATGGAAGTTCTAATACTGCTAAAGGCGTCCAATTCGTAAAATCTTGATTAAAGCTATCATTTTCATCAATAAAGTATCCATTGTTATTGCCATCATCAGATAAAAAATTATACCATACAGAAGAATCGGCTTCATCAAAATCAACCTTCGCAGCAAAGGCAATCCAATAGGTTTTATTAGCATCTAGGCTAAGTCCAGCACTATTACTAACATTTGTCAAATCAATTGTAAAAGTAACAGTCGTGCTTTGGATTTGATACGTAACAGCTGTATTATTTTGATCAAAATCAAAATTAAATTTAGCAGACTGAGCATTTGCTGGCTTTCCAGCTGGTTTTCCATTGTTATCTTCAAAAATAATAAAATGCCCGCCACGATAAGCTTGATCAAAGAAACTGTTAGAATCTAGTTGCCCTGCTATTTTAATACTTTTTAAAGTTGTTGATTGTGGAAAGCTAATATCATCTGCTGTATAAATGCTAAAATTATAATTAGGATCTATTGTTGCTGCAACCGTAACATTGCTAGGCGCTTGATTAACCAAAACCGACGCCTTGTTAGACACTTGCACCTGTTGTGCTGGTGCATTTAGCGTTTTAGAAATTTGTATTTTCTGAGCAAAAATACCTGTAGATACTAACAATAAAGCAAAAAGTAATTGTTTTTTCATGTTTTAAAAGATTTTATTTGTTGCCGCTAAATATATAAAAATTTTAACATCAACATTAACAAAATGTAATTTTTATAAATTAAAAAATAATTAAACATTAAAACAAACAACAAAAGCAGCCAAATATGACTGCTTTTATTAACTTTTTGACACAATATTATTAATGCATAGCTTCACTAAGATCGATTTTCTCGCCGCCTTTTTTATTTTTAACTAAAAGTACGAACGGAATACATACCAAGAATGCAATTCCTAAATATAAAAAGACATCCATATATGATAATACCGTTGCCTGCTTAGTAACAGAATAGTCTAGCATCTTGTAAGCCGATTGCAAAGCAACATCAGGACTTAAACCTTTTGCCATGAAACTTGCCTTTAGTCCAGCGACTCTCTGCTGAACATCGAGGCTATTAACATCTAATTTTTCTACCAAATCGCTTCGGTATAACATACTTCGATTAGCAATAAAAGTGGTGATAGCTGCAATCCCAAATGATCCACCTAGCTGGCGCATCATCCCAGTAAATGCCGCACCTTGCCCAATTTCGGGACCTTTTAGGGTACTTAATGATAGTGACGTAATTGGTATGAACAATAATCCAAGTCCACAACCACGAACAATCAACATCCAGAAGAAAGCATCTTTTCCTGTGTCTGGCGTCAAAATTTTGTAACCCCAAAAACTATATACAAAGAAAATAAACAATCCTAACGCCACTAAAACCTGCTGTTTTGCACCTTTCGTTAATAACTTACCAATAATTGGCATCATAAAGGCTGTTGTTAAAGCTGCTGGAATCATCAATGCACCCGACTGTAAGGCTGTCCAACCCAAAATACTCTGGGTATAAAGTGGTACAATAAAGGTAGAACCATATAAACCGAATCCTAATATAAATGACATAATTGTCCCGACTCGAAGATTCCCGTTCTTAAGAACCCGAAGTTCAACAATTGGATATTTAAAAGTTAATTCGCGCCAGATGAATAGAATAAATCCTACAACTGCTGTAATCGTACAATACACAATAACTTGGCTCTCGAACCAATCATCTTCATGTCCTCTTTCCAAAATATATTGTAACGAACCGACAAAAGCAGCAAGTAAGCCAATCCCCAGCCAGTCAACATCCGAAGCTTTCCGCTTTTCGGCATAACGTGGACTTTTAACAAACTGAATCGTTAGCAAAGTCGCAATAATCCCCAAAGGAATGTTGATATAAAAAATATATGGCCAACTATAGTTATCTACGATATAACCTCCTAATGGCGGTCCCAAAGTTGGTCCAATAATAACACCAAGTCCATAGATGGCTTGTGCCATACTTCGCTTTTCGATAGGATAAGATTCGGTGATAATGGTTTGCGAAGTTACAAGCAACGCACCACCACCAATTCCTTGACAAAGTCTAAAGAATACCAATTCCCAAATATTAGTTGCATTCCCACATAAAAAAGAAAATATGGTAAATATCACAATCGAAGCAGCGAAATAATTTCGGCGTCCAAACTGTTGAGAAAGCCAGCTTGTCATCGGTACGATAATAACGTTACCAATGGCATAAGCTGTGATTACCCAACCAACTTCTGACAAGGTAGCACCGAGATTTCCTTTCATCTCGTTAAGTGCCACGTTGACAATCGTTGAGTCCACAATTTCCAAAAGTGCACACAATATCGCGGTAATCGTGATAATGGCACGTCGGAAACCATACTCTACTAAAGAATCATCTTGCATTGGATGTTTTAGTTTTTAAGTGAAACAACAACCTTCACATTCATACCAGCACGAAGTTTTTCCAAAACTTTGGGATCGATGTGGTCAAAAGAAATTTTCACAGGAAGACGTTGTACAACTTTTACGAAGTTACCACTTGCGTTATCTGGTGGCAGCAACGAAAAGGTAGAACCAGTTGCTGGAGAAAATGAGCTAACAACACCACTAAATTCGTGGTCTGGGAAAGCATCGATTTCGATATTAACTTTTTGACCTTCCACCATTTTAGAAAGTTGCGTTTCTTTAAAGTTAGCAATTACCCATTTATCGTTTTTATTTACTAAACTGAAAATCTGAGATCCAGCTTGTAAAAATTGTCCTTTTTGTGTTGGGACTTTTGATACAAAACCATCTTCTGGTGCAAGAATTACGGTGTAAGAAAGATTAAGTTTTGCGTTTTCAACATCCACTTGTCTTTGTTTAACCACAGAATTAGCGATACCAATTTGCTCCGACGTTGCCATCGATTGCGAGCTTACGCTTCCTGTTTGTTGTGTTGCTTGATTTCTCTGTTCGATTAAAACTTGAAGTTGTCTATCAGCAGTTTGTTTCGCTGCCAAAGCTTGTTCATATTGTTGCTGTGTAATCGAGTGATCTTGCACCAAAGTTGAGTAACGTTTTAGATCTTGTTCTGTTTTCCAAACGTTAACTTTTGCCGCTTCGATCTGTGCATTTGCAGTTGCAATTGCTGCTCTCGATGTATTAATATTTTGAGAAGCAGCATTAGCACCAGCTTGTGCACTGCTCACATTACTGCTTGCTGTTCCCAAAGCTGCTTGCGCTTGTTCCAAAACCATTTTTTGATCACGGTTGTCCAAAACTACCAAAGTATCGCCTTTTTTAACGAATTGGTTGTCTTTAACTTTAACCTCAGAAACATAACCTGAAATTTTAGAAATAACAGGCGTTACATCTGCGGCGATTTGCGCATCATCTGTCTCCTCGTGAGATTGCGAATAGTTATATTCTTTAATCCCATAAAAGCCTCCACCCAATAGCACAGCTGCCATTACGATGTACATCACGGGGCTTTTCTTTTTGTTAGTATTTGTTGTTGTATTGTTTGCGTCTGACATTGTCTTATGTATAGTTTAATTAATAGTTCCTGTAGTTTGTAATAATTTTTTGTGCGCCAAAGTAGCATCCGCCTTAGAATTGATAAGGTTAACCTGAGCTGCTAATTTTGCAGTATCGGCATCTAACAATTCGGTCATCGTTGCCAATCCATTATCGAATTTATTTTTTGTAATTCTGTAATTTTCGTCAGCTTGTTCGACTGCACGTTGGTAAACATCAATTTTTCGGTAAGCTAATTTTTCGTTTTGAATATCTTTTTTAACATTCAGAGTGATGTTATCATTTAACAATTCCGAAGAAGCTTCAAGTTGCTTTTCAACCGCCAAAGATTTACCAAGGTTAGAATTCTTTTTCCAAATGTTGGCTAAATTATACTGAACGCCAACCCCAAAATTAACAGCATTAGTAACTGTCAATACTTTTGGAATATCGGCTGCAACGTAACCTCCTGTCAAAGCAATTGTTGGAAGATTCTCTGCTTTTGCTGCTTTTGTACCAAGCGTCGCTGCTTTTTGTTGGTATTCTAAAGCTTGTTTGTCTTTTCTATTTTTGAAAGCTTCCGTTAAATAATACGTATCATCTTGTAGATTTTGCTCTTCTATATAATTAGGATCAATTTCGATTTCGGTGTTATCCGCCAAACCTAATAATAGATCCATATTGATGTTCGCAATATCATAATTGTTATGCGCTTCCAAAAGTTGAACTTCGATATTAGAAGTTTGCAACTGCGCTTTCAAACGGTCGTTACGAGCAATGACACCATTATCTTCTAGTTTTATAAAAGATTGATCGCGTTTTTGAGATGCCGTAAGACTTTCTTCTAAAAGTTTAATAGCTTGTGAAGCCTTGAAAAGATTATTATAAGCCTGCGCAATATTATATGCCACAGAAATTTTATCATTTTCGGTGCTTAGCTTCGAAGCTTCAACCAGATATTTTGCAGATTCAATCCCATATTTAATACGTCCTCCAGCAAAAATTGGATAAGATAAATTGGCAGAACCATACATCACCTGATTAACATCTGGACCTGCGCCGCCAGCCATATTCGGAAGTTTGATATTAACATTCGGCTTAATCGGCATATACATATAAGTTCCCGAAACATTAAAATCTGGCAATTGCTTATTTTTAGCTTCTAGAAGATTAGCAGTTGCTTCCTCTACTTTGGCTTCATCAATTTTCAAGCTTTTGCTATTCTTAATCCCGAGGTCGATAGCTTCGTTAAGCGACAAATTCTTTTTTGTCTGTGCTTGAAAAAAAATATTACTACTGATGAGTAGTAATATTCCTAAACTAATTCGTTTGTTTTTCATTATAACCTAATAGGTATTTTAGTACGTTTTTTAAATGTTCTTTAAGATCTGCAAAGAATACAGATTCGAAGTTGGCATCATCCTGAGCGCCAAAAAACTCTTTGTACATTTGTACACCATTAATCCCAGAAAACATTGTTCCAGCAATTGTTGAGTGGACAAATTCCACTTTTGGTTTTTTTGTAAAAAGTTTGTTGTTATAACCAGAAGTAATTAGCTCTTTGTAAAACTTCAGAAAACTCATTTTTGAAGTTTTAAGAAAATCCAAAATATATGGCGTTTTGTTGGTTAATTGTTCACGTTGCATAATGCAGTAAAATCCTCGCAAACGAATAACTCTACCAGAAAACTGATCAATTAACAAACATATTTTTTCCCACTCGTTAAGATTGGTTTGTGCCAAAATATCTTTTCCGAAACTAATACTCTCATTCATTCGATATTCGAAAATTCGCTCATAAAGCTTCTCTTTAGAGCCGAAATAGTACGAAATCATCGAAATATTGACATTCGCTTCTTTACAAATTTCGCGCGTGGAAGTTCCCCCGAAACCATTTTTAGCAAAAAGTTTTTCGGCAGCAAAGAGAATATTTTCTTCTTTTGAAATTTCCATTTACAATTATTTTGCTGCAAATGTAAATCATTTTTAAATAAAATCAAACGATTGATTGAATAAATTTTTATTAAATAAAGATTAAATATTTTGCGAAAAAGCTAAACCGCCTTTTTATGAATGTGTCGCGTTAATTTGATGCCCATATCAGTCAAGACCACTTTAGCATTGGCATTACGAGAAATATGATAACTAGCGTCCGTCAACTCATCCAAGATTGCTTCGATGTTGGCACCACTGATGTAAGTCGAAAATGCATCCCAACCAAAACCATTGCTATCCAGTTTTCGATAAACAAGATTTGGAGTGCCGTAATTCTGCATCAAAGCCAAACGAAAAGTCTCTGTACAAAATTCTAAAAAACGAATTTGTTTATCACGATTCCAAGCGCTAATCTCATGTGACCAACGGATAATCGCGCGCAAAACTTCGGGCTTCTTTTTCGCCATAAAAGCATTACGAACCCATTGTATGAATAAAGTTTCGAACTCATTGGACGAAGATCCAGTTTCCAAAATCTTTTGCGCATCATTCAGATTTCCACGTGCTTGTCCTACCGCAGCAGTAATTTGCGATGCATCAACATCTGGAAATTTTGAAGTTAGATAAGATTGTACAGCTTTATCCTCAATTCTCGGTACTTCAACAATTTGACAACGCGAAAGAATTGTCGGAAGAATATTGTCAATTTTTTCGGCACAAAGGATGATGTAAGTCTTCTTCGGAGGTTCTTCTAGAAACTTTAGAATTTTGTTTGCCGCTTCCTCATTCATTTTGTCAGCGCGCCAAATGATCAGAATTTTGCTTCCACCTTCAAAACTTTTAAGCGCAAATTTGGCATGCATATCTTCTGCCTCCTGCGCCGAAATAAAAAACTGCTTCTTCTCCGAATCTAGATAATTGGTCCAATCATCAAAACTTGCGTATGGATTATTAAGAATCATCTCACGCCATTCCGTAAAATAACGTTTACTAAGGGAAATGTTTTTTTCAGTAAAAATCGGAAAACTAAAATGTAAGTCAAGATGGTTAAGATGTTCTACCTTTTGCGCTGCTGTCGCATTCTCGCGAGACAAAATCTCTTGAGAAAAAGCCAAAGCCATTGCTAATGTTCCGTAGCCTTCTTCACCAACAAAAAGTTGTGCATGCCCTACCCGATTATCATCAATACTTGATAAAAGAAGTTGCTGCAATTTTTCTTGACCAATGATGTTTTCCCATTTCATGCCAACAAATATAAAGAAATAAGTTTGAGGTTTTGTTCTGTTTTAGTTTAATAAAAATCAAAAAATATCGGCAATTCTTGTCGTATTCATCTACTTAACAAACTTTAACGCCAAATAAATTTTTGAGATTCATTATTAATTAAGATATTTGCGGTTTGATAATAATAACGAATGAAAAAGACTTTTGTCGTATCATTACTTACAGCGGGACTTTACCTAAACGCACAAAGCATCGGTAATTCTCCATATGCAGCTTACGGAATTGGTGATATAAAATATGATAACACAGTAGACATTGGTTCTATGGGAGGTATTTCTACAGCGTATATCTGGGATTTTAATAACAATTTCAACTTTAAAAACCCTGCCGCGAATACCAATCTAGAATTAGCGACTATAAAAGTTGAAGGTACTAACGAAAACAATTTTTATAAAACAGACTACAATAATACGAGCGTAACAAAGCACTCAACTTATTTGTCAAACATTTCGATCTCGATGCCTTTGAGTAAAAAGGTAAAATTCGGATTAGGATTCCAACCTTATAGTTCTAAACAATACGAGATTCTTCGTACTTTGAATAATCCTGACACAGGAAATATTGAAGGTCACAAATACACTGGTAAAGGAACGCTTAATACTGTACAAGCAGCAGTTGGTTATCAAATAACGCCAAGTTTTGCTTTAGGTCTTAGAACCAACTTCTACTTTGGAAAACTTTACGACATCGAAGAAGTTACGTTTTCTGACGCAGAATTGTTAAGTGGATATTCTAACAGCAACAAGATTGCATCGTTCAACTTTACACTAGGTACAACTTATCAAAAGAAATTCATCAATGATCACAAATTGACATTTGGTGCAACCTATACTTTTGGTACAACTGGCGAAATGGAAAGCAAATATGTCAACAGCACTTATTATACAGGTGTTGGAGGTGTCAAAGGTTACGAAACCATTATCGACGAGCTTGATACAAAAGATAAAAAATTCTTACCTCAAGAATTCTCTTTAGGTTTGGGTTATGGCCACGATACAAAATGGTTTGTTGGGACACAGCTTGATTATAGAAATGGTGAAAACTTTAATTACTTAGGTCAAACACTTAAGTATCACGATTCTTATAAAATCTCTGCTGGTGGATGGATTTTACCTAACTACAACAACTTTAGAAGTTACTTCTCTCGCGTTGTTTACCGTTATGGAGCATACTATCAAAAAGGAGCACTTAATATTGCTGGACAAAACATCAATAGATTTGCCGTGACTGGTGGTGTTACACTTCCATTCCAAAAAAGTAGTATTACAAGAATGAACTCTGTCGATCTAGGTTTAGAAATCGGTAGAACTGGTACGCTTACTAACAATCTTATCCAACAGAACTTCGTCAACCTACGTTTCGGAATTAACTTTGGTGATAAGTGGTTCGGAAGAAGACTTTACAACTAAAATTAAGATTTATTACTAATGATTTTCAGAATTAGTAACATATCAAAATATACAGCATTAAGAAACAAAATTCTTTTAAGTTTCTTAATGCTTTTTGTTTTACAATCTTGCGACGAAGATATTACCAAGCGCGATCATAAAAAGAATACCAACTTTGCATCACAGGTTATCCATAACGCCAAGATTATCCAACGCGATTCTGGACAGGTAAAAGTAAGATTTGATGCACCTTTACTCGAAAAGTATGAGTTAATTGACTCACCATATGTTGAAGCAAAAAAAGGTTTTTACCTTGAGTATTTTGATAAGAAAAATCCAAAAGTTCCTGGGAAAATTTGGGCTAAATATGCAAAATATGATGAAAAAAAAGATTTCTATTTTGCTAAAGGCCGCGTAAAAATTATCACCAACGAAGGTCGAACTTTCGTAACGGAAACCATCAACTGGGACAAAAAAAATAAAAAAATGTATACCAAAGACACAGTATACGTTTCTGACCAAGATGGCAATATTTTGGTGGGCGCCAACGGAATGGTTGCAAAAGACGACTTTACAGAATATACATTCTACAACAACTCTGGTCAGTTCAACACCAAAGGACTTCCAAAAACCGGCTTATAATGGCCACTTCACAAGAATTTTTCGCAATCGGTTTGATGTCTGGGACTAGCCTAGACGGACTTGATATTTGTTATTCTAAATTTTGGAAACGAGAGGAAAAATGGCATTTTGAGATTTTAAAAGCCGAAACCTTTTCTTATTCTAAAACTTGGGAAAACAAGCTAAAAAGTGCTGTCAATCGCGATGCAGTATCTTTGTTTGAATTAAACTCAGAATATGGTTTTCTCCTTGGCGAATTGTGTCAAGAGTTTATTACTAAGCACAGCATTGATAAGCTAGATATTATCGGCTCGCATGGTCACACGGTTTTTCATCAACCTGAAAAGAAATTTACAGTTCAGATTGGCGATGGTCGCGCGATACAGATTTTAACAAAGAAAAATATCGCTTACGATTTTCGAATGCAAGATGTGTTGTTAGGCGGAAGCGGCGCACCTTTGGTTCCGATTGGTGACCAACTTTTATTCTCTAATGTTGAGGCTTGCGTTAATCTTGGTGGCTTCTCAAATATTTCATTTAAAAAAGATGAAAAAAGAATCGGCTACGATATCTGTCCAGTCAATATTGTTTTGAATTATTTTGCTCAAAAACAAGGTCGAGATTTTGATAAAGATGGTGAATTAGCAAAGCAAGGAAACATTAATTCTGAACTTTTAAACCAATTAAATAAAATTGAATTCTATCATCAATCCGAGCCAAAATCTTTGGGTTACGAATGGGTAGAATCTCAGATAATGCCTTTGTTAAAGGACTTTTCGGATTTGGATATTTTGGCAACATTTACCGAACATGTCGCAGAACAAATTGCCATTAATCTAAGTCAAAATAATATCAAAAATGCTTTGTTTACAGGTGGTGGCAGTCACAACGCTTATTTAATAGAAAAAATTAAAGCAAAAACCAAAACCCAAATCATCATTCCTAATAAGGAAATTATTGATTATAAAGAAGCTTTGATTTTTGCTTTTATGGCTGTTTTAAAAATGAATAACGAAATCAATGTTCTTTCCTCAGTTACAGGAAGTTCTCACGATCATTCGTCGGGCATTTTTCTTAAATTCTAAAGTTGCTCGATTTTATCAGTAAGAGCGTCGATAAAGTTTTTCAAAGGTTTTTCAACCATCATTTTGATAAAAGGATTGAATTTTCCTTCAAATAATAATTGTACTTCTGTTTGGTTATCGCTAATTGGATTCATATTTCCTGTTAAAGCAAAATCCAAACTAGAACTTGCAGAAACTAAAACAACTTTTTGCTCAGTAACTTCCTGAATCTTAAGCGCAATCTCTGGCATTCCTTTCAAAGAAAACTTGAATCCATCCTCTCTTGCTTCAAAATTTTGAAGACTGTCTGGCATCAATGCTCTGTAATCTTCAGCATTTTTTAGCATTTCTGTCAAATCTTTAACCGATTTATTTACGATAATTTTGCGTCCTTCTAGATTCATTTTTCTATTTTTGTATTAATATTAAAGCTACACAAATGTATAAAGTTTTTATCAATGAAAAAAAATTAATCCTTAGTGAAACGCCTCAAAGTGTTGAGCGAAACATAGCATTTGAGGAAAATCTTCAGTTCGATATCGCTTTAGACCTTTTACAGAACACTTCGACAAAAGATGCAGCAATATATTATCATGATGTAGAAGCACTTTGGACTAAATTTCAGGAACATTATCAAGTCATCGAAGCAGCAGGTGGTATTGTTTTGAACCCTGAAAAAAAGATACTCTTCATCTATCGCCTTGGCAAATGGGATCTTCCGAAAGGCAAAATTGAAAAAGGAGAATCTAGTGATATTGCGGCTTTGCGCGAAGTTGAGGAAGAATGCGGATTGACCAACTTGGAACTCAAAAACTTTATTAATACCACATTCCACATGTATCAAATTAAGTCAAAACCTGTGCTTAAAAAAACATATTGGTACTATATGGAGCACGATGGCGTTGCACAACCAAAGCCACAGGTTGAAGAAGGCATCACCAAAGTAGAATGGAAAAATAAAGTGGAAATCCAACGCGATGTCGAAACTTCCACTTTCAATAATATTCTTTTAATTCTTGGCGAATTTTTGTCTAAGCACGAGATCTCATAATACTTCAATAGCTTTCTCTAATGCGATTCCGCGTGAAGCTTTTAGTAAAATATTGTCTGTTGTAATTGGATTTTCTTTAAGAAATTCAATGAGTTCGGTCGTATTTTCAAAGGCTAATTTGTCGTGATTAACTTTCTTAAATTCTTGACCAACAGTTATTATTTTATCAAAATTAAGTGATTTTGCTTTGTCAAAAATAGACTGATGTTCAGCTTCACTTTCGGAACCAAGCTCCAACATATCCCCGATAATAATTGTTTTGGAACCTTCGAATTCATTAAAGTTATCCAAGGATGCCGACATACTGCTTGGGTTAGCATTGTAAGTATCGAGCACCAAAGTTTTGCCATCCTTCTTCTGAACTTGCGAACGCATATTACTAGGGAAATAAGCTTCCACAGCGTCTTTGATATCGCTAAATTCTATTTTGAAATGCAAGCCTAAACTAACTGCCGCAGACAAATTGGTAAAATTATAGCTGCCCGTTAAATTTGAAAGCAATTTTTCGCTTTGGTAAATTAATCCAACAAAGTGATCTTTTGCAAAAACTTCAAAAACATAATCTGAAGTTAGTTTTCCAAATGAAATTTTGTTAACATAATCCATTGTCTTTTCCAACTGAATAGTGTCTGCTTCGTTAACTAGAATTGTCTTATCATTAGCTTTTAGACAGTCATACAACTCGGATTTACCTTTAATAACACCTTCGAAACCACCAAAACCTTCGAGATGAGCTTTTCCAAAATTCGTAATGTAACCAATTGTTGGCTGCGCAATTTTACAAAGCGTTTCAATTTCTTTTTGATGATTAGCACCCATTTCTACAACCGCCAACTCGTGCTCAGGTTTAATGGACAAAATCGTTAAAGGGACTCCGATGTGATTATTTAGATTTCCAAAAGTATATTGAAGATTAAACTTTTTTGACAAAACCGTGCTTATCATTTCCTTTGTTGTCGTTTTTCCGTTACTTCCAGTCAATCCAATAATTGGAATATTGAGATGACTTCTATGATAAATTGCCAAGTCTTGCAAAAATTGCAATGTTGACTCAACGTAGAAAATATTACGACCTGGATTGTTGTATTTAATATCCTCAACAATAACAGCAAGTGCACCACTTTCTATAACCTCTTCGGCTTTTTCGGCGGCATTGTAATTGTCTCCAGAAAATGCAAAAAAGATGTCTTTTGGTTGAAGCTTTCTACTGTCAATAATGCAGTTGTTAGCTTCTTTATATAAGTTGTAAAAAGATTCGATATTCATGCTTCAAAATTAAGATTAAAAAATAGTACTGCATAAAAAAAGCAGTAGAAAATCTACTGCTTTATAAAGTTTTATCTTTTTGTTCTCTTACCTGTATCTTTAGCATCTTGTGCTACACGGAAACCAATCCAACTGAATGTTTTCCCTTGATCTTTGTATCTTCTGTGTCCTGGATCTAACCAATATGCAGAATCTAACCAAGAACCACCTTTAACAACTCTTACTTCGTTTGTAATATCGGTTGTTACTGTTTTTTTCTGTTTTTCTAGAACAACGTTTCCATATTTGTTAACTACGAAACCTTTTCTAACAGAGTTATACATATTATATGTGCTATCAGTATTAGTACCAGACATATCTAAAGATGATTGGTAATCTCCATCTCTATAGTTTCTGTCATCTTGTACAACTTTTCTTTCATATTCACCTGGTAGACCTTTGTATACCAATTGCCCATTAGCCATAGTATCGTACTTGATCTCTACGTTTCCAACTTTTTTGTAGCTACCATCTGCATTCTTTTCAGATTGCAAAACAACATTACCTCTATAATAGTTGAAGTCGCTGAAATCTTCATCAATCTGCGGTCTGTATACGTCCGCTACCCATTCGGCAACGTTACCATACATACCATAAATACCTAAGTCATTTGATTGATATTTTCTAACATCAGAAGTCGTTGGCGATCCATCATTCTTCCATCCTGCAACACCAGAATAATCACCTTTAGCCATTTTGAAGTTTTCCATATACATACCTCTGTTACGACCTTTAACACCTTTTAGCTTGTCAATTTCAGGTTCTTTACCTAGGTAATTGTTATACTTTCTGTTCTTCTGCATTCCTAAAGCTGCAAATTCCCATTCTACTTCTGTCGGTAGTCTAAACTTCTCAACAATACCAGAGGTTGCGCTACGGTTAGCAGCAGCAATTCTTTGGTTAGATGTTTTGATACCTGATTGCTTTTGTAGTTTATTTTTATCTACAATATTATCAAGCTCTGCATCATTAGCCTTGTATTTATCTAAGCTAAAAGTACTTTCGCCATTAAAATTAGCATCATTAGCATAAAGGTCTTTTGGAAGAATCCCTTTTTGCATCAAAGCTTTCTCGTTAGATCTGTTCGTTAACCAATCGCAATACTTAGTAGCTTGTAGCCAAGATACACCAACTACTGGATAATAGTCGAATTCTGGATTTCTGAAATAAGTCTCTGCATAAGAGTTACGCGAAAGTTTGTTATTCCATACCAAAGTATCTGGTAAAGCACCGTTATAGATATTTTTGAAATTAGGGTCAGAAGGTGGGAATACATACTTTAACCAAGTAACATATTCTCTATATTCGTAGTTAGTAATTTCAGTTTCACCGATAAAGTAAGAACTTACCTGCATACGACGTGGCGTATTGTTCCAATCATGCATCACATCGTCTTGGACAAGCCCCATCGTGAAGGTTCCACCATCAACGTATACCATACCTGGCCAACCTTTTTGCTTCTGTTGTTTACCAGAGAAAAAGTAACCATTTTTCTCATTAGGTTTCCAACCAGTTTTACTAGTAAAACGTTTTGTTCCACCACCTTTTTTCGAATTCCCTCCGCCGCAACTTGCAAGTACCAAAGCTGATCCGAGAGCAAGTGAAAACAACTTAATTTGTTTCATAGTTGATATAATCATTTACAAAGTACAAAGAAAAAATAAATATTTTAATAAATCAAATAATGATATGCTTTTTTTCTAACGCAGATAAATTAGTTTTATTGTTATATATCTTTTTTTAGAAAATTTCGTTTATTTTGTACAATTGAATTAATCATGTAATGAGAAAAAACTTATCCTTTCTTACATTGTCATTATTATCAGCATCTTTATACTCCCAGAAGGTTACTTTACAGTGGGAAGGAAGCAAAGCTATTGATAATGGAATTACCGTTACAACGATGCCTTTTTTCAAAAATGAGGGTTATAATATCGACAGTAATGGTGTTATTTTGACACTTTCCAAAAAAAATGATGGTAAGGAACTAACCGTGAAAAACTTGGCTTGGGAAAAAGCTAATCCCAAAGACCTTTTTGACCTCGATAAAAATGTCTTACCTACAGACAATAATTTCGGGGTTAGCTATTTCTTCAATGAAAAAGAAAATG
Organism: Soonwooa sp.; assembly: GCF_030151385.1. Taxonomy (GTDB): domain Bacteria; phylum Bacteroidota; class Bacteroidia; order Flavobacteriales; family Weeksellaceae; genus Soonwooa. Next base: position 66,403 of record NZ_JASLDS010000046.1, read on the forward strand.
CACAAGTTGGTAACCTTAGAATCTCGACTTTCAAGGTTGTAGACAACATTGTATATCGTCTTGTTTCTTTTGATTTTGACCAAAGTGCTAAACCTTTAGTTCTCGGTAAAGGACAAGGACTTGGCACCACAGAAAACCCTTTAAATAGCGGTACTTTTTATAAAATAAAAGTTGACAAATCGGGTATTTTCAAAATCAATAAGAAATTTTTACAAGATAATGGTATCAATGTCGCTAGTATAAATCCAAAAAATTTCCGTATTTATGGAAATGGAGGATTAATGCTACCTGAGTATAACCAAGATCCTAAATATTCGGCATTGCAAGAAAACGCAATACAAGTTGTAGGTGAAGAGGATGGCGTTTGGAATGATAATGACTATGCACTTTTCTATGCTCAAGGACCGAACGGTTTTAATATCTATCCCTCCGACAATTATCCTGCAAGAAACAAACGTACAGAAACCAGAAGTAATAAAAGCTGGAATGTTGTAAACATATATGAAGATTACTCTTACTATTTTATAAATTTTGATATTGGTCATGGAAAGCGTGTTTCTGATGACGGAACAAGCCTTCCTCAAAGTAATCTTATCACAAGATATGATGATTATCAATTCATAAATGAGGAGAAATTTAACTTGATGAAACTTGGCCGTATATGGGTTGGAGATACTTTTAACACGCCTAAAACAGTCACATTCACAACAAGAACTCCTATAAAACCAGAAGATAAAATTGTATACCGTACTAGGATCGCAACTTTGAATGCAGAAGGAAATACATTAGGATTTGACATTAATGGTAAAAATGCGATAACTTCTACTGCAGTCAAAGAGTACAGTTTTATTTCTTTCGAAAATTATGGAACAACTGGTCTTTCTGGAAACACTATTAATTTTCAATACAAGCCAACAATTGGAGCAAATCCAAATGGTCAGTTTTATTGGGACTATGCTGAAGTTATCTACAAGCAAGATTTGACATTTAACAATAGTCAGTTTAACTTTAGAAGCTATGACATAGCAGAAAATTCTAATAACAAATATGGATTTTCGATGACATCAACCACTGGCTTAGAGCAAATTTGGGATGTATCAGATATTACAAATGCGACTAGAAAAACTAATAAAAACAGCAGTGGTTCTAGTTTCGATTTTGCCTATACTGCTAATAGTTCGGTTTTTAATAATGAATTTGTAGCATTCAACGCGACCTCAGCGTACTCGCCAGCCTTTGTTGGAAGAATTGATCACCAAGACCTTAATGCATTGAGTAATGTCGATTATCTTATCATAACGCAACCTAGTATGATGGGCGAAGCACAACGTCTAGCTAATTACTATAATGGTAAGATGAGCACCCAGGTTGTTGATGTAAACAAAATCTACAACGAATTCAGTAGTGGTAGTAAGGATATTACTGCAATTAGGGATTTTGTGACAAGGCTTAAAACGGTTGCAGGAAATCTAAAATATGTATTTTTATTAGGAGATACTTCTTATGATTTCAAAAATAGAACCGCAAATAATACGGATATCCTGCCAAGTTATCAAAGTGAAAACAGTCAGAACTATTCTGATAGTTATGTAACAGATGATTATTTTGTTTTGACTGCACCACAATCGGATGCCTATATCTACAATAATCTTCCTTCTATCCCAATTGGTCGACTGCCAGCGGCAAATCTAAGTGAAGCGAAATTACTAATTGACAAAACATTATCCTATTATAATGCATTACCCAATCAATCTTCACCTTTTGGAGAATGGCGTATGAAACTTGATTTTGTTGTTGATGATGATTCGGATAATCCAACAATACCAGATCCAATAGCATTCCACAAAACGATGAATAATGTTTTGGTAGACGTTTTTGAACAAGGTCAAAGATCTGAGTACAATGTTAGAAAACTTTACCTTGATGCTTTTCCAGCGGAATCTAGTGCAGGTGGGCAACGTTATCCACAGGTAAACCAAGCTATCAGTAATGATGTAGGAAATAGTTTGTATTTGTTTTACTTCGGACATGGTGGTATTAATGGATGGGCGCAAGAACGTGTTTTAACAAGTACTGAAGTTCAAAACTTTAATAATTATAATAATCTATTCGCAAGATTTCCTTTAGTATCCACTATCACTTGTGAATTTACGCTTTGGGATGAGCCAAATACTAACTCTGTAGGAGAACAGATTATAAAGCTAAAGACAGGTGGAGCAGCTACGATGATTACATCAAGTCGCGCAATCGGTATACCTTATGGTATAGATATGACCAAGTACTTTACACAAAGAATTTTCAGTCTTACAAATGATAGTTTTGATTCATTGGGAGATGCTTTTTTAAAAGCAAGAAAAGACAAAGGCACCGACATCAACCATTTAAAGGTTAATTTCTTAGGTGACCCTGCAATGAAGCTTTCACGACCAAAAAGATTGGTTAAACTAGACGAGGTTCCGCAATTAATTAGAGCATTAGATTTTGTTAAAATTAAGGGAAGTATAACCAAAGAAGATGGTAGTATAGACACTAGCTTTAATGGTAGAGTTGCAATTAACATCTTTGATAAAAAGTTAGATAAAAAGACCCTTAACAATGATAATTCCAATGAAATGAAAGATATTCTTCATTTCAAAGAAGAAGGAAGTCCAATTGTAAAAGCCTCAGGTACTGCCACTAATGGTATTTTCACAGTAGAGTTTTACGTTCCTAAAGATATTAATTATACTGTTGGAGACGGACGTATATTAGCTTATGCTGACAATTTCAAAAAAGGAGATGTGACTTCTTTTGATGTTTTTAGCAATCAAGTACAGAAAGTTGGAGATATTAATCCAAATGGTATTAATGACACTGAGCCTCCAAAGGTGCAACTGTACATGAACAATACCAACTTTGCTGATGGGGGAATTACCAACCAAAATCCAAATTTGTTAGCTTGTGTTACCGATAATATTGGGATCAATTCTACTGGAGCAGGTATTGGACATGACATTACAGTACTATTAGATGGCGAAGTTATTAATACGACTGTCTTAAATGATTTCTTCACTTCTGGCGAATCTAATGGCTGTCTTAACCCTAGTTTTGCGGATTATCAGAAAGGAAGTGTATCCTACCCTTTCAGAGATTTAAAACCAGGCGATCATCAATTAACATTTAAAGTTTGGGACATCAACAATAATTCCACAACCTCTACGTTAAACTTTGTAGTGAAAGATGAAAGTCAACAACAATTGGTTATTAACAGACCTCTTAACTGGCCAAATCCATTTACTAATAAGACATATGTGCAGTTTGAGCATAATTGTGATGATATGCTAGATGTTAATGTTCAGATTTTTACCATTACCGGAAAATTGGTAAGGACATTGACAAATGCTGTGACAGCAGAGCCTTGGTTGGAAGGATATAGAACTCCAAAACAAGCAATAGAATGGGATGGAAAAGATGATTTTGGTGATACTGTTGCAAAAGGAACGTATATTTTTAAGATATTTGCAAAAAGTCAAAATCAAGACAAATGTAAAGGAAGTGCTACAGCTGTCGAAAAAATGGTATTATTAAAATAAAAATAGAATTATATAAACGGTAAAACTACCACTAACTAACTAATTATGAATTTTACAAAAAAACTCTTTTTAGGTCTGGGATTAGGAATGAGCGTTGCAGCTTATTCTCAATCTGACTATACAGTGCTAACAGGAGCTCCTTTTTTAAGAATTTCGCCAGACGCAAGAGCAGGAGGTATGGGAGATCAAGGGGTTGCGACATCAACTGATGTTTTTTCACAATTTTGGAATGCTGCAAAATATCCGTTTGCAAAAAACTCATCAGGTGTAGGTGTTAACTATACACCATATATGAGTAAACTTACAAATGATGTATTCTTACTTTATGGATCATTCTATACTTTCTTAGGTGATGACGAAAGATCTACATTAAGTGCAAGTATCTACTACTTCAATATGGGACAAGTTGACCTAACTTCTTTGGTAGGAACTGAAGTTGTATCAGGTGGTGTTACTAAACCAAACGAATTCTCGATTGACTTAGCTTATGGTCTTAAGTTGTCAGATACCTACTCGATGGCAGTTACTGGACGTTTCATCAGATCAGATCTAGGAGGAAGTTTCAACACAGATAACACGTTAAAGCCGGCAAATACTTTCGCAGTAGATGTTTCTGGTTATTACAAGTCTCCTAAACATCAAAGTTTTGGTGATTACGAAGGACGTGTTAACGCAGGTTGGGCTGTACAAAACTTAGGTCCAAGATTAGACTACACAGGAGATGAAAACTCAAGATCATATCTTCCAACTATGGCAAGATTAGGGGTTGGATATGACCTTTTCATTGATGATCTTAACAGAGTAAGCCTTAGTGGTGAAGCTTCAAAACTATTAGTGCCTGGTCCAGAAATTACAGGTTATGACACCAACGGAAAACCAGAATTTGGAATTCCTAACGTTGGGGTTATGCAAGGAATTGGAAAATCTTTCAGCAACAAAAAGAGTATGATGTTCTCTGGTGCTGCAGAATATTCTTATGACAACGCATTTGCAATCCGTGCTGGTTACTTTACAGAAAGCCCAGAGCAAGGTGCAAGACAATATGCAACAGTTGGTGTTGGTCTTAAATACCAATCTTTCGGTTTAGACTTATCTTACCTAATCAATACTTCTAAAGTTAACAGTGCTTTGGATAACACACTTAGATTTGGTCTAACTTGGAATATTGGAGGCGAAACTTATAACTCTCAAGATTATTAATCTTTATCCAAATATTATTACAAATGCCTCTTTTTTGAGGCATTTTTCTTTTATTTTTGTTTTATGAATTATACCTCGGAACTTAAAAAGTTTTTAACAAGCCAATATATTTTTGCTGGGACAAGAATTGCATTGGCAATTGTTATTCCGAGTATTATTCTTGCCCATTTTGGATTACTACAAGAATACTTTCTTTTCCCAATGGGAACCAGTTTTGTTGGTTTAACAGATCAACCTGGACCATTTATCAGAAGACGAAATACATTAGCTTTCGCCGTTGTTTCTTATTTTTTAGTCGCGTTAATAGCCAGTCTCGTCAAAGATTTCCAAATTGTAGTATACTTAGAGATTATCCTTTTTGGGATGTTCTTCTCATTAATTGGCGTTTATGGAACGCGACTTGCTGGCGTCGGATCTCTATCATTAGTTGTCCTCAGCATCTTTATTGATGGACATCTCACAGGACATGATGTTGTCAAAAGTCTAGGAATATTCCTTGCTGGATGCGTTTGGTTCGTTATTGTTTTCTTGGTTGTCTCGACATTACAACCTTACAAATTAGCGAGTCAAATGGTTGGCGAAAACTATCTCGAACTCGCCGATTATCTTAGAATAAAAGCCAAATTTTATAAAAAAAATGAAAATGTTGACGAGCTTCTTAACCAACTTATTTCACAACAAATTAAGATAAAAGATCAACAAGAAGCCACTCGAGAGATTGTTTTCAAAACCCGTAGAATCGTCAACGAGTCGACGACGCAAAGCCGTATTCTGATGTTGATGTTCCTCAACTCAGTAGATCTTTACGAAAAGCTTTTCACTTCCGAAAACGACTATCGAAAGCTAAATCATGTTTTTGGGGAAACCAAAATCCTCAATATGATGCACGATTATCTTATCAATATGGCGAATGAGCTTACCAATATCGGCATCGCTTTGCAAGGAAATATCCGAACAAAAGAACAATACAATTTTGATAAAGAATTAAAAAAAATATACCATCAATTCTACGAACATCGTGCAGTAGTCATTAATTCTGAAAACCTAGAAGACTTTATGCTTCTTCGCCAAGTCTTGATGCGTGTGACTGATGTTACTGACGAGGTCAAAACTATTTTTAGAGTTTTTGATCAAGATGTAAAACTTGCTAAAAGTCTTTCTACAGGACTTGATCTTAATAAATTTGTTCCGAAAGAAGAACGACTTAACCGCAAGGTTTTGTTTAGTAATATCTCGCTAGAATCTGGGCACTTCCGTCATGCTGTACGAGTGACTTTAGCCTTGTTTATTGGTTATTTATTTTCCAAAATGGCATTTTTAGGAATTGGTCATGCCTACTGGATTATGATTACCATAACAGCCATCCTAAAACCTGCTTACAGTACTACAAAACATCGTAATCTACTGCGACTTTATGGCACTATTGCTGGCGGAATTATGGCCTATGTAATTTTGTATTTCGTCACTGACAGTACAGTATTGCTCGCTACCCTTTTGTTAGCAATGACATTATGTTTTAGTTTGTTAAAATCTAAATATTTTTGGGCTGTATTTTTTATGACAATATATGTTTTCTTGTCATTTAATTTTTTAAAACCTGGGAATGTTAACCTCATCTTCAAAGATAGAATTATAGATACAGCCATTGGTGGTGCCGTAACATTTTTGGTAGCCTATTTTGTTTTCCCTGTTTGGGAACACACACAGAATCTCCAATTGATGAAGAAATCTGCAAAAAGCAATTTGGAATACTTCCGAATTGTCATGGATCTTTTCATTAATAAACAAGAAAATGATGAGCAATACCGTCTTAAAAGAAAAAATGCCATTATCGACCTTGCGAACCTTTCCGACAACTTCCAAAGAATGATTTCGGATCCGAAAGACCAGCAAAAAAAGCTCGAAACTGTGCATCAATTTGTGACGACTTCTCACCTACTAACGGCTTATACCGCGTCGCTTTCTCAGTTCGCAAAGAATGAAGACCAATATCCCGAAATCGACAGCCAAAGTTGGAAAATAAAAATCTCTTCAGAATTAATTAGAAGTAATTCGTTGTTGCATAAGGAAGAATTCGATCATGATATTATCGACCAAAGCAAAATTGAGCCCGATGATCATGTTGACGAGCTACTCGAAAAACGCCGTCAAGAACTTGATGAAAGCGAATATCGCGACCATCGTGATCCAACAAAGATCAGTCATTTAACAGAGTTAAAAAGTATTCACGATTTGTTGGAATTAATCTACGATGTTGCCAAAGACCAACGCAAAGTCGTTGAAAACTATTACAAGAACAAAACAGAATAAAAAAGCAGTCCCATTTCTGAGACTGCCTTTCGATTCAAAATTTAACAAGATATTTATTTAACAATAACTTTAGAAGTTGTTACTTGACCATTAATAGTTAATTTAACAACGTAAAGACCTTTAGAAAGATTAGCAGCAGATACAATCTTCGTGTTAGATTGATTAATTACTAAATTCCCAACAGCATTATAAACCTCGAATTTATCCGCTTTATCTAAAGTACCAATGCTTTTTGTTTTGTCGTCAAAATAGATTTTTGCTTCCGATTTTTTAACATCATTAGTTGCAAGTGTAGAGAATGGAACATCATAAAACTCTGTTGTTGTAACACTTGCCGTATTTTGATACAACATCGCAAGTTTTAGAATCGCTTTTTCATGTTCGTCTCTTAAAAAACCACTCGAGACAATATCGCCATAACTACCATCACCTTTTAAAGCAAAAATTGGCGTTTGATAATCTTTAGAGATACTGAATTCATTATACATTTTTGATCCTGTTGGAAATTTATGCTTGTGAATATAAGTAAACTCATAATCGTCATCCGAATTATAAACATGCGGATCCAAAGTTTCTCCATTCAGGATTGGTACAAACATCTGTGGATTTGTCCCGATATTAAGTTTAATTTCTTTTTTGAACTCGCCATCCTTAAAATATTGGTTAACCAAACCATAAGCAACATTGTCAATTTGCTTACCCGATCCTAGACCAATTAGATAGTCATAGCCGTTTGTTGAAGGAATTCTATTGAAATTGGTAGATAAGATTTGATCATTATATTTTGCTGGGAAAGAAAAACCATCCTTCCACGATTGAAGATCAAAAGTGTCGATAGAGCTACCGAAATCGCCTTCTCCAATAATGAAAGCTAATTGATCGTCTTTGCCTGCAATTGGTGCCATCTCCCCTACCGAAATAATTTTTTTCTCCAAAGATCTGATACGTCGTCCTTGCTCGTTAGCAACGTAATAATTGGCCCAACTTTTATCATTGATAACATCCTCATAACGAATGGTGTACATAATTTCCAAATCATCATCATCGTTAAAGGTCTTATCCGTGATCTCAAACTTATAATTAAAAGGCAAAGTTCCGAAATCTCCAAGTGCAAAAATATAAGGCGACTCTGGATATATCGATGTTAAATCTAAAGGAATAGTCTTTTCTAGGTTAAAATCTGTATCGTAGATTTTCACTAACAAATGGTTGTCTGGTGTAACTTCGTACGTCTGTTGGTTCATAAAAAGTTTCTCATAATGCGCCAAAACAATTTTGTCTTGACCTTTAATCTTTAAGAAACTTACTGGAGAGCCAGCATAATTAGTCGACAATTTAGCAGCAACTGGAACTGATTTCATTTCATTAAAATTCGCATCATACAAACGGAATTCGTTGTTTTCTTCTCCATCATAAGCTCCAAAAATTCGAGTCTCTCCACTCGCTGTACGAATATATTTTGCTGAGTTTACTGGCAATTCTTTTAACTTAACACCATTTTCGTTAAATACCCAAACTGCACTTTTCTGAAATGCAGGACCAACACCACCTTCGAAATAATGAACAAACATCATGATTCTTCTACCATCTTCTGCCTTTGACATCGTTGTAATAATAGCAACTTTATTAGCCGTTGTTGGTAAACTTGCGTTAAAACTTTTTGTTTCTTTGAAGTTATTATCCATGAAAGAAAAAGTCAAATTTGCTCCTGTTCCGAATTTATATTTAATGGCATAGTTTTCAGCAAGTCCTGTTTCAACAGCTAAAATTTTGCCCCAAGAGTCGACAGCAATCGTGTTGGTAGGAGCTGCGGTGCTCGTTTTAGAAGCGTTAACATAAGAGGTCGGAGTCGCGTTATATTGTTGTAGATTTTGTTTCGCCGTGAATAAGCTATTAAAATCTGGACTTGTTTTTAGAATCTTTGCTGGTTTTTCAACTTTTAGTCCAGCATTTTCAAATAGGATTGTTTCTTGCGCATTTACAATATTAGTCGCTAAAATTGCAGCTGCCAAAATTATAGATTTCTTCATAACATATTTCTTTTTAGATTATTTAATAATGATTGATGTCGATTGTGATTTGTTGCCAGCTTCTAAAACTAAAACATATTGTCCTGCTTTCAAACCAGACTTAATTTCTTGATTGTTAATAGCACCGGATTTCACCAATTTACCAGACAAATCATAAATCTTAAAGTTTTGGAATTCTTTTGTCGTAATCTTAAAATCACCATTGGATGGATTTGGGAAAACTTTTAGAGTACTAGACGAGCTTACAGAAGTTCCTAAATTGCTCATTTTAACCTCATAAAGTTCTTTACCAACCGCAGTTTCTACCATTCCCACGATATACAATTTGTTATTGTAAGAAATAATATCAGAAATTGAACTTCCCGTTGCTCCTGGTACTATATCAAGATATAGTTTTGTACCAGCTTCCGTACCATCAGTTACAAACAATTCGCGTCCTAAAGCGGCGTCATTAGCTACAAAAAATAATAAATCATTATGGATTGTAAACGTCGATGGATTACTGCTTGCACTTCCAGGAATTAAATCTTTTAGCATTTTGGTACCTGCTTCTGTACCATCGCTAACCCAAACTTCCGACCCATTAACTCCGTCATTTGCAGCAAAATAGATTTTACCCTTGTATTCTATCATTTGCGTAACACCAGAGTTCGTAGTACCTTGATCTGATCCAACTTTGTTAATATCTTTTAGAAGTGTAGTACCCTCGGTTGTACCATCAGTTATCCAAGGTTCTGTACCATTTTGATCCGTTCTAGCAGTAAAAAACATTTTTTTAAGCGTAGGACTATAATAGAAATTATTCGGAGTGCTGCTTGCCGAAGGACGAATATCTTTGATGAGACTAAACTCTGCACCCGTACTTTTATAGATTTCTACGTCACTAAGATCTGTACCACCAGCTGCGATAATAGTATTATCTAATGCCATCATCGCTGTGTAAGAAATAAATGTTGAGCTCAACGGCGTCGGCGCATTTACACCATCCGTTTTATAGATTCTTGCAGCAGTATCGACTGCATCACTTGCACGGAAGTATAATAGACTTCCATCAGCATTAACTTGCAGTTGCGAAGGCGAAGATCCCGCACTTCCAGGTTTAATATCTGCAAATAACTTGATACCCTCTGTTGGATTGTATTTGTAAAGTTCGATACCATTAGGCATTGATCCTATTCCACCAGCGAAAAATAATTCGCCTTGTTTAACACAAAAATTAGTTGGGTTAAAATTGCCACTTCCAGTATTGTAATCTTGCACAAGCTTGGTACCTGCATTTGTTCCGTCAGATTCCCAAAGCTCAACACCAGTTGTACCATCGTTGGCAGAAAAATAAAGTTTGTTATTGTATTGTACAAAATTGGCTGGACTTCCTGAGCCAGAACCAGGTCTAATGTCTTTTACTAATTCCACAGATTGCGATTGGTACAAAGCTGCAGTTAGCATTAAAAGACTTAAGTAAACTTTCTTCATATTAATAATTATTTAAGCTCCTCAAAACTATTGAAGCCAAATAATAACATCAAGAACTAGTCTATCAAAATTCGGTAAAACTGAAAGACAACAATATACAATCAACTGATTTTAAACAACTTAAAAATAGCATTTCATTTTATTCCAACACCACTGAAAAGTAATAATCGGATATTTCAAAAACTTTCACATCAAAAAAATCCTCAAAACTATGGTCATACACTCTAGCTTTTACAGAGAAGTTTTCTGACGGCTGAAAAGCTTGTATATCGTAATGTTTTTTTAACGACCAATGCTTAGAATGATGGATTTTGTACAGAGATTCTTTTACCGTCCAGATGCTTGTGAGATAATCCACTTCTCTTTCGTTGTCAATAAAATCATTTTCGTGAAGAATAAACTTGTGACGGACTAGTTTTATTTTTTCTTTTTTACGTTCGAGATCGATACCTATTTTGCATTTAGAAATTCCAATCGCAGCCAAAGGAAAAGAGTGACTTATCGAAATATTAAAATCGTTGGGCTCCAAAAAAGGTTCGCCATTTTCTTTGTAAAGAATTTTATGATTTGGTAAAATCTGTTTTAGCATTTTACGAACCATCAAAACTTCTTTTACTTTCTTTGGATGATAGCCTTTCACTTTGTCATAGTTTTCTTTTTCTAAAAGAAAATTAATATCCAAAACTTCGTCTTCATCATATTTCCAAATAAGAAGTTGGGCTTTATCATTAGAAAAATTTTTGTACAAAGGCATTCTCAAATTTTAAACATCAAAATTACAAATAATCAGTTCTTCAGACTTAAAATTTTAACCTAAAATCTTAACCTTAAAAAATTATTAAATTTCAATTATTAGTATTTTTTTAACGCTTCGATAAGTAATTTTGCAATGAGAGAAATGAAATCCTTTTTCGTGTACATACTAACGGCTTTGCTGCTGCTTTTCTGTGTTGTTAGCAAATCTTACCAGACCAGTGGATCTAGTTCCGCAAAAATGGTCTATAAAGTTGTGTCCAAAAGTCAACACCTCAACCACAGCCTCCATAATACCAATCATACAAGAAGTACTGTTCTTGGTTTTTCTTCAATTATTAGTGACAACGAGCTAAATCCTGAACATTCTTCAGAACACTTTCTAATTATAGTAGGCATTTTAAGCCTTGCTAGCTTCTTGATTTTGTACTTTAAAAAATTCCATAGTAAAATTCAATTTTCAGAAAAGTTTTATAGTCCACACGTAAAAAAATTTATTCTTATCCGAGCAATTCGAATTTAAAATTGAACAGAAGTTTTTATTAATTTAATAAAAAAATAACGTTATGATTATCAATATAAAGATAATTATAAAATCTATTCTCGGTTGGTTACAGCTAAATATTACTAAAAATACATTCAAGATATGAAAAGAGTCGCATCATGCGTTGCTCTAAGCGCCGTTCTTTTATTGGCAAGTTGCAATAAAAAGGAAGAAGAAAAAGAAGACAGCTCTGTCTACCCTATCACATCACCGATTAAAATGGACACCGTGGTTACCAAAGAATTTGTAGCCCAGATTCGTTCAGAAAAAAACATTGAAATCCGTGCACAAGAAAAAGGCTTTCTAGAAAAAGTCTATGTTGACGAAGGTCAATATGTCCACGCTGGTCAAGTCCTATTTCGTATCATGCCACAACTGTACGAAGCTGATGTTATGAAAGCCAAGGCAGAAGTAGCGCAAGCGCAAATCGAGTTGCAAAATTCGAGTACGCTAGCCAACAACAATGTGGTTTCGGTTAACGAAAAAAGAATGGCAAAAGCGAAACTAGATGCAGCTAACGCCGAATTGAAATTAGCACAAACCCATCTTTCATTCACGACCATAAAAGCACCTTTTTCTGGTATTATCAATAGACTTCCTCTCAAATTAGGAAGCTTGGTTGACGAAGGCGATTTGTTGACGAGTCTTTCTGACAATGGCGGCATCTTCGCTTACTTTAATGTGTCGGAACCAGAATATCTTAATTACCAAATGCATTCTGCGGAGCGTGGCAATGACATTGTTTCTTTGGTGATGGCAAATGGAGAAAATTTTTCTGACAAAGGTATTATCCAAACCATTGAAGGGGAATTTGACAGCGAAACTGGAAACATTGCTTTCCGTGCAAAATTCCCAAATCCTAATTCACTTTTAAGAAATGGTCAAACGGGAAAAATCTTGATGACGCTTCCTTTGACCAATGCTTTAATTATTCCTCAAAAAGCAACTTACGAAATCCAAGATCAAACTTATGTTTTCGTTGTTGACAAAAATGGTGCTCTTAAATCTAGAAACATCAAAATCCAATACGAATTGCCAGACATCTATGTTGTCGGTTCTGGACTTGCAGTTGGCGACAAAATTTTGCTGGAAGGTGTACAAAAGGTAAAAGATGATCAAAAGATAAAAGTGAAATTCGAAGATCCGAAAAAGGTGTTACAATCATTGAAACTTCAAGCGAACTAAAGAGAGTTCCGAAGGGAGAATTTAACTCAAAATAAAGTGAATGTTTATTTAAGTTAAAAAATTCCTCGAATTTCAAATTAAAATTTCAAACTAAAAAAATGTTTAAGAAATTCATACGCAGACCCGTTCTGTCTATCGTTATATCGTTAATCATTGTATTCTTAGGGATACTTTCGTTAACGTCGCTGCCTGTAACGCAGTTCCCATCGATCTCGCCTCCCAAAGTAAATATTACAGCAGATTATCCTGGTGCCAATAACGAGTTGTTGATAAAATCCGTAATTATTCCATTGGAACGTTCCATCAATGGTGTTCCTGGGATGAAGTATATGGCGTCAAATGCTGGTAACGACGGTGAAGCGCAAATACAAGTTGTATTTGATTTAGGAACCGATCCCAATGTTGCGGCAGTTAATGTCCAGAACCATATTTCCTCAGCGATTAACAAATTACCGCCTTTGGTTGTAAGAGAAGGGGTGAAAATTACGCGTGAAGAACCCAATATGCTAATGTACATCAACTTGTACAGTGATGATCCAAAGTCCAACCAAAAATTCTTATTTAACTATGCTGACATCAACATTTTATCTGAATTAAAAAGGATAAAAGGTGTTGGTGATGTCGACATCCTTGGTACTAGAGAATATGCGATGCGTATTTGGCTAAAACCAGACCGTATGACGTCTTACAACATCTCGGCAGATGAAGTTATGGACGCCTTACAAGCGCAAAGTATTGAAGCTTCGCCAGGAAAAACTGGGGAAAGTTCGGGAAAACGCTCTCAATCTTTTGAGTATATTTTAAAGTATCCAGGTCGTTACAACAATGAAAAAGAATACGGAAACATTATTCTTAAATCTTCTCCTGATGGTCAATTTGTAAGATTAAAAGATGTTGCAGATATTGAGTTTGGAAGTACAATGTACGACATCTACTCCACGCTTCACGGCAAACCATCAGCGGCAATCACTGTTAAGCAATCTTATGGTTCTAACGCTTCGGAAGTTATCAAAAACATAAAAGTCTTAATGGAAGATTTGCAAAAACACAATTTTCCAAAAGGCATGCATTACGAACTTAGTTATGATGTGTCAAGATTCTTAGATGCATCGATTGAGAAAGTTGTGCATACACTTTTCGAAGCCTTTATCTTGGTAGCGATTGTTGTGTTTTTATTCTTAGGAGATTGGCGTTCAACTTTAATTCCGACCATTGCGGTGCCTGTTTCTCTAATCGGAACATTCGCAGTGATGTCCGCATTCGGGATTACTTTAAATATGATTTCGCTTTTTGCCCTCGTAATGGCAATTGGAGTCGTCGTCGATGATGCCATTGTCGTCATCGAAGCCGTCCACGCCAAGATGGAGGAAAAAGAACTTTCGCCGTTAAAAGCGACTGAGGAAGCGATGCACGAAATTAGCGGTGCTATTATCGCAATCACTTTGGTTATGGCATCGGTGTTTATTCCTGTTGCCTTTATGAGTGGACCTGTGGGAATTTTTTACCGTCAGTTTTCCATTACAATGGCATCGGCAATTATCCTTTCTGGTACTGTTGCATTAACTTTAACACCAGCGCTTTGTGCTTTAATTCTAAAAAATAATCACGGGAAAAGAAAGAAAAGTATCGTTAACAATTTCTTGGACAAGTTTAATAGCCTCTTTACTAAAGGTCAAACTAAGTATGAAGGGCTTTTAAACAAAACAGTTACTAAAAAATTCTTTACGCTACCAGTTTTGTTATTATTCTGTCTTGGGACTTATTTACTTAGCAATAATATACCATCTGGATTTGTACCTACCGAAGACCAAGGGATGATTTATGCGATTATCCAAACACCACCTGGCTCTACGCTAGAAAGAACCAATCAAGTGGCACTTCAACTTCAAAAAGAAGCAGAAAAAATTGAAGGCGTCCAATCGGTTTCTTCGCTTGCAGGTTACGAAATCTTGAGTGAAGGTACAGGATCTAACTCCGGAACTTGTTTGATTAACCTAAAACCTTGGGATGAACGAAAAGAAACCGCCGCCGAAATTATCGAAAAATTAGAACAAAAATCTAAAGACATTGCAGGTGCCAATGTCGAATTTTTCCAACCGCCATCAATTCCTGGTTATGGTGCAGCAGGCGGTTTTGAACTTCGCCTTCTTGACAAAACAGGAAATGGCGATTATCATAAAATGGAGCAAGTGAGTAATGATTTTGTAAAAGAATTACAAAAACGTCCAGAATTGGGCTCTGCCTTTACATTCTATTCTGCGAGTTTTCCTCAATATATGTTGAAAATCGACAATGATTTGGCAGAGCAAAAAGGCGTTTCTATCCAGAAGGCGATGGATAACTTATCGACTTTGGTTGGATCAGATTACGAAACGAGTTTCATCAGATTTGATAGACCTTACAAAGTTATTGTACAGGCTGGCCCGCAATACAGAGCTTTGCCAACGGACATTCTTAAACTTTATGTTAAAAATGATAAAGACCAAATGGTTCCTTATTCCGACTTTATGAAAATGGAAAAAGTATATGGTCTATCCGAAATTACAAGACATAACATGTATAACTCTTCGCAAGTAAGTGGTACACCTGCGCCAGGATACAGTTCTGGGCAAGCGATTGCGGCAATCCAAGAAGTTGCTGATAAAACGCTTCCTCGTGGTTTTGCTATCGATTGGGCGGGAATTTCTAAAGACGAAGTGTCAAGAGGTAACGAAGCAGTTTACATTTTCTTAATTTGTTTAGGATTTGTTTACTTAATTCTATCTGCACAGTACGAAAGTTTTGTTCTGCCTTTGCCAGTAATCTTGTCACTTCCTGTGGGTATTTTTGGTGCTTTTTTATGTTTAAAACTTTTAGGCTTAGAGAACAATATTTACGCACAAGTTGCAATGGTAATGCTCATTGGTCTTCTTGGTAAAAATGCCGTTTTGATTGTAGAATTTGCAATCTTAAAGAAAAACGAAGAAAACATGCCAGTCGCCAAAGCAGCGATTATAGGAGCTACAATTCGTTTCCGACCAATTTTGATGACATCTTTCGCATTTATTGCTGGTCTACTTCCTTTGGTTGTCGCCTCTGGACCTGGTGCAAATGGTAACAGAACAATTGGTACTGCAGCAGCTGGCGGTATGTTAATTGGAACCATTTTCGGATTGATAGTTATCCCAGGCTTATATTACATATTTGGTTTATTATCTGAGAAAACGAAACTTTCTTATTATGAAGAAGAAAATCCGTTAACTGAACAAACAGAACCTTACAAACATGATGGAAAATATGAAGACCGTAATCAACAATAAAATAATATTAAGCCTAGGTGCTGCGCTACTTCTTGCAAGTTGCAAAGCGCCTATGGCAACCAAAGTTCAGGATCGAGTTAAAGACACTCTACCTACGAATTTTGCAGATAAACAAGCTTCCCAAGATATGTCAACCAACAGCGGAATGACACCTTGGCGCCAGTTTTTTACAGATCCAAATTTGGTTAATCTCATTGAAGAATCGCTTAAAAACAATCAGGAGCTACTCATTACACTTCAAGAAATTGAAATCGCAAAAAGTAATGTTCTTGCAAAAAAAGGTCAATTAAGTCCAACTGTTGGCGCTGGTATTGGTGCAAGCGTTGATAAAGCTGGTCGCTACACTTCTGCAGGTGCCGGTAATGCTTCAACAGAGATAAAACCTGGCAAAGAAATGCCTGATCCGCTTGGAAACTTTAATGCTGGTTTTACCGCAAATTGGGAACTTGACATTTGGAAAAAACTTAGAACCGAAAAAGAATCTGCTGTTTCGCATTATTTGGCGACAGTGGAAGGAAAGAATTTTGTTTTGTCAAGCCTTATTGCGGAAGTTGCTGATAATTATTATGAGCTTTTGGCTTTGGATAATCAGTTGGATATTATTCAACAATATATTGAACTTCAGAAAAAAGCTTTAGAAATAGCAAAAATCCAAAAACAAGCTGCAGCTGCAACGGAATTGGCGGTAAAAAAATTCGAAGCCGAATTAGCAAAATCCAAGGCAACGGAGTTTACCATCAAACAACAGATTACCGAAAAGGAAAACGAAATCAATGCTTTGCTCGGACGTTATCCACAACCGATTGTAAGAAGCAAGGAAAGTTTTATGACAACCATGCCACAAACGGTGTACACTGGAATTCCGTCTCAACTTTTGTCGAATCGTCCCGACATCAAACAAGCTGAGCTAGAATTAAAAGCAGCACAACTCGATGTCGAAGCAGCTCGTAAAGAGTTTTATCCAAGTTTAGCAATTTCGGCAACTTTGGGATTGGAAGCTTTTAAACCATCTTATTTAGTGAAGATGCCTCAATCTTTGGCTTACAATCTTGCTGGCGATTTGGCTGGTCCACTTATCAACAAAAGTGCGATAAAAGCAAACTTTCAAACTGCGGATGCCAAGCAAATCCAAGCTTTGTACGAATATGACAAAACGATTTTGATGGCTTATCTGGATGTTGCCAATCTGATGTCAAAAGTCAAAAACATCGATCAATATTATGATCTTAAATCCCAAGAAGTTAAATCTTTAGACGAAAGTATCGGCATTGCCAATCAACTTTTCCGAAATATGAGAGCCGATTATCTTGAAGTTTTGATGAACCAAAGAGATGCTTTGGATTCTAAAATGGAGCTTATCGATGCCAAACAACAACAACTAAGTACTGTCGTAGACATTTACAAAAGTCTTGGCGGTGGTTGGAAGTAAAAAATACACATTTCTCTCACCTCATCCTTTGGGATGAATCAGCGCGAAACGCTCACTTCGATAGAAGAATTTCTGACTTAGAAAGCGTTTCCGCTTTTTTTTATTATCTAAATTTTTAATCGTATTTTTGCATCGAAAATTAATTCAAAAACAAATCTGTATTTATGGATACAACAACACAATATGTTCCTTACAAGGTTAAGGATATTTCTCTAGCAGAATGGGGAAGAAAAGAAATTACTTTAGCAGAAGCTGAAATGCCAGGTTTGATGGCGATTCGTGAAGAATACGGACCATCTCAACCATTAAAAGGTGCTAGAATTGCAGGATGTCTTCACATGACAATCCAAACCGCAGTTTTGATCGAAACTTTGGTAGCTCTTGGAGCAGAGGTTACTTGGTCTTCTTGTAATATCTTCTCAACTCAGGATCACGCTGCTGCTGCAATTGCTGCTGCTGGAATTCCCGTTTATGCATGGAAAGGTCTTAACGAAGAGGAATTCGATTGGTGTATTGAGCAAACTTTGTTCTTCGGTGAAGATAGAAAACCATTAAATATGATTTTGGATGATGGTGGAGATTTAACAAATATGGTATTTGATAGATATCCAGAATTCACAAAAGATATCAAAGGACTTTCTGAAGAAACAACAACTGGTGTTCACAGATTGTACGAAAGAATGAAAAACGGAACTTTAGTAATGCCTGCAATCAACGTAAATGATTCAGTTACTAAGTCTAAATTCGATAACAAATACGGTTGTAAAGAATCTGCTGTTGATGCAGTAAGAAGAGCAACTGACGTAATGTTAGCTGGTAAAAGAGTGGTTGTTTGTGGTTATGGAGACGTTGGTAAAGGTACTGCAGCATCTTTCAGAGGAGCTGGTTCTATCGTTACTGTTACGGAAATCGACCCAATTTGTGCGCTTCAAGCAGCTATGGACGGTTACGAAGTAAAAAGATTAGATACTGTTGTTGACAATGCAGACATCATTATTACTACAACTGGTAACTTCAACATCGTAAGACCTGAGCATTTTAAGAAAATGAAAGATAAAGCGATTGTTTGTAACATCGGACACTTCGACAACGAAATCGATATGGCTTGGTTAAACGAAAACTATGGTTCAACAAAAACTGAAGTTAAACCTCAAGTTGATATCTATACTATCGATGGTAAAGAAATCATCATCTTGGCTGAAGGTCGTCTAGTAAATCTTGGATGTGCTACTGGTCACCCATCTTTCGTAATGTCGAACTCGTTCTCTAACCAAACTTTGGCTCAAATTGAATTGTGGAACAACTCTGCAAACTACAAAAACGAAGTTTATATGTTACCAAAACATTTAGATGAAAAAGTAGCTGCTTTGCACCTTAAGAAACTAAGCGTTGAGTTAGAAACTCTTTCTCCTGCACAAGCTGATTATATCGGTGTTCCAGTTGAAGGTCCTTTCAAACCAGAATATTACAGATACTAAAATTTCTTAGTTCTTAAAATATCAAAATCCCGTTTCAAAATTTGGAACGGGATTTTTTTTATTTTTGCAAAAACATTTTTATGAAAATTAAATTTACTTTTTTATTAACGCTGTTATGCATATTCACTTTTGCACAGAATGAGTTTATTACAGTTTGGAAGCCTAGTAATCCTTCAAGTACAATCCCAGGCTTGCCTAAGAGTTCCCTTAACGAAATCTATTTTCCTGGAGCAGGAAATAATTATAATATTTATTGGGAGGAAATAGGGAATGCTTCTCATAATGGTACTTTGTTGAATGTAACGAATACGATATCCACCCCTATATTAATTAATTTTGGAATCGGCGCAACATGGAACGCACAGTATATTCTAAAAGTAAGCAATGGTAATGGTACTTTTTCAAGCATTGAAAGTACTATGGGTGATTATGAAAAATTATTAGAGTTAAAACAATGGGGAAATATTAAATGGCAAAGTATGGAAAAAGCCTTTTATGGCGCCAAAAATATGGATGTGACTGCTACGGATATTCCGAATTTGTCCTTAACTAATAGTATGCAGGGAATGTTCTCTGTATGTGGGAATCTTAAAGCAAATAAATCTTTTGAACTCTGGAATACATCGACCATCACAAATATGGATTCCATGTTTAATGGCGCATATTATTTTAATCAAGATATTGGTAGTTGGGACACTTCTAATGTTACTAATATGAGTAAAATGTTTATGAACACATACTTTAATAAGAATATTGGTAGTTGGGATACTTCCAAAGTTACAGATATGTCTGAGATGTTCTCTTCTGCGTATAACTTTAATCAAGATATTGGTAGTTGGGATACTTCCAAAGTTACAGATATGCATAAAATGTTCTTTTTAGCAGATAAATTTAATCAAGATATTGGTAGTTGGAACACTTCTAAAGTTACAAATATGCAATTTGCGTTCAATAATGCTACTTCATTTAACCAAAATATTGGAAATTGGAACACCTCCAATGTCACGGATATGTCACTAATGTTTTTTAAGGCATCTGCTTTCAACAAAAATATTGGGAATTGGGACACTTCGAAAGTTACTACAATGAATGCTATGTTTTATTCAGCTTCCGCCTTCAATCAAGATATTGGAAATTGGAATACCTACAATGTCAAGAATATGTCACGAATGTTTTACAATGCTTCTGCTTTTAATCAAAATATTGGAAATTGGGATACTTCTAATGTTACCGATATGAATAATATGTTTTACGAAGCATCTGTTTTTAATCAGAATATCGGCAATTGGAACACTTCCAACGTTATAAAAATGCACTTGATGTTTTACAATGCTTCTGTTTTTAATCAAAATATTGGAAATTGGAATACCTCAAATGTCACGGATATGTCATATATGTTTTATAGAGCTTCCGCCTTCAATCAAGATATTGGAAATTGGGATACCTCTAATGTTACTGATATGAACAATATGTTCAATTACGCATCTAAATTTAATCGAGATATTGGGAATTGGAATACTTCTAAAGTTACTAATATGAATGGTATGTTTTCTTTAGCTTCTGCTTTCAATCAAAATATTGGGAAGTGGGATACTTCTAATGTTAAAAATATGGCGATTATGTTCTATGTATCAACAGCTTTCAATCAAAACATTGGTAATTGGGACACTTCGAAGGTGGAAAATATGAATTTTATGTTTAGTCGTGCATATAATTTTAATCAAGATATTGGAAACTGGAACCTAAAAAGCATTGTGACGATAGACGGAATATTCCAAAATACAAATTTATCTTGTCAAAATTATGACAAGACATTAATAGGTTGGGCCAATAATTCTAATACACCTAATAATCTAGAATTTACAGATAATACTAATACAATCTATTCATCACAAGAAGCTGTTAATGCTAGAAATTATCTCATCAATACAAAAGGCTGGACAATAACAGGAGATAATTATGATCCTAATTGCGCCTTAGCAACCGATGAAGTGCAGAACAAAAAAATCAAAATATATCCTAACCCAGCTAGCGATTATGTAATCCTTGACAACGTAAAAACCGCGACCGAATTCGAAATATATGATATGCAAGGAAAACTTGTAAAAAAAGAGAAATACCAAAATGCAAAAATCTCACTTAAAAATTTAGCAAAAGGTATTTATTACATCAATATCCCGTCAGAACAATTTTCGCAAAAGATAATTGTTAAATAGATTATCATAAATTCAAATATTTATCCCGTTTCAAGCTTTGGAACGGGATTTTTTTTATCAAATAGTTTTTCTATGTTAAAAAAAACTATATTTTTGATTTAAGTTAAAAAACAGAATTATGAAAAAACAAAAGGTATCAAATGCCTTCGTCGCAGCATCGTGGGTTGCCTTGGGTGCAGGAATGATCGGCTTTATCGTGGGATTAACAAGAGCCGAAATGGAACTAAACGAAAAAGGTTATTATTTTACAATACTTCTTTATGGTTTATTTGCAGTAGTTTCTTTGCAAAAAGCTGTGAGAGACCGTCTAGAAAACATCAAAGTAACGGACATCTATTATGGAATTTGTTGGTTCGCAACACTGTCATCTATTGTCCTTTTGGCAATCGGCTTATGGAATGCGACAATTCTCCCAAGCGAAAAAGGTTTCTATGCTTTTGCATTTCTTTTGGCATTATTCGGAGCAATTGCTGTACAGAAAAATACCAGAGACAATATGCTTGAAGATTAATCTCATTCTTTTTTAAAATATAAAACGCTTCTCAATTGGAAGCGTTTTTTTATTATTTTAGATTAAATTTTAATTTTGAAAAGTATTTTACTATTTTGAATTTGTATACTCTCACTTAATTTTTGTAGTGATTTCGGTTCGACTTTAGACTATAATCTAGTTAACCCTAAGAATAACGATTGGATTGTACCACTTGATAGTCTCAAAGTTTTAATCAATTTTTAAGTCTTCAAGAAAAACATTTAATTTGCAAAAAACTAACTTTATAAAAATTTTTGAATGACCACTTCCCGACTAGAAGCCTTTAGCGATGGCGTTATTGCTGTTATTATCACCATCATGGTTATGTCTCTACAAGTTCCCAACACACCTGATTGGTCGGGAATTCGTGCTTTAGCGCCAAAATTTGTTAGCTATATTTTGAGTTTCCTATATGTTGGTATCTATTGGAATAACCACCATCATTTACTTAACAAAACCAATACAATTAATGGAAACATTATGTGGAGCAATCTCTTCTTTTTGTTCACATTATCTATTACACCTTTTTCTACGGCTTGGATGGGAGAACATCAGTTTCAGAAAAACACAACGATTCTTTATGGTATTATCCTGATGTTTAATGGTGTTGCGTATGGCATCCTCTCTTATTTTATAGCGAAAAACGAAGGTCAAGATTCGGATTTTGCAAAGGCAATTGGTGCAGGCAACAAGGAGAAAATTTCAATTGTAGTCTATATTTTAGGTATAGCAGCTTCATTTTTTGAACCTTATGTTGCTTTGGTATTTTACTATATCGTTGCCTTAATGTGGATTATTCCTGACAAACGACTTACAGACAAAGACTAAAATAATAAAAGCCTTTTCGCTATGGAAAAGGCTTTTTATCTTTTATTGAAAAGCTTAATTCTAATCCATCATTTTTTTAGCATTCGAAAACAAAAACGTAATTAGCAACGCTACCGTACAACCAATAACCACACAGACAATTCTTTCGATGGCAACTGTCCAATCTTTGTGACTACTCTCTTCTACCAAAACGATAACAACTGCAGCCAAAGCGGTCCGAATTGTTTTGTCAAATCTTAAAGCCAAACCGATGACAATTGTTAAGGCGATTCCTAGTCCTAACAAAAGCATGTTTGGCAAAGGGACAAAGTACAACAACATCCCTATTCCGCCGCCTAGCATATTACATTTTATTCTATCAAAAGCCAATTGGTTATTATTCTCTGGTGTAAAAACCAAAACAGTTGATACGACTGCCCAATACAAAGGATACTGTGGTAACAAAAAGTAAAACGAATAGCAAATCAAAGCGCCCAAAACACATTTTACCAAATAGATTTTTTCGGCATGTGTCGCATCAAATCGTATAAAAGAGATTATTTGTCGAAATAATCGAGTCATGTTTAAAAATTGAACCCACAAAATTACAAATTCTTCGCGCAATTAATATTCAATCCTATAATATTTAAAGCTTAAATATTTTAGAAAAACTCCAATTATTAGTAACTTGCCATTAATAAATAAGAATTAAAACAATATGGAATATTCTCAATTAGAACCAAAAAATATTTGGAAGAATTTCGCATTGCTTAACGCAGTACCACGTCCATCAAAAAAGGAAGAACGTGTGATTGCTTTCATTAAAAAATTTGGTGAAGACCTAGGTCTTGACACCCACGTTGATGAAGTTGGCAATGTTATTATCCGCAAAGCAGCAACAGCTGGTATGGAAAACCGTCAACCAATTGTATTACAATCTCACCTTGATATGGTTTGTCAAAAAAACAGCGATGTCGATTTTGACTTTGACACGCAAGGCATCCAGATGTATGTCGATGGCGATTGGGTGAGAGCTAAAGGAACGACTTTAGGTGCTGACAATGGTCTAGGTGTTGCAACTATTATGACGATTTTGGAAAGCAACGACATTCCGCATCCTGCTATGGAAGCGCTTTTCACGATTGATGAAGAAACAGGGATGACAGGCGCACTTGGTCTTAAAGGTGGACTTTTGCACGGCGATATTTTACTAAATCTTGACACAGAAGAAGATGACGAAATTGATATCGGATGTGCTGGAGGTGTCGATGTAACAGCGACGGCTAATTTTGGGACTGTTGATGCAAAAGCTGATGTATATTCTATTCAGATTAAAGGTTTACAAGGTGGACATTCTGGAATGGATATCCATAAAGGTTTTGGAAACGCTAACAAAATCTTAGGGAGATTCTTATTTGAAGGATTAAACAATGATATTCAAATTATTAATATCGATGGTGGCGGCTTGAGAAATGCGATTCCTAGAGAGGCGAAAGCTTTGGTTTCTGTTACAAATGCAGCAGATTTTGAAAAAGCAACTTCCGACCTTAAAGCAAGCATTCTTGAAGAATTTGCTAAAATCGAAAAAGATCTAGCGATTACAATTGAGAAATCGTCTACAGCAGACAAAGCTCTAAATATCGAGGATTCAAAAAAAGTGGTATACGCTATCAATGCCGCGCACAATGGTGTTTTCCGAATGAGTCCAGATGTTGAAGGCTTGGTGGAAGCCTCTAACAATGTAGCGAGAGTTGAGGTTAAAGATGGTTCGGTTAAAATCTTAAACCTAACGAGATCTTCTGTAGAATCTACTAAAATTGAAGTTGCACAACAGCTAATTTCTTCATTCGAAAGCAATGGTATCAAAACTGAATTGACAGGAAGCTATCCTGGCTGGAAACCAAATCCAGGCGCCGAAATCATCCAGATTATGACCAATCTTTACGAAAAGGATTTTGGCGAAAAACCAGTGGTTGTCGCTTGTCACGCTGGATTAGAATGTGGAATTATCGGTACCAATTATCCAAAAATGGAAATGGTAAGTTTTGGACCAACTATTAAAGGAGCGCACTCACCAGACGAAAGAGCATGCATTTCTTCAGTTCAAAAGTTTTGGAAATATCTACAAGAGATTTTGCAGAACATTCCCGTAAAGAAATAATCTGAATTATTCATAAACAAAAACTCCTTTCAAAAACTTGAAAGGAGTTTTTTGTTACCAAAAATTATTTCTGTTTGATGACACCAGCGCCAGGTCCCTCAACTTTCGCATCGGGACGTTTGGACTTATTATCTGTCGTTCTGTAATAGACTTTAGAACTAGAACCACTAATTAATACATTATTTACCTTATCAACATATACCGTATTCCCAGCGCCTTCCACAATAATTTTGGAAGCAAAACCATTAATCGTAATGACGTTACTTGTTCCATCGACACGCAAAGTTCCTCCAGAAAGGCTAAAAGTTTTTTTGTAACCAACACCTTCCACGTGTACATTTCCATTCTCCTCAGTGATGTCACCTGCTGTACCAGCATTACCACCTGCTTTACTTGCCATACCAGCAGCATCGTTTAGGATTCCGCCAAGATTTTGGCTGTATACATTGCTAAAAATTAAACCCAATCCTAATACAAGTACAAAATTTAATTTCTTCATTTTGTTTTTATTTAGTTTAATGCTACATAAATAACGACTTGAACGAAATAAAATTCCCTAATAAACATTAAATAATTAATAACTTCATTGCAAAAATTAAATTTCAAAGCATCAATCAAAAAAAATTAAAATCATTAATCAATTTCGACATTAAACAACATTATCAATAAACAAAATGCATAAATAATCGAAAACCGATAAAAAAAATCAATAAAAACAAAATCCAAATATGATATAAATCATAATTTTTCGTTAAATTAGCGCCACATAAAAATCGCATTTAATAAATTTA
Source organism: Soonwooa sp. (assembly GCF_030151385.1). Taxonomy (GTDB): domain Bacteria; phylum Bacteroidota; class Bacteroidia; order Flavobacteriales; family Weeksellaceae; genus Soonwooa. The sequence goes on from NZ_JASLDS010000046.1 coordinate 92,183, forward strand.
TAATGAGAAAAAATCTACTTAGTTTAGGATTTATAGGTGTTTTGTTTTTGTCAGGTAATTTGACTGCACAAAACCAGATTAGCAACAAAGTATTACACGAAAATGGAACTCCTAGCTTGATAAGCTTTGCTCCTAGTAATAATCTATCTTCTTTATCTTCACAGAATATTTTTCAAGAATATCTTGGTCTGTCACCTAAGACAGAAATGAAACTTATAAAAAGTGAAGTTGACAACACTGGAAAATTCAAAAATGAAAAATACCAAATGTATTTTGAAGGGATTCCAGTAGAATACGGTGTATACAACTTGCATTACAAAAATGCAATGTTAACAGCAATGAATGGTGAGATTTTCAAAACTGACGCTGTACAAAACCAAGCTTCAATCACCGCTGAACAAGCATTTAGCAAGGCTAAAAAATATGTCAATGCAACTTCTTATATGTGGGAAGATGCAGGGTACACCAAATCTTTTGGTTATGCTAAACCAGCAGGAGACAAGGTGCTTTTACCAATTGCAACAGCGGATGGAGGATATAAGTTAATCCTGGCTTACAAGTTTGACATCTATGCATCTGCCCCTATTAGCAGAGGTTGGGTATTTGTTGACGCAAATGATGGTAAAATATTAGCTTATGATGCGATTATGAAGCATGCTAAGATGAATGATAATTTCCCTACTAACAATATTAACTTCGAGCAACCCATCACGCTTAATACAGCTTATACACAAGAGGCATTATTTGTAGCAGGTACTGCGGCAACAAGATATAGTGGAGAGCGTAGCATTGATACGACCTTATTAACAAGTGGTACTAATAGTGGAAAATATGTGCTTACTGATTATTCTCGCGGAAATGGTATCCTTACCAAAAATGCTAAAAAAACAGCAACTACTAGCACAACTTTAGATTTTGTAGATGATGATAACAATTGGACTGCGGCGGAGTTTGACAACGCAGCTTTTGATAATGCAGCTTTAGATGCTCATTGGGGAGTTTCAAAAACATACGATTACTTTAAAGATACTTTTGGGCGTAACAGCTATGATAACGCAGGCACAGCTTTGCGTAGCTATGTTCATTATAGCACATCATACGAAAATGCTGGCTGGACTGGTACAGAAATGATTTATGGCGACGGCGCAACTAGATTCAAACCGCTTACTGCTTTTGATGTGACAGCTCATGAGCTTGGCCATGGCGTATGTCAAGAGTCAGCAAATCTTGCCTACCAAAGAGAATCAGGTGCTCTTAATGAAGGTTTATCAGACATTTGGGGTGCAATTATCGAGCACAAATATGCTCCAGAGAAACAAGCGTTCTTAATTGGTGAAGATATTGTAAAAATAGCGCCAAATTATTTAAGATCAATGATAACTCCAAAAACAGGACTTACTGCGCAACCAGATACTTACAGAGGCACTAACTGGTACCCTTCTTCTGTTGAAGAATGTGCAGTTCCTAATAGTCAAATCAATGACAATTGTGGTGTACATTACAATAGTGGTGTCCTTAACCATTGGTTCTACATCTTAGTAATGGGCAAAACAGGTACTAATGATCTTGGTAACTCTTATGATGTTACTGGAATTGGTTGGGAAAAAGCAGAAAAACTTGTTTACAAATTAGAAACCGAATACCTAACAGCAAACTCAAATTATAAGAATGCGCGCGACTATGCTATCGAAGTGGCAAAAGCACTTTACGGCGTAAATTCGCCTGAAATGATTGCGGTTCAAAATGCATTTTTTGCAGTAGGTGTTGGCGTTAAGTATCTTACAACGCCAGATACGACGCCACCGACAATTCCTACTAACTTAACAGCAAGCAACATTAAAGGCAATTCAGCAAAATTAAGTTGGGGAGCATCTACAGATGACAATGCAATGGAAGGCTACATTATTTACAAAGATGGAACCGAAATTGGTAGAACAACAACTGCTCTAACTTTTGATGTAAAAGGTTTAACACAATTAACAACTTATAACTTTACTGTAAAAGCCTTAGATGCTTATGGAAATATGTCAGAAGCGAGTAATGTTGCAAAAGTTACTACAACTGACGAATTAGTATACTGTGCTTCTCAAGGGAATTCTGCAACGGACGAAATCATCAATCGTGTACAATTTAATACCATTGACAACACGAGTACAGCAAAAGTAGGTTACGAAGATTTCACAAGTATTTCGACGACATTAGAAGCTGGAAAAACTTACGAAATAAGAATCACACCAAAATGGTCGTCTGCTTCTTATGAAGAAGGTTATGCAGTATTTATCGATTGGAACAATAATGGTTCTTTCGATGATGCTAACGAAGTAGTATTGACACAACAACCTACTAAAACCAATCCAGTTGTTGGAAACATTACTGTTCCTGCAAACGCTGTTCTTAACAAAAATGTAAGAATGAGAGTATCTCTAAAATGGAATGGTATCCCGACAGCCTGCGAAACCTTCCCTTATGGGCAAGTTGAAGACTATTCGGTAAAAGTTGTTGACAAATTAGCTGTAGCAGATATTAATAAAAACAATGCTTTCAGCGTCTTCCCTAACCCAGTTAAAGATGTGCTTAACATCCAGACTAAGAAATCTGGCGAAATTAGTTACCAAGTGATTAACACTGCAGGACAAGCAGTAATGTCAGGTAAAACTAAGGAAAATAACATCCAAGTTCAGTCATTGCCAGTTGGTAATTACATCATCCAAATGACAAATGGCGAAGAAACTTCTACTCAAAAATTCATCAAAAAGTAGAAATCTTTCGAAACTATATTTTACAAACCGTTGCTTCTGGCAGCGGTTTTTTATTTGGAGCTATTCCCGCTGTCCGCTGTATCTTTAGTGCGAGGCTCGGATGGCTCCGCTCCGCTCCGCCACCTCACCTCGCCCCAAAGGATGCCGCTTCCATCGGGGCTAGAAGTGAGGGATAATTATTTAACCTTCTACAATTAATTGAAAATACCTCTTCAAAAGCACTAACATTTCCAAAAACTCAAAAATTGAATTTTATCAGTTTTCAAAAGCCGTGGATTTTTCAAAAAAAATCAAGAAATTAGCAGAATGGCAAAACTCAAAACCGTCTACTTCTGTCAAAACTGTGGAAGCCAATTCCCAAAATGGCTTGGACAATGCACTAACTGTGGTGAATGGAATACACTCGTAGAAGAAGTGGTCGAAAAAACATCGACTTCCAAAAACTATTCTGGCGACAAAAAGCAACATATCATCAACATTATCGAGGTTAATGCGCAGGAAGAACCTCGCATTGCAACACCAAGCGAAGAGCTCAATCGCGTTCTCGGTGGTGGAATTGTATTAGGCTCCGTTACCTTAATCGGTGGCGAACCAGGCATCGGAAAATCGACTTTGTTGCTACAATTAGCCTTGAAGATGCGCAAAAAAGTATTTTATGTTTCGGGAGAAGAAAGTGCATCACAAATAAAAATGCGCGCAGACCGATTAACCGATTTACAAAACCCAGAATGTTACCTTTTCACAGAAACTTCGGTGGACAAAATCCTGCACGAAGCCAAAAAGCTGAAACCAGATTTCATCATCATCGACTCTATCCAGACGTTACATTCTAGTTTGATAGAAAGCTCGCCAGGAACAGTTTCTCAAATCCGAGAATGCTCTGGCGAAATCATAAAATTCGCGAAAGAGACCAGCACGCCAGTATTTCTTGTAGGTCATATTACCAAAGATGGACAAATTGCAGGGCCAAAAGTTCTAGAACACATGGTCGATGTTGTCCTCAATTTTGATGGCGACAGAAATCATCTTTTCCGCTTGTTACGCGCCAACAAAAACCGTTTTGGCTCAACTGCAGAAATCGGAATTTACGAAATGATTTCGCAAGGTCTAAAAGAAATAAAAAACCCATCCGAAATACTAATCACCAAAAAATTTGAAGAACTTTCTGGCAATGCTGTAGCCGTCACTTTAGAAGGAAATCGCCCGATGTTGTTGGAAATTCAGGCTTTGGTGAGTACTGCCGTTTATGGTACACCACAACGTAGTTCGACAGGATTTGACTCTAAAAGGTTGAATATGCTTTTAGCCGTTTTAGAAAAACGTGCAGGCTTTCAATTGGGAGCAAAAGACGTTTTCCTAAATATCACAGGCGGAATAAAAACAGACGATCCTGCTTTGGATTTGGCTGTTGTTGCATCGATTCTTTCGTCTAACGAAGATTTTGCGATTTCGGAGAAGTATTGTTTTGCAGGGGAAATTGGATTGAGTGGTGAAATCCGTCCAATTCCGCAAGCAGAACAACGTATTACGGAAGCTGAAAAATTAGGCTACGAAAAGATATTTGTCTCTAACCTTAATAAACTGCCGAAACGTAAATTCGGTATCAAAATCGAAGAAGTTGGCAAAATAGAAGATTTCCACGAAAGATTGTTTTAAGTTTTAGTAAAATTCTAAACCACAAAAGCATTTAACCTGAGTTAGGGATAATAAAACTAGCTTTAGTTTGAGTTATTTTCGAAGAAAACTGTATCGAGAACTTCTTTTAAAGACTTCTCGATACAAAATCTTTCAGATTTTTACTCAAAGTGACGCCTTGTTGATTTATCTCAAGCTGACGTTATTTAATAAAGTAAAAATGGGTAATATTTAATAATACTAATTCAACCACGCCATCATTAGCTGCGCCGAATCTTTGATTTCAGAGCTACGAGGAATCTCCGAAAAAAAAGATTTAAAGTTTTAAAAAAGTTTATCAGAAAAATTCAATATATTGATTTTTTGGAATCATGATGATGCTCATTTCTAAATTTATTATCGCTTAAAAAGATTAGATACTTTACCTTCATCATGAAAACTGATTTAAAACTTTATTAAAAAACTCAAATACATGTGGTTCGAAAAACTAACTGGTTTTCAAGAAAAATCCCCCGAAAATGTTAGACAAAACCTGACTATCGAAGATGATTATTTCATCAGCTCCGCTAACTTTCAAAAACTAAAATTTGGAAGTTTAGACATACCAACATTGGGAGATTTGCGACTTAACAATCCCGAACTTAACAATTTCAATAGTAAGATTAAAGTAAGCGAAATTGTCGCCGATGTACAGAAACTACACATCGACGAAGCAAATGCCAATGCCCTATTTCAGGTAGCTTCACAATTTAACTTATTGGAAATGATAAATCCTAGAGTCACACCCGAATCAGGAATAGACCAATATGAATTCGACAGAACGCAAGGTCCTATTTGTGCAATGTCTTGTGGTGCAGGCACAATCTATAGAAATTATTTTGTAGAAGTCAATGGAAAAATTGGACAAACCGAAAACAACCAAATTGACTGTCTAGACTTAATTGGAAAAGCTTTGGAAAATGAACATCTTAAGCTTTGGGAGATGAAAAACGGTTATGCTTTAGCTAGCCAAAATGAGCTTTCAATAATTAATGAAAAGCTTGCAAAGCTTAATGATATCGATCGCGAAAACCTAAAAGCAAAGCTAAAAGTCGGCATACAATGGAATACCGAGGTGACGGTTTCGGAAACCAAGCATTTGGTATCGCAAATATTTTGCTCTGCCCTACCTGTAGCTTACAGTCCTGTAGCGTCTCATCATTGGGAAGCTTTTGCTAGAATCATTCTCGAAGCATTGTACGAAGCAACACTTTATGCTGCTTTAATAAATTTGAAAAATAATCACTCCAACTTAGTTTATCTCACCTTAGTTGGTGGCGGTGCCTTTGGAAATGAAGAAGTTTGGATTTTAGAATCCATGCAAAAAGCAATTCACAAATTTAAAAACACTGCTTTAGATGTTAAAATAGTAAGCTACGGACAATCTAACCCACGACTAAAAGCGTATTTTTAATTTAAAAAAATTTACATTTTTATAAAACAAAAAAGCTGCCCAAAACTGAGCAGCTTTCATTAGTTAAAGAAAAATATCAAATTAGTTTTTAACCAATTTTCTTTGATAAGATGCTTTGTCTGTTGTCACTTTAACAACGTAAACACCTTTTGCAAGGCTTCTTACATCCAATTGGTTGTCCACGAATGGCAATGCGATGCGTTTTCCTGAGAAGTCGTAGACTTCAACATTCGTTACTTTATCACTAGATTTCAGACTGACGAAATCAACTGCAGGATTTGGATAAACTTGAAGATCAACTTTAGAAACATTATCAGTTGCTAATGTTGCAGAAGCAATAGTCATCGTATGATCAACTACTTTTCCATTTGAGTTAAAGCTAAGTACCAAAGACGAAGTTCCTGACATAATTGGTGTAATAACAAGTTCGTCATTTTCGTTGATTTCAGCTGAAATAAATGGGTTTTTGTTTAATGATTTAATGCTTGCTACAACTCCCGCTGAAAGGTTATCTTGATCAATCACTTTGTTTTTAAGATCGATTTTTGTAACGCCGTTAATCGTCAAACTATCTGGTAAACTTGGACTTACAACTGGATCAAAAACATCTGGGAAAACCGTCACAGCTGGGAACCAATAGTAATCGTTAAGCGTTTGTGTTTTAACCACAGCACCTGTTGTATCAATAGTATGAATCCAGTTCTTTTGGTAATGTGCTCCGTAACCACTTTCTGTCGTATTCAAAATTAGTTTATCAGAAACAGGGTCAACTCTCAATGCAGCGCCGTAAGGAATTTGTTTGTAAGTTCCTGTTTGTCCTGGAATTGCAGAGAAGTTTTCGTTAAATGTTTTATTAGTCACATCAAATTTTACAACTTGTGTTCCCGAAGCCCAGTCACTAATAGAATTAATCCAGTACAAAGCATTTTGTTGTGTACTTGCTGTGAAACTTCCTGCATTCCAAGCGCCCCATGCTCCAATATATTTAGTCGTTGGGATTGGATATTCTGTTGTCGCAAAAGTTGTTGGGTTAATGTTAATCAACTTTTTATCCTGAATCGCCCAAACACTTCCGTCTTTAGCTTGTACAATAGAATGGAAAGCTCCTGCAATTGTTGTTTTTAAAGTATGTGTTTTTGGATCGATTACAAGAACGCCTGTAGTTTGTTTAACAGCAAAAACATATTGAGAGGTTCTAATCATATTTCCGATTTGACCCGAATAAGTCGCACCGCCGCCTGTTCCAACAATCAAATCACCAACTTTCATATTAGCAATATCGAAAAGATAAACACCATTAGACGCTGCAATATAACCTGTATTTTGATCAATTCCAACGAAAGAACGTCCATCACCACCTCCGATACTATCGAAACCAGCAATTTTCTCCATCGTCTTCGCATTCGCAACAACTAATCTTCCACCTGCACCATATTGTGTATCACCACCATCTTTCTGTTGTTTAGAAATGAAATAAAACTTATCACCATAGATTGTCCCGTACTGTGTCGTTGCACCAAAAGCTTCATTGTTGTTCTTCTCGCTGTACACACGGTAGTAGATTTGATCGTTATTTCCTACGAAATTAACAGAACCGTTGGTATGCCCGAACCACTCTTCATTTACCATAAAGAATCCTTTGGTAAAATCTGCTTGCGCGGAATACACGGACACTGGTGTAAAAGTCGTTGCAATATCTTGTGGCATCATATCAACATTGTAGTTCCATAAATCCCAAGAACCATCTACCAATTGACGTCCCGTTGCACCAACTCCAGAATATCCATAATCATCCTCGGCGGTATCTTTCACCCAGTATGACCAATAACCTTGGTACCAGCCTGATTGCCAATGATCATTGGCATCAATTGCTTTGTATTTATCAAAATCGTATTCTGTAGTATTAACAATACCATCTAATGGATAAAGCGGATAAGTAGTGTTGTTGTTTTTGTACAGACCTACAGTTCCTTTCCCATCTAGATCGAAACCAATACCAGCAATAGCGCTACCATATTGTGTCCCTTGATAAAGCAAAGTATAAAAACGCTTGTCCACTTTTGCAATCGCTTTTACCATCTCCTCACCTGTTGCCTCGCCATCCCAACGGAATCCCCAAACAAGCGCATCAGGATTTTTTTCATCATTCCATTGGACTGCTAAAACTGCTTTTTTTGATCCAGTCCCAACCCAATAGACAACATCGTCCATGGTAAAGCCATTTTTCTTAGCTTGTTTTTTTTGCGTTATGTTTTTAACCTCTGATCGAGGAACGCCTTGCACTGTTACTTGAGCATTCGTAGAGAATGCAAAAAGAAACAGCAAAAAGAAAAGATACATCTTTCTCATAAGTACTGATTTTTATTGTTTTTGAAATTTTATTTAAAATGTAAATCGTAAGCGCCAGCAACTTCTGTGGAGACTTCACCTAACCAACCAGCTTCTTGATTGATACCTGTATAGACTTTTACGAAATCGATACCTGGAAGTTTGACATAATTGCCGTATTTATCTACAGCCCAAGATATATCGATGTTAGAAGCATCATCATCATTAGGGGCATTGTCGGCGTAACCATAGGCATAAGATTTGCCAACCCAATAATTTCCTGTACCACTTTGGTCATAGAAATTATCTTTAAGGCGCGTACCTCTTAGTTTATAAGACAATTCCGAAAACCATAATGGATAGTAACTTTGCGCATGGAATGTATTTCTTGTTTTGAAACCTGAGTTCCCTAGATTGTCTTGCCATTTAATATACTCGGTATCGGTTTGCCAAAACTGAGAACCAGGCACTGGCGTTTTATTTTCATCCGGTTTGAAGTAAGTGATCTCGTAATTCTTAATCGTAGTATCTTTAAAATATTCACTTCCTGCAATCTCGTACCACTCGTCTTCATCAGGTTTTCCATTTTTATTTCGGTCGTATGCCACCATGATAATACCAGGCTCACAAGAACCAGTTCTTTCTTCAATAGCATCATTTGCCCAAAACGCATTTCCTAAAATTTTGAAATCACGTCCATCATAATTAGGAATAGTATGGTCAAACCCAAAAACAACATAACCGCCAAATCCGCCTAAAGTAATCATCGTCGCATTGCCACCGACAATAGATTCTTTAGCTTTTTTAATCATTTTTTCTTGAGTATCACCAGTGGCGTACTCAGGAATTTCATTAATAAACTGTCCCACAGCAGGTTTAAAATCAAATACATCAGAAATATACTTGCTATACGTTTTTGGTTCTTTATTAACAATAACATGCGTCTCATATTTCTTAGTGTTTCCATTTCTTTCCGCTGTCAAAGTCAATGCATAATCTTTTGAATAACGCGAAATAAATTCTAGCTTTGATACATTTTCCGCTACAATCGAATCATAAGCGACTGTGGTTGTATCTACAAGCTTTGTTGTTCTAATACTCCATGTAAGTTTTGTATTAGTTTTTAATCTAGAATCGATATCTAAGACTTTATAACGATTTGTAGAATATTGGCTGTCCAAAGCATTTTCTGGTAATACTTCACCATTATCAAATTCCTCGCGATCCGATTTACAAGCAACAAGTCCAACAAGCAAGCTGCTTGCAAAACCTAAAGTCAATATTTTTATAGCATTTTTTTTCATAATTCATTAGATTTTATTTATACAGAAAAACAAAATGCGCTGGGATATTTCCAGCTTCAGTTTTCCATTTGAATTTTCCATTTTTATCAAAACAATACACAAAACCCATCGACACATAATTGCGCGCATCTGTCATGTAGATATCTTCCGTAATAGGATTAACCGCAATACCATAAGGTGTTTTTATAGCATCGGCATAGGTTGATTCGATAATGTTTTTAGAAATAATTTGTTCGGTTTTAACATCGATAATTCCGAAAGATTTGGTGTAGGTATGCGTGTTGTAATTAAACTCGTTACCATAATAATAGAGCTTATCATTAACAATAGTCATCTCGCTGACAGCAACGCCAAAATCTTTTTTAACCTTCCCGGAAACAGGATCAACCAAATATAAGCTCGATGGAATGCTGTAATAGTCACCGCGAGAACTCACATATAAATCGCCGTAATTATCCTTTTCGATATGGTGAAGATTGATTGCAACATCAATTTGTCTTAATTCTTTAAATGTCGCTAAATCTACTTCCGACACGGTTCTATCGTAATTAGGAAAACGGTAACCACCAGAATTGGCAACATAAAGTTTGTTTCCAATAATTTGCATTTCTTCTGGTTGATAACCTACGGTTACCTCTCTCGTAATCGCCAAAGAAAGTGTGTCTATTTCTGCGACTTTACCAATCGGTGCGTTAGGATCTAACACGACTGGACCTGCATAACTGCTTGCATAAGCTTTTCCATCTTTGAAAGCCATATAACGGCAGTTCTGAAGTTTAATCGTTTTGATACGCTTGGCAGTTTTAGCATCTAGAACTTCAATTTTGTTGGAAACATTGACCACAACATACATTTTGCTTCCGTAGATTTTGATATCGTTCCCGACATCGCCTAATTCTTTAACTACCTCTGGATTAATATCAGCATAGATATTTCTGTGGTAAGTTCCCGTTGCATAGTCGAAGTAATCCAAAGTCGATTTGTTACTTCCCATATTTCCTTCATTTAAAAGATAAAATCCTTTGATAGCTGTATTTTGTGGAGGTTCCAAACCAGACTCCACTTCGGGACGAACAATAACATCATCCGTTCGACAAGAGAAAATCAACAATAAAAGTGAAAATGAAAAATATAGTTTTAGATGTTTCATAAGGTGTAATTTAGGATGAGACGGAAACTTCTGCCAGGCATCGGAAAATTGATAACCACGTCATAATACTGATTGAAAATATTGTTCATTTCTAAACTTGCTTTAAACTGATGCTGCTTCCAACGGAAAATCTTTTGTACCGACAAGTCGTGCGTATACCAAGGCTGCACATAGTTGTACTGAATGTTATCTTGGTTAACATCGTAACGCTCACCAACATACATTGCACTGTAATTAAAACTCCAATCTTTGTAATCCGCCATCATCGTAAAAATCCCACTGTGCCATGGCGTGTACGGAATTTGATTTTTGTAAAAAGTATCCTCAGGATCGCTGACATCCTGCGCTTTTTGATAAGTATAAGAAACTAAAGGTCTTAGTTTCACATTGCCAATCTTGAAACTAGCTTGTACATTAACATCAACACCTCGAATTTCCACGCGACCAAGATTCATCATCAACCAACGGAACATACTGCCATTGGGTGCTGCCACAATTTTGTCCTGAACTTCATTGTAATAGCCATCAACTTTTAAATAAAACTCTTGAAAAAAATCATTTCTAAAACCTTTATGATAAGTAAAACCGACATCGTATTGCGTGGTATATTCAGGCTTTAGATAGGTATTCCCAATATTAGTGTAATACAAATCGTTAAAAGTTGGCATTCTAAAAATCCTTTTGTAGAAAGCTCTTAGCGTTAAATCTTTATTATTAAATGGCTGATAAGCAGCATAGAAAGCGGGTGTCCATTCTCGACGGTCTGGCGATTTCGCATTTTTTTCAACGTTTTCGTGCACGAAAGTTCCTAGAAGACTTCCCATAAAACGCAGTCGACTCCATTGGTAGGTCGATGCTAGCGCCACCAAATTGGTATAACGCGTCGGATAAGAAAAGTTGACCAAATTAGCATCCAAATTATTAAATTGGAAATCGCCATTCAAGCTGACATCCCAATTGGGCGTAATCGTGTAGATGTTAGAAGAACTGATATAGACTTCGCGCTGGGTATAAGCATTTTCCGACCTAATCACATATTCTGTACGAACAGTATCTGCATAATAGGTGTAGTCGTAAGCAAATTTTGCTTTTAGTTGGGTTTCGAATTTTGGAAAAAGTTTCTTTCGGAAAGTACCTTGGACAAAATAATTGTCATCCGTCATCCTTGCACCACGAGCTCCAAAGCGACCATTAACAATCGCCGCAGGAATACCACGATTGGAGTTGTAAGCGTAACCACGGATACTCCAAGTTCCGTTTCGTAATGTACCATTTATTGAGGTTTCAAAACGCTTGGCTTTGATGTCAGAATCTTGTCTTTTTGCAATCGTGTCATAAGCAATCGCACCATCTGGATATCTTTTGAAATAGCGAAACTTGTACACGCCATCACTTTCCAGATATTCTGAGCTAAAACTCATCGCAAGTTTATCTGACAGTTTCTGCTCTAGCCTAAAAGATGGATTAAATAATTGTATCGTACTATTTTTGAGTCTGATAGAAAGGTTCGTTTTTTTGTCACCCGTAAAAGATGGCGTTTTTGGCTGAAGATAAATAGCACTCGCTGAGGCAAAATCTTTTGCAGGTTGGAAGATTTCACTTTTTTGACCATTATATAAGGAAATATTTTCGAGGTCATCCAAGGAATAACGTCCCAAATCGACCAAACCATTTTGTGCATTTCCGAGTTGGATACCATCATAGAAAACGCCAACATGTTGACTTCCCAAACTCCTCACGTTAATGGTTTTGAGACCACCAACACCGCCATAATCTTTAATTTGTACTCCCGAAAAATATCGCAAAGCATCTGCAACCGACTGACTGCTCAAGCGTTGCAAGTCCTCTCCACTCAAAGTCTGCGCCGGAATCACTTCCTTTAGATCACGCTTGATAACCACAACTTCTACGATTTCTTTTTTTGAAATTGTATCATGGGATTGTCCAAAAACTAAGGACATAGCAAGAAAAGCCACAAGAAATGTCGCTCGAGAAATCGATAAAAAAAATCGTGTCACCATTAGCTCATTTAGAATAATGATGACGCTAATGGAAAATAAGAATACAAAGTAACCACGCACAATTGCACAGCAACTTTATTGTTCTAGGCTTTATTCCACGAAAGCGCCAAACGTTAAACATCCTGGCAGGTCTTCTGACTTACTTCATTTTCGGAATCCTTCCCATTCTAAGAACAGTGGATGTAATTTCCGAAAACCTTGTGTGAAGCTTACAGCAGCGGGTCTGTCTGGGATTTTCACCCAGTTCCCTTTTAAAGCTTTTTATAGCTCACCAGTTTTGCAAAAGTATTAAATATTAATCAAACAAGAAAGCCTTTTTCGTTAAAGTACGAAATCGCAAATTATTTTTCTTATTTTTAAAATATTTTAGAAAAATTTATCTAAAACAATAAGATTCACTTGGCACAAAAAAGTATTTAAAAGAAATAAATTGCTTAAATTGTATTTAGTTTCATAACATTAAAAATCGTACAAACATTACAATGAATTATCTTGCACACTCTTATTTATCCTTTACTGATGGGCAACTTGTTGGGAATATGATTGCAGATTTTATCAAAAATAATGAGCGCGAAAATTTTCCTTTAGAAATTCAAAAAGGTATCAAACTGCATCGCGCAATCGATAGTTTCACCGATACACATCCTGCAGTATCGCAAGCGAAAAAAATTTTTAGTCCTCTGGTAAGACTTTATGCAGGTGCATTTGTCGATGTGGCATTCGATTATTTTGTAGCACATTCTATGTCGGATGAAGCACTTTTTGAACATTCGCAGAAAGTCTACAAAACACTTTGGAATTACGAAGAATGGCTTCCAGAGAATTTTAAGATAATGCTAAAAAAAATGGAGGAAGACAATTGGTTATACAATTATCGCGAAGATTGGGGCATAAAATTTAGCATGAAAAACGTGCTTAACAAAGCCAAATATTTAGAAAAAGATATTCCCGTTTTTGAAGCATTTTTAAGTCATAAAAAAGAAATCGGAAAAGAATTTGATATTTTCTTTCCCGATATTAAATCTTATCTCGATACTTTGGATTTATGATTTATTCTTTTTTCGAATAAAAGAATAAATAATACGAATAACAACTCCTTTCTATTATAACAAGCCTTGCATTTGACTAGTTCACCTCTTCGTTAGGTTACGCTAATACCTATTTAGCCACAGGCATTTTTAAAGATTTTCAACAGTTAAAAATACTAAGTGCGTAAATATATGCGCAATCATTGCTGTCTCAAGTCCCTTTTTCCAATACAACCAACCAAATATCAGTCCTCCAATAAAGTTCCCTAATATTATGTAAGAAATTAGTTGGATTGACGGATTGGAAACCAAACTAGCAACTACTGGTAAATGTCCAAGCCCAAACAATGCAGAAGATATAATAATTCCGACCCAATAAATCCACGAGTTTTTATTCTTTGAAATTTTAAACAAAATCCAAACAAGAAAAGTCATAATTCCAAATCTCATAAGAATTTCTTCAGTAATTCCTCCATAAAAAAATCTATTCAAAACATTTGGTTTAAATTTTTCAAGTTCAAGTGGAATATAATTATGAAATATATTTGAAACAATTGTTAATAAAGTTCCTCCCAAAATTCCTCCCAAAATTCCAAATTTTAAAATCACTTGCCATTCGATTTTACTATTATCTTTAAAAGCAATTTTTTCAAAAAAAGGAAGTTTGAAATTAACTTTTTCATAAACCAGTGTACCAACAGTTACTAAGATTATTAGCATAATAGTTGGGTTCATTAAGGACAATAATTTAAACTGAAACGGCGTCAGGATTTTCTCCATTTCTAGTTTCGTATTTTCAGATACAGGAATTTCCATTGTCAATATTGATAAAATTCCAATAAAACCAAATACAAAAAGTAATATTCCGAGCCTTAATTTGGGCGGTATTTTTTTCATATGCTTCTAACTAACTTTGAATTTTAAAACTGATAATCAAATAGTTATCTTTTTTTTCAAACCTTTAGATTTGTACAAAACCCGAATTTGACTACGTCACCATTTCGTTCGGTTTTGCTAGTAAAATGTTATGTGTCGGATTTTAATTCGGATTGAACTGAATATTGAAATACTTTAAATAATCCTCTATTGGTTCCATTCCCATTTCTTTTCTTCTTTCATTCACAGTTTCAGGATTTTCTAGTTTATACAACTTAGCGTTTTCAATCTGAGAACCATATATTTGGGGTTTTCCGTCGTCCATTAACATTCTATCTTTCATCAATGCATATTGCTGTTTAGATAAGTCTCCATTTTCTACCGCTTTCTCTATTTGTGGAAAATACTTTTTCCTGATTTCTTTAGTACTATGTTGCAGTCCCAACCAGATTGCATCCATTTGTTTTTGCCCCACCTCTTTTAATGTTGGCATACCACATTTTTCAATAATACTAATCACTAATTCTTGATTTCTATGATCTTCTTTAGCGTATTTGATTAGTTCATTTGATTTTCTAATCCTTTGGTCACTTTCTAAAACATCGTTCAAGATTTGAAGTTTTTTGCTGCAATCGACTTCAACAATATCAACTGAACCGACATAGACAAATTTATCCCTATTCATATAAAGGAATATTGACATTATTAAAACAAGAGCAGCAAATATGCTGAATAATATTTTTTTTATTTTCATTTTTATTTTTGGTTTACAAAAGCAGTGGCATACAAATATTACAAATCCTTATATTACACTTAATCACAAAGTAAATACCAAATACAAAATGAATGTCGCTTAAGTTGATTTTGTCAGTTTTTTATGACAATATTTTATTAAATATTTAAAAAAAACATGTTATTAATTTAATAAAAATTACTTTTTGTCATAAAATCGCAGACAACGGGAAAAGTATTGGCGTATTTTTAGAGAACTAATAAAGGATTATCTTGATATTCTCTTTCCCGATTCTTGATACTTTGGATTTATGATTTATTCTTTTTCAAATTGAAGAAAAAACAATGTGAAACTGAAAGTTCGCTGATACTAAAAAAAAAGAAAGAGGCTTTCTATTGTAACAAGCCTTGCATTTGACTTCGTCGAACCACTTCATTAGGTTTTGAAAATAAATTGTTAGCCAACTTTTTTATTTTAACATTATATTCATTCCAATTATGCTAATTAGTGTGAATCCACTGACGGCTAAAAATAAATAAATGATGTTATTGTTAGAAAGTTTTTTTCCATCTTTAAAAACTAATTTTCTAAATTTCTCAGAAAACAAAACTAATAACGCACTTAC
The DNA here is from genome assembly GCF_030151385.1 of Soonwooa sp. Taxonomy (GTDB): domain Bacteria; phylum Bacteroidota; class Bacteroidia; order Flavobacteriales; family Weeksellaceae; genus Soonwooa. Next base: position 108,095 of record NZ_JASLDS010000046.1, read on the forward strand.
AAATAATAATGATAATGCCGAAATAACACCAAGTCCAAATGGAAATTTATTTGCCGAATAATTTAGAAAAAATGGAACGAAATCATATAGTAATAATAAAACCCATAAAATTATGAATGATATCGCAACATTATTTTTTATCAAAAATCCACTCATTTCTGGCCTTTCATTATTCTTAATACTTTCATCTTTTATTTTCGGATTTATATTATTTAAGAATCCCGTATTTTTAATTTCTTCCAAAACAATATTTGGATCTTGGAAAGTCCAAAAAATTATCTTTGAACTATATTGGGGAACCTTGTGGTTTATCTTTATTCCCTGTCCAAGTATAGGAATCAAAGTATAAGCTTCTATTGAGCTAATGTCTTCGGGTCTAAAAAAATAACTACCAACTATAGATGCGTTAATTTTTAAAATGCTTTTATCAACATATAAGCTTACAAAAGGATAGCTAGCCCATGAAAGTCCAATTCTAGCACCTCCCGTCAATTCGTAAGTTTTACTCATTTAGGATTTACTTTCTATTCTTCAATTGTTTTTCAGGGAAAATAATCATTTGATTTGGCTGTTCTAATGGTTCAATGTCAAATCTATATAATTCTGGTTTTTCGTTGTTCATGTTATACGTAAAAATAAATCTCAAACTATCACATTTTAAATAATATTCGTAGATATAAGCTGTTTGATCAGTTCCTCCAATATTTTTCATGGTATAAAAATCAACAAATTTCCCATCTCTATTTTTCCAATCACAATTTTTTGCAATTCCAGCTACAACTTGTTGAACTTGGCTCTTATTAGGAAAATTTTTAGTAGGAAATTCTTTTAAAATAGTTTCATTGTCCAAATTTTCAATAATGTAATCTGCATTTTTTTGTGCAAGATTAGATTTTTTCATATTTCCGTTTCCAATGAAAAACAAAATTGCAGCTCCTATAACAATTAGAAGAAAAATTGCTCCAATAATTTTTAAAGTTCTATTCATATTTTAAATGGGTATTTATAAAATGTTGACTACCATTAGTATCAGCATATTTTTGGAAATCTAGTAAAGCATTATTTTGACATTTCATCTGAATTGAGAATAACAAAACAAATATTCCAAATACAAGTTTAATTTTCTGTATCATTTTAGTCCATAAGTTTTACCAATGCAATTGTAATATGCAGTGCTATTTTTTAATATAAATAAAGCCTTCTTTTCCTGATAAGAATTGAGTTTTTATCCTTTTATAATCGCTTACCTCATATTCATCAGCTTTTCTTAGTTCTTCATCAGTGATAGAAAAAAGAGTTCCTTCGACTTTATCATTAATATTTCCACTATAAGAGATTATTGGGTGAAATTTTTCCTCAGATTTTCTTAAAACTTCTTCATCCAGAATTTCAATAAATTCGAGTTTATATTCTTGTAAAAAATCTTTTTCTCCTTTTAGTATTCTTCCAAATGTTTCAATTTGTACATTTTCTTTCTGAAGTGTACCATACGAAAATAATAAATTCATAAATATTTTTCTAAAATCGGTTTTATACAATCACTAATTACTTGATAGCCTTTTTCATTTGGATGAATGCCATCTTTCGATATATATTCATCAGTAAATTTTGAAAACTTCGAGTTAATGTCTAAATAAGTAACATCTTCTAAGACAGATACACGCTCTAATACTTTATTATATAGATTAACCCTTGCATTAGTTCTTGTTTTTCCAGATGAAACCGTGACGCCATCTATTTCTGATTTAATTGGGATTATACTAATTAAATATATTTCGGTTGTGTATCTTTTCGCAATTTTTACAGCCTCCTTGATATTTATTTCAAATTCTTGTACGGGAATTGTTTCTTGATTATTTTTTATTGCTAAATCATTGGCTCCATAAAACAAAAAAATCAGATTATGTTCTGGGGATAATCTTGCTAAAATTTCATTATTAATTCTTGAAAGTAGGCCCTTCGTATTTTCGCCTCCAATTCCTAAATTAAATGCATTGACTTCTTTTGCATCATCATTGTAATATCTACTATGCAAATAACGTTTTAAGTTATCAACCCATCCTCCGAGAATTCCGTCATATTCTCCATAAGTTATACTATCTCCAAAAAATAAACTATTTGTCATAAACGATGTCTTACAGCATTACACATAATGTTAGTATTGGCGCATTTTAGCGGAGCTACTAGAGCATTAATTTGAATTTAGAATAACAAATATTCCAAATGTAAATTTAATTTTGGGTATCATTTTGTCCCTGAAGTCTTGGCAAATAACGCTCTTCGATGATATTAAGATGATGAATATTGTGACCGACAATCAGCTTCCCAATTGTTTCCACACTTATAGAATTGCCGTTGGCATTACCTTTTAACTGTAATACCTCATCGCACAAATCGTCAAAAAATAAGATGCTTGCTTTTCTGACAAAAGAAAACTCGTCGATTAGATTTTCGAGACTTCTATCATTAGCATGAGAATTTTTAGCCCAAAGCTCTTCATCAAAGCTTGGCAATTCTGCAGGATCTTGCCTTGAAAAACGCATCGCGCGATACGCAAAAACTTTTTCGGTGTCTATTAAATGTTGTAATAATTCTTTGAGCGTCCATTTGCCATCGTCATAAGCGAATAGACCTTGCTCTTCAGTCAAATCACTGAAAACACCGAAAGTTCTTCCTCCAGCAATATCCAAAGCATCGATCCACTCCTCATTTGGAACCAAATCCAAATAACGTTGAATGTATTTTTCGAAATCTGTCATAGTTTAGTTTTTATTGAATAATTATTAAAGATAACAATTATTCGTTAACCCATTCGTAAAATTTCACTTCATTATAGATTTAAAATTCACAAGTTGGGTACAATTGATTTCCAATGTTATTTTGTTTTCCTGTTTTAAGAAGATTCCAAAAGTATTTTCTTCGAGACCGGTATCAAATTTTCCGAGTGATCTTAATCGGTTAAATCGTCTTCGGAATCGCCATCTTCATCATCCTCGAATTGTTCCAAATAATATGAAAATGTAAAACCGTCAACCTCTTCTTCCGCATCTTCCAAAGTTCTTAAAAGATCTTCAAAAGTATCCAATTGATCAACGCTCATATTAACAAACTCGATGTGAAGTGGCATTTCCAAATCTCCCGAAATAACGTCGTACAAAGCGTCTAGATTATCTCCAAAATAATCAGGAAGTTTAATTTTCTTTTTTAATTCGGCATAAAAATCTTCGTAGTCACCTAAATCTACAAAGTCGATATATATTGTATTTTCCATAAAGTTAAAATTTCCAATCTTTTGTTTTTAAAAATGATTTACACTTGTCGCAAAAATCTACTACTTCTTTTCCAAAGCTTTTTCCTTCCGCACTTTTCATTAGGCAATTAGGATTTGGACAATGTTTCAGTCCTTGCGTATGTCCCAATTCGTGGATTGCCACCTTAAAAAATTCTTCTTGCCTACTTTCTTTTTTGGTTCTAAAACTAGAAGCTATTGCAGATTTTCCTGGTCGATAAGCTAGCCCAAAAATTCCGAAATCTGTAATTTTTCCTTTTGTAGCGCTAATATCTTTATTAGTCAAGCCCAATGTTACAAAATTATCTGCTGTTCTTTCACTTAAATATTTAATTAAAGAATCTGCACGATAACGATTTCTTTCCTTATAGTAAGCTTCTTTTGGGAGTTTAATTTTCTCCAAAATTTTGACATTTGGATAGTAGTTTTTTATTTTTTCGGTAACAAAATCCACATCCGAACTTGGCACCTCGCCCAACGCTTGCACTAAAATTACAACTTCCTTTTTAGCAGGTTTTGAAATCTCTTTTTCTTTTTGACAAGAAATAAAAATCAACAGAATAATTAGCCATCGCATTATTGCTGTTGAAAAGTCTTATAATGGTCTTTTGACACGAAAACCAATCCGTCGTTACTGAAAACAATTCTGTCTGCATCGCGATGTCCACAAGAATAATTGACATCGGCTTCATAGTAAACGCGTCCTCCTTGTGTTGGCAGATTTTTTTCTCGGTTCGAAAATCGATCCCCTCCAATAGCTCTTCCAGGTAGGACATCGCAAAGATTGCCTTTGCTAGGCTTCCAGCCAGAAGATTTTGCTTCGCGTTTTGTGATATAATAGTCTGGCAATTGTTGATGCGCTTTGATATAGGCTACTACAACCACTTCCTTGGTTAAAGCATCGATGGATTGTCCACCATTATCTTGGCTCGTATTTTCGTTATATTTTTTATTCTTTTTCCCAGAATGTTGATCTTGATTAAAATCGGAATTTGGATTAAAATCTTGCGTCGAAACTTCTGTCGAGTGATTAGATCGAGACTTTGATGGACTGATAAGATACATCACCAAAATCCCAGCAAGAGCGCCAACAACGAAGAATAAAAAGGTTTTTAGTTTTGGATTCATTTAAAAAAAATTAAGATTTATACTCCTTTGGGATTTCACAAATCGGAATCGGATTAATCTTGTGCAAAGTAGCACGATGCATCCTTTGATAGATGGCAAACACTTCCTTTTCGCGACCTTCGTAATCTTCAGGCTTTTTGCTTTGATCTTGCTCCATCGCCCACTCTAGCTCTGGATAAGTTGCGCCAATCTGCTGCTCGTCGGTTCTTTCGATATCCCAAAGTCCATCGGTAGGAATTGCTTTTTGGATGCTTTCGACAACATTAAGATATCGCGCTAATGTGTAGATTTGTGTTTTGTATAAATCGGCGATCGGCGAAATATCGACGCCACCATCGCCATATTTTGTAAAAAATCCAACACCAAAATCTTCAACTTTGTTTCCAGTTCCTGTTACCAAAAGTCCGTGAATCTGTCCATAATAATACAAAGTTAACATCCTAAGACGTGATCGAGAATTGGCTAAAGCCAATTGCTCGGCAGGAAATTCTTGATCCGGAACATCAACCGTATTTTGAAACGTGTCAAAAGTTGGCGTCAAATCTACTCGTAAAGCCTCAACATTTGCAAACTTAGATTCCAAATCTTTGATATGCTCTTGCGCACGATTAACCTCAGCTTCTTTTTGACGAATCGGCATTTCTATTAACAAGGTTTTAAGTCCTGTTTTAGCAGCCAAAATAGAAACAACTGCTGAATCTATTCCTCCCGAAACACCAACAACGAAGCCTTTCATTCCAGAATTTTGGGCGTAATCTCTAAGCCAGTTAACAATATGATTTACTATTTTTTCAGATTGCATTTTTTATTTTTTTGTTTAAATTTTAAAAAGATTTTGCGTTGATTTCGTACCAAAAACAATCGCCATCTGGTTCTGTAAAAGTTCCTGTTTTGGTAAAACCTAATTTAGTAAGAACATGATTGGAAGCACCATTTTCAGAATGCGCGTATGCATAAAGGTTGTCAAGCTTCATCTCATCAAAAAACTTATCAACGAAAGCTTTTCCAGATTCGGAAGCATAACCTTTTCCCCAAGTTTCAGGAAGAAAACGATAACCCAATTCATAAAAATTTTTGAAACCATTAATCTCGGAATCGTTAAATTTTAAGCCACTCCAGCCAATCAATAATCCTGAATCCTTTTCGACAACGGCAAATCTACCAATGCCAAATCGATCATATTGATCACGGATCATCTTGATAACTTGTGTGGATTCTTCTGGCTTTGACAAAGTAGGCACGCCAATATATTTCATCACTTCTGGATCGCTGTCCAAAAGGTACAATCTGTCGGCATCAGAAAGTTCGAGAGGTCTTAAAATTAATCTTTCGGTTTCGAAGGCGTTGAGCAACATTAAAATTCTTATTTTTGTAGTTTCAAATTCTTAGGTAAAATTAAAGATTATTTTCTAGCCGACTTTAGAGAAACTTTGATTTTTAAAAGAAATTTTCAAAAGTATCAAAATAATGAAGAAACTTATTGCAAGTCTATCGATTGTCACGTTGTTGTTAGGTTTTAATTCTTGTAAAAAAGAAGCCGAAAAACCGCAATGGGAGCAGGAAGTTAAAAATCCTATCCAAAAAATTGACTTGGTAGATATTTCGGAGAAGTTATACGATCCAAAGGTATCGATGGAAGATTTTAAGAAAGATTTTCCGTGGTTCCAAGGGACCGTGCCAGATGATGCTTTTGTAGAGCGCAGAAAAGATCCTGAAGAAATAAAAATCTACAAAGACGCTATTTCGAAAATTGATAAGGTTAAACTTAACAATGATTTGGCTGCACTTTTTTCGCACATTAAAACCTATTTTCCAAGTTTTAAAACGCCAAAAGTTTTCTTGTATTCGACGGCGGTTTATTACGATAGTATCTTGTCTCCAATTTTTTACAAACCAGAGGAAAACTATCTATTTATAGACATTTCCGCTTTTATGGGTTATGATAACAAGGCTTATAACGGCATTGATAAGTACATTCAAAAATCAATGAATCCCAACAACATCGTTCCAAAAGTGTCGATGTCTTTTGCGGAACAAATGGTACCTAGGAATCCAAAAGAATCTAAATTTATTGATGAGATTATCTACAATGGAAAAATCCAAATTTTACAAGATATTTTCTTGCCAGATACGCCTGATTTTTTAAAAATAAATTACACCAAAGAGCAGGAAGAATGGAACATCGCAAACGAATTTAACATTTGGAATTACTTCGTAGAAAATGATTACCTCTTCAAAACAGATGCAGATTTGGCAGGTCGTTTTATCCAGCCTGGACCTTTTTCGAAATTCTATACAGAAATAGATAACGAAAGCTCGCCGCAAGTTGGCGTGTGGACAGGATGGCAAATTTGTCGAGAATATCTTGCAAAAAATCCAAATGTAAAAATCCCTGAATTTTTAAATAAAAATGCCACCCAAATTTTTAACGGCTCTGGCTACAAACCAAAAGAAATTAAATAAATTATTATACAATGAGAAACACCCAAATAACGATAAATGTAGAGCTTGACGAAAACCACGTTCCCGAAAAAATGACTTGGAATGCTGAAGATGGCGGCGTTAAAGCGCAAGAAACTAAGGCAACAATGATTTCAGTTTGGGACGACAATGCGAAAGAAGCATTACGTATCGACCTTTGGACCAAAGATATGCAAGTGGACCATATGAAGCAGTTTTTCCACCAGATTTTGGTGTCGTTAGGACATACTTATCAACGTGCAACTGGTGAAGATGATGTTGCGGAATGGCTAGGTGAAGTTGCTGAAGAATTTGCAGTAAAGTCAGCTATTAAGTAGTTTAGATTTTTGATTTACGATTTATGATTTATGATTTTAGTTTTTAGTTTTTAGTTTTTAGTTTTTAGTTTTTAGTTTTTAGCAAAATTAATTCATAATTCATAATTCATAATTCATAATTCATAATTCATAATTCATAATTCATAATTCATAATTCATAAATCGTAATTCATAAATCGTAATTCGTAATTCATAAATCGTAATTCGTAAATTATAAAAAATTAAAATATATGAAATTCAATACAAAAGTGATCCACGGTGGTCAACAACACGAGCCACATACAGGATCTGTTAATGTACCCGTATTTTTAACATCAACATTTGCACAAAAAAGTCCAGGACAATTGCGTGCTGGCTACGAATATTCTAGAGGTGCCAACCCAACACGTCAGGCTTTAGAAGACGCTTTGGCTTCTATTGAAAATGGTGCGAGAGGTTTGGCTTTCGGATCTGGATTGGCAGCAATCGATTGTGTATTAAAATTATTAAGTCCTGGTGACGAAGTAATCGCTGTTGACGACCTTTATGGTGGAACTTACAGAATGTTCACAAGATTGTTCGACAAATATCAGATTAAATTCACTTTCGTAAACTTTGACCAAGTTGATACCATTAAAGATGTTATCACCAACAAAACGAAACTTATTTGGTTAGAAACACCTACCAATCCTTTGATGAAATTGGTGGATATAAAAGCCGTAACCGATTTAGTAAAAGGAAAAAATATTTTGGTTGCTGTTGACAATACTTTTGCGACGCCTTACATCCAAAGACCTTTGGATTTGGGCGCTGACATTGTGATGCATTCTGCGACGAAGTATTTAGGTGGACACTCGGATGTTGTTGCTGGTGCATTGGTTGCAAAAACGCCTGAGTTGGGCGAGCAGCTTCACTTTATCCAATTTGCAAGTGGTGGAATTTTAGGTCCACACGATTCTTATTTGGTGTTGAGAGGTATCAAAACATTATCTCTAAGAATGCAACGTCATAGCGAAAACGGTGTTAAAGTCGCTGAGTTTTTAGAAAATCACCCTGCGATTGATAAAGTATATTACCCAGGTTCAAAAAATCATCCACAATACGAATTGGCAAAAAAACAAATGAGCGAATTCGGAGGTATGGTTTCTTTTACTTTTAAGTCAGGAAAAAAAGAAGACGCGATTAAGTTTTTAGAAAATCTAAAAGTTTTCACTTTGGCGGAATCTCTTGGTGGTGTTGAATCATTAGCAAATCATCCTGCTTTAATGACACATGCTTCGATCCCTGCGGACAAGCGTGCAGAACTTGGCATCACTGATGATTTGGTAAGATTAAGTGCTGGTATCGAAGACATCGAAGACCTTATCGCTGATTTAGAGCAAGCTTTGAAATAGTTGATGGCTACTAGCTTTTGGCTGTTGGCTAAAAGCTGTCATAAAATAAAATCCCGAATCAAATTTTTGATTCGGGATTTGTTTTAAAAAATAATATGAAGAAAAAAAGCTTTTAAGTTTAATTTCTAAAATACATTGGATTAGTTACCAGCGTCTGCTACATCAAAGCTTGTAAGACCTGTCCAACCTTTTGCCCAATCTGGTAAAGCTGTACTGTTACCAGCGCCAGTTGCGTTTGCATTTTTAGTGAATGCTTTTGACAAATCTGGATTTGGATTAGCTGTTGTTGCTTTAGCTTTCCATTCTGTACCAACGTTTACAAAACGTACATTGTTGATTTTTGTTCCGCTATTGAACCAAGTATAAGTTCTATCTGTTTCGAAATCCAAACCAGTTTGGAAGTTTGCGATAACAACATTGTCAAAATTACCATGAGAACCAGCTCTGATTTTCATCCCTTGCGATTCTGCACCTTTACTATTTCCGATAAATGTTGCATTTCTAACAGTAGGGTTAGATATTCCACCATTTGCACCATTGGTTGTATTAGGGTCTGTATCCTGAGAATCTGCCTCGATACCTCTGTTACCTGGCTCTACTGCATTAATAAATTCTTTCATTCTAGCTGCATAAAGATAATCTACAGTACCACTCCAGCTTTCTGTCCAGTCGAAAGAATCATCTCCAACACCAGTTACAATAATGTGATCTAGGTTAACATTACCACCGAACATCTCCACACCGTCGTCACCACCGTTAGTTACATACACATAAGAAACTGTTGTACCACTACCAACACCGAATAATGAAAGACCATTAAATTCTTTCTCAGGGCTGTATTTATAACCTGAATCTTTGATAACCAAATATTTAATAACCCCAGAGTTATCAGTTTTATTAGTACCACCGTATACAAGATCTCCAAGTTCTGAAGTTGAAGTACCACCAGCACTTCTGTTAGACGGCGCATTTCCTAAAACTACGATACCACCCCAGTGTCCTTGCTTGTGCTCTGTACCTTCAAAAACAACTGGCTTAGAAGCTGTACCATTGATGAAGATTTTTGCTCCTTGCTCTACGATTAGATAAGTTGCTTCATAATCACCATTCGCTTTGATTGATCCTTCCACTACTTTAAAGTGTGTTCCCTCTGGGATTGTAAGAGATCCACCAGCTTTAACAGCAACTTTACCTGTAATGGTATACACTTTTGACGGATCCAAAGTTACGTTACCTGTGATATTACCTTTAAAATTGTTAGCATCAATACCAGAATTGTCGATTACCGCAGTTTCATCTTCGTCTTTGCTATTGCTACAAGATACAATTACTGAAGTTGTTGACGCTACTAATGATAAACCAAGAATAGCTTTTAAAAATGTTTTTTTCATTTTACTTAAATTTTTAGATATTTTATTTTTATTTAATTTTAAAATTTATAGCTTAAACTAAGACCCATTTGACGACCTTTTGTAAAATCCCTATGGATGTAAGTACCAGAATCGTTTATCTGCTCAATTTTAGAATGTGGATTAAGTAAGTTCTTAGCACTTATTCCTACTCCTATTTGTTTTAATGAAAAGTTTACATTAACATCTAAGATGTCTTTGGCAAGCTCATAGAAATCCCCTACTTTATTAGTTCCGATGGCATAAAGGTTTTTCCCAACACGAGAGTAAGAAACAACCAAATCGACAGTGTTATCGCCACCCCATTTGTAATTATATCCAACATTAGCATTAGCCAAGAAGTTAGCAACGCCTTGTACTTCATTTTCAAGTTTGCTAAACTGTGCTGTTTTACCATTATTTTCTTTTGCTAACTCAGATTCATTTTTAAGTTTTTGTTGCGATTGCATGAAAGTTCCATTGACAAAAGCATAAACTTTGGATTTGTTCCAACTATAGATATCTTTTCTAACTTCAGCTTCTGCACCATAGATATAGCCCCAATTTGCAAGATTAAAATAAGTCATATCACTTGGCGCTGCCGAAGAAAATGTACTTCTACCAATTGGATTTTGGATGTATTTTCCAAAAGCAGTCACCGAAAATACTTCACCACTTTTTGGGAAAAATTCCCACTTTAGATCAGCATTATAATTGTCTGATGGATACAAAAATTGGTTACCATAGACGTTCGCCGTTACATCATAATATGCAATAGGAATCAACTCTTTTGGTTGTGGTAACGTATAAGTTTTTGAAGCTGCAAATCTTAGGTTTTGTCTGTCACTAATACTATATTTTGCGTTAAGCGCTGGTAAAAACTTGTTGTATTGTTTGTCCTTTTTTCCTGTACTTAAAATGTCGCTCCAAGTATTGTTAAATTTGATATAATCAAATCGACCACCTACTTGCAACGTCAATTTATCTGACAAAATCATGTCAAAATTTGCAAAACCAGATTGGATATTTCGTTCAATGGAATATTTACTTTTCTGAACATTATAAATAAATGTGCTATTATTAGATGCATTAATGAAAGCGTCAATATCTTCATAATTTACAATAACAGAATTTGTAAAATTCATCCCTAAAGTTGTTTGGTTAAATTTTCTATCCTTATAAGATCCATCATAACCTACAACCAATTTGTAATTTTGGTTAAATTTCTTGGTTAAATAAATATGACCTAAATAAGTTTTGTCTTTTAAATCATCAAAATATCTGTGATTGTTAATTGCACTTCCTGCAAGAAGCTCGTTAGTCTCTGCATTAATGGTATTTTGCATACGATCTGGTCGTTTGCTATCAACTAAATTAGCTGCTAAAGCCCAATCCAACGACCAACTATCATTAATATTATGATTCCCGAATAGTTGATTAATCCACGTATCTGTCAATTTGTTATCGCCTCTGTTAATGATAACATCTCTGTCAACATCGTAAGAATGCCCTTTGTAGATTTTTGCATCTTGTTGAGAAGAGTGGATATAATTGGTAGTGAATTTTAATTGATTATTTGCATTGATTTTATAATCAACATTTAGCAAAGCTGTCGTGTTGGTTTTATATTCTGATCTTTCAACACTAAAATCCTTGTTTGCATCACCATTTGCAAAATAGAAACCTTCGTGACCTTCGCTATACTCGTAAGAGTTGTCAAAACCAGCATATCCAAATAACGAGAATTTCCCAAGTCGTGCACCACCTTCAAAATTCATACTTGTATTAAAAGGATTTTGTGCATTTTTGAAATTCCATTTTGTTGTAAATGGATATCTTTTTGTAGGATCGCCCTTACGATAATCAGCTTCTTTGTAACCAAAAAATCCAGGTCCTCCGTCTTGAAGTTTAAAATTAGATTTATCAAAAGTTTGAAGATTGATAGAACTTCCCAATCCTATTTTGAAATATGGTTTTCCACTATGCGATTTAGAAACGATGTCGATATTAGCACCTCCAAAATCTCCTGAGAATCTAGGATTGTAGACTTTGTCCAACGAGATATATTCTATCATCGATGTTTTGAAAATCTCCAAGTCGATGTTTTTAAGTTCGGGATTATCCGACGGAATCTCAAGTCCATTAAGTGTTGTTCCGTTATAACGATCTCCAAGTCCACGTACAAATATCTGTCCGCTACCTTCTTGTTTCTGTGTTCCTGTAGCTTTTGTTACCGCTGTTGCCACATCGCCAACACCTTGTTTTTCTAGTTGGACAGAACCAACGCGCTCGATAACTTCTACAGATTTTCTTTGGAGATTGATAAGGTTAGATTCTTTACCTTTCTTATTACTTCCTTGGATAATGACACCTTCGATATGTTTCGTTGTTTTGACGGTGTCATTTTTTTGTTGTGCAAGTATTGTAGTAGACGCGCCTAATAGGAACAATACTCCAATACTGAGTTTGTTAATTTTCATTATTACTTTCTTACTTTTTTCTTCGCTGACAAAGTAAGCCCTGTAAGTCTTGAGATGTTGTATCTAAATTTTTAAGTATTTTTTAAGTAATCCTTAAAATTCCGTTCATAATGTTAATTTAGTTTTAACATCTGAATTATTTTTAAACTTCCGTTCATTAATTCTTAAATTTGGAGCTGATTATTGAAAGCTTATTTTTAAAGAAAAGTTTTAAAGTCTTGACTTACAAGCTTCTGATATTTTAAGTTTCATTAACATTAATTTTTAATACGAAAAAGAGCAATGAGCCTAGAAAAAGCTTTAGACACGCTAAAAAACGGTGGCACAATTCTATATCCAACCGATACAATCTGGGGACTTGGCTGTGACGTGACCAATCCAGAAGCTATAAAAAAAGTATTCGACATCAAACATCGCGACGCACACAAATCCATGATTATTTTGGTGGAAAATGAAAAACGACTTCAAGATTTGGTTGATGTTCCGGAAATGGCTTGGGAGATTATTGATCTTTCCGAAAAACCTGTTACCATTGTTTATGAAGCTGCAAAAGGCCTCCCAAAAGAAGCTTTGGCAGAAGATGGATCAATCGGAATACGTTTGGTTAAAGATGATTTTTGTAAAAAACTTATTTCTAAACTTAACAAACCCATTATCTCGACTTCTGCAAACTTAAGTGGTGACAAAAGTCCTCTTAAATTCTCAGACATTTCACAAGAGATAATAGATACTGTAGATTATGCAGTGGAAGAAAACCGCGAAAAAGTTTCTAAATATTCAGGCTCTTCTGTTATCAAAATTTGGAAAAACGGACAGATTAAAGTTTTGAGAGAGTAGTTTTTTTGTTTTTAAAACAAAATTCATCTTAATAAAGTTTTCTTTTTTTGGATAAAAAAACTTCAGGCGGCACCTTCGGTGCCGCCTGAAGAAAAAATAAACTATGAAAAAAAACTACTACTTTTTACTACCCAATAAATTTTGATCAGTCAGCTTTTATTCGATATGATAATTACCATATCTGTACCAATTAAGAAAACCTGCCATCGTTAACAACTATTATACTAATAAGTTATAGCAATTTGACATATTTGTCAACCTTTGCTAAAATTATCTGACAAACTGACTTTTTCTTAGAGTCTGTTTAAATTTTATTGATAAAATTTTCATTGCTATTTTGAGAAGAATTTTTTATTTCATATTTGAAGATTTAGCGGGCTAAATCAAAAATGAGAAGCAAGAAATTGGCTTAAAATAGCTTTAAAATTTAGCAAAGAAAATCTGAATAGTTTAAAACCTATTTCGGTAAAATTTTTAAACAGGCACTGGTGTAAAAAATGACAATTCATAATTAAGGAAAGCCTTATCTTTGCAAGCAAATATTTGCTGAAAGCCTTATGATTGTTAATCTCAACCAGAACAAAAACTTAAAACTATTCAAAATCATTTCGGAAGTTGCCCATCGCAACAATCAATCTGTCTATATAGTTGGTGGTTATGTTCGGGATTTAATCATGAAACGCAAGGCGCCAACCGACATCGATTTTGTAACAGAATCTTCAGGGATTGAGCTTGCAGAAAGCATTGCAAACGAAATTAATCCTAAACTGAAAGTTGCCGTTTTCAAAACTTATGGTACGGCAATGTTCCGTCACAACGACCTCGAACTAGAGTTTGTTGGTGCACGAAAAGAAAGCTACAGTGAAGACAGTCGCAAACCTTTTGTAGAAATCGGAACTTTGGAAGATGACCAAAAACGTCGCGATTTCACAATTAATGCGATGGCAATCTCTCTTAACAAAGATAATTTCGGCGAGTTAATTGATCCTTTTAATGGACTTCAAGATTTAGAGCAAAAAACGCTTCGCACACCGCTAGAGCCTTTGCAAACTTATTCGGATGATCCGCTTCGTATGATGCGCGCGATTCGTTTTGCGTCAACACTTGGATTTAACATCGAAGAAAAATCTTTGGAAGCTATCAAAACCGAAGTCGAAAGAATCCACATCGTTTCTATGGAGCGCATTATGGTAGAATTCAACAAAATTATGCTTTCCGAAAAGCCTTCAGTTGGATTAAAATTATTAGAAGAAACTGGACTTCTTCAAATTATTTTGCCAGAATTAACAGCATTAAAAGGCATTGAAGATGTCGATGGACAAACACATAAAGACAACTTTTATCACACTTTAGAAGTGGTCGACAACATTTCTGAAAACACTGACAAATTATGGTTGCGTTGGACAGCGCTACTCCACGACATTGGAAAGGCGCCAACCAAGAAATTTGTTGAAGGAACAGGATGGACCTTCCATGGACACGAATTTTTGGGTTCCAAAATCGTAAAACATATTTTTAAACGTCTCAAACTTCCTTTGAATCAGGATTTAAAATACGTTGAAAAACTAGTCCGAATGCACGCTCGTCCAATCGCTTTAATTACAGACGATGCCTCAGACTCTGCACTGCGACGTCTTTTGTTTGATGCAGGCGAAGATTTAGAAGATTTAATTATTCTTTGCAAATCCGACATTACCACTAAAAGTTATGCTAAACAAACCCGTTTTAAAAAGAACTTTGAGTATGTTGCCGAAAAAATAAAAGAGGTTGAAGAAAAAGATCATATCCGCAACTTTCAGCCACCTATTTCGGGAGAAGAAATTATGGAAATGTTTGACCTAAAACCTGGCCGCGAAATTGGTATTTTAAAAGAAAAAGTTAAGGAAGCTATTTTGGAAGGTATTATTAATAATGATAAAGAAGAAGCGCGTAATTTTGTTATCGAAGAAGCGAAAAGCTTAGGCTTGAATTTAGTATCTTAGATCAATTATGCTTCATTTCTTTTTTACTAAATTTGAATTTCAATACTTTTAAAAACTGGAAATATTTTTCTGTTTTAAACATAAAATTAAACACTCATGCAAAACTATTTGGATCTCCTAAAACATATTAAAGACAACGGAACTGACAAAACCGACCGTACCGGAACTGGTACTAGAAGCGTTTTTGGCTACCAATTGCGTTATGATTTGTCGAAAGGTTTTCCGATGGTTACGACAAAAAAAGTTCATCTTAAGTCTATAATTTATGAGTTGCTTTGGTTCTTAAAAGGAGATACCAATATTAAATATTTAAAGGATAATGGCGTTTCTATTTGGGACGAATGGGCGGATGAAAACGGAAATTTGGGTCCTGTCTACGGCGCACAATGGAGAAGCTGGGAAGGTGCCAACGGAAAAATCGTTGACCAAATAACTGAAGTAATCGACCAAATCAAAAAAAATCCAGATTCTCGCCGACTTATCGTTTCTGCGTGGAATGTTGCTGAAATTCCAAACATGGCTTTAGCGCCTTGTCATGCAATGTTTCAGTTTTATGTTGCTAATGGAAGATTGTCGTTGCAACTTTACCAAAGAAGTGCTGATGTCTTTTTAGGCGTTCCTTTTAATATTGCGAGTTATGCTTTGTTATTGATGATGGTAGCGCAAGTTTGTGATCTCGAAGTTGGCGATTATGTTCATAGTTTTGGTGATGTTCATATTTACAATAACCATTTTGAGCAAGTTGACAGACAACTAGCTCGCGAGCCAAAAGCGCTGCCAACAATGAAACTGAATCCTAATATCAAAAATATTTTTGATTTTGATTTTGAAGATTTCACATTAGAAAATTACGATCCGCATCCAGGAATAAAAGCACCTGTTGCAATATAGGATGCGAAACTGTGTATTTCTAGTTTTTATTATTTGCTTTCGAAGTTGTGCAAAACAAGAAGTAAAAACGAGTAAAAATGAAGAATATCAACAACTTTTAGTCGATGTATTAGAACCCAAAACTGGTATTATTGATACGCTTCAAGTTCCAAAATACATAAAATCAGAAGTCGCTACAATTTCGAAATTAAACTATTTTTCAAATGGTATTTCTGGTAAAGGTGATGTAGAAGAAGATAAGATACCGCCCTATTCAACTTTTATTGAACTTAAAAATAAGGCGTCACTAACAGATTTACAAAAACTAACATCCAATAAAAATGGTGTTGTTGCTTTCTATGCACAACTAGCAATTTCGGAAAACAATCCAAATGTTATTCCTATCGTTTTCTCAAATTTCTTAGAAAAAAACAACAAAATATTTTCAAGGAGAGGTTGTCTGGTTGGAGAAGTAGAAACTTCGGAATTATTTTATGACGAGTTTTCTCACTTTAATCTTAGTTCCGAATTAGCAGCAGAAATATCAAAAATTGCGCTACAACATAGAAATACAACAAAATATGTTTTCACATTAGAAAAACGAAAAATACCTAATTGATAATTGAGCCCACGGTTTAAACCATGGGCTTTTTGTATATTTAATAAAAAATCATGTCACATTCATTCAACAAAATATGGATACATGCGATTTGGTCAACCAAAGAACGAGCTCATTTAATAAATTCAAATATTGAATATCAAATCCACCAATATTTAAAATCTGAATTGGAAAATATGGGTTGCAAAGTGAGTATTATTAATGGAATGCCCGATCATATACATTGTTTGTTTTTATTGAACCGACAGAAATCTATCGCGGAAGTTATCAAACAAGTTAAAGGCACATCCTCACATTTCATCAATCAAAATAACATAACCGAAGACAAATTCTCATGGCAAACTGGTTACGCTGCATATTCAGTTTCGGAATCTGTTATGCAAAAAGTTTATCACTATATTAAAAATCAGAAAGTTCATCATGCTCAAAAATCTTTCAATCAAGAATTTGATGAATTTTTAAAACTAAATGGACTTCAACTTGAAGAATAAATAACACAATTTATGACTGCTGTTTGTAATATTTAATTCAATTTTGATACTTATCTAAAAATACAACTGAGAATGAAAAAAAAGCTCTTCATTATTTTTGCATTTTTTTGTGTATTAATCGGTCTTTATCCATCGATTTATTTTTTAATAGATCGTAGTTTTGGACTGCTTCGTTTTAAAGATCAAGACACCTTACAAAACCTATTTTGGAATATTGGTTTCTACACACACATCATTTTTGGAGGACTCGCTTTGTTAATTGGCTGGATTCAGTTTGTTCCAAAATGGAGAAACAAGAATCTAAAGCGACATCGGAAAATTGGTCAACTATATATCATTTTTGTCTTACTCAGTTCTGTTGCAGGAATCGGAATTGCGACAAAAGCAACAGGCGGAATTGTTCCTGCGCTTGGTTTCGCTTCACTTGGTATTATTTGGTTTTGCACCACTCTACTAGCATTTACTGCTATTAAAAAAGGAAATCTAATAAAACATCAAAAGCTAATGGTATACAGCTATGCCGCATGTTTTTCTGCGGTTACATTAAGAATTTATTTGCCGATACTTCAAGTCATTTTCAATGATTTTGTGAAAGCTTATTGCATTGTTGCTTGGCTATGTTGGATTCCAAACATTATCTTTGCTTATATTATAACTAAAAATATTAAAACATCGACTTTAGATGTTGTTAAATAACAGATAAATTATGAAAAAAATCGTCATATCCTCATTGTTATTAGGCGCTTTATTTAATTCAAATTTAGCTTTTGCACAAACCGATTATTCGGGCAGAGAAAAAATCTATCGTGCAACACATACCAAAATGACCGAACTAAAACATACCAAACTAAAAGTAAGCTTCGATTACGAAAAAGAGCAAATGAATGGTGAAGAGTGGTTGACCGCCGCACCTTATTTTACACCGACAGATTCTTTGGTTCTGAATGCTAAAGGCATGTTAATCCACGAAGTTGCTTTGGACAAAAACGGATCAAAACAAGCACTTAAATACGATTACAAAAACGATATTTTAAAAATAAATCTTGACAAAACTTATCAAAAAAATCAAGATTATACGGTTTACATCAAATATACGGCGCGTCCAAACGAGGTAACCCAAAAAGGAAGTGCTGCAATTAATGATGCCAAAGGTTTGTACTTTATCAATGCACAAGGAAAAGATCCAGACAAACCAACGCAGATCTGGACTCAAGGCGAAACCGAATCTTCTTCGGCTTGGTTCCCAACAATTGATAAAACCAATCAAAAAACCACGCAGGAAATCTATATGACGGTTCCTGATAAATATGTGACTTTGTCGAATGGACTTTTGAAAAGTTCAACAAAGGAAGCTAACGGCATGCGAACCGATTATTGGGTAATGGACAAAAAGCATTCGACTTACCTATTCTTTATGGGTGTGGGAGATTTTGCTATTGTTAAAGATCAATGGAAAAACATTCCAGTCAATTATTATGTTGAAAAAGAATACGAGCCTTATGCAAAACAAATTTTTGGAAATACGCCAGAAATGATCGAATTCTTTTCGAATAAACTTAATTACCAATATCCTTGGGCAAAATATGACCAAATGGCTGGTCGCGATTATGTTTCTGGTGCGATGGAAAATACAACAGCAACTTTGCATGGCGAAGCTTCTCAGCAAAAGCCTGGCGACCTAATAGACGAAAACCGTTGGGAAGATACCATTGCACACGAATTGTTTCACCATTGGTTTGGCGATTTGGTAACCGCGGAAAGTTGGAGCAATTTAACGGTTAATGAAAGTTTTGCTGACTACTCCGAATATCTTTGGAACGAGCATAAATACGGCAAAGACGAAGCTGATTACAAATTAGTAAAATCACTCCAGGCTTATAAAATGAATCCTGCCAACTTCACGAAAAATTTGGTTCGATTCGATTATGATTCTAGAGAGGATGTTTTCGATTCTGTAACTTATAACAAAGGTGGTGGCATTCTTCACATGTTAAGGAATTATCTAGGCGACGATGCTTTTTTTGCAGGCTTAAATGATTACCTAAAAACCTACGAATACGGAAATGCCGAAGCACACCAACTGCGTTTGTCTTTAGAAAAAGTATCTGGTAAAGATCTAAACTGGTTTTTCAACCAATGGTATTTTGGCGCTGGACATCCAAAACTTAGCATCAATTATACCTACGAACCTGTAAAAAAACAAGTAAATGTTGCGGTTACACAAACGCAATCTGGTCCATATTTTCAGTTTCCGTTAGCGATTGATGTTTATGAAAACGGTATTCCGAAGCGTTACAATGTTTGGGCAGATGCGAAAGCAAGTCAAAGTTTTACATTTAATTTTGCACAACAACCAAACTTGGTGAACGTTAATGCAGATCAAGTATTATTGGCGGATATTAATGATACAAAAAGTACAGATCAATACTTTGTTCAATATACAAAAGCAAAAGAGTTCAAAAGTAGATATCTTGCAGTAGAATACGCTAAAGAAAACATCGAGAAAGATGGTTCTGTTTTAAAAATACTTGCTGCAGCGCTTAAAGATCCATCACATAGATTAAAAATTTTAGCACTTTCAGCCATTGATTTATCAAAGCCAGAACAAGCTAAACTTCTACTAAAAGATGTTGAAAATATCGCACAAAACGATCCTAAAACTTTAGCTCAGGCAGCAGCAATTTCGGCACTTTCTAAGACGAAAGACAAAAAGTATATTAGCATTTATGAAAAAGGAACGACAGCAGTTTCTAATTCGGTAAAAGGTGTTTCGATTGCAGCTTTAGCAGATGTAGAACCTCAGAAAGCTGTTGGACTAATGCAAAAAGTGGATTTATCAAACGCTTCTGAAGACTTAATTAATAAATTGATGCCGATTATCGTTAAAAATAAAATCGACTCTCAGATGAGCAATATTGCTAGTCAAGTTGTGTTTTATCCTTTTATCAAATTCCAAGATGCAGAACTTGGTGCCGTTGCCGAAGAAGGTTTCAATTGGATTATGAATTCTGATAACACAAAAGCGACCAAAGCAATGACCAAAGTTATGGGGCAAGCAAAGAGTGAAATTTCTGCAAATCCACAGGCAAAAATGATGTTGGTACAAATTATGAAAGACGGCTTAAATAAGAAGATGCAACTTCTAAAACAAAATCCTCAAAGCCAAAGTCTTCACGAACAAATTGACGCAATTAATAAGGCGATCGATAATTATAAATAGGTCATAATTTACCAAATCTTTCACATTGAGAAAAATAACAATTATAAGCTTAGTATTGGTCGCAATGCTCTCTAGTTGCGGCCAAAAGAAGTCTGCTGCTTCAAGAGAACAAAATATTGAAGCGATGCAAAAGAAAGAGTTCGAAAAGCCTACAGATTTGTATGAAAATGCGGGACAATTAGTATCGGAAGTTGACTTTACTGTTAAAGCCAATGATGAGCAGAAAAAAGATTGGGAAGATGGCATTATTCCTTGGATAAGCTTGGAAAATCCGAATCCCGAAATCAATAATCTAGTTGGTGCAGATGATGTTGTCATCAAAGAAAATACAATTAATATTTTGTTTGACTATCCTTTGAATAAGCCTGTAAGCTTTGAATTCAATAATCCTAATGGATTCACTAGAAAGGACTTGATTCTTTTAATCAGTAAAAAATATCACGAAATATACGATGAAGAAGAAAAATATGCCAAAACGAAAACAATTCCACGTGAGAAAAGATCGGGGATTATTAATCGAAACGAAACGGATGGTAAGTATGGAGTTTGGGGACATGATCTATCTGATTTGGATCTAAGCGGCATCGAAATACATCAAGATTCAAATGGAAAAATTAATGTGATTCTATTGATTGAATCCTAATTTTCCACAATACCTAATAAAAAAATCCCCGCGAAACTTCGTTTTGCGGGGATTTATATTTTATAATAAAAATTTATTTAAAGATATAAGCTATACCAACATTGATGATATGCTCGTTTTTCTTTTTAGCAACGCTCGGATCACTAGTGGCCAACTCAATTGGAGAGTTTTTCATGTCTGGATAGACATTCATAAGATGCACATCATAACGTGCCGTAATTTCCAATTGACGCTTGTAGCTATATCCGATACCAGCACCTACACCAAGGTTAAATTTTGTTCCCTTTCCATAACGATCAACAGCATAGTCTTCTCTTCCTGGAGGGATATTTTTATTATTTTGATTAATCAAAAAGTCAAATCTTGGACCAATCAATCCAAAAAATTCACTTTCACTTTCAGAGAAATAGCCTTTAAAACTAACAGGAATGCTTAGATAGTTATTAGCATAAACCGCATGTGCCCAACCATTTTTATTCTCGACACTCTTATCGCCTCCTTCACCCGCACCAAAGTATAAAACTTCTGTTTGGATATAGAATTGATCATCAGAATCAATTGGTGTTAGTCCCAAAGCACCTATAAACATTGAGTATCTTGGACCTGATGGATTGTGGGCATTCTGGATTCTAGAATATGTTGCACCAGCTGTTATACCAAATCTTGTTGCACTAAAGTCAATCTGCGCTTGCATCATTGCTGCCAATGAAAAAGCCGTTCCTATTAATATTTTTTTCATCTGAAAGTGTTTAGTTTTTTCTAATATTTTATCCTAAAACCTTAGCTACAGTAGCACCAATTTCTGCTGGAGAGTCAACAACGTTGATTCCACATTCGCTCATGATCGCCATTTTAGCTTGTGCAGTATCTTCTGCTCCACCAACGATAGCACCAGCGTGTCCCATTGTTCTACCTTTAGGTGCAGTTTGACCAGCGATGAAACCAACAACTGGTTTTTTAGAACCACTATCTCTGTACCATCTTGCAGCTTCAGCTTCTAGAGAACCACCAATCTCACCAATCATAACAACAGCTTCAGTTTCTGGATCGTTGATGAACAATTCCAAAGCTTCTTTTGTCGTAGTACCAATAATTGGGTCACCACCAATTCCGATTGCTGTAGAAACACCGTAACCAGCTTTTACAACTTGGTCAGCTGCTTCATAAGTTAAAGTACCTGATTTTGAAACGATACCCACTTTACCTTTTTTGAAAACGAAACCTGGCATAATACCAATTTTAGCTTCATCAGAAGTAATGATACCTGGGCAGTTAGGACCAATTAATCTACAATCTCTGTCTTGGATATAGCTCTTAACTTTTACCATGTCTTCTACAGGGATACCTTCTGTAATACAAACGATAACTTTGATACCTGCATCAGCAGCTTCCATAATCGCATCAGCAGCGAATGCTGGTGGTACAAAAATGATACTCACGTTAGCTCCTGCTTTTGCAACAGCATCTGCAACAGTGTTGAATACTGGCTTTCCTAAGTGCTCAGTTCCACCTTTTCCTGGTGTAACACCACCTACAACGTTAGTTCCGTATTCGATCATTTGACCCGCGTGGAAAGTTCCTTCGTTACCTGTAAAACCTTGTACGATTACTTTAGAATCCTTGTTTACTAATACTGACATTTTATTTCTATTTTTTTAAATTTTAAATAATATTGATAAAACACAAAAATAGTCAATATTCTTGGAA